>JAJDVY010000021.1 GCA_022825885.1 Nitrospirales bacterium | reverse complement strand
CTCGTAAGGCTGGAAGAACCATTTGTGCGCATCCAGGTTCACCGAGTCGGCGCGCTCGATGCCGCGCAGGAGTTCCTTGCCCTTCTCCGTCACCGTCGCGAAACCGCCGTAGGCGCCGTCGACGTGCAGCCAGATGCCCTCCGCCTCGCAGAAGTCGGCGATCTGCTCGAGCGGATCGATGGCGCCGGTGCTGCTGGCTCCGGCGTTGGCACAGACCGTGACGGGATTCAGGCCGGCGGCGCGGTCTTCGGCCACGGCGCGGTCGAGGGCTTCCACGTCCAGGCGGAAGCGTTCATCGCATGGAATGAGCCGTATGCATTCAGGTCGCACGCCGATAATCCTGGCTGCGCGGAGGTGTGCGCTATGACTCTGGTCGCTCATGTACACCGTCGGACGTTCCGGGTGGCCCGCGCCTTCCCGTGCCGCGACGAACGCGTCGAGGCTGGCCGCCGATCCCCCGCTCGTCAACAGCCCGCCGGCGCTCTCCGGATAGCCGAGCCAGCGCCGGATCCAGTCGATGACGACCAGTTCGAGCTGGCTCGCACCGCTCGAAGTCAGCCAGGTGCATTGGTTGACGTTATATCCGGCGGCCATGAAGTCGGCCAGCACGCCTGGCCACGTGGGCGCCGTCGGGATAAACGCGAATTGACGGGGATGATCGAGCCGTAGCGTGAACGGGAGGATCTCACGGGCGGCTCGCTCCAGGACCTCCTCTGCCGGCCGTCCGTGCTCAGGAGGATCCTCCATGAGTCGGTCCGCCAGGATCTGCTGGAAATCGCCTTCCCAGGCGCTTTCCTTGGGCAGGCCCTCGATTCGCTCCACCAGAAGTTCCGCGGCCCGGCGTGCAAGATCGAGCATGAGGTCGGGCGCCATCCGGAGGCCGTCATGCGCCTCATGGCCCGCCTCTGACTCATACTTCGGCGAGGCGGACGGCGTACCTCCTTTTTCGCCGAAGTGATCAGCCATGTGTTTTCTCTCTTCCTTTCCTTCGTCACTCACGAAAACGGTGCGTGAAGTTTGGTCAGACGTATTCCCGCTTCATTCCTAGCCGAAGTTTCCCAAGGTACGGTATCATCTTGATAATAGCAATAAAAACATGCGTTCAAGGAATGCCGAAGCCAAAACCTATGATGGCATGCGTCCAATGGTTTCGTCCGGCTTGTCGGATGCTCAAGTCGGTTGGTCTTTCAGGCGGTCTTTCTTGACGGGTTTTTATTGTGGTCCCTAGAATGCCACTCTTTCGGCTCAGCAGGAGAATCAACGCATGATGCGCGGTGACGTGGTGGTCATAGGTGGAGGACTGGCGGGGTCGGAAGCGGCGTGGCAGGCGGCGGAACGCGGCGCGCGGGTCACCCTGTACGAGATGCGACCCAAGCAAGGAACCGAGGCACACAAGACCGATCAGTTGGCGGAAATCGTGTGCTCGAATTCGTTGGGGTCCGCGGATCCCCTTAGCGCGCCCGGCATTTTGAAGGAAGAGATGCGGCTGCTCAATTCGCTGGTCATGCAGGCGGCGGAATCGGCCCGTGTGCCCGCGGGAGCGGCGCTGGCCGTGGACCGCGAGATCTTCGCGCGCGAAATCACACGGACGCTGGAATCCCACCCGAACATCCGGATCATTCGCGAAGAGATTCGAGAGATCCCCGCGGATGCCCTGTGCATCGTGGCCACGGGTCCCTTGACGTCCGAGAGCCTGGCACAGGCTCTGACCGCGCTGACCCACAAGACGAACCTGGCGTTTTTCGATGCGATTTCCCCGATCATCGATGCCGAGTCTATTGACATGGACAAGGTGTTCCGGGCGTCTCGCTATGAGAAAGGCAGTGCGGATTACCTGAATTGTCCGATGGATGAAGAAACATATTCGGCCTTTTACGAGGCATTGATGGCCGCGGACAAAGTGCAACCGAAGGACTTTGAACGCGTTCCCTACTTTGAAGGGTGTCTCCCGATTGAAGCCATGGCGGAACGCGGAAAGCAGACGTTGACTTTCGGTCCGATGAAACCCGTCGGGTTGGTGGACCCGCGCACCGGGGTCCGACCATACGCGGTACTCCAATTGCGTGCGGAAAATCGTCATGGTTCGTGTTATAACATGGTAGGGTTTCAAACCAAGCTGACCTACCCGGAGCAAAAACGCGTGTTTCGGATGATTCCGGGTCTCGAACAGGCGGCGTTTCTCCGCTATGGCAGCGTACATCGGAACACCTTTGTGAACTCTCCTGCCGTGTTGCGGAACACGTTGCAACTGAAGGCGTCCGGGACCACGTGGCTGGCGGGCTGTATTGTCGGAGTGGAAGGTTACGTGGAATGTGCCGCAACCGGCGGCTTGGCGGGCATCAACGCCGGCCGGGTGTTGGCCGATTTGCCGTTGGTGACGCCTCCCGTGGCCACGGCGCATGGGGCGTTGCTGCATTATATTACGACCAGCGACGCCAGGCATTTTCAGCCCATGAATACGAATTTCGGCCTGTTTCCGCCCCTTCCCGTGAACGTGCGGGATAAAGAACGAAAGCGTCGCATGATCCGCGAGCGGGCCATTAAAGAGTGGCAAACATGGAAACAGCAGTCCGCACTTTCCTGACCTATCTCGACCTGGAGCGTGGTGCGTCCCGGGAAACGATTCGCAGTTATCACTCGGACTTGCGACAATTTGTGGCCTTTCTCAAAACGGTCACGGAGGTGGTGCCGGCACCGGCCGGGGTCGACGCATCCCTGGTTCGCCGGTTTCTGGTATGGTTGGCCGGGCGGAATGAGAAAAAGTCGTCGCAGGCGCGGAAGCTTGCAACGCTACGCAGCTTCTTCAAATTTTTGCACCGCCGCGGGGAGGTGCCGAGCAATCCCGTTGCAAACGTCCGTTCTCCTCGGCTGGGACAACGTTTGCCCCGCGTCCTCACGAAAGACGAGGCGGAACGGGTGCTTGAGTCTCCCGGTGCCGATGAGAAGACCTGCTCCGCCAGGGATCAGGCTATTCTGGAAACCCTCTACTCGACGGGCGCGCGGGTGAGCGAGTTGGTGGGGGTGAATTGGAGCGATCTGAGTCTTGATGAAGGGATGGTGCGGTTGAAAGGCAAAGGCAAAAAAGAACGTCTCGTGCCGGTCGGTCAGGTGGCGGTCGAGGCCATTCGGGACTATCTTGCGGCGACACCGCTCCGTGCGACCCCGGCAGCGGCCAAGACCACGGCTTCGCCCCTCATGGTGAAGCCGGCTGATGGTCCGGTCTTTCGAAACCATCGAGGCGGCCGGTTGTCGGTCCGGAGCGTGGAGCGGCTCGTCCGGCGTTACGCCGACCGCTTGCAGGTTGGGACCGTGACCCCGCATACCTTTCGGCATTCCTATGCCACGCATTTATTGGACGAGGGGGCCGACCTCCGGGTCATCCAGGAAATGCTCGGACACGCGTCGCTGGCCACCACCCAGAAATACACACACCTCGCCACGGACAGGTTGATGGAAGTGTACGATCAGGCCCATCCGCGGTCCGGAAACGTGAAGGCGGCAAAGCCCGCCACCCCGAGGAAATCTCCATGAAGATCCGGTCCACCACGATTCTGTCCGTTCGTCGAAACGGAACGGTGGCCATGGGGTCCGACGGTCAGGTGACAGTCGGGACCACCGTGATGAAGGCCAATGCCCGCAAGGTCCGCCGTCTCCATCACGATCAGGTCGTCGCGGGCTTTGCCGGAGCCACGGCGGACGCCTTTACCCTATTTGAAAAATTCGAGGAGAAATTGGAAGAATATCGGGGCAATCTGACCAGGGCCGCGGTCGAGTTGGCGAAAGACTGGCGGACGGATCGCGTGCTGCGTCGCCTCGAAGCGCTGCTGGCCGTCGCCGACGTGGACCGGTCCTTTCTCATTTCCGGTACGGGCGACGTCGTGGAACCGGAAGACGGAATCCTCGCCATCGGGTCAGGCGGACCGTATGCGCTGGCCGCGGCTCGCGCACTGGTGGACCATTCTTCCTTGACGTCGATGGAAATCGTCGACCAGGCCATGCGCATTGCCGGCGGCATCGATATCTACACGAATCAGGAAATTGTGATTGAAGCATTGAAGGCATCCTCATGAATCTCGAGTCCCCGGCGGTGAAACTCGATAGCTTGTCTCCTCGCGAAATCGTCGAAGTCCTCGACCGATACGTGATCGGACAACGCGACGCCAAACGGATGGTGGCCATCGCCTTGCGGAATCGATGGCGTCGCCAGCAACTCAGCCCGGAACTGCGTGAAGAAATTTTCCCGAAGAACATCGTCATGATCGGGCCGACGGGTGTGGGTAAAACGGAGATTTCCAGGCGATTGGCCAAACTGGCCGATGCCCCGTTCCTTAAAGTCGAAGCATCGAAATTTACCGAAGTGGGATACGTGGGACGCGACGTGGAATCGATCATCCGCGACCTCACCGAACAGTCGGTCAACCTGGTGAAAAGTTCGTCGCTGCAGCGAGTCGAACGGAAGGCCGAAGACATGGCCGAAGATCGCGTGCTTGACTTGTTGCTTCCTCCGAGTGCGTCTCGAACCGCGGAGGGGCAGGAGACTGAACCGGGGCAACCGGCGTCGGGTGACAACACGCGACAAAAGCTGCGCAAGCAATTACGGGAAGGCCGGCTGGATAACCGGACCGTGGAAATCGAGATCAAGGAGCGCGGGCTGCCGGTCGGGATTATCTCCAACGTGGGAGGCATGGAAGAACTCGAACATCACCTGCGCGACATGTTGGGCGGGTTGATGCCCGGGAAAAAGAAAAACCGGGTCATGAAAATTCCCGATGCCCTGAAATATTTTGCCCAGGAGGAAGCGCAAAAACTGATTGACATGGACGAGGTAACGCGCGACGCCATCGAGCGGGTCGAGCAATCCGGCATCGTCTTTTTGGATGAAATCGATAAAATCGCAGGCCGGGAAAAACACATGGGGCCCGACGTGTCGCGGGAGGGCGTACAACGGGATCTGCTGCCGATTGTCGAAGGGGCCACCGTCAATACCAAATACGGGCCGGTGAAGACCGACCATGTCCTGTTTATTGCCGCCGGAGCGTTTCACGTGGCCAAGCCGACTGATTTGATTCCCGAGTTGCAGGGCCGGTTCCCCATTCGGGTAGAGTTGGAACCCTTGACCAAGGGGGACTTGGTGCGCATCCTGATGGAACCCCGGAATGCCTTGGTCAAACAATATCAGGCCTTGATGGAAACCGAAGGCATTACGCTCGACTTTACACGGGAAGGCATTGAAGCCATTGCGGCTATCGCCGTCGAGGTCAACGATCGAACGGAAAACATCGGCGCGCGCCGGCTCTTCACGATCGTGGAGCGGTTGCTGGAAGACGTGTCCTTTGAGGCGCAGAACCTGCAAGAGAAAAAAGTGGTGATCGATGCGCCCTACGTGCACGAGCATTTAAAGGAAATCGTGAAGGATCAGGACCTGAGCCGGTACATCCTGTGAGCGACCCTCTCGCCCCTTGAAGGAGGGGGTGGGGAGGAATTGGTCAACGCATTCGTGACTCCGGACACCCAACCATGAACAGGCTGATCAAAAAAGCCGACGTCCTTGTCGAGGCGCTCCCCTACATCCGGACGTTTGCGGGGAAGACCATTGTCATCAAATACGGTGGCAAGGCCATGGTTCAGGATGAACTGAAAGACGGCTTTGCCGAAGACGTGGTGCTGATGAAATACGTCGGACTCAATCCCGTGATCGTGCATGGGGGCGGACCGCAGATTGATCACATGCTGGCCCGGTTGGGCATGAAGCCGACCTTCAAACGAGGCGTTCGGGTAACGGATCAAGCCACCATGGACGTGGTCGAAATGGTCCTGGGTGGAAAGATCAACAAGGAAATCGTGACGTTGCTCAATCAACACGGTGGAAAAGCCGTCGGGATCACCGGAAAGGACGCACAGTTCATTGTGTGCAAACCGTTTTCCGCAAAGGCCTGGTCGCAAGGGTTGAGTCATGAGCCTCACGGTCAGGCGGAGGAAGAATATGGTTTTGTGGGGGAAGTCGATCGAATCGAACCGCAGTTGATCACGAAATTGCAGCAGGAAAATCTGATCCCGGTCATCGCCCCCATTGGCGTCGATCGCAAAGGTAAACCACATAACATCAATGCCGACCTTGTGGCCGGTGCCGTGGCCGGTGCGTTGAAAGCGGAAAAGCTGTTGATGCTCACCGACGTGCGGGGCATTCGCGGTGCCAACAACCGGCACCTCCCCACGGTTTCCCGAAAAGACGTCGAACGCATGGTGAAGAAAGGCACGATCAGCGAAGGCATGCTGCCCAAGGTGCGGGCCTGTTTGACCGGCATCGAAGCCGGCGTGCAAAAGGCCCATATTATCGATGGCCGGATCGAGCACGCCGTGTTACTGGAGATTTTCACGGACAAGGGAATCGGCACGGAAATCGTGGCGTAAATAGACCCCCTCGCTCCAATGAGGGGGAGGGCCGGGGTGAGGGGGGAATGATCAACTTCGGGACGGCATCCTTCGACAAGCTCAGGACAGGCTCAGGCCGCCCCCTCCAACACAGACCCGGATGACGATACCGTCGCACCCATGAGACGCGCGACATGAAAATCACCAAATCGCAAACCGAGCGAAAGAATCGCGCCTCGGTTCCTCAGCCGGACCGGAAGACCGTGCTCCTGTTGGTGCATCTGCAGAACGACTTTTGTCCTGGCGGAGCGTTGCCGGTTCCTGAAGGGGACCACGTCATCCCCGTGGCCAACGAATGGATTCGATCGTTTGCCGCACAGGGCTTTGGCATTGTCGCTACGAGGGATTGGCATCCCTCCAACCACTGTTCCTTTCAGGAACAAGGCGGACCATGGCCGCCGCATTGCGTGCAAGGCTCATTGGGGTCCCAATTTCATCCGGATTTGAAAATGCCTCCCGGCACGTTGATTGTGTCCGGCGCCACCAACCCGAAACAGGAAGCCTATTCCGGGTTTGACGGGACGACATTGGACGAGCGCCTTGAAGATTTGGGCGCGCAGACCCTGTACGTGCTTGGTCTGGCCACGGACTATTGCGTGAAACAAACGGTCTTGGATGCCTGCCGGCTGGGGTTTCGCGTCGTGGTCTTCAGGGACGGCGTGCGCGGCATCGACGTGGAATCCGGAGATGCCGAGCGAGCGCTGGAGGCCATGCAGGAAGCCGGTGCCATCGTCGCCCATTCTGCAGAGGTGGACGGCCCGTGAAGACGTGACGCCCTGCGACTGGGTTGCATGCCTCTCTTGATAATTGACGCTTCGTTCTAAATTCCGATACGATGGCTTGGCTCTGCGGAGCAGCGAGGAAGAGAAACCCCATGACGTTGTCCCCGTTTGCCCCTCGTCTGCAATTAGTAGGACCTCAAACAAAACGGATATCTCAAGCCCACCGTGATCCGGAAGGGAAACGCAAGCTGTTCCGCGTCGTTTGCCTGACGTGCTTCCTTTTCTGCAATTCGGCTTTGCCCGCCATTTCCCTTGGAGCCTCTCAATTGCCTCAGGTGCGCATTGGCATTGTGGCGGATGGCCCACACCAGAACCATGGGTGGGGAAAAGTCATCAAAAACAAGCTAATCCTCAAGGAAATCCTTATGCTCACCAATGGTGAGTATGATGTCACGTTTCCCAAGAGGAAATTCGTGCATGGAAATTGGACGGCGAAGGGCGTGAAAAAAGCCGTGGATTTTTTACTGGCCGATCGCAGCGTTGATCTCGTGCTTGCGTTAGGTGTCCTGGCCTCACATGATATCAGCCGACGACCCTTTTTGCCCAAACCGGTTGTGGCCCCGTTTGTCATTGACATTGAACTCCAAGGCATCCCTTTTCGCAACGGCACGTCAGGTGTCCGAAATCTTAATTATCTGACGTTGCCCCACTCGTTTGAACGGTCGGTCAAAGCGTACCGAGAAATTCTTCCTTTCACGCGAATGGCCTTGCTTGTCGATCGAGCCGTCTTCGAAGCTCTTCCGCAACTGAGCGTTAAAATTCAACGAACGGCACAAGCCAATAATCTGACAATCATTCCCATCCCCGTGGGAACCTCCATTCAATCAGCCCTGGCGGCGATTCCTCCGGAGACCGAAGCCGTGCTTGTGACGCCGCTGCTTCGCTTGCCGCTTCGAGAATTTGAGGCTCTTGTCCAGGGGTTGATTGTCCGTAAATTGCCGAGTTTTTCCCTATTCGGTCGAGAAGAAGTCCGGCGAGGCCTGTTGGCTTCAATTTCCCAAGAGGCGAATACGCTTCGGATTGCCCGCCGGGTGGCCATTAATGTGCATCGGATCTTGCTGGGTGAAGACGCAGGCACATTGCTGGTGGCGTTATCGCAAGGCGAGCGGCTTACCATTAATATGGCCACGGCTCGGGCCGTTGAAGTGTGGCCCACGTTTCGTGTGCTGACTGAGGCTGATTTGATTCATGAAGAGTTCGCGCATGTCCAAAGGCGACTCTCGCTGTATTCGGTCGTTCGGGAAGCCGTGTTCGTGAATCTTGACCTTGCCGTTGCCGACCGCCGCGTGGCAGCGGGCATGGCCGAAGTGCGCCGTGCGCGTTCAGCGCTGCTTCCCCAAATTGAGATGGGAAGTCAAGTGAGGATGATTGATAAGGATCGAGCGGCGGCGAGTTTTGGTTCAGCCCCGGAACGTGCGGTACGGTCGACGGGAGGGTTGTCTCAGCTACTCTATTCCGACAAGGCTTGGAGTGATTTTACGGTTCAAGAAAAAACGCAATTATCCAGAGAGGCTGAACGCAATGCATTGCGCTTGGATGTGATTCAGGAAGCCGCTGTTGCCTACCTTACTATCCTGCGAGCGGAAACGTCTTTGCGCATCCAAAAAGACAATTTGAAGTTGACCCGCTCGAATCTTGAATTGGCCCGTGTTCGAGAGTCCGTGGGGTCTGCCGCCCGGGATGAAGTCTTTAGATGGGAAAGTGAAATCGCGAGTGGCCGACGAGCGGTCCTTGAGGTCCAGGCTCAAATGAAACAAGCGAGAGTCTCGCTGAACCGAGTTCTGCATCGTCCACTCGAAGAGCCGTTTATGACGGCTGAAGCCAGTTTGGAAGATCCCGTGTTATTTAATGACCTCAATCGTTTGTTGTCCTATATTGATACTCCGCAGCATTTCAGCGTGTTCAGAGATTTTCAAGTGCAAGAAGGGCTAAGCGCGTCCCCGGAAATCAAGCGTCTTAATGCTTTGATTGCGGCACAGAAACGCATCACGTTAAATGCCCGCCGAGCGTACTGGGCCCCTGATGTGTCATTGCAGGCTGATGTGGATCAGCGACTTGCCGCTGATGGTGCGGGGCAGGCCAGTCCGCCAACGGCTCCGGTAACGGGGCAGGATGACATGCAATGGTCTGTGGGAGTGGGATTGTCTTTTCCTTTGTTTAGCGGGGGGAACAAGGAAGCCACGGAAACCAAAGCCTTGGAGGATTTGCGAGCGCTCCGCTTGGAGCGAGAAGCCACGGTGGGGCGCGTGGAAGAACGTATCCGCTCTTCCATGTTTCAGGTCGCGGCATCCTTCACGGGCATTCGGCTTTCAAGGGAAGCGGCGCATGCGGCTCAAAAAAATTTGGAATTGGTGGTGGATCAATATTCTCAAGGTACGGTGGATATTATCAAATTACTCAATAGCCAAAATGCGACGTTGACGGCCAATGAAGCCGCCGCGACCGCCGTGTATGAATTTCTTATTGATTTTATGCGCATTCAACGTGCCGTGGGACAATTTGATTATTTCTTATATAAGGAGGACCGTGCCGCATGGTTTACTCGGTTGAACGCGTTTTTTAAGAAGGCGGGAGTGACGCCGTCGCAAGAAACCCCAGGGAATTCCTTCCCATGAACCGTTTTCACGACGTGGTGTGCCTCGGAATGGTCTTGACAATCGGAATGGCAATTGGCTGTGGCGAGAAACAAGAGGTCGAACCCAAGAAAAAACTCGTTCGCCCCGTTCGTTCTCAGCAAGTGTTTCTCTCGGGGAGCAACCAGGTCCGCACTTTTTCGGGGACCTCCCAAGCGGGATTGGAAGCCAAACTCAGTTTTAAGGTGTCAGGTACCATTCAAAGGCTGTTTGTAACAGTGGGCGATAAAATTCGCCGGGGCCAAACGATCGCGGTCCTCGACCCCCGAGACTATGGCATCCAAGTGCAACGGACGGAAGCCGCCTTGGCGCGTGCCAAAGCTTCGGCAAGAAGTGCGTCTGCCGATTATACTCGGGTCCTGGCTCTTTATGAGAACCGCAATGCTTCTCGAAATGATTTGGACCGGGCCAGAGCGGCTGCCGAATCGTCAAGGGCAGAGGTTGCATCGAGCACAAAGGAATTAGATCTCGCGCGTCTCCAATTGGGGTACGCGCGTCTCTCAGCTCCTGCCACCTGCTTTGTGGCGTCGGTTCCCGTGGAGGTCAATGAAAACGTACAGGCGGGCCAAACGGTGATGGAAGTCGTCTGCGGGTCTCGCTTGGAAGTCAAGGTCAGTATGCCGGAAGCCTTTATTGCTCGGGTCAACAATGGCATGGCCGTGACGGTCACGTTTGACGCCATCCTTGGGCGACGGTTTTCAGCAATTGTCACAAAGGTCGGTGTCGCAACGGGTCGAACCGCGACAACGTTTCCAGTGACGGTTCAGTTGCAACAGCGCGTGCCCGGGTTTCGCTCGGGGTTGGCGGCTGAAGTCACGTTTCGATTTGAAAGCCGGAGGAACGAAGCGAGCATTCTTGTTCCACCCGTATCGGTTGGGGAAGATCGTGAAGGCCGGTATGTCTATGTGATTGCAAACATCAGTGGTGAGATTGCCAGAGTCAAAAGAACGCCCGTGGTGATTGGGGCGTTGCACGCGGAAGGATTGGAAATTGTCGATGGGCTTGCCGATGGCATGCGCATTGTCACGGCGGGCGTGCGACGTATCCATGATGGGCAACGAGTCCGCCTGATGGACGACGCAGCGAATTGAATAGAAATCTCACCAGATTTGCGATTGAAAACAGTCGCATCACGTCGGTGACCCTCCTGATTATTTTTTTTGCCGGCATTGCTTCTTTTTACACGCTGTCTCGCAATGAAGATCCCGGTTTTATCATTCGTACCGCGTTGGTGATGACGTACTTTCCCGGCGCGAGTCCGCAGCGTGTGGAACAGCTTGTGACGGACAAACTGGAGAAAGCCATTCAGGAGATTCCGGAACTGGACTATGTTCGTAGCGAATCCAAAACAGGGGTGTCACTGATCTATGTCAATATTCTGGAACAATACAGAACGATGCGACCGATTTGGGATAACTTGCGACGGAAAATCGACAAAGCCGCTCAGGAGTTGCCGGAGGGCGTCCGCGGTCCCATTGTGAATGATGAGTTTGGGGATGTGTTTGGCGTTGTCTTAACGATCACCGGAGACGGATTTAATTACCGCGACATTCAAGATGTCGCCGATGACGTACGGGACGAACTGCTGCGCCAAAGCGAAGTCGCCAAGGTCGATATCTACGGCGGGCAGGAACAACGTGTGTTCCTTGAATATAACAATGCCCGGTTATCAGAGCTTGGGATTTCTCCTTCCCAACTGCGACAATTGTTGGAAGCGCAAAATGTCGTCCTGCCCGGCGGAGACATTCAGACGGCAGATGAACAAATCGTGCTGGAACCGTCGGGGAACTTTCAATCCGTAGAAGAAATCCGCCGAACCGTCGTGAGCCTGCCCGGCAACAAGGACGTCCTGTTTTTGGAGGATCTTGTCGATGTCTACCGGGGGTACATCGACCCTCCTGACACCCTCATGCGTTCCAACGCCGAACCGGCCATGGGCTTGGGGATTTCCATGCAAAAAGGAGGGAATATTATCAAGTTGGGTCAGCAAGTTCGGGTCGTGATTGCACAGGCCCAACAATCGTTGCCCATCGGGATCGAATTTCACGAGATTCAATTTCAGCCGGATGTCGTGGAAAAGAAAATTCAAAATTTCACGAATAGCTTGCTTCAAGCCGTGATCATTGTCACGGCGGTCATGCTGATCTTTTTGGGGTTGCGAACCGGTCTGATTGTTGCCAGCCTCATTCCGATGGCCATGGCGATGAGTCTATGGCTCATGTCGGTGGTTGGCATCGGACTCGACCAAATGTCCCTGGCCGCTTTAATCATTGCCTTGGGACTCCTCGTGGATAATGCGATCGTCATGACCGAAGCGACGATGGTGCAAATGAACATGGGCAAACGAGTCTTGGATGCGGTGATTGATTCGGCCAGTGAACTGACAATGCCGCTTCTCATCTCCTCATTAACGACGGCTGCGGCGTTTTTGCCGATTTATCTTGCCGAATCCAACGTTGGAGAATACACGGCCCCAATCTTTAAGGTGGTGACGCTCACCCTGCTGTGTTCATGGCTCCTGGCTATTACCATGATTCCCTGGTTTTGTTCGCTCTTTTTACGGGTGACGCGCTCGAATGAGGGAACGGCGTTCGACGGCCCAGTGTATCGATGGTATCGAACCCTTCTGTTGTCAGGCGTACGGCATCCGTGGCTGAGTCTTGCCGCCACGGGTGGCATTTTTTTGCTGGCCATGATTGGATTCGGGAAGTTACCGGTGTATTTCTTTCCCGCAAACGACAAGCCGACCTTCACGGCCAAATTGGAATTTCCGAATGGCACCCCGATCGAAAAAACCGCTGCCATGGTGGACGAAGTCGAAACGTTTATCCGTCACCATCTCATGGTGAATGAAGAGCGGGAAGACGGCATTGTCACGTGGAGCTCGTTTATTGGGGAAAGTGCGCCTCGCTTTGATCTGCCGTTCACTCCCGTTCAAGCGAGTCCCAACTTTGCGTATCTTCTGGTCAACACCACCTCACGGGATAATTTTTCCACGATTATTCCGAGGCTCGAACGGTTTGGCCAGGAACGGTTTCCCGACCTCAAGGCCACGATTCGGCCACTGGAAACCGGGCCGCCCACGTATCCGCCTATTGTCGTGAGAGTCACGGGTCGTGACACCGATACGTTGTTCGAAATTATGGATCGGGTGAAAGCCAAACTGCATGCCATTCCCGGCACAAAACTCATTGACGATAATTGGGGCAGCCGATCGAAAAAGTTGGTGGTTCACGTCAATCAACCTCGAGCCCTCCGGGCTGGCGTCACCAGCCAGGATGTAGCCACTTCGCTTCAAGCCTTTTTAACGGGGTTGGATATTACCCAATACCGTGAAGACGATAAATTGATTCCGGTGACGCTTCGTTCTGTAGGGGCTGTCCGTGATGATATTGCCAAATTGGAAAGCATCAACGTCTATGCGCAGGCCAACGGTCAATCCGTTCCGCTCAAACAGGTGGCTGATATCGAGGTGTTCTGGCAGCCGGGAACGATTCATAGGCGGGATCGTCTGCGAACGATCTCGGTCGAATCGGCCTTGGAAACAGGGACGACGGCGACGGAAGTCAACGCGATGTTGGGACCGTGGTTGAACCAAGAGAAAAAAACCTGGGGATTGGGCTACTTTTGGGAATTTGGAGGGGAAGCTGAAGCGGCCGGGAAGGGAAACAGTTCCATCGGCGAAAAGTTGCCGGTGGGGGGATTGATCATTCTTTTGCTTCTGGTGGGCCAATTCAATTCGATTCGAAAAGCGTTCATTATTGTCTTGACCATTCCGTTAGGTTTGATCGGCGTCGTCTTTGGTCTTCACGCGACGCAATTGTATTTTGGATTCATGACGATGCTGGGTATGCTTTCTTTATCCGGTATTATCATCAATAACGCCATCGTGTTGATTGATCGAATTGACCATGAAATCCAAAAAAATGGGCTTGCTCCCGCCCGGGCGATTCTCGTCTCTGCCCAACATCGACTTCGGCCGATTTTGCTGACGACGATTACCACCGTGGGTGGGCTCATTCCGCTGTATATGGGAGGCGGTTCAATGTGGGAACCCATGGCCATGGCGATTATGTCGGGTTTGTTATTTGCGACCACCCTGACTCTGGGTGTGGTCCCGGTGTTGTACGCATTATTGTTTCGAATCAGTTTCAAAGGGTTTCAATACTGACTCACTCAAAACGGACGAACACGTTGAACTCGGAAGTGATAAAGCCTACAGTGCGAAAAACAACCTTGACTTGGAAAGACATGGGAATGCTGTTACTCGCGATAGGTTTCATGGTTCTTCCGTCCGGATGCACGACAGCCGGAGATTGGTTGTCCGGCTCAGCGGCCGATCGTGAGCAGGCCATGCCGTATCCCACGCAACTTGAGCACGTTCAAATTGGTGTGACAACGAAGGACGAAATCCGGAACATGTTAGGGAACCCGACAGACATTCGACTTTCTTCCGACCACAACCAGGCAAGTGAATCCTGGGCCTATGCCAACGCCAACCCTTCCATTAACCCGCTCCAGTACGTTCCTGGTTTTGGCGCATTTGCGTTTTCCATGAAACAGCGCCGGTCATCCTTCTCTATCAGTTTTTCTTCTGATGGAGTCGTCGATGGGATTACACTCAGGGACGTTCAACCTCTTGGGGAATCATGGGCATCGAGGACCGGACGTGGACCAACGTCTAAGCCGTATCCCTATGGAAAAAACAATCCGCTGACACGCCGCCACCCGGCGCGGGCCCCGGTTGGAAAAGCGGACGACATCCCTGTGGAAACACCCAATCGGCCCGTTTCGGTTGCGCATCCCTGATTGCCGTCTGGAACGACGAACTTCCATACTCCCCATGACGTTGAGGCGTATGGGCAGACGACGCCTGCCCCCGTATTCATGACGAAGGTGTGGCACGCGTTGCTGACTTGATACGAAGGAAGACTGTCACGGCAGGTCTGAAGTATGACGGGGGAGTTCACACCAGACGGGCGTATGATCGGACGGCTTCTCTTTCCCGCGAGGGTCTTTGTCCACCCCGGCGTCGACGAGCCGGTCGGCAGCCTGCGGAGAGAGGAGTACGTGGTCAATTCGTAATCCGTGGTCCTTGTTCCAGCACCCGGCCTGGTAATCCCAAAACGTATACACACCCGCGTGCGGGTGCAGGGCGTGAATCGCATCGGTGAATCCCAGGTAACACAAGGTCTGAAACCGGGCGCGTGTCTCGGGGTGACAGAGCGCGTCATGGGCAAACCCCTCGGGGTCGTACACGTCCGCGTCCGTGGGACACACGTTGAAATCGCCGCCCAACACCAACGGCTCTTCATAGGCCAGCAGGGTACGGGCGTGGGCAATCAGGCGATCCATCCACGCCAGCTTGTAGGAAAATTTGTCCGTATCGATCGGATTGCCGTTCGGCAAATACAGCGATGCGACGCGGACGGATCCAATGGTGGCTTCGATGTACCGGGCCTGCGCATCCGTCGAATCACCGGGCAGCGTTCGCTGTTCCACTTCAATGGGCTGTTTCGCGAGAATCCCTACGCCATTGAAGGTTTTCTGCCCGACGAGTGTGACGTGGTAGCCCGTGTCTTCAATTTCGTGGTGGGGGAACCGCTCTTCCGTGGATTTCAATTCCTGGAGCAACAGGACATCCGGGCCCACCTCTCTCAGGTACGCCATGACGTGCGGCAGCCGGACGTTGATGGAGTTCACGTTCCACGTGGCAATCTTCATGCCGGGAGCTTTCTTAACTTTCCGTTCATTCGTGATCAATTTCTCAATGGGCCTCGCCCCACGAACGGCCCTGGCCTACGTCCACCGTCAGCGGCACCGACAACTGTAGCGCGGGCAGACACGCCGATTCCATGACGGCCTTTACCGCCTCGGCTGTCTGCTCGACGGCCCCTTCATCGACTTCAAAGAGCAACTCATCGTGGACCGTCAACAGCATGCGGGCTCGCGTGTCGAGGTTGTGCGTTGCCAATGCCTGGGGTATGCGGATCATGGCGCGCTTCAACACGTCGGCGGCAGTGCCTTGGATCGGGGCGTTGATCGCCGCGCGTTCGGCAAAATTGCGCCGGGCGGTATTCTTGTCGTGAATGCCCGGGACGTGGCACCGGCGCCTGAAGAGCGTTGCCACGTATCCATGTTCGCGACAGAACTGCTTGGTCCGGTTCATGTAGTCCTGGATCCCCGGATATCGTTCGAAATAGGCTTTCATGTACGCGACGGCCTCTTCGTTGGCAATGCCCAATTGGCGGCTCAGCCCGAACGCGCTGATCCCGTAAATGATGCCGAAATTAATGGCCTTGGCTTGCCGCCGCATCGCCGAATCCACCGTGCCGGCATCAACGCCGAAAATCCGGGCTGCGGTCAGGGCATGAATATCCAGGCCTTCGTGAAACGCCCGCTTCAACGCGTCGATCCCGGCCGCGTGGGCCAGGAGCCGCAACTCGATTTGGGAGTAGTCCAGCGAGAGCAGGAGGCGTCCGGGTTCGGCCACGAAAGCGTGACGAATCTTTCGGCCGTCTTCGGTCCGAATGGGAATGTTTTGCAGGTTGGGGTTCGTGGAAGACAAGCGGCCGGTGGACGCCGCGGCCATGGCAAAGGACGTATGCACGCGACCCGTTCTCGGGTTGATCTGTTCGACCAGGGCGTCGGTATATGTACGTTTGAGTTTATCGAGCTGTCGCCATTCCAGCACCGTAGCCGGCAGTTCGTGTCCCTCGGCGGCCAGTGATTCCAGCACGTCGGCGCCGGTGGCATAAGCACCGGATTTCCCCTTGTGCCCGCCCTCCAGGTGCAGTTCGTCGAAGAGGACCTCTCCCAGTTGTTTCGGGGACCCTACGTTGAATGCGCGACCGGCGAGCCGGTAAATGTCCTGCTCCAATGAGGCTTGGCGTCCCGCGAATTCCCGGCTGAGTGCTTCCAGTTTCGCGCGGTCCACGCGGATGCCGTCGGTTTCCATGTCGGCCAGCACCGGCATCAGGGGCCGTTCCAGGGTTTCGTAGGGGGTCACCATACGTTCGGTCAGCAGGCGTGGTTTGAGGAACCGGTGGAGCCGCAAGGTCACGTCCGCGTCTTCCGCGGCATAGGCTAAGGCTTGGTCAAGCGGAACCAGGTCGAAGGTGATTTGTGATTTCCCCGTACCAGTCACGTCCTTGAACGGAATCGTCCGATGGTCCAAATGCAGCGCAGCCAATTCATCCATGCCGTGGCCATGCTTGCCCCCATCCAGCACGTAGGACATCAGCATGGTGTCATCCACCGACGCAATGGCGACGTTGTATCGTCGAAGCACCGCCATGTCATATTTCAGATTATGGCCGATTTTCAACACCGAGGGATCAACCAGGAGCGGCCGCAGGAGATCCAAGGCTGCGTCGAGCGGAATTTGTTCGAGCGGTTCCCGCTGTTGAGAAGGCGGCTCCTCCCTCGTGGCGGAATTCTCCGGTTCGGTCGCGGGTGCTGGCAGGCGGTGCGCGAGCGGGATGTAGCACGCGTGACCGGGTTGCACGCACAGGGAGATGCCGACCAGGTCCGCAAGGCTTTCATCCAACGACGTGGTTTCCGTGTCAAGCGCAACGGCACCGGCGTAGCGCGCCCGGGTTACCCAGTCTTGCAGAACGGCAACGGATTGGACCAACTCATAACGGGTGATGGCCTGAGCTTCTTCGGTCCTGGCCGAGGCCTCCCCGGAGGCCAGCCGGTGTCGCACCTTGGCCATGATCGACCTGAAGCCCTGTTCTTCGAGGAACGCCAGTAATTGGGCGGGGTCCGGACTCTGGCGTCGTAACTCGGATACGGTCACGTCCGTCGGCACGTCATCCCGCAGACGAACCAGTTTCCGGGAAAGCCTGGCTTGCTCGGCAAACTCGATGAGGCTTTGGCGCCGCTTCGGTTGTTTGATTTCGGACGCCCGCGCGAGCAGGGTATCCAGGTCGTCGTAGGCATGAATGAGTTGAGCCGCGGTTTTCACGCCGATGCCGGGGACCCCGGGGACGTTGTCCGTGGAATCGCCGGCCAGGGCTTGAACGTCCACCACGCGTTCAGGGCCTACGCCGAATTTTTCCTCGACTTCGGCGGGGCCAATCCTCCGGTTCTTAAGGGCATCGAACATGCTCACTCGATCGGACACCAACTGCATCAGGTCCTTGTCCGAAGACACGATGGTGACGTTCAACCCTTCCGCTTCAGCGCGTCGGGCATAGGTGGCGATCAGGTCGTCCGCTTCGAAACCGGGCCGCTCGATGCATTCCACGTTGAAGGCCCGCGTGGCGTCGCGCACCAACGGAAACTGGGGAATCAGTTCGTCGGGTGGGTCCGGGCGGTTGGCTTTGTAATCGGGAAAAATCTCGTTTCGAAAGGACTCCCGGGCTGAATCGAAAATCACGGCCAGGTGCGTGGCCTGGAGATCGTCCAGCAGTTTGAGCAACATGTTGGTGAACCCAAGCACGGCGTTCACGGGCGTCCCGTCCGGTCGGGTCAGCACCGGAAGCGCGTGGAACGCCCGGAACAGGAAACCGGATCCATCCACCAAACACAGGTGTTGGTCAGAAGCGTTTCGGGGTTCCGGTGGTATCATCGTCGGCCTGCCTCTTGCTCCGTTTTCGCCGGAAGGACTTTCACGTGCAACTGATGGGGTGTCGGCTCAGCAACGTCGGTGGACGCCGGGTGAGATCGGCAATACGGCATTCTACCAATCCGCTGCCGGAGAATGCAGCTAAAAGCCGGGTTTGATTGACACGTTCGGAAAAACGGGCTTATCGGTTTATAAAGAGGAATTTTTTAAGAAAGAGGCAGCCGATGGGGTCGTGTCCCGGACGTCCTGCGGGAAACAAGACCGAGGCAAAGCCCTTTGGATTGGAACGGATCGGCTGGTGATGGCGGTCTCCTCGGCCGTGGCGGAACACGAGTTGAGCCGATTGTAAGGAGATCCGGCGAGCATGGTTCCGGGTGCAGGCCCGGATCGGTTACAGGATCGTCTTGATGGTGTGCCCGGGCGTGAGGGTGTGGGATTGGTCTTTGATGAATACCCGGATTGACGCCGCGCGACCCGGGCGTGAGGCGAGTTGAAACGTGCCCGGAGTGACGGTCACCTCAAGGGAATGGCCGCGATAGCTTAGCCGAAGGTGGAGCGCTTCCACTGCCGAGGGGAGGCAGGGATTGAAACAGAGCATGCCTTCCCTGATTTCCCACCCCGTATACGCACGCTGCATCAGATCGACCGTCCCGGCCATGGCCCCCACGTGGATGCCTTCCGCAGTCGTGCCGGCTTGCAGGTCAGAGACGTCCACGCCCAAAGCCTCCTTGAACAGTTCCCAGGCAACTTCCGGGTCGGACTTCGTCATGGCCCAGGCGTGCACCACCCGGCTGAGTGAAGACCCATGCGCCGTTCGCGCCGAGTAATACTCGACGTTCCGGGAAATCGTGGTCGTCTCGAACGGATAGCCCAGCCGGTCGAACAGGGAACGTAGTTCCTCCGAGGAGAACAGGTAAAAGAGCATCAGTACGTCGGCCTGTTTGGAGAGTTTGTAGCGATTCGTGGAATCCCCTTCGGCTTCGAGGATCCGGTCCAGCCGGTGGATGTCCCCGTATTGCCGGCGGTAGCGTTCCCACTCGAATTCCGTTAACGCCTCATACCCTTCGAATTGACTGATAATCCCCTCCTCGTGAAACGGCACGAACATCTTCCGGCTGATGTCTTCCCACAAGGCGATCTCGGTGGGGCTGACGTGCAGGAGGTCTCGAACCTCGGTCCGTCCCGACGCCGCGAGCAGGTCAAGGAGTTCCAGGGCCCGGCACAGGATCCACACCACCATAACGTTGGTGTAGGCATTGTTGTTCAGGCCCGGGATCTCGGCATCCGGATATTGATCGTGGTATTCATCGGGTCCCATCACCCGCAAAATCTCATAGCGGTCCTTATCGGCATTGAATGAAGTGGCGCTGACCCAAAACCTGGCGATCTCCAGAAACATTTCCGCGCCCCGGCCAGAAAGAAACTCCCAGTCGTCGGTGGCTTCGACGTACTCCCAGATGTTATAGGCAATGGCCGCGTTCACGTGGCGTTGGAGCGTGCTGTGGTCCGGGACCCATCGGCCGGATTTGGGGTTCAGATGCAGGATCTGGCTTTCTTCGCGGCCGTTGCTGCCGCTTTGCCAGGGATAGAGGGCCCCGCTGAAACCGGCCGTCCTGGCGTTTCGTCTGGCCTGTTCGAGGCGTCGATGCCGGTACAACAGCAGCGCCTTGGTCAGGGCCGGGAAACGCAGGTTCAACACCGGGAAAATGTAGAGTTCGTCCCAGAAGATGTGTCCCCGATAGGCTTCGCCGTGCCACCCTCGTGCAGGGACGCCCGCGTCCAACTCGATCGTATGCGACGAGACCGTTTGCAGCAGGTGAAAGAGGTGCAACCGCAGCGTGAGCTGGGAGCCTTCGCCGCCCTGCAGGCCCAGGTCGCACTGTTGCCAGACCTGATCCCAGTGCTGCGTATGCGACCGGAGCAGGTCCTCGAACCTGCCGGCATGCACGAGAGCATCACGAGCCTCCTCTCCGCATTCAGAAATGCCGTGATCCCGGGATGTATACAACGTCACGATTTTTTCAACGGTCAGGGGCTGGCCTTCCGTCATGGGAACCGCACATTCCTGGCCGATGTAGTCCCGTTCCTGCACCGGGGTCCTGGGCAGGTCTGCCCAGGCCGCATCGGGATAGAAGCCGGTGCGCGCGGCTTGGGCGATGCGGATTTTCGATTGGGTCGTCTCCGTACACAGGAAGATTCCGTCGCGCCCGAACGCAGAGGCTTCCAGAGGCGATAAGTGGAGGTTGTTCAGGGCCGCGTAGCGTGGGACGCCGGTGTTGCGAACCCCGCCGTCGAGGCCGGTATGGATCTCCAACGGGCCGGACCAGTTGTCCGGGGTGATCACGACCTCCAACCCGGCCAGGTGCGGATCACCCAGGTGGACGAACCGTCTGCTGCTCACCGTGGTCTTTCGGCCTTGGCGGTCCTGAAATTGATACGAACGATGCAGGACCCCGGACTTGAGGTCCAAGGTCTGCCGGTACGAGAGCAGGTCAACGGCTTGGACGCTGAACCACTCGTCGCCGGGGTGGCGAAAGGTCAGGACCAACCAATTCGGCAGGTTCGCGAGGTCTTCATTCTCGATCGTCCGGCCTTCGATCTCGGTCTGTAGCCGGTTGTATCCGCCGGCCAGGTAGGTCCCCGGGTAGTGCGTGGCATCGGCCATGGCTTCAGGGGCCGCCCCGCGGGTGGCAAAGTATCCGTTGCCCAGCGTACACAGGGCTTCGCGCAGGCGCTCCCGCGCGGGGTCGAATCCGTCGTAGATCAGTGACCAGTCGCTCATGGCGTTTGGCTTTCCAGGTGACGACTCAATCGCAGAAGAAATTCTTTCACCGCGCGGGGGTCTTGCAATGCATGGGAGGCCGACGAAAAGCGGGAGCCGTGTTCCACCACGATCCCCACGCCACGTTCGACCAATTCACGAAACGCGTGTTCGTCCGTGAGATCGTCGCCGATATACACGGGTTGATAGTGATGCTCCTTCCACTTCATGCCTTCCAGTAACCACAACAGGGCTTTCCCTTTGTCCCAGTCGAGCTGCGGTTGCATTTCGAAGACCATCTTGCCTGCCGAGCGCCGGAGATCGGGAGACTCCGCCATGACCTGGGTGACGGCCGCTTCGACTTTGGAGACCTCACCGGGGTCGACCAGGCGATAGTGCACCGCGATGGAGAATTTTTTTCGCTCGATCAGGGTGCCGACAACGGGTTCGAGGAGAGGCCGGAGCATGGCCTCCGCGTGATCGAGAGCCTTGGAAAATTGCGTTCCGACTTCATGGGACAGGGTGAAGTGTTCCGGCCCGGCAATGTCGAAACCGTGACTGCCGGCGTAGATCAGCGAATTCAGGTTGACGAGGTTCGTCACGTCCTTGCGGTCCCGGCCGCTGATGATCCCCACCGGACATTGACGACTCAACGCGTCCAGGACGTCCCGCATGTCCTGCGCCAACACGGCCAGATCAGGCCGGTCCACAATCGGGGTCAGGGTGCCATCGTAATCGAGAAACATCACGACCGGTTGTTGCCCCAACCGTGCCAGCACGTCATCGAATCGATCGAGTGCGGACGGCAAGGCCGTGGCGCTGCGCCACGTGATCCCGGCTTCATCCCGGACTATGAGTTCTTCCAAATCCGGGACGACCACGTCCCCGCCGTGGGCAGACAGGGCGTCGGCTTGGCCGACGCGGTCCAGGCCCACGACCAGGCCGAAGTCTCCGGCTCGCCCGGCCTCCACCCCGGCCAGCGCGTCTTCACACACGACGGCTCGTTGAGGCGGGACCTCCAAACATTCTGCAGCTCTCAAGAAGGTGTCGGGGTGCGGTTTCCCGCGCAGATTCAAGGCGCGTGCATCCCGGCCGTCCACCATCACCTCGAACAGATCCGTCACGCCCGCGGCTTGCACGATGGCTCGGCCGTTTTCACTGGCCGTGACGATCGCGGTTTTTTTACCCAGAGATTTCAGCAACCGCATGAGCGCAATCGTCGAAGGAAAGACCGCCACCCCGTTCTCATGAAGGATCTTCAGGAATTCGACGTTCTTGCGATTCCCCAGCCCGCAAACGGTTTCATGCTCAGGCGGGTCCGAGGGGTCTCCATGGGACAGCGTGATACCGCGGGAGGCCAAAAAACTGGTGACGCCGTCATACCTGGGCTTGCCGTCGACGTAGGTACAATAGTCCTTGACGGGATCGAAGGCGTGAAACGCTTCCCCGGATAGCTCGGCCTGCTGCCGGAGATAGTCATCAAACAGGTGTTTCCACGCGGCTGCGTGAACCGCTGCCGTCTTGGTGATGACCCCGTCGAGGTCAAAAATCGCGGCATCGAAACCGCTCAACTCCAGTATGGGTTGATCCGTCATGTTGTGAAAATATAATGGGAAAGGGCGACAAAGCAATGCGGAAGACGTGCACTCCGTGTTACGTCAACCCTTTCAGTCCCTGATACGAAAACAAGAGGCAACGATAACCCGAATCTGTCATTCGGAGCAAAGTAAGAAGGTGAGACTACTCTATTTTTCCCGGCCATTTCCAGTTTTCGAATTTCAGGCAGACCTTCGCCGTCTTTTTCGATCCATCCTTTGCAGTTGAGCCGACTGATGCCCTTGATTTCTTGCAAAGACGGGTGCGTCTGCGTATGCTCAATCATACAGGGCTGTTTCCCAGGTCGCGGCATGTCGGAACAACAACACATAGACAAATCCCGGAAGGAAATCGATCGGTTGGACAACGAGATCCTGCGGCTCCTCAATGAGCGCTCTCGTCACGTCATCACGATCGGCAAGGCGAAACGGAAAGCGGACCCTCAGGCCCTGCTGCACACCGCCGGGCGAGAGGCCTTCGTCGTGGACCGTCTGGTACGTCAGAACACGGGCCCCTTCCCCAACGAAGCGATTCGCCCGGTGTACCGGGAAATCATGTCCGCGTCCCTGTCGCTGGAAGGCACGCAGACCGTGGCATACCTGGGTCCGCCTGCCACGTTTACCCATTTGGCGGCCTTGGGCAAATTCGGGGCGTCTGCCCAATACGTGCCGGTCGGCGGGATCAAAGAAGTCTTCGATGAAGTGGAACGCGAGCGTGCGATCTACGGGGTTGTGCCAGTCGAAAACTCGACCGAAGGCGCGGTGAATTACACCCTCGATATGTTTGTCGACTCCAATCTGTTGATCTATGGGGAAATCATGCAGGAGATTTCCCATCATCTCATGTCCAAGTGTGAACGGATCGAGGACGTGGAAAAGATCCATTCACATTCGCAAGCCCTCGCGCAGTGCCGGAATTGGTTGAACACCAACATGGATGCGGTGCCGGTGGTGGAAGCCTCGAGTACGTCGCGTGCGGCCGAGCGGTGCGCGGAGGAGCCTCGTTCCGCGGCCATCGCCTCAGAACTCGCGGCTCACATGTATGGTCTGAACGTGTTGAAATCGAGAATTGAGGATAACATCAACAACTGCACGCGATTTCTGGTGTTGTGCAAGCATGGCGCCGAGCCGACGGGCAGTGATAAGACCTCCGTCATGCTGTCGTTTAAAGACAAGGCCGGCGCGCTCTATGATCTGCTGCGGCCCGTTGCCTCCAGCGGCATCAACATGACGAAAATCGAGTCCAGGCCCTCGCGTCGCAAGGCCTGGGAATATATCTTCTTTGTCGATATCGAAGGCCATATACGAGAAGACCGGATCCGCCGGACTATCGAGGAACTGAAGAGCCGGTGTTTGTTCTTGAAAGTGCTTGGTTCGTATCCGGTCCATTCCTGACGCGAGGGGAGACGCCGGTCTGCTTTCGTGAAGGAGACGTGAGATAAGCACGACCGCATGAGTCGCCAATGCCTCTCCGAGTTCATCCCAGCATAGCCAAGCTCGTTCCGTACTCCCCGGGGAAACCCCTGGATGAATTGGAACGGGAATTGGGCATTTACGATGCGGTCAAACTCGCGTCCAATGAAAATCCGCTCGGTCCTTCCCCCAAGGCGCTGGCGGCGTTGGAGGCAGGAAAAGAGACCGTGCATCTCTATCCGGACGGCGGGGCGCATGCTCTCACCCGCGCGCTGGCCGAACGCTGGAAAGTATCCGGCAATCAGATCGTCGTGGGCAATGGGTCCGATGAAATCATCAGCCTGTTGGTCAAGACGTTCATGTCCCCCGGCGAGGAAGCCGTCATGGCGGACCACACTTTCGTCATGTACAAGCTGGCCGTGACCGGCGGGCATGGGGTCTGCGTGGAAATCCCCTTGAACGACTGGCGTCACGATCTCCCGGCCATGGCGCGAGCCGTGACCGATCGAACGCGACTGGTGTTTGTCTGCAATCCCAACAATCCCACAGGCACCATGGTGACGCGCGATGAGGTCCGGGAATTCATGGTCGCCGTCCCGGATGACGTGATCGTCGTGTTCGATGAGGCCTATTATGAATACGTCCGGGATCCGCAATATCCCGACACCCTCGACTACGTTCGAGCAAACCGGCCGGTGGTGGTGTTACGGACGTTTTCCAAGATTTACGGGTTGGCGGGATTGCGGATCGGATACGGGATAACGACCCCGGACATCACCGGCTATCTGCATCGCGTACGGAATCCCTTTAACGCCAATACCCTGGCACAATTCGCTGCCCGGGCCGCGTTGGATGACGAACAACACGTGGCCGCCAGCCGCGCGCTCAATGAATCGGAAATGGCGTCGGTGGGCAACGGGCTTCATGCACTCGGATTGGCACCGTTTCCCAGCCAGGCCAACTTTCTCTATTTCGACACGCACCGGGACGGCCGCGCCGTGTTCGACCGGCTTCTATGTGAAGGCGTCATCGTCCGGCACATTTCCGGGTCGATGCTTCGGGTGACGATCGGGCGGCCGGAGGAGAACCGTCGATTCCTCGATGCCCTGAGCCGTGTGCTGGAGACCTTGCCGATGGATAAGGATTCACGATGATTATCGTATTCAAGCCGACCGCCACGGAAGAGGACATCGACCACGTGACGGACCGACTCCGGGAACTGGGCTTGAAATCGCAAATGTCCCGTGGTGAGGAGCGCACCATCATCGGGGTGATTGGTGACGAACGCCTGCTGGAACATCAACCACTCAGCGTGTTCCCCGGCGTGGAAAGCGTGACGCCCATTTTGACACCGTGGAAGCTGGTGGGCCGGGAATTTCAATCCCGGGATTCGACGGTCGCGGTGGATGGGGTTACGGTAGGCGGTAACCGGTTGGTGGTGATGGCCGGTCCCTGTGCCGTGGAGAAATTGGAAGTGACGGTGGGGATTGCGCATGCCGTCAAAACCGCGGGCGGCGCGATCCTGCGGGGGGGTGCGTACAAACCGCGAACCTCGCCTTATTCGTTTCAAGGCCTGGGTCGGGAAGGACTTGATTTCCTGGTTGAAGCGAAAAAGCAGACGGGAATGCCCGTGGTCAGCGAAATTTTGGATCCCCGTGACACGGACGTGTTCCTGGAAAAAGCCGACGTGATTCAGATCGGGGCCCGGAATATGCAGAACTTCGAATTGCTCAAGGAAGTCGGGGCCTATGATAAGCCGGTTCTCCTGAAACGGGGGCTGTCCGCCACGATCAAGGAATTTTTGTTATCGGCCGAGTACATCGTCTCCCGCGGCAATCGCAACGTGATGTTGTGTGAACGCGGCATTCGCACATTCGAAACCCAGTACCGCAATACGTTGGACCTGGCCGCGGTGCCCACGCTGAAAGGCCTGTCGCATTTGCCGGTGATCGTCGACCCCAGTCACGCGACGGGCAAATGGAACCTGGTGGCTCCCATGGCCAAGGCCGCCATTGCGGCGGGTGCCGACGGGCTTCTGATCGAGGTCCATTCCAATCCGGAATGCGCTCTCTGCGATGGCGAGGAATCGCTCAAACCCAGTCGGTTCAAGGAATTGATGAACAACCTGAGACTCCTTGCGCAGGCCGTGGGAAGAGAATTATAGCCCGCCGTTTCTTCTTCAGACCATGACCGTCCATTTCAGACAAGTCGCGATCGTCGGAGTCGGTTTGATCGGGGGCTCCATGGGCATGATCCTGAAGCGTCAGGGACTGGCCGATCGCGTCGTCGGCGTGGGTCGGAGTCTGGGCAATCTGGAATTGGCCGTGCAACGCGGGGCCGTCGATACGTTTGAGCGTGATCCCAAAGCCGCGATGCCGGGGACGGAGTTGGTCATTCTCGCCACGCCGGTGGAAAGTTATGCCGGTCATCTCAGGGAATGGGGCTCCCTCCTGGAGCCCGGAACGATCGTGAGCGACGTGGGAAGCGTCAAGGGCCCCCTGGTGGAACAGGTGGAAACGTTGATTCCCGCCGGTGTGCATTTCGTGGGCGCTCATCCCATCGCCGGAAAGGAATCGTCCGGGGTCGGGGAAGGGTCCGTTGATTTGTTCACCAATGCACTGTGTCTGGTCACGCCGACGGCGCAAACCGATTCGCAGGCCCTCCTCACGGTGCGGCACGTCTGGGAAATCATGGGTTGTCTCGTCCGGTCGATCGATCCCTTTGTACACGATTGGATATTGGGGGCGGTCAGCCATTTGCCTCACGTCGCAGCCTTCGCACTCATGAATGCCTTGGTGGATCTTGAACAACAAACCGACGTAGGGAACAACGATCGTTGTTCCCTGCTGGATTATGCCGGTGGCGGCTTGCGGGATACGACCCGAATCGCAGCCGCGTCTCCGGAAATGTGGCGCGATATTTTTCTGTGGAACGCCGACAATCTTCTGGCGATGACCGAAGCCATGGAAAAACACTTGCAGCGCTTCAAGGCGTTGATCCAAGCGAAGGACGGTCCGGGCTTGGAGCGCGAAATCGCCAAGGCTCGGGAATCGCGGCAGCGGCTGAAATGAACACGCTCACGATTACGCCGCAAGGACCCTTGCGTGGGACGATTCGGGTGCCCGGTGACAAATCCATCACCCATCGCGCCTTGCTTGCCAGCGCTCTGGCTGAAGGCTCGGCCACGATTCAAGGCTATTGTCGCGGAGAAGATTGCCTCAATACCCTCACTGCCTTGCAGGTGTTGGGCGTCAACGTCGAAGTCGAAACGGATCAGGTCAGGGTTTGGGGCAAGGGGTTGAACGGATTGGCGGAGCCCACGCAGCAGTTGGATTGCGGCAATTCCGGGACGGGGCTTCGCCTGTTGGCCGGAGTGCTGTCTGGCCAACCGTTTTTTTCGATCCTGACCGGTGACGACTCGCTACGCCGCCGTCCCATGGGACGGATCGTCAACCCTCTGCGCATGATGGGCGCGACCATCCAAGGCAGGAGGAGGGGGGAATTGGCGCCGCTGGCCATCCAGGGAGGAGCCTTACGGGGCATCGAATATCAATCGCCGGTATCGAGTGCCCAGATCAAGTCGGCGGTCCTCTTTGCGGGCCTGTTCGCCGATGGAGAGACGCGGTTTTCCGAGCCCCTGCAATCCCGGGACCATACCGAGCGAATGTTCCGGTATCTGGGGATTCCACTCGAAACCGACGGGTGTCGCGTCGTCCTGCCGGGCCGTCCGACCTATGCGGCCAAAGATCTGTCGGTTCCCGGTGACCTGTCTGCCGCCGCCTTCTTTCTCGTGGGGGCCACCCTGGTTCCCGGCTCCGAGGTCCAAATCCTGAACGTCGGCCTCAATCCGGCCAGGACCGGGATCCTGGACATACTCGGCGAAATGGGCGCGGATATCCGGATTGTCAACCCAAGGGAAGAGGCCGGTGAGCCGGTGGGGGATCTGGTGGCCCGCACGGCCCCGCTGCGGGGTGTGACCATCGATGCCGCACGCGTCCCCAAAATGATCGACGAGTTTCCCATCTTTTGCGTGGCGGCCGCGCTGGCCGAAGGCCGGACCGTCGTGACGGGGGCCGAAGAATTGCGCGTCAAGGAAACCGACCGGATCCGTACCATGGCTGCGGAACTCACGACACTCAATGTTCCCATGCAGGAAACCCCGGACGGATTTATTCTTCAGGGGGGTGCCTCCATCAAAGGCGGAACCTGCATGAGCCACGGCGACCATCGCGTTGCCATGGCCATGGCCATCGCCGCGTTGACAGGCGACGAGCCAACGACCATTCTCGATACCGGCTGCATTGCGACGTCTTTCCCGGATTTTCATGACAACCTGTTGGAATTATTGACAATTTCGCATTGAATTCTATAATAATGTTCTTTTACGGGGACCGTGGACACGTTTGCCCACAGGCGAGGCTTACTCATTACGATTGACGGCCCTGCTGGGGCAGGGAAAAGTACAACGGCGCGGGCGTTGGCGTCGCGTTTAGGGTACGCTTATCTGGATACGGGCGCCCTCTACCGCGCGGTCGCTTGGGTGGTCCGACGAGCGGACATCGATTGTGCCGACGTCGAGGCCATGAAGACGCTCTTGTCCTCGACGGATTTTCACGTGTCTCTCGACGAGGGGGTGACGCGAACTTTTATCGACGACGAGGAAATCACCGGGTATCTGCGCTCTCCCGGGATCAGCCGGTTGGCGTCGGCCGTGGCGGCGCTGCCGTACGTGCGCGACCGGTTGTTACCGATTCAGGCACGATACAGCCGTGATGGCGGGATCGTGGCGGAAGGCCGTGACATGGGAACCCGGGTGTTTCCCGAAGCGGACGTGAAATTTTTTCTCGAGGCGGACCTCGATACACGGACGTCTCGCCGGCACCAGGAAACGGTGCGCGACGGTCATCCCGAAACACAACGGGACGTCCGGCTGGCCATTGAGGAACGGGATACCAACGATCGTTCGCGGGAAACCGCGCCGTTGAAGCCGGCCGCCGATGCGGTGGTGATTGATTCCTCGTCCTTGACGGTTGAGCAGGTGGTGGAACGCATGCTGGCGTGGATTCCGGGTCACTCGTGAGCGCCGTGGTCTATGGAATCTTGTGGGTTCTTACTCGCGTCGTCGGCCGCGTGTTCCTGCACTATCGTACGCGGGGCGCGGGAAACGTCCCGGCTGCGGGCGGAGTGTTGTTGGCGGCGAATCACGCGAGTTACGCGGATATTCCGTTATTGGGATGCGGGGTCCGGCGCCGCCTCTTTTATCTCGGGAGGGCCAATTTGTTCCCCTATCCCCCGTTCGGTCGTCTTCTTCGTTGGCTGGGCTGGATTCCGTTGAGGACCGAGCGCTGGGACCGCAAAGCATTCGGGTCCGCCGTGGAGTTGCTCAAGGCGGGCAAGGCCGTGGTCATTTTTCCGGAAGGGACGCGAACGCCGGACGGTGCGCTCCAGCCGGGAAAACAGGGAATCGGGCGGCTGGTGGCTCAAGCCCGATGTCCCGTGGTGCCGGTGTATCTCAAGGGGACGTATCAGGTGCTCCCGATGGGTGCGTCATGGGTGAGGCGGCATCCGGTGGAAGTGTCGTTTGGGAAGTGCATGGATTTTCAAGAGGAATGTCGACAATATCAGGGAAAAGAATTGTACCAACGAATCAGTCAGACCGTCATGGCTCGGATTGCCGAATTGCGCGGCGTGGATCATTCGGCAGTACCGACAACATGAACCCGAGAGATTGAGCCTCCACGTCGGTTCCGGCTCGATCCCCGTCACAACGGTTGCCAAGAGGCGATCGTGTAGGGGCGGACCTGAGTGTCCGCCCGAGGAATGAGGAACAAGGAATGAGTACTGTGGCACACGTCGTTGAAGAAATGGACCGCGGGGCACTGGAAGCCCTGTATGAAGAAACCTTCAAAAACTTTGAAGAAGGCACGATCACGGAAGGCCGGATCGTGGTTATTCAAAAAGACAGGGTGATCGTGGACATCGGGTATAAATCCGAAGGCATCATCTCGACGAACCAGTTTATGCCTGATGAACTGAATACGTTGGCCATCGGTGACCGCATCCAGGTGTACATCGAGCAGCGTGAAGACGCGGAAGGGAACCTGCTCCTCTCCAAGGAAAAAGCCGACAAGATGAAAATCTGGGATGAGCTTGAAGTCGCGCATCAGGAGGAGCGGGAAGTTCAGGGGAAAGTGGTCTCACGTATCAAGGGCGGCATGATGGTGGATATCGGCGTCAAGGCTTTTTTACCCGGTTCGCAGATCGATCTGACGCCCGTCCGCGACTTGGACGCTTTGGTCGGGAAAACCTTCCCGTTTAAAATCATCAAAATCAATCACCGGCGCGGCAACGTGGTGATTTCCCGCCGGGCCCTCCTGGAGGAAACGCGGGACAAGCGGCGGCAAACGACGCTCTCGACCCTTGCCGAAGGACAATTGCTCGAAGGCACCGTGAAAAATATCACCGACTACGGCGCGTTTTTGGATTTGGGCGGCATCGACGGCCTGTTGCACATCACCGACATTTCCTGGGGACGGGTCGGCCATCCCTCCGATATGTTCACCGTGGGTGACCGGTTGGAAGTCCTCGTGCTCAAGTACGATCGCGAGTCCGGACGAATTTCCTTGGGCCTCAAACAGAAGACGGCCGATCCCTGGATGAACATCGCCTCCAAATACCCCGAGGGGTCAAGGGTCAGCGGCAAGGTCGTCAGCCTGACCGACTATGGCGCGTTCGTCGAACTGGAGCCGGGCGTTGAAGGGCTCGTCCACGTCTCGGAAATGTCCTGGACGCATGAAGTACGCCATCCGTCCCGGGTCGTGGCCGTGGGAGACGCCATCGATGCGCAAGTCCTGCACGTGGACCAACAAGGCCGCAAGATTTCTCTCGGGATGAAACAGACGGCCCCCAATCCGTGGGACGTCATTCAGGCTCGCTATCCGGTTGGCACGCAAATCGAGGGCAAAGTCAAAAGCGTGACGGATTTTGGGGCCTTCGTGGGATTGAATGAAGGCATCGACGGGCTGATTCATATTTCGGATATGTCGTGGACCAGACACGTGAAGCATCCCTCCGAGTTGTTCAAGAAGGGGCAACGGGTGTCCGCGGTCATTTTGCGTATCGACAAGGAAAAAGAGCGGTTGTCGCTGGGCTACAAGCAGCTCACCGCGGACCCATGGGAAGCGGACATCCCGGCGAGGTACCACGTGGGCAGCGTCGCGTCCGGCACGGTGTCCAAGATCGCGGATTTCGGCGTGTTCGTCGAATTGGACGGAGACGTGGAGGGGTTGATCCACGTGAGTGAAGTCGGACCCGACGGGGCGAATAAGCTGGAGGAAAACTTTGCCATAGGCGGGAAGGTGACCGCGAAGATCGTCAAAGTCGATTGTGAAGAACGGAAAATTGCCTTGAGCGTGAAAGACTGTCCGCAGGAACCGGAGGGCCAGGCACCCGGGGCGGCAAGCGACCCGGGCGACGCCGGCCAGGAGCAGGAAAGTTCAACCTCGGCGGAAACGACGTAGAGGATTGACGCTGGGTTAACCCATATGGCCGACGGACCTTCAAGAAAATCTTCTTCCCAGTGGAGACGAATCGTCTGGGTCGTGGTGGTCGCGGTGACGTTGGCCGTGGCGGGGAACGTGCTGTTACCGGAACTGGCCACGGTCGGCAAGGAGCGCATCGCGCTCGTCAGGATCGAAGGCCCCATTCTGGATTCCCGGTCCACCGTGGATGAGTTGGAGTCGTATAGCCATGATCCACTCGTCAAGGCTATTGTCCTGCGGATCGATTCGCCTGGCGGCGGAGTCGCGGCCTCTCAGGAGATTTACAATGCCGTCAAACGAGTACGGGCGGAAAAGCAGAAAACGGTCGTGGCCTCGATGGGTACGGTGGCGGCGTCCGGTGGGTATTATATCGCGGTGGCCTCCGACCGTATCCTGGCCAACCCCGGAACCCTCACGGGCAGTATCGGCGTGATTATGCAATTGGCCAATTTTGAAGAACTCATGGACAAGATCGGCGTGAAGAACTTCGTCATCAAGAGCGGACGGTATAAGGACGTGGGGTCGCCGTTTCACCGGATGGACGAAGAGGAGCGGAACCTGTTGCAATCGGTCATGGATGATGCCCATCGCCAGTTTATCGAAGCCGTGGCCGAAGGGCGCGCGCTGGACGTCGCCGACGTTGAAGCCATGGCCGACGGACGGGTGTTGACCGGGCAACAAGCCAAAGACGTGCTCCTCATCGATGATCTCGGAGATTTGAAGGATGCGGTCAAACTGGCGGCGAGGATGACCGGGATCAAAGGGTCTCCGCCGGTACTCGAGAGGACACCGGAATTTTCCTTCCGGGATTGGCTGGTCGGGTCCCTGTTCGGTGACACGCCCGCGTTGCCGCTGCAAACGGGTATGAGCCTCATGTATTTCATGGCGTTGTAGGCTCATCACTCTCCCCTTGAGGGGAAGCCAGCAAGCCAAGGGCCTGCCCTGAGCTTGTCGAAGGGGCGTGAGCCCGCCGGCGCGCTGGTGGGGGGCAACGGCAACGAGCACAACAGGCCGCCAAGCCGTTCGATCAAGGAGTGGAGTCATGACCAAGGCACACCTGATTGAGAAAGTGGTGGAAAAAGCCAAAACGCTCAGCCGCCGTGACGCGGAAAAGGTGGTGAATGGCATTTTCGACTCCATCCGTGACGCCTTGAAGCGGGGTGAAAAAACGGAGATTCGCGGATTTGGAAGTTTCCGGCTGCGCATCAGACGCACCAAGGACGGGCGCAATCCCAAGACCGGGGAGACCGTGTCCGTGCCGGAAAAACGCATGCCGTTTTTTAAGGCGGGGAAGGAAATCAAAGAACTGTTGAATGCGGAAGAGCCAACACATGAGTAATCCTGACCCCACGTTGACGGCACCGGCTTGGACCGCTGAGGCCCTGACGCGGCTTGAGCGCGCCCCGGTCTTCTTGCGGGGTATGGTGAGACGCTTGGCGGAAAAGAAAGCCCGTGAATTGGGCAAGAGCGAGATTACCGGGGAATTGTTGGACCAGTTCAAACGGCAAATGATGGGAAGCATGGGCGGAGAAGCCGGGATGGCCGAAGCGGCCGACCAAATGGCCCAAGGCAAATTACCCTGGACCGCGGAAGCGAGCAAGCGGTTGGAAAGCGTACCCGAATTCATGCGGGCCATGATTAAACAAATTACCGAAGAAGTGGCGCGGGAACGAGGCCATTTGGAAGTCAACGTCGAATTGTTCGAAAAAGTCGAAGCCATGGGTGAGCAGGCCGAAGCCCGGGTGACGCCGGTGGAATGGACCGAAGGGGCGCAGGCGATGTTACAGGAAAAAATCAGGGATTCGCCGCCTATTGCCCTGGAGTTCGTCACGGATATGCTGAAGCGGGACGCGGAAGACCTGGCGCGGGAAGCCGGCTTGGCCACGATTGACGAACAGACGCTGTTCAAGATCTGGGAGGCGCCGCAGGAAACCGTGGCGTGGACCGACGACGCCTGGAAACGGTTGCTCACGTCGCCGGATTTTGTGCGTAGCGGCATCCGCAAGGCAGCGGAACGGCGCGCTAGGAAACTCGGTTTACGGGAAATCGATTCCGAGCACCTGACCAAGTTCCGGAACGAAGCGATGATGAAAGCCGTGAAGCGGATCAGAAGTTTCGGGTATCAGGAATTGACCTTCGACGCCTTTGACGATGCGTTGGTGAAAGTCAAACGACTGAAGGGCAACAGCCAGGCCGAACAGCGCCTCGAAGAAATCCGGGAATTCATGACCAAGGAGAAACCGGAAGTCGGCGTGCTCGGCGAAGAACTCATGGACCGGTTCCGCAAATACCTCAAAGGCGAAGGCAGACTATAAGCCGGCATCGCCTCCACCCGTGCCACCATCACGACCGCCTCTGTCTCTATCCTGTCCCTTGGAACACTGCCGAACGCTGTCATTGTGGGGGCGCAACGTGGCTTTGAGGGTTTAAATTTCAGACTTTGTGATTTCCCGGTGAGGACCGGGCAGCGGCTCTCGCCAGTTGATCCACCAACTCGTTCTGCGGTTCGCCGGAATGGGCTTGCACCTTGTGCCACGTGAGGGTCATCTCCAAGGCCCGGACCCGCTCCGCGTACGCTTGGGTAAAAGCTGTCCGGGTTTTCCACGTACCGTCCACCCAACTGGCCAACCCCTGGTAGTCGAAATGGATCCCAGCCGCCGCAATATCGTGCGCGCGGCACCATTCCAATGCCCGCAAGACCGCCTGAATTTCTCCGGCCACGTTTCGATGCCGGCGCGCCTCGGCAGGTACGTCATGCCCACTCGCGCGGTGGAGTTCCCGCCCGCCGTCGAGGATGACGTAAGCCCAGCCGAAGTTCAGACGTCCATTGCTCTTCGGCAGACATGACCCGTCAACCCAAACGTGGATGGTATCGGTTGTCGGAAAGGTCTCGCCCGGTGGAAGGGCGTTCGCACAGGGAAGGGATTCTCCCACAAACGCAAGGGCCTGAGCTTTCGTAGGAAAGGCTTTGTAGACGGCTCCGGGGTATTCCTTAACCTGCTCTTCACACGAGGGCCAGGTGGTGTAGACCCCGGGCCGGCGCCCCTTGCGCACGGCATAAAATTTCACGGTGCTTATTCACCCTTCAGCTCTTTCACGCGCTCCAGGACAAACCGGATGCGTTCGGCTTCCCTGGGTATGCCTTCGGCCAGGGCGAGATAGGTTTCGTATTCTTCGATCGCGCGCCGGGTGTCGCTCTGTTCCAGGCTGTTTGCCAGATGGAACCGGGCTTCGGCGAAGTTCGGGCGCAGGATGAGCGCCCGTTGAAAGAGTTCAATGGCGCGGGCCTGCTGTTGCCGTTCAGCCAGGACCCGGCCGAGATTGCTGATAATCGCCGGAGCATTGGGGCGAAGTGAGAGGGCCTGCTCCAGTTCGCGTTGCGCGTCGGCCAATTGGCCTTGATCGAGAAGCGCCAGGCCCAGTCGATGGTGGGCTTCGGCCAAACGCCCCTCGTCCTTGAGCCCATGCTGAATGGATTGCCGGTAGGCTTCCACGGCAATCGCCGGCTGGGCGGTTCCACAAGATCCGAATAGCGCGGCTTCTCCCCGGGCGAATTGTTGCCGGCCGAGGAAATCATCACCCGTCTCCGAATCGAGTGAAGGCTCTCCCGGTGTCGCGGACCCGCTTCGGTTGAGACCCGGCAGAAAGTTTTCGCGGTAACTCGACAGAAGCTGCTCGTACGGATCGATTGCCAGCGAGGCCACAAGTAACGTCGGGTCGCCATCAGTCTCCAGCACCAGGTATTGGGTCGTGCTGGTGTAATCCCCGGTGCGGTACAGGACCGCGGACCGCGCATCCTCTTGGGAAAGGAGCTTCGTGGGATCGATATAAAACGTGGACGACGGGATGAGTTCGGACAAGGTTTCCCGTAGCACGGGATACGGTTTTAAGGAGAGACCCCGGTTGTACCGGAATACGGCACCGACCAGGTGCTGCTCGTCATCGAAGAAGTAAAACCGGTCGTGGCCGGGCTGGCCGCTTTGTTGCAAACGCTCCAGTTGCGCTCCCCCTCCCCAGGGTATCCGTTGATAGCGTAGGTCCTGCCAGCGTTTGACGACGCTCTCTTCTGTGTCGCAGAGGCGCGTCGCTCCCAACAGTTCGAGGTCACTTGCCGATGGCGGGAGCATGGGGTCGGGAGGCGGTGAAGATGGACTTCCGCACGCCGTAAGGATGGTTGTCAGACACAAGACCAATCCCCACAGTCCAACGTGTCCGGCCGCGTTGACTGCGACGAGAGGGACAGGGCGTCCCGGCGTTGGCGGATTCGCGGCTGAACGGGTGAGGAAAGACTTCAAACTCGACCTGCGTTATCCGGTGAAGGATAGTGAAATGGTGGGCGATACTGGTATCGAACCAGTGGCCTCTTCCGTGTGAGGGAAGCGCTCTCCCACTGAGCTAATCGCCCACGCGGCAAGTCTATCATAGCCCGTTGATTCCTGACAATGAACCGTCCTCATGTGAACCGGTTCACGAATGCGTTGACAGCATATGGGGTGTCCCGCATAGGATGACGGGCTGGGTGCAAGGGCAAGGCGATGGACGATTTCAGGAGACAATCTGCCGGGAATCCGGATCCGGCAAAGCCGGCCCCAACGGGCCGCATTCCGCTCTGGCTGAGGCTGGTACAGGACGGGTTTCTCGTGTGGGTCCTGCTCGGAGCCGCATGGGGCTGGTTCATGCCGGATCCTGCTGCCTCCGGGAAAACCTGGATCCCCGAAGCGTTGGCTGCCGTGATGCTCGGGATGGGATTGACCCTGACGCACAGGGACGTCCTCGCCCTACGCCAGGGAGGCCGGACGTTGCTGCTGGGGGTGGTCTTGCAGTACGTGGTGATGCCGGTTGGTGCGTGGGGCATCGCGATGGTTCTGGGCCTGCCTGAGTGGTTGGCGCTCGGCGTCATTTTAGTCGGGTCGTGTCCCGGAGGAACGGCGTCGAACGTGGTGGCTTACCTCGCGCGAGGCGACGTCGCGTTATCCGTGGGCCTGACGACGGTGTCGACGTTGCTTAGCCCGCTCTTGACGCCTCTGTGGATTTGGCTTCTCGCGTCCGCGTGGTTGACGATTGACTTGCTCCCGCTCTTGTGGACGGTCACGAAGATCGTGCTGTTGCCGGTGGTGACGGGCGTACTCATTCGCCGCGCGTGGCAACCGAGCCCCTGGTTTTTTGAAGGCGTGCTCCCGCTTGTGTCGATGGTCATCATTGTATGGATCGTCGGGGTGATCGTCGGATTGAATCATGGTCAAGGCCACGTGGCGGGGTTGGTCGTGCTGGCCGTCATCGTGCATAACGCGTTGGGGTTGACGCTCGGGTATTGGGGGGCTCGACTGGGGAAAGCCCCGCTTCGGCACTGCCGGACCGTATCCCTCGAAGTGGGCATGCAGAATTCCGGGCTGGCCGTCGCCTTGGCGGTGGCCCATTTTGGCCCGGCGGCTGCCGTGCCCGGAGTGATCTTCAGCATTTGGCACAATGTGACGGGACCCCTGTTAGCAAGCATCTGGCGTCGGGCAGGCTAGGGACCCTCTGCAAATCAGAGGTTTCTTAGGGGTTTTACAGCAGCGCCCGGACGGATTTCAGCGAGCCGCGCGCGCGAGCGCCTGTCTCAGGAGTTGCCGGATGGCGGGGACCATACCCGGATCGGGCCCCAGTGCCAGTGCCTGCTCGAACGCGGCCACGGCCTCCTGACGTCGTTCGAGCCGCAACAGGGCTTCGCCCATGGCCGCGTGGGCCACGGCGTCGTCAGGGTCCGCCGCGGCAGCGGAGCGGAAGGCCTCGAACGCGTCGGCAAAGCGGCCCCGCCGCATGAGCGTCATACCGATGGTCCGGAAGATGTCGCGGCGGAAGCGTTTCATCGCGCCGGGCATGCGCGCCCAGGTGCGAAGTTCGAGGGACCGGCGCAGGTGCGTTTCGGCCCGTGCGTCGAACTTCTGCTTGAATGATTCCATCCCGGCGTAGCGGTGCGCGGTCCAGGATTCCGAATTCGTGGCCGCGGCGTGGCTGAAAAGCGTGAGATCATCCTTCCACGCGGCGGATTGATGCCAGGTCGCACTTACCAGAAGCGCAAGCGTAATCCCGCCGGCCGCCGCAATGCTACGCGCGGCGCGGGGATATGCGCTTGCACCGCGCGCCGCCGCGCCCGCGGCCAGCGTCAATAACCCGGCGCCGGCCAAGTACTGGTAGCGGTCGGCCGCGAAGGCGATGTTCATGTAGCCGAAGTCCACGAAGCCGAGCACGGGCGACAGCGTGACCGCGAAGAACAGGACGCATGCCAGCGGTCCCCGGCCCACCCTGTCCCGCGCCAGCCACAGCATGGCCGCCACGCCCGCCGCGGCCACCACCGCGACCCAGGCGACGGGGTTCGCCGGATTGACGTCCCACTGCGGGTAAAACAGCGCCAGGTCCGTCGGCCACAAGAGCTTGCCGGCGTAGAACCACAGCGCACGCGCGGCGATCAGCGTCCGTTCCACCGGCGAATAGTCAAAAGACAGGTTCCCCTTCTGATAAATGTTCAGGTCAATCGCAGTGAGAATGAACGCCACGATAAGGAAGGGCAGCATCCGCGCCAAGTCCTCCAGCGTGACGCGGCCCCGTTCCCACCAGCACCAGAGCAGCAGCGCCGCCGGTAACGTCACCGCCATTGTCTTGCACAGGAGGGCGGCGGCGAACAGCGCCAGCGGGGCAGCATAGCGTGATGGCCGGCTCGTCGCCATGGACCGCAGCCAACTCAGGAAGGCGGCGAGGTAGAACAGGGTTGCAAGCAGGTCCTTACGGGCAATCACCCAGGTGACCGATTCCACGTGCAAGGGATGTGTAGCGAACAGAGCGGCCGCCCACCATGCCCCCGGAACCCGCAGCCGTGCCAGCAGGCGCCACAACAGCGCGGTGTTGGCGAAGTGGAGCAGGATATTCACGGCGTGGAATCCCGCGGGCGTGAATCCCCACAGCTTATGCTCGATCCAGAAGGTGGTGTAGAGGAGCGGCCAGTAATGGTCTTCGCCGATCAATCCGCGACGGTAGGCGCTTCCGGGCGCGAACCACAGGTCCCAAATCCCGCTCCATTCCCGGACCGCCGGCAGCGTGGTGATGACCACGTCGTCCCATACGAAACCGAGACGGATGGCGGGGAAGTAGCTGATGCCTACCAGAACGGCCAGAACGGCGAGAGCCCAGGCATTCCACTGGGCATCGTTGCCGGGTCGTGGATCGGGAACTGGCACCGGTGTGGGTTCGGTGCCCCTGGTCCTGCCGGTCTTCTTTCCGCGGATCTTCTTCAAGGCTTTGATACCTGGGGTTTTGCCAGACGCGCCTGGGCGGCCTCGCGCCCGGTACGCGCCGCGGCCAGGTCCGGGTCCAGTTCCAGGGCGCGATTGAAGCTCCCGAGGGCCTCGGCGGATCGGTCCAGGTGGTACAGGGTCGCGCCCAGATTGGCATGGGTTTGCGCGTTGTCGGGTTGGCGAACAATCATCTTGCGATAGAGCTCGTGGGCTTCACGGTAACGCTTCTGCTCGAAACGGATCAGAGCCAAATAGTCCAGAGCCGTGAAGTTGTCCGGGTCCAGGTCCACTGCGCGTTCGAAGTGTTCCGACGCGGTTGCAACCCGATCTAACGCTTGTGCTGCTCTGCCTGCAATAAGGTGCCGGATCGGGGTGGCGGACGACTCCGGCTCCAGTGTCAAGGAACGGGTCAGCGAAGCGAAGGCCTCTTCATAGCGCTCGACGGCGAACTGCACGTGTCCCAGCCCTGCATGGGCATTGCCGGAGTCCTGATCGATGTCGAGGATCGCACGATAGAAGTCAATGGCTTCCTCGTACCGTTGCTTTTTGCGCAGTTCGTCAGCCGCCATCAGGAGCGTTTTGGCGTCATTGAGGTGCGAATCCCGTAATTGACGCAGGTAATCGTCGGCTTCCCGGTTGCGTCCCTGTGCGTGTCGAACATTTGCCAGTCTCGTCAGCGTTGTCGGGTGGAGCGGCTGGATGGCCAACACGCGTTGGTACTGCGCGGCGGCTTCATCCAGCCGTCCCAAGATCTCGAGGGCCTCGCCCATGCGATTCCGGACGCCCACCGTCATCTTCGGCTTTATTCCCAGGGAAAGCGCCCGTTCCAGCGTGGCCACAGCCTCCTCGTGGCGTTGCATAGAGAACAGCGCATCGCCCAATCCGGCATGCGCCAGCGCGTAGTTCGAGTCGAGCTTGAGCGCCTTGCGGTACGCTTCCACCGCCTCTTCATACCGCCCGGACCGCCGTAGCGCCTCACCGAGGTTCTGGTTCGCATTGATCAGGCGCGGGTCGATCTCCAGCGCGCGGCGCGCATGGCTTTCGGCTTCGGCAAAACGCTGCTGCTGGATAAGGCCAAAAGACACACTGGAGTGCGCCTCGGCAGAATCCGGATACAGGGTCACGGCCTTGTGGGCGGCGTCCAATGCCTCCTCCTCGCGACCCGCCAGGTGCAGGGCGTTGACGAAGTTCATGTAGGCGCCCCGTGCCGCGGGGTTTCGTTCGATGATGTAGCCGAAGAATGCGACCTCGTCCCGGTAGATGGCGGACTGGGTCCACGTCATTGTACCCAGGATTGCCAGTACGACGGCCAACGCCGCTCCGGTAGCCATCACGGGCACATGCGGCAGACGGCTCGCAGTATGGGCCAGGCCTCCGATGATCGCTGCTATAAACCCGATGCCGGCCAGGTACTGGAAGCGGTCGGCGACAAAGGCAAACTGCATGTAGCCGTAGTCCACGAACCCCAGTGCCGGTGACAGCGTGATCGTGAAAAATGCCATGGCCGCCAGCGGGCCTCGCCCCAGGCGATGACGGGCCAGCCACAAGAGGACCGGGACGGCCACCGCGGTTGCCACAAACGCCCAGCCCAGCGGGTCGTTCACGCGGATCTCCCAGAGCGGGTAGATCACCATCAGGTCCGTGGGCCACAGGAGCTTGCCGACATAGAATGCCAATGCACGGGATGCAATCAGGACCCGTTCGATGATGGAGTAGTCCAGCGACAGCACTTCCCGGTTGGTGTAATACCACAGGTCTCCCAGGGTGACGCCCAGCCCGACGATGAAGAACGGCGCCAGGCGCCGCAGGTCGAGAGCGGTGAGCCGTCCCCGTTGCCACCAGTGCCACACCAGCAGCGCCGCGGGAAAAGTGACGACCACGGATTTGGACAAGAGGCCCGCGATGAACAAGGCCAGGGCCAGCCAGTAGCGGCGCCAGGTGGGTGCTTCCACGTAGCGCGTCCAAGTCAGGAATGCGCTGAGGTAGAACAGCGAGGACAGGAGATCTTTACGCTCGATGACCCAAGCCACCGACTCGACGTGTAGCGGATGCACCGCGAATATCGCGGCCACGGCCCAGGCACCGGGTACGGCCAGTCGCGCGAGCAGAAGCCACACCAGCAGTGCATTGATCCAGTGCAACGCCAGGTTGACGACGTGGTAACCCAGGGGGGCCAGGCCCCACAGCTTGTGCTCCAGCCAGAAGCTCGTATAGACAATGGGCCAGTAATGTCCCTCTTTCTTGATTTCCGCAGGATCGAACCAGATGCTCCACAGGCCTGACCACGCGTGGATCACCGGCTCTTCGACGAAAATCGTGTCGTCCCACACGAACCCGGCTTGCAGCACCGGCAGGTAACTGACGGCTATCATCAGGCCGACCGCCAACGCTCCCAGTACGGTGAACCTTGAGATCTCGTGTAATTCGGAAGACAAGCGGGAGTGCGATGACCATCCGGTTTCGCTGCCGGACAGACCCGCCTGTTGCGAGGCCGCTTGCTCTATGGCCAGTTTCTCACGGCGCGTCAGCTTCGGGCTTTTCTTCTTCATGGGGTTTCCCGGTTCCGTGGGAGAGCCATGTGCAGTTCGGGGTCAAGGTTCCGTTGAGCCCTCTCCGGATTCGGGGCTGCGTGTCGGAACAGAAAATAGACGGTAAACGTACAGGTTGGCAAACAGGAAATTGACGATACCGCCCAGACCGACGCCGCAGATAAACGCAAGCAATCGGTTGCGGGCGAAGAACTCCACCCAGCCGGCCAGTAAGGCGTAGCTCCCGACGTTCACGACGAGCCCGAGAAGACTGCTGCCCACGAACGTGACCCATTGGCGTGCACGAGGCTGCCGCGGGCGATCCCGAAACGTGATCGTTCGATGGAGGTACCAGTTCCAACTGACTGCCGGCCAGAAGGACAGGACACGCGCCAGGCGATGTTCGACGCCGAGCCCTTGCAGGGAAAGATAACCACCGATATCGATGACGAAGCCGCTGGCTCCCACGAGTCCGAAACACACCATCGTTGCCGGACAATTGAACGTCGAGGCGTACAGACGGGACAGGTGGCGAACGGCGTTGATCTGCTGACGCCAGTTCATCTTGCTGAACCCCACGTTGCGGTCGCGGAAGTCGATGGGAACTTCCCTGACCCGCAGGCGTCCTCGCACCATGAGTTCGAGGGCGATTTTGTAGCCCACGGGCCGCAAGTTCCGGAGATCCGGCAATGAGCTGCGGCGGGTGGCGAAGAAACCGGTCATGGGGTCGGCGCAGTCAACCAGGGGGCGGGCCAGCCACGTTGCCAGCCGCGAATTCACCACGCGGTAAAGACTCCAGGAACGGTCCACGCCGCCACCGGGTGCATAGCGGCTGCCGACCACCATGTCGCAGTCGTCGTCCAGGGCCTCCAGCAGATCGACGATGTGTTCGGGTTGATGCGACAGGTCGGCATCCATCACGACCAACGTATCGAAACGACACAGACGAATGCCTTCGATCACCGACAGGGACAAGTCCCGAGGCCCCCGGCGGCGGGTCACCATGCGCACGGGCAGGCGTTGCGACATGTCCGCCGCGATGTCTTCGCTGCCGTCGTTGGAATCGTCGTCCACCAGTATCAATTCCCACTCGATACCGTTGTCGGACAACGCCTCATATATGCGTTCCACCAGGGCCGGAATGTTGGCGGCTTCGCGAAACGTCGGCACCACGATGGAGAGTGACCGTCGCCGGTCGTTCCGTTCGATGTCGTCATACGTCTGTGAGTGCGAGGTATCCAAGCGTTGTGCCTTTTTATCGCGTTGTGCCGCCGAATGTTTCTGTCATTCCTGTCCGCATTCACTCATTCGCAAACTCTTCGCCAGAGATGAATGGGCGGCCGGCGGCCGCCACAGCACAGGGTCGCACCGGGTCATTCTGGGCACCATGCCTGTCTTGAGCGTAGCGAAGGAAATACCGGCCGTGGCGGACCGTGTCTTTGAAGTCGATGGTGTCTCTGATCTCCACCAAGTTGACGAATACATAACGATTTCGCAAGTGGTCGAAGAGACGTGTCCGGTGGGAACGTAAAGTCAGGAGAGCGATGTCGTGAAAGTTGCGCAGGTCAAGCCTGTGAGGACATGATAGAAGCACGTCGGCAGAAAGGATCATGACATTGACGCAGAAAACAGGGGAGCAGGTGAAGAGGCTGCTTGCCCAAGGCCTCTTCCTTCAAGAACGGTGCACGTGCGGAAACTCGAAACACTGAATTTCGACAATACCTATGCCCGGCTGCCCGACGTCTTCTTTGAACGGGTGATGCCCACGGGTTTCGAATCCTCCCATCTGGTCAGTTTCAATCCATTGGCAGCGGCCTTGATCGATCTGGACCCGGACGAAGCCAAACGTCCGGAGTTCCATGAGGCGATGGGCGGCAAACTCCTTCTGCCGGGGAGTGAGTCCATTGCCATGCTGTATGCCGGTCACCAATTCGGTCACTACGTATCGCCGCTTGGAGACGGCCGGGCGGTGCTGCTGGGCGAAGTCTGCAATAGCCGGGGTGAGAAGTGGGACCTGCACCTGAAGGGTGCGGGGATGACGCGCTTTTCACGCGACGGAGACGGCCGGGCGGTGCTTCGTTCGACGATACGGGAATATTTGTGCGGTGAAGCGATGCACGGTTTGGGCATCCCGACGACCCGGTCCTTATGTCTCATCGGCAGCGATGAAGCCGTGCTGCGGGAAAGCGTGGAGACCGGAGCCATGCTCGTGCGGATGGCCCCGAGCCACGTCCGGTTCGGGACGTTTGAAGTCTTCTTTTATCGCCGTCAGTACGAGCACATCAAAACCTTGGCGGATTACGTGCTGGCCGGACATTTCCCGCATCTCGTCGTCGGTCCGGACCCTTACGCGCGCCTGCTGCGTGAGGTGGCCGAACGGACGGGCAGGCTGATTGCTCAATGGCAGGCAGTGGGCTGGGCGCACGGGGTCATGAACACCGACAACATGTCCGTCCTGGGGCTGACCCTCGACTATGGACCCTATGGCTTCATGGATGATTTCAACCCGGGGTTCATTCCCAATCATTCCGATCATCATGGCCGCTACTCGTTTCAGAACCAGCCGGATATCGGGTATTGGAACGTCCGGGCGATTGCGCAGGCCCTGTCACCTCTGGTGGAGGAAGCCGACGTGCTTGGGGCTCCCGAGATCTATGAAGCCACCATGCAACAGACCTATACGGACTTGATGCAGGCCAAATTGGGACTGAAAGAAACCCGGGAGGGCGACGACAAACTCCGGCGCGACGTACTCGCGCTCATGCACGGCAACCACGTGGACTACACGAACTTCTTCCGGGCGCTTGGAGCCTTCAACCAGGAGGACCCCGCGGCGAACGGGCACCTGCGGGATCAGTTCCTGGACCGGGACGGATTCGACTGGTGGGCGGACCGGTATCGCGCGCGGCTCAAAGCCGAGCGCAGCGTGGACGCCGAACGCAAGGCGCTCATGGATGCCTGCAATCCCAAATACGTGCTGAGAAATTATCTGGTCCAAATCGCGATTGAACGGGCGAGCCGGCACCGGGACTATTCCGAGATCGACCGCCTTCGTGAACTGCTGCGTCACCCGTTCGATGATCAACCCGGGATGCACGAATATGCCGCCCCGCCGCCGGATTGGGGCAAACAGATCGTGGTGAGTTGCTCGTCGTAGCCATGGGGCTCATCCCCGCACGAGGTGGATTAACGTAGGGATTAACGATCGTTGATCCCTACCCCGGTCTCATCGACCTACGATGTCTCAAACTGCCATTGCATTGAATAGCCTTATAGAACCCTCTCCTCACCGTGGGAGAGGGCAGGGTGAGGGGGCACAATGATACGAGGCATTTTCCTGTTGCTCCTGATCCTGGCCGTGTTGATCGGTCCGCAGTTGTGGACCAAATGGGTCTTCAACAAACATCGCGGGCATCGTGAGGACTACTCGGGCACGGGCGGGGAGCTGGCCAGGCATTTGCTTGACCGGTTTGAGATGGCGCACGTGCGGGTCGAGACCACGGAACTCGGGGATCACTATGACCCGCAGGCGAAAATCGTCCGGTTGATTCCGGATCATTACAACGGCAAGTCGTTGACCGCGGTGACGGTTGCGGCCCACGAAGTGGGACACGCCATCCAGGATCGAACCGGATACGGTCCGCTGCACGAACGCACGAAACTCATCAGGTTGGCGCAGGGCGCGGAAAAGGTCGGATCCTTCGTCATGCTTGGGATTCCCATCGTCGCCGGACTGACCCGTTCACCGGCCGGCGGCCTGTTGGTGTTGCTGGCCGGGCTTGCCGTGATGTCGATGGGCGCGTTGGTGCATCTGGTGACCTTGCCCGTTGAATGGGATGCCAGCTTTCGCCGGGCCCTGCCGATTCTCGAGCAAGGCCACTATATTCCGCCGAAGGACATGGAAGGCGCGCGAACCATCCTGACGGCCGCCGCACTCACCTACGTCGCGGCGTCCCTGGGCGGCCTATTGAACATCTGGCGATGGATCATGCTCATGCGACGGTGAGACTTTAAGGCCTTCTCCCTTTTCGGCGACGTTGAAGAAGCCTTGACCAACCTGCCTTCTTGATTTCTGCCCTGATTCTTTAGGGCATGCTTTCTGAATAGTTCCGGAAGATTTCCCGTGGTCTCAAAGATGTTTTGATTGAAAAGAATGAACCTCTTATAATCTTTTCGAACTTTCTTTTCTAAGAGTTGCGGGAATAGATATACCCCAGATATTCATTCAGTTTGTTTCTGGTTCAAGGCAACGTGGCAGTCAATTCAGACAAACCGGATCAATGGAAAGCTGATATTGCGAAGTCCGTGGATATGTATAACAAGTGGTTCATGACATTTGCGCCGAAAGCTTTTAGAACCACACGAATTCAGACCACCAAGGATGTTAAAGCGACGCTTCGCTCTACTGAAAATTTAACCAAAATACACCCCGTCACCATCCGCAAGCATCCGGAAATTCTCTCCACGTTGCGTATGTCAACCTGTCCTCCTCTTGCAGTAGACCGCTTGATTGGTCTTGCCGACGTCTCGGCCAATCTTGTCAAGCGTATGGAATTGGAAAATAAATTTCCTACGCGTATGTCAGCCAAGGATATTGATCTTGAACTCACCAAGATCGTTAGAATCATAAAAAAGATGGCCGACCCAGACATTTTTGTGTGGCTTCAACAACCTGAGGACCCCAGCGCAACTGAAATTCATCGAGCAGCGACAATCGTGGCAGATCGACTTTGTGGCGCAGTTGCCAATCCCATTATTCGGAACGCCCAGGAAAAGAGACAGTTGGCTGCAATGAAAAGATGGCTGATCGCGCACGGTTACGAGTATGCAAAAACCGATGAGTTGCGTTTTGATACCATGTCACCAGGAACGTTCTCCTTCCGGATGAATGTACCAGTCAAGCTTGCAGGCAATGCCCAAACGGTAAATATCCCGATTGATACCGTCATCATGCGGAAGAGCAAGAAGAAAGGGAATTTCCCAATTTTCTTTGAAGCCAAATCAGCGGGTGATTTTACAAACACGAACAAACGCCGAAAAGAGGAGGCTGTCAAAATGACCCAACTTCGCTCGACCTACGGCAAGAAAGTGCAATTCAACTTATTTCTCTGCGGCTACTTTGATACCGGGTATCTCGGTTATGAAGCGGCTGAAGAAATCGATTGGGTCTGGGAACATAGGGTTGGTGATTTAGCTAAATTCGGCCTTTGATCATGGGAAACACTTTCGACTCTCTTGAGAAGCAACGCCTCATGCTTCAATCCCAACTCGAAGCTGCCAAGACACAAGCGGAACGAAACCGTCTTGGTCAATTCGCAACTCCACCCACCCTCGCGTTTGACATACTCAAATACGCGTCACGCTTTTTTTCTGTACGGGAGGCAATACATTTTCTCGATCCCGCTATCGGGTCAGGGGCGTTCTATTCCGCATTGCGGAACGTTTTTCCACAGGACCAACTTGTTGAAGCTCTCGGCTTTGAGATAGACATGGGCTATGCAAAGGCAGCCAATCAGCTATGGGGAAATACAGGTCTTGTTATTAAACAGGAAGATTTCACAAACGAAACACCGATGCCATGGTTTAATCTGCTCATCTGCAACCCACCCTATGTCCGACACCATCATTTACAAGGCGGCGATAAGGCTCGCTTGCAATTTCACACCACTCAAACCAGTGGTATGAAGCTTAGCGGTCTTGCCGGCCTTTACTGCTACTTTCTCGGTCTCTCTCACGCTTGGATGGCTGAAGACGGCCTTGCCGGGTGGCTTATCCCAAGCGAATTCATGGATGTTAATTATGGCCGATCCGTCAAGCACTACCTTCTGAACAAAGTCACGTTACTTCACATCCATCGCTTCGATCCCAAGGGCTCCCAGTTTCCCGATGCGCTTGTATCCTCAGCGGTCGTCTGGTTTCGAAAGAGTGTCCCTCCCGAAGGTCACGCTGTGACGTTTACTTTTGGTGGCACGTTGTTAACCCCGAAGCTTGTTCGTACAGTCCCTGTGGAGGCGCTTGTTCACGAATCCAAGTGGTCTCGTTTCCCCATGGAAAATATCCGTCCCAATCATTCCATCCCGACCATGTCGGATTTTTTCCAAATCAAACGTGGGATTGCGACAGGAAACAACAAATACTTTATTTTGAAAGCCGAAGATGTAGCCGCTCGTGGACTTCCGTTTGAAATGTTCCAACCAATCCTCCCAAGCCCGCGTTATATACAAGATAATGAAATTAACGTTAACGCAGATGGGTTGCCCCTATTACAATGTCAACTTTTTGTTCTGGACTCACATCTTTCAGAAGCACAAATCAAGGAACGCTTTCCCGCACTCTTCGAATATCTCCAAGAAGGAAAGGCTCGTGGAGTACCCGACCGTTACATCTGCAGAAATCGCATTCCATGGTACGCGCAAGAAAATCGCTCACCAGCTCCAATTGTCTGCACCTATCTTGGTCGTGGCGACTCGAAGCGGGGTCGTCCGTTTCGGTTTATTCTGAACAAGTCAAAAGCCACTGTGGCAAACGTCTATCTTGCCATGTATCCGAAGCCGGTCCTGGCTTCCCGGATTAAAGCCGAGCCCATGCTAATCCGCCGTATCTGGGAAATACTCAACAAAATGACGCCTGGACAACTTCTTGGTGAAGGGCGTGTGTATGGAGGTGGTCTATACAAGCTTGAACCACATGAACTTGGAAGGGTCGATGCCACTGCGATATCCCACCTCATTCCAGATTTCAAACGACCGCTAAACAACGAGCAACTTGGGTTCTTCGAGGACGTTCAAGAAATATCTGCAAACACTTCTCCATCGCGGCGACGAGCGAAGGGATGAAGGCTATCTTCGCTTTGTCGGATTTGTTTCCGACGACAGCAAAATCCTTTGACTTGGCTCAGGCTGGGCCATTTTGTTTTGGCCAAAGGCGGAAACCCCTGAAAAATGATTCATTCTGAAGGAAAAAGTTTATGAAGAAGTTAAATGGTGTGACAATAGTTTTGGTCATACTCGGGCTGTTGTTTTCTCTGATGGTGGGCTGTGGAGGAGAGAGTCCGGAACGCCTCTTTGAAACGGCGCAGTTTGAGGAAAAGCAGACGAACATTACCCACGCCAGGGAATTGTATCAACGAATCATGGACGAACATCCCGAATCGGAATGGGCCAAGAAAGCGAAGACACGGTTGGAGCAATTGGATCGCCCCAGCACTCGCGGTACCTTAGGAGGGTCCGTCGCCAATAACTCAAAGATTGATCAGGGATTAGGATCAAAATGACTTCAACTGCCAGAAATCATCACGTTCTTCCACAAGCATATCTGGGGTTCTTTACAGATACGGGAAGCAAGAATGGCAAATTCTACGTTGTTGAAACGAGTAGCGGGAAATGTTTCCGTACCTCACCAAAGAATGTTGCCGTACAGAGAGACTTCAATCGGCTTGATGTAGAGGGACAATCTCTAGATGTCTTAGAGCAATCCCTTTCCTCATTCGAAGCCCGTGCTGTTGAGGCCTGCCTGAATATAATCAGTTCAAAAAGTTTCCCGAATGATGAAGACTATAACTCACTCATAAATTTGATAGGGCTCATTGCTGTAAGGAACCCCCAAAAACGAGAATCTTTCAACAGATCCCGGGAAATGCTCTATAGCCAAATGGGCGATATTCTAGTTTCGGACAAAAACATTTTTGAGTTTCATTTAAGGAGAGTTCAAGAGTCGGGATATGTACCAAAAACAAATGTGTCCTATGAAGAAATGAAAGAATTTTTTGAAGAACGCAGGTACAAAATACAGTTTCCTCCTGGAGAAAATTCAGAGATAGAATTTTCTGTCCTTGATCACCTAATACCCATATTGGGGCAACGTTTCTGGTCGCTACTTCTGGCTCCAGATTCTGGCCCAGATTTTATTTGCTCTGACCACCCTGTTGCGCTGACTTTCAAAGACGCGCAAAGAGAGGGACCAATAGGATATGGATTGAAAAACACGGAAATTTTCTTTCCGATTAGCCCCAAGATGGGTTTTTATGGAGTTTATGAAGAACCTTTGCGCGCAATTGTTAATCTAAAGCCTTCTCAGATTGCAAAGATGAATAGAAAGGTTGTGGAAAGTGCGGAAAGGCAAGTGTTTTCTCTGCAAGACACCTTCTTAATCTGGTGGGAGGGAGATACAAGAGAAGTGAAATGTAGCGCTAAAATTGATTCGCCGCCTTAATATCAGACGACGGACTAGAATGAGTTTTTTATTCAAAGGACGGAGATTCACCTTGAAAGCTTTCTCAGCACTGCTTCCGCCGGCGTTTCCAGTTTCTTCTTGCGGTTACATTCCATACACGACGGGACGGTGTTGCCCTTGGTCGATTTTCCGCCGCGGGCCAGCGGCACCACGTGATCCATTGACAGTTGGTCCGGCTGAAAGGAATTGCCGCAGTAGTGGCAGCGGCCTTTGTGGATTTGCTGTTTCCACCAGGGCGTGCGTTTGAGCGCGCGGGCTTTGTCCCGCTCCTTGCGAATCCGTTTGGCGGTTTCCGGGTCAGGGTCGATCTCGAAGTAGGGTTCGGGGGGCATGAATTCTACCTCCCCCTGCCCCTCCTTACAAAGGAGGGGAGCCAGAACTCTACCATCAAATGATAGGCATCTCTAATGTTTGTTTCTAATTCGTCCAAGGTTGCCCCTTGGCTGAATACACCGGGAACTTCTTTGAGTTTTCCGACGTACCATTCGTCATCCATCCAGTATTCAAGCGTAAAGTGTCTTTCCATCTGCGCGTCCTCTGTTTAACCCTGGGGGAAGAGACGGGATTGATGATATGAGTGTAAAGAAGTTTACAGAAATTTTCACGTGTGTGCCCGGGCCGCTAGTCTAGGGCCAGGGTCAGGCACTTGGCGGAGCCGCCGGATTTGAGGAATTGATCCAGGTTGAGCGGGTGAGGCGTGTAGCCACGGTCTTGCAGCCTGGCCGTGGTTTCCGGACATCCGGAAGGCAGCACCACGTGAGATCCGATACAGACCGCGTTGCACGCAAAGCGCGTGGCTTCGGCGTGGGACACGACGAGACGTCGCCGTTCGTCCACGCGGTCTGCAATCGTCGCTTGCGCATAGGCGTCGAACGCCGGGGGATAGTACAGCAGTTCGCCGTTGCTGAGCGGGCAGAAACAGGTGTCCAGGTGATAGAACCGGCTTGTGACGAGTTCCAGCGGCAGAATTTCCTTGCCGTAGACGTCGCTTAACACACGGTGCGCTTTGACGTCGCTCCGTTGTCGATACCCCGCGAACCAGGTATCCGGGAAGCCCAGCAGGTCTCCCGCTCCTTCAAAATAACAATTCTCATCCAGGTGGATCACGCGGTACCCGTGTTCTTTGAACCATCGTGCGAAGTGCTCCTCTTCTCCCCGGCGTTCGGGATGCCGGAACCGGCTGACGACGGCCGTACCGTCGTGCAGGACGCCGGCATTGGCGGTGAATACCAGGTCGGGCAGGCCCTGAACCGGCGTCATCCGTTCGAGTTTGGCGCCGGCGTCTTGTTCCAGGACGCGGGTGAGGGTCCGCCATTGGGCAAGGCTCGCGTCCTTGTCCACGGCATTGGAGACACGCATCCATGGGTTGATTTCGTACCTGATCCCGAAATGATCCGGAGGACAAACCAAGAGGCGGGCCATGCGGGCTACCCCTCCCACCCGAGTTCCTGCGCCAGTTGTCGCAGGAAGGATGCTGCATCCATCACGAGGCCGATGGATTGGAAGCTGCCGCGGTCGCTGAGCTTGGTCGGCACCGCCGGGTTGATGTCCACGCATACGGTCGGCACCTTCGCCGGCAGACAGTTTCCGGTGGCGATGGCGTGTAACGTCGTTGCCACCAGTAACGCGAGCCCGACGCCCGGGAGCGCGGCGCGCATGGCTGCCTGGGCCTGTCTCGTGTCCGTGATGACGCCGGGGAGCGGTCCGTCGTCGCGGATGCTGCCCGCCAACACCATGTCCACCTGTTGACGCACGCAGGACGCGATGACCCCGTCTTGAATCAGCCCGGATTCCACCGCCTGTGCGAGGCTGCCGGCATTCCGGACGCGGTTGATGGTGCGCAGGTGATGTTCGTGTCCATGGGGCGCGGCGCACCCGGCCCGCAGGCCATAGCCCAGGGACGTGCCGAACAGGCCGGCTTCCACGTCATGCGCCGCAAGGGCGTTTCCGCAAAACAGGACGTGAATGAAACCGGACTCGATCAACCACGACAAAGCTTCCCGGCCTCCCGCGTGGATGATGGCCGGGCCGCCCACGAAGAGCACTTTGGTGCCCGGGTCCGGGTCGCATGCGGCCTCGCCGTTTCTGTCTGCCTTCAGCCGGTTGTCGCAAATCATCCGCATGCGCTTGGCCACGTCGGCAATCATTGGAGGATGCGGGCGTTCCGACGACACGTCGGCGGCCATGAAGGCGAACACGTCCCGTTCATGGGGCCGTTCCAGCGGGAAAACCCGAACGCCGGTTCGACCCGTGACGATCAGGTCTCCGGCCTTCACGTCGGCCATGGGGACGGTGCGAACCGTCGGCGGATCCAACGTCACGCGAATGGCGAGGTCCATTTCGATTGCGTCCACGTCGAGCCATTGGTGGTCGAGGCGGATTTGCGTCGGGAGGTGCGACGTCGCATAAAACGCATCCGGCAACACGCCGTCTTTCGGCGCGGGCTCCACGGTGCAATCAACGGCGTGTTCGACCATGGCCCCATGCGGTTGGATGGCGTGCAGGATGGCCGCGAGCCGTTGCGGGGAGTCGGCATGCACGGCGATCGTGGCCGTGGATGCGTCCTCTCGTGTGGCTCCGACGTGCATCTCCTCGATGGTGAAGGTGCCGCTCCTCTGCAGAATCGTGTCCAGCACCTTCGCCAGGATCAGCGAATCGATGACGTGGCCTTCGAGGGTCACGGTTTCAGTAGCCATGGTTTTATTGTACACCCGTGGGGGATTGGGGCCGGGTGCCGGCGTCGGTTGATCGACTTGGAGGGAATTTATTTTGGCGAGGACTTGGGAGGGGTGGTATACTACCAGCATGTCTCAACCGGGATCACGAAAACGGGGCCTCGGGTTTCTGTGCTTGGCAATAGCGGTGTGCATGGGCGGGATGAGTTGGGCCGCGCTCGGGAACGGCGTGTTTAAGGGATTCATCCACCATATCGCCCAGCAGATCACCCGGGACAAAGTCGATTTTGCGGTCGCGGAATCCTGTACCTCGTGGTTTTATGAGCAATTGAAAAAACCGGTTCGCCCTGACGTGAAACGCCTTTCTTTTGTCGTGAAAGAAGACTCCGGCTCCCATGCGTGTGCCGGTCGATACCCCGGTATCAATGAAGCGCGTCAGGCCTTTGCGCACAGCCAATCCACGCTCTCATTGAGTCTCACGTTTTATCAATTGGCTTTGGTGGCCGATCGCGACGATGATGAACGCTATGACGCGAACGAGCTACGGGATATCTTGGCGTCCCTGAACGTCGCGTTGTTACAGGGAGATCTTCCCGTTCAGCTCCTTGCGAAGCTGACGGGAAAATTCGACGACGTTCGTGAGGCGATCGAGTTCACGACCCTGACCGATGGCATGCAGGCGTTGTACAGCAAAGGGTACCGGTTTACCGATGCGGATCAGGCCGCAATGGGTCGCGTGACGGGCGAGTCCTGATTTTTCACCCTATTCGTTCCACGGCTTCCCTGGATCGGCTCCGCACAGTCTGATCCCAGTCCTCCTTCATCGTATATTCCAATTTGGCCTTGGCTTCCGTGGCGCGCATGCGTCCCAGCGCCAGTGCCGCAGAACTCCGCACGTACGCGTGGTCGTCTTCCAACGCCTTGATGAGCAGGGGAATGCTTTCCCTGTGTTGCACGACGCCCAGGTAACTGGCGGCCATACCCCGGAAGCGGTGCTGTTTGTCACCCAAGGAGCGCTTGAACGTGTACAGGAACACCTCGGCCATGTCCGCGGCGACGCTTTCCAGCCCTTCCAGTCGAAACTCGTTCAGTTCGATGAGTTGACTTGCGAGATCAAACCGCTTGCGCGGGGCTTTTTCGTTGGAAAATTGTTTGAGGAGCTTGGCTTGCTGGTTCTTCTTGTGTCGCGCGCGCTTGATCTTGCGCACGTTCACCCACGTGATGAGGGTGACGGCGACCACCAGGAACAGGACGGGGACGACTTCATCGACGATGAAGTCCTGCGTGTCGAAGTCCAGGTGGTTCCAAATCCAGATCCCGCCGACGATCAGGATAATCAGGGCCAAAGCCACGGTGACGTTGGCTTGTCCCCGTTGATTGGTGAGGTGAGGTGACGGCGCGTCGGTAGCCATGACGCCAACTGCTAGTGGACGTACGGGTGGTTCTCCCGGTTTTCAAGAGCGGTCAACAACCGGCGAAATCGCCGCTCCTCGGTCATCTCTTGACGGTTTTGGTACACGGCAATGAGGTTGCGAAGCATGCGGGCCAGGATCTGGGCATGGGAGCAGGGTTCAAGATAGCGACGGTCGAACTCGACGCCGTGGTTCTGCAACAGTCGCACACAATCCTTTTCCGTGAGCAGGGTCCCTTGGCGAAAACAGTCAATGAACACGGGCTCCGTCCGTAACCCGACGAGAAAGTGACCCGGCAGGCCGATGCCGGCCACGGGCGCGCAAAGCCGTTGCCCCAGGAGTAAATACACGACCGACAAACTGATCGGGATCCCGACACGGTCGTCCAGGACGCGGTGCAGAAAACTGTTGTTGGGGTCGTAGTACCGTTGGGTATTTCCCCGAAATCGCAGGATCTGAAACAGGTACTCGTTCATGGCATGCACGATTTGACGAGGAGTGCCTGACGAAAGCGGTTGAAGTTCGGCGGCCATGCCGTCCAGTCGTTCCCGGTAAGGGATTGTCTCCACTTCAGGGTCCCCCGCCCTGGCAATCAGGAAGGCTCCGGCTTCAAGGTCGAGATCCGGCGCCGAAGTCCCAAGAAGTGCCTCCCAGTGTCGTTCGACGTCTGCTTGGGCAATGTCCCCGATGACGGTCCGGATGCGCGTGGCCAGGGGAGGCTCGTTGCAGTCCTTGAGTGCTTCTCTGAGGAGGGGGAGCGCGTCGGATCCCGCGTCGACGAGGTGCTGGTGAATCTGCCGGGCGATGCGTGAATCCTGGTCGGAGAGCAGGTGAATCAGCGCTTCGATGTTCGGTCCTGAGGAGAAAGGTGCATGCTTCATCGCGAAGGAGCCCGTGTTCACGAGTCCTACCCGATTGCCCGGCGGAAGGCCTTGGCCCCGCCGTACAGGCACACGGCGTCGAAGACGGCCAGGATCACGAACGCCATGGCGACCTGGGGAATGGCCGCGTTCCATCCCGTGATGATGAGCGGGCGGACCGCGTCGATGACCCAGGTCATCGGATTCACCATGGCGACCACCTGCATCCATCCCGGCATGGCCGAAAGGGGCACGAGCGCGGAACTGAGAAAAATCATGGGCAGGGATAAAAAGCCCAGCATGGAAAAGAAATCACCGTGACTTTTGACGGAAAACGCCAGGGCCATGGAGATGGCGGTCAGGCCCACGCCGAACAACATGCCGATCGCCAGGATCACGGCGATGCCGGGCAGTCCGGTTTCCAGGCGCACGCCGAAGACGAACGCGATACTCAGAATGACCAGGATCTGCATGCCGGTAATGGCCATCACGAAGAGGTACCGGCTCAGGATCACGGAGGACCGGTGAATAGGCGTGGACATCATGCGTTCCAGGAACCCGTTCTCTTTGTCGAACAACAGGTCGACGCCGCCGGCCAGCCCGTTGTTGAGGACCGTCATGACGACCACGCCGCCCGCCAGGAAGCTCATGTAATTCGGGGCCTGCAGGATTTGGATGTTGGCGGCGTGCTGAAAGAGGCTGCCGAAAAAGATCAGCCAGAACAGCATGGGCTGGACCAGGGTAAACAGCATGCTGAATTTTTCCCGGCTGAGGCGGCGCACCCACCGCATCGTCAGGGCGAGCACTTCCTGTTTGTAATGTTTGAAGGTCATGGTTCGGTACCGGGGCTATTCCTCTTCCACCATCTCCGGGGTCCCGCCACGTAACCCATGCCCGGTGTGGGCGACAAACACGTCATCGAGTCGAGGCCGATGGTATTCGATCCCATCGAGGCTGCAATCGAGCCGTTGGGCCACTTCGATCACCGCGGGCAGGCATTTTTCCGGAGATTCCACAAGAATATCCAGCCCGGTCGGTTTGAGGCGTACGTCACGGACCAAGGGGAGGCCCATGACGCCTTCACGCAGGCGCGGCAGTTTGTCCGCTTCGTGTGGCTTGATCGCGACCGATAGGCTGTCGCCTCCCAATCCGGTCTTCAATTCCAGAGGCGACCCGATGACCCTGATGGTCCCGCCGTCGATAATCGCGAGTCGATCGCATAATTGGTCGGCTTCTTCCAGGTAATTGGTCGTCAGGACGATGGTGATGCCGTTCTCACGGAGTTGCCGGATATAGTCCCATATCTTGAGCCGGCTTTGGACGTCCAAGCCCAGGGTCGGTTCATCCAGAAACACGATTTTGGGGTTGGGCAACAACCCGCAGGCAATATCCAGTTTCCGTTTCATGCCTCCGGAATAGGTTTTGGCCACGCGGTCCGCGTGTTCTTCGAGATTGACGAGCTTCAACAACTCGTCGATTCGTTCGTTCGTTTCCACCCGTGAGAGATGGTAGAGCCCCGCCAACAGCTCGAGATGTTCTCGACCGGTGAGAAACCTGTCGACGGCGCGTTCCTGCGGTACGTAGCCGATCAGACTTCTGACGGCGTCAGCCTCCGTCACAATATCGTGCCCCAGCACCGTGGCCGTACCGGTGGACGGCGGCAGCACGGTGATCAGCATCCGCAGGGTCGTACTTTTCCCGGCGCCGTTGGGGCCCAGGAGTCCGAAGATTTCACCGGCGTGTATCGTGAATGACAAATCCTCGACGGCCGTGACCGGGCCGAAGGTTTTCCCCAAACGGGCGACGTCGATCACCACGGCGGGATCCATCAACCCCACCCTGATAATTGAGTTTCACCGTCGACTTTGAACTTCAAGAGGTCGATCAAGCGGCGGGTTTGTTGGTGCAGGTTTTCGGCTTCGAGCAGGAATTGTTTTTCCAGCGGCGTAAAATCCAGGCACGAGGAAAGCCCGTTGACCAGGACGCAATCCGTCATGGCGTCATCGTTGACAAGCTCGCAGAGTGTATCGGCCTTTCTGGATTCAAGATAGCGCATGGCCAACGCGGTGAGGGTTGAGCGTACGGATCCTTCGGCTTCGCTCAGGACAGGTCCTTCGGCTCCGCTCAGGACAGGCTTCTCGGAAATCGTCTGGAATGGCTCACTCGGTCCCAGCGTGATTTTGGCCTTGCGATAACGGGCGTCAAAATATTCCTCTTCAATCGTATATCGATACAAGCCTTGCAGGATCAGGTTCGACCGGCCATCCTGTAGCGGCTCGATATGGGTCATGCGTCCCACGCATCCCAGGGAAAAGATCGGGGGGTTGCCGTAATATTGGCTCTCCCATCCCTGCTTGAATAATGCCATGCCGATGCAGGCGCCTTCCCGGCTGGCATCGGCGACCATTGCCCGATAGCGAGGCTCAAAAATATGAAGGGGCAAGTAGGTGTCCGGGAACAGGACGACGTTGGGAAGGGGAAAGATCGGGATGATCTCAGGGACGGGAAAGGCCTTCGAAGAAGGCGTGTCATTTAACGCGGGCATGCGGTACGATAGCCGACGCTCAAAATTTCTGTCAACGTGACGGTCCGTGAGTGTTCGCACGGGTGCCATGCGGAGATGCCATTACGCGTGAATGGTCCGCGAAGCATGAACATCGGGGGACAGTCCGGGGGCAAACGTCCCTTGCCGCGTCCGCGTTCGAGGGCGGTTGGTCTGTGTTGTGCTCTGTCGATTCTGGTCCCTCTCCTTTTGGGAGAGAGCCGGGGTGCGGGGGAACGTCCTTCTCCTCCCGAAGGGTTCACGGATGCCGCTCCCGCCTCCATCCCGTCGCAACACCTGGTTCCGGCACGCCCCGGATACGTCTATACCTTCCCTCGCGATCACGGGTCCCATGATGACTATGGTCTGGAGTGGTGGTACTTCACCGGTCACCTCTATGACCAATCGGCGAGACGGTTCGGCTATGAAGTCACGTTTTTCCGGAAAGCCATCAATGACGTGCGCGTCCGCAAACACCAATCGCGTTGGGCGCTACGGCACCTGTATTTCGCGCACTTGGCCTTGACCGACGTTGAAGGGGCCACCTTTCGATTCTCGGAAAAATTGAGTCGCGCGGCTTTTGGAAAAGCCGGTGCCGATCCCGGACGGATGAAAGTCTGGATCGACCGCTGGACCCTGGAACCCGTCACCGAGGAGCATCGGCAGTTGCGCCTGACGGCCCACGATGCCGGATTCGGCGTAGACCTGACGCTCACCCTGAACAAGCCTCCCGTGATCCACGGCCGGGAAGGGATCAGTCGCAAGGGTGCTGACTCCGGCCAGGCGTCACATTATTACTCACTCACGAGCCTGGCGACCCGGGGCACCGTCCGGCTCCAAGACAAACCATTCGAGGTCACCGGGACTAGCTGGATGGATCATGAGTTCGGGTCCGGCGGCTTGGGCGAGGATCAAGTTGGTTGGGATTGGTTCAGCGTGCAGTTTGATTCGAACGTCGAATTCATGCTTTATGTCTTGCGGAAACGGGACGGGTCTCATGATCCGGCCTCGAGTGGGACGTTGATCTTTCCGGATGGCACGAGCCGGCACCTGACACGTGCGGATTTTGTGGTGCGAACCACGGGTCAGTGGACCAGCCTGCACAGCGGGGCACGGTACCCGGCGAAATGGATCGTGGAAATCCCGTCAATCCCGCTTGAAGTCACAATAACGCCGGTGCTGCCCGATCAGGAACTGCGGACTGAAAACAGCACCCGGGTGACGTATTGGGAAGGAGCCGTAGACGTGCAGGGTCATTTCCGGAATGCGCCCGTGACCGGGAACGGGTACGTGGAGCTCACCGGATACGCAAACCCGCTGGAATTGGACCATGGTTCACGCACCCATCACCTGAGCCGATGAAGATCATCGTTCGACAGGCCATCGCTTTTTCGATGATGGTGGGCCTGCTGTTGAGTTGCACCCAGCGCAGCGATCGAGTAGTCGCGGTTGCGGTGCATCCGGCCAAATCGAAGTTGGTTTACGTGGCGACGGAAGAAGCCGTGTATAAAACCCGGGACGGCGGACAGGCGTGGAAGCGGCTGTCGGAAGGGTTGACTCGGGTTCGGGTCATGAATTTGGCCATCGATCCGAGGCTGCCGGCGAACGTGTTTGCCGGCACGCTGGCCGACGGGGTCTACAAGAGTCCCGACGGCGGGCGACGTTGGCTGCCGCGCAATGCCGGTATTCAGAAAGGGACGATCTCGGCCAACGTCAATCAATTGGTGTTCGATCCGGCAGATTCGCAAATCCTGTACGCGGCCACGACCGTCGGGGTGTTCCAGACAAAGGATGCCGGACAGTCCTGGACCGAACGCATGCGCGGTATGACCGAGATCAATTTTATTGTGGCCTTGGCCATCGATCCGGTTAGCCCCAATATTCTTTACGCGGGGACGAGCGGCGGGGTCTATCGCAGTTTTGACGGCGCAGATCATTGGACAAAGGCCAATAACGGGCTCGTGCCCGACGACGCCAAAATGGCCTCCATGGCCCTGGGCGTCAATCGCCTGTTGATCGATCAGGCCAATCCGGACGTGGTCTACGCGGGGACCACCCAAGGCGTGTTCAAAACGCTCAATAAAGGGGAGGCCTGGTCGAGACTGGCCGTTGACCTCGGGGAGCTTTACGTGAGCAGTCTGGTGTTGGAACCGGGAAACGGCCAACACCTGTACATGGGGACCAGCACGGGCATCTTTCAGAGCCGGGACGGCGGTCAAACGTGGAAAGCCACGAACGACGGGTTGGACAACCTGAATATTCGATCGATTGCCATGGACCCCAACGATTCACAGGTCCTGTACGCGGGCACGAACGGCAGCGGTCTTTTCCGCAGTCAGGATGGTGGCGAGTCCTGGATTCATCTCCCATTGGCGCCTGAGGCACAGGAATGATGGAATTTTGCCGAGAATACGTTACCGAGAGGTAACAATTGCAGGGAAGGAAGCCGTGCCATTCAGCTTCGATGAACTGAGACCTCTCTCAGGATTTCTCATGCTTTTTTATTGGCCATGGAATCTTAAATAATGTTAAATAGTGCCACCAAATGAACACCAATGCTATTTTTATGTCAAATCATATAGGTTTTTTGCCAACTCTTATGGTATGAATGGCCCATGCGTTACGAAAACTAAACATTTCAAGATCCATTGTTGCCTGACTGTTTATTTTTAAATATCATAACATATTGTTTTTATTGATATATAATTGAATTTAGAAGATAGCGCGATTGCCGGCTCATATGATGTCGAAACTTTTGGTCTTTATGAGTACGAGCATAGTCCATTCGTGCTACCGAATAGAAACATGATGGATGATCAAACATTATTAACAAAAAAAATTACTTTTTATTTTCAAATAGTTATGAGTTTTAATGATAATAGTTATGTATGGCCCGAAAATTGCTAGAATATAGGCGACATTAATGGAAGTCAGCCAGTATCAAGGCGAAGAATGAACGGAATTATGATGCACGAGACAGGAAAGGAGGTGGTTGGTCAAAAGTTTTCCCCAACAGGGGGGTTTTTCATTAATCCATTCCACGTTAGGCCGATCGGCCTTTACACGAGGAGGTTTCACAATGTTTCTTTCTAGACGTCAATTTTTAAAAGTGACCACCGGGACGGTGGCGGCAGTGGCGTTGGCGGATAAAGCCTTGGCCTTGACCGCACTGCAACCGGTTGTCGAAGTGGGCAACCCGCTGGGCGAGTATCCGGATCGCGCCTGGGAACGGGTGTACCACGATCAGTATCGCTATGATTCGTCGTTCACGTGGGTCTGCTCCCCGAACGACACTCACGCCTGCCGCATTCGTTCCTTCGTGCGTAACGGTGTGGTCATGCGGGTCGAGCAAAACTACGACCACCAAACCTACGAAGACCTCTACGGCAACCGCGGAACGTTTGCTCACAACCCGCGGATGTGCTTGAAGGGGTACACGATGCATCGTCGGGTGTATGGGCCCTATCGGTTGAAAGGCCCCTTGATGCGCCGTGGCTGGAAAGCCTGGATGGATGCCGGTAGCCCGGAATTCACCCCGGACGTCATGAATAAATACAAATTCACTTCGCGGTACCTGGATGACATGTTGCGGGTAAGCTGGGATACGGCCTTTACGTACCTCGCCAAAGCCATGGTCATTATCGCGGAGCGGTACAGCGGCGAAGCCGGTGCCCGTCGGTTGCGGGAACAAGGCTATCCGCCGGAAATGATCGAAATGACGAAGGGTTCCGGCGTGCGGTGCATGAAGTTCCGCGCGGGGATGCCCATCCTGGGCGTGATCGGCAAAATGGCCGTCACTCGGATGAACGGTGGCTGCGGCGCATTGCTCGACCACTACATTCGGAAAGTGAAACCTGCCCAGGCCCAAGGCGGCCGGTACTGGTCGAACTACACCTGGCACGGTGACCAAAACCCAGCGCATCCGTTCTGGTCCGGGGTGCAAACCTCTGACATCGACATGAGCGACATGCGGTTCGCGAAGTTGAACACAAGCTGGGGCAAGAACTTCGTCGAAAACAAGATGCCGGAAGCGCACTGGAAGCTCGAAAGCATCGAGCGTGGCGCACGGGTGGTTGTGATCACGCCGGAGTACAATCCGACGGCGTATCGTGCCGACTACTGGATTCCGGTTCGGCCAGAAACGGACGCGGCGTTGTTCCTGGGTGCCTGTAAGATCATGTTCGACGAGAACATGCACGACCATGATTTCTGCGCAGCCTACACGGATATGCCGATTCTGGTTCGTACGGATACGTTGCAATACCTGGATCCGCGCGACGTGATCAAGGGCTATAAATTGCCGGACTTCTCCAAGACCTATTCAGGGAAAGTGCAAACCCTGAATCCGGCGAAGATTGCCCGTCTCGGCGGTTTCATGGTGTGGGACGTCAATAAGAACCAAGCCGTGCCGATTCACCGTGAATTGGTGGGCTGGCACTACCGGAACAGCGGTATCGAGGCAGCGTTGAACGGGACCTTCCGGGTGAAGTTGCTGAACGGCCGGGAAGTCGACGTGGCACCGATCTTCCAGTTGTATCAAGTCCACTTGCAGGACTACGACCTGGATACGGTCCACCAGATCAACCGCGCCCCGAAGGACCTGATCGTCCGCTGGGCCAGAGATTCAGGTACCATTAAACCGGCAACGATTCACAACGGGGAAGGTACGAACCACTACTTCCACCAAACCATCATTGCGCGTGGCGCGGCGATGGTGTTGATCATCGCCGGGAACGTCGGGAAGTTCGGGACCGGGCAACATACCTGGGCCGGGAACTACAAAGCGGGGATCTGGAACAGCACCCCGTGGTCCGGCGGTGGATTGGGCACGCACACCGCGGAGAATCCGTTCAAGATCACGACGGATCCGAACGCACACGGTAAAGAAGTGCACGTGCGTGGCTACTACTATGGTGAAGAGGTGGCCTACTGGAACCATGGGGACACGGCGTTGATCGTGAACACGCCGAAGTATGGGCGCCGGGTGTTTACCGGAAAAACGCACATGCCGACCCCGACCAAGTTCCGGTGGGTGGCGAACGTCAACGTGTTGAACAACGCCAAACACCACTATGACATGGTGAAGAACGTGGACCCGCACATCGAATGTATCGTCACCCAGGATATCGAGATGACCTCGGACGTGAACCACGCGGACGTGGCCATGGGTGTGAATACGTGGATGGAGTTCACGTATCCGGAACATACCGCGACGGTGTCGAATCCGTGGTTCCAGGTGTGGAAAGGGGGCATCCGGCCCTTGTATGACACCAGAAACGACCTGGATACGACCGCCGGCGTCGCCGCCAAATTGACCAACATGACGGGCGATGGGCGGTTCCGGGATTACTTCAAGTTCGTCTATGACAACCGGGTGGACGTGTACGTGCAACGGTTGTTGGACGCCAGTTGTACGGGTTACGGGTACAGCGTTGACACCATGCTCAAGTCCGAGAAGGGCTGGATGGTGCTGTGCCGGACGTATCCACGGCAACCGTTCTGGGAAGAGACGAACGAATCGAAGCCGCAATGGACGCGGACTGGCCGGTATGAAAACTACCGGACGGAGCCGGAAGCCATTGAGTACGGTGAAAACTTCATTTCGCACCGGGAAGGGACGGAAGCCACTCCATACCTGCCGAACGCGATTATGACGACGAACCCGTACGTACGGCCGGATGACTACGGTATTCCTATCACGGCGCAGCACCATGACGACAAAACGGTGCGGAACATTGCGTTGCCGTGGCAGGAAATCAAACGGTACTCCAACCCGCTGTGGGAGAAGGGGTATCAATTCTACTGCGTGACGCCGAAGACGCGGCATCGTGTACACAGCCAATGGTCCGTGAACGACTGGGTGCAGATGTACGAATCGAACTTCGGTGACGCGTATCGGATGGATAAACGGACACCGGGCGTGGGTGAGCACCAATTACACATGAACCCACAATCGGCGAAAGACCGGGGCATCAACGACGGTGACTACGTGTACGTTGACGGCAATCCGGTTGATCGGCCGTACCGCGGATGGAAGCCGAGTGACCCGTACTACAAAGTGGCTCGGTTGATGATTCGTTGTAAGTACAACCCGGCGTTCCCGTACCACGTGACGATGGCGAAACACGCTCCGTACGTCGCAACCGCGAAATCCGTGAAGGGTCACGAAACCCGGCCGGATGGACGGGCCATCGCAATGGATACGGGTTATCAATCCAACTTCCGGTATGGGGCGCAACAGTCCTTCACCCGTGACTGGTTGATGCCGATGCACCAAACCGACTCACTGCCGGGCAAACACGCAGTGGGCTGGAAGTTCAAATTCGGGTATCAAGTGGACAACCACGCGGTCAACACCACTCCGAAAGAATGTCTGATGCGGATCACCAAAGCAGAGGACGGTGGTATCGGCGGCAGGGGTCCATGGGAGCCAGTCCGGACCGGGTTTACGCCTGGGCAGGAAAATGAGTTCATGATCAAGTGGCTCAAAGGCGACCACATTAAGATCAAGGTGTAACATCGAGATCAAATGTGGATTTTTAGCAATTGAACTAACGATGGTTCAAAGAAACGGAGGAAACCATGCCAGAAGTCTATAATTGGCAATTAGGCCGGAAGATGCTGTATCCCTACGAGGAACGGCATCCAAAGTGGCAATTCGCCTTTGTGTTCAACATCAATCGCTGCTTGGCCTGTCAGACCTGTTCCATGGCGGATAAATCCACCTGGCTGTTCTCGAAGGGCCAGGAGTACATGTGGTGGAACAACGTGGAAACGAAGCCGTATGGCGGATATCCGCAGTTCTACGACGTGAAGATCACGCAGTTGATTGAACAAGTGAACCCAGGCGGACAGGTGTGGAACGTGCGGGTCGGCCGCAAACACCATGCGCCGTATGGGGTGTTCGAAGGAATGACCATTTTCGATGCCGGGGCCAAAGTCGGCCAGGCCGCGATCGGGTACATTCCGACGGACCAGGAATGGCGTTTTGTCAACATTTATGAAGACACGGCCACGTCAATGCGCGCCATTGTGGAAGGCATTGATAAGACCGGGTTTACCAAGGAAGAACCATGGAAGATGACCGGCAGCAGCTTGCCGGAACATGAAACCTACTTCTTCTATCTTCAACGCATTTGTAACCATTGCACCTACCCGGGTTGTTTGGCTGCGTGCCCGCGGAAGGCCATCTACAAGAGGCCGGAAGACGGGATCGTGTTGATCGACCAGAACCGGTGCCGTGGGTACAAGAAGTGCGTGGAGCAATGTCCATTCAAGAAGCCCATGTATCGGGGAACGACTCGGGTCACCGAGAAGTGCATCGCCTGCTATCCGCGGGTCGAGGGGAAAGATCCTCTCACCGGCGGCGAGCCGATGGAAACCCGGTGTATGGCGGCCTGCGTGGGTAAGATTCGCTTGCAGAATCTCGTCAAGATCGGTGACGACGGACTGTGGGCGGAAGATCGGTGGAACCCCCTGTACTACACCATCCGGGTGGAACAGGTGGCGTTGCCGCTGTACCCGCAATGGGGCACCGAGCCGAACGGGTTCTACATTCCCCCGCGGCAAGCGCCCCGTGGCTACATCCGGCAGATGTTCGGGCCGGGCGTGGACAATGCGATCGAGAAGTACTTGGTGCCGAGCCGGGAACTGTTAGCCGTCCTCCAGCTCTGGAGAGCGAGCCAGCAGATCGTTTTCCGGTACGACATCATTCCGGGACCGAAAGTGTTCGAAACCCAAATTCACGGTCGGAAGTTCGAGATGTACAACGACACCGTGTTAGGGTTCAACAAGTCCGGGAAGGAAGCCGTGCGGCAGCAAGTGGAAGAGCCGATTTACATTCGGCCAGCCGAACGCGCTACCTGGCTGTAAGAGCCTGGTAGGGTATGAAAAAAGCCGGAGGTTTTCGGACCTCCGGCTTTTTTTTTGAACGGCCTTGTCTGCGGAACGTCATCAAAAAATTGCTTAGATTCCCGATCTAAATGGTGTATCCTAAAGAGATATTTGGCGCGTAGCAGACACTGTCATGAAAGAAGCGATTCCAACACCATGAGTCTCGCTCCTCCAGATCCCGTTCCTGTTTCAGCTCAGGCTATTCACTTTTGGGAACTCCTGGAAACCGGAAAAGTGCCGGACGAATATCTCGAGACAGAGTACGTGACACAGCAATTTGTCGAACGGTTGGTGCATTACGTATTAAGTATTCCCTCAAAATCCATTTCCATCCCCCAACTTTCGGCCATTCTCGAACAAATTGAAGCCCGTCACCAGATCTTTTTTTTTAAACGCTTGAAGGAAACAAGTCCCCACAGCTTGAAGGAGTTTGCTCCGCTGTATTACGGTTTTATGGCGGAATTTCATCCGTTACTATTTACCTGACCCTTGGTCCGGAGACCCCTGTGTTGGGAGGAACGTAGGAGGAACAATGAACTCAACTTTACATCGAGCGATTTCAAGTTTTTACAACCTGATTTATGAAGCACAGGCGTTTTCCACGACCATGGCCAGGATCGATTCGGCTGACCATGACCGGTACTTGGGGCGCGTGGAGGGGCTGAATTGGGTGCTGGACCGGTGCCAGGAGTTTGAAGACGTGGACCAGAATCTCACCACACCCTCCCTCCACAAACTGTTAGGCGACGTCAAATCGGATCTGGATCATGAATTATCCGTCCAACGGCGGGAAAAAGGCAGGCGGGCGGACGGACGGGAAGAAGCGTTGATCTTCGTGACCGATTACCTTACGAGTTTGATTACGGCGACGGAAATCGAATCGGCCAAAAGCCCGGTCTGACGGTATTCATGGCGCCGGCGTTTCCCTGTTGCCCGCCCACACGGAGGACACGGCCCGGGCCGGCCTGAGAGAACATGTTTGCCGCGGATAAATTCAAATCCCGCTGGATTCGAGAGTGGATTATTTTTGCCGTCTGCCTGGGGTTGGGCGGGCATATCGCTCTCGGCCTCTTGCTGCACGCCCCGGACCAATGGCCGGCCGCCACCTTGTGGCTCTACGGTTTGTTGCTCGCACTTTCGGTGTACGTCTGCGTCCAGGTGCTTCGTTCGGTATGGTGGTTATGGAAAGGCGATCGAGCCGCCGATTCGCAGGAACAAATCTAAGCCCGCATTTCTCACCAGCCTCCTCGCGACGGAGCCTAGTGAGAAATGCGGGCTCGCCGCATTCAACTGACCCGTCGGTCGGGCTTACAGAATGCCGTCGGTCGGAATCCCTTCCTCAACGAGCATGATCGGAATCATCTCCCTGACCGGATACGTCACCTTTCTATCGTGACGGATCAACCCGCCGTCGAGGGGCTCTTTGACCGGGTTCCCCCCCGTATTTCGCACTTCCCCATTCGCAATGCGTCGGTTCAGGACGTCGAGAGAGGCGGCATCCAGAATCGTCACCGCCTGCTTGGTTTCCGGGCAACATAAAATCTCCAGAAGCGCCTCGTCCAGCGGCATGGCCGTGGCGGACTCGCTGTCAGGACTCATGAGTTCCCTTCCCGTTTGGATAGTTGTTTTCCACGACCGTCTTTCATACACTAGTGAATAGGGTACCGGATTGCAAGGCGACGTACCATCACTCACCCCTTGAGTGTAGGGGACGGCCTGTGTGCCGTCCCGAGGGAGCCCAAACACGGCAGCTTCGGGTTTGCAAACGCTGTATCGGTTGGCGACAATGACGATGAATAAGCGCAGTCGGCTGCAGCAACTCAAACGCTATTTCGTCGCGGGACTTTTTGTCGTGGTCCCGGCGTGGGGAACATTCCTGATTCTCTCCACGTTGTTCGTGACGTTGGATGGACTGTGGGAGGATCTTCTGGGCCCCGTGATGACGTTTGAAATACCGGGAGCGGGAATCACGCTCCTGTTTCTCCTTATCTTGGGGGCGGGTATGTTGGGCACGCGCCTTGTCGGACAACGCTTCGTCAAACGAATGGAGGACCTGTTCGAGCGGATCCCATTGGTCAGGAGTATCTATTACACCCTCAAGGGGATGACCGACGTGTTTCAATTCCGGGAACGATTCGGCCGGAGTACGGTGGTCGTGTTCCCGTTTCCCCGCACCGGCCTGTGGGCCATCGGATTCTTGATGGGCACCGCGCCCGGGATGCTCCAGATTGCCGAAGACGATGCACTCGTCATGGTGTTCGTGCCGACGGCCATCCACCCCTTTACGGGCTATTTGGCGTTCGTGGGCGCATCAATGATCCACCGCGTCAAGCTGCGTCCCGAAGAAGCCATGAAATTGGAATTCTCCGCGGGGCTGTATCGACCGCCCCAAGGCTGGCTGGAAGCCGACCCTCCCCGAAGGACCCTGCCCTGAGCTTGTCGAAGGGTTTCTTTTCCCCTCCTTTGTAAGGAGGGGCGAAGGGGAGGTAGAAGCTGAGAGCATCGTGTAGGAGGACACGTTCTTGGAGCCCGCGACCATGAATCAGTCAGACTTCCATATCCGGTTGGCCGAACCCCGCGATCTCGAGACGTTAGTCACGTTCAACGTGGCGCTCGCATCGGAAACCGAAGGGAGACAATTGGAACGATCCCGCCTCCGGTCCGGCGTGGAGTCGATCCTGGCCGATTCTGCCAAGGGTTTTTACGTGGTGATGGAGCACCGGCCCGCCGGGACAATCATCGGGCAGTTGTTGGTCACCTTCGAATGGAGCGATTGGCGGAACGCGGTCTTCTGGTGGCTGCAAAGCGTGTACGTCCACGAAGACTGGCGGCGGCGCGGCGTATTCAAAACCCTGTACGATTACGTGTTGGCCGAAGGTACACGCCGGGGCGACGTGGCCGGCATCCGTCTCTACGTGGAACGGGACAACGCCGTGGCCCAGGAAGTCTATACACAAGCCGGCCTGTCAACGGCACCCTACAAAGTCTTTGAAGCTGATTTCATCCTGCCCGCCAGACCGGAAACCTGAACGGCTGCGCCTCGACGACAGTAACGGTCACGGCTGCCTTTCCTGTCATCCTCACCCTTTCTTTCTGTCATTCCTGTCTGTGTTCAGTCATTCCCTTCGCTCCACTTCCTTCGGCTCCGCTCAGGACACTCAGGGCAGGCGTTGACAGGATTCGTTGTCTCTCTCTGTCATCCTCAATCCTTTCTTCCGTCATCCCCGACCCCGATCGGGGATCCAGGGTCGTTGCTTTTTACTTCGTCCGTGAAGAATAAAGACACTGGATCCTTGAATATTACAAAATGTAACAAATATTATATATTGTACAAAATGTACAAAACGTAAAATATGTACAAAACTTTACAAATTGTACATATTGTACAATTTATCGAAAACTTTACAAAAATAGAAAGCGTTGCCAAACGTCAAGGACGGACACACGGCACAACGCGTCTCGAGCCACAGCAAAGAAAGCCCGGCTGGCTCCTGATCGTCAGGCGTTTCCGGTGGACATTCGCGCTAACCCGCTGCTACACTTTTGCGTTCCCCATGCAATTCCACGTAGCCATAGCTCGTGATTCGGGCGTAGAGCAGGCGGCGCAGACGCTGGTCGCGTCCGTGCGGGAGGCGTTTGGCCGGACTTCCCCTGATTTGGTCTGTCTGTTTTTTTCTCCGCATTATGCGAAGGCCGCACGTGAACTGGTCGAGACGCTCCACCGGGAAATAGCCCCCCGAGTGATGGTCGGTTGTATGGGCGAAGGCGTGATCGGGCCGTCCGAGGAATACGAAAACGCGCCGGTGGTAAGCTTGTGGGCGGCACAGTTGCCTGAGGTGCGGGTCGTCCCCTTTCATTTGACGTTCCAGGAAAAGGATACCCAATCCTCCCATACTCTTGGAGGATGGCCGCCGGAATTGGAATCCTTGTCGCAGCGGCCCACGTTCCTGGTCTTTGCCGATCCCTTTTCGACGCCCATCGAAGACGTATTTGAAACCATGGAGGAACGTTGCCCCGGTGCACCCGCGATCGGGGGCGTCGCCAGCGGGGGAACGGATCTGGGTGAAAATCGCTTGGTGTTCAACGGCGGGATCGTACAGGAAGGCCTCGTTGGCGTGGCCCTGTGGGGACCAGTGTGGATTCGGACCCTGGTGTCTCAGGGCTGCCAACCCATCGGGGAGCGTTACGTGGTGACCAAGGCTGAACGGAATATCATGTATGAGTTGGGCGGCGTGCCGACTCTGGAACGACTCCAGGAGACGCTCGAACGCTTGGGACCGGAACGGGGGAAACAGGTCGCCATGGCGGTGCAGGTCGGGGTGGCGTTTGATGAGCAGCGCGAGCGGTTTGGCAGGGGAGATTTTCTCATTCGCGGGCTGCTGGGGGCCGACCAACGCTCCGGGGGCGTGGCGATTTCCGATATCGTGAAGGAAGGGCAGACGATTCAATTTCACGTGAGGGACCCCAGCGCCGCCAGTGAAGATTTGAATCTCTTGCTGGCCCAGGATCGCCTGGACTTCCCGAATGCTCCTTTCAAGGGAGCCCTGTTGTTCAGTTGCAACGGCCGGGGCCGGCGATTCTTCGCCGAACCGAACCATGATATTGCGGCTCTCCAACGACAGGCCGACGGGATTCCGGTCGCAGGGTTTTTTGCCGCCGGAGAAATCGGACCGGTGGGCGGGAAAAATTTTATTCACGGGTATACCGCGAGCGTGGCGTTGTTTGCCGAGCCGTTCCCGGATCGATAGAGAGGTTCCCTTTTCATCCCTTGGGGTACAGGCTGCAACAACGTGCGGCCATCAGCAAAACGAAAGGAACGAAAGCCAATGCCAAGCCTCAGAACGTGTGTATGGGTCATCGTGGTGAGTGGATGGTTCTGTCTGCAATCGACGGGAATCGTGCTCGGAGCCGAACCCGTCAAGACGCCGTCCGGGTTGCAATACGTGGATTTGGTGACGGGCGATGGCCGGGAGGCGCACGTGGGGGAAACTGCGTTCGTCCATTATACGGGGTGGCTGGAAGATGGGACGAAGTTCGATAGTTCGGTGGACCGCGGGGAGCCGTTTTCTTTTCGGTTGGGCGCCGGCCGCGTCATCAAGGGCTGGGACGAAGGAGTCGTGGGGATGAAGATCGGAACGAAACGCAAATTGATCATTCCGTCTCATCTCGGATACGGCAGTCGCGGGGCGGGTGGCCTCATTCCCCCGAACGCCACGCTGATTTTTGAGGTGGAATTGCTGGATCTCCGGTAAGGAATCGTTCCGTTCACGGGAGGAGGTGTGAAGCCTGCCCGGCATCCGATCCTTTGTGTGTATGAAGCAAACTTCCCTGTATGAAGCCCACGTGGCCCGGAAGGCCAAAATCGTGGATTTTGCCGGCTGGGCCATGCCCCTGCAGTATTCAGGCGTCCTCGATGAATATCATGCGGTCCGCACCGCCGCGGGCTTGTTCGACGTCAGTCACATGGGACGCCTGCACGTCGCGGGCCCCGGAGCAGTGCCCTTTCTTCAGCGAGTCACCACCAACGACGTGCAGCGCGTCGAGCCCATGGGCGCGCAGTACTCGATGATTTGCAACCCTGACGGGGGCGTCAAGGACGATATTTTCGTGTACCGGCTGGGTGCGGAAGAATTTCTGCTGTGTGTGAATGCGTCCAATCTCGACAAGATCAGAAGTTGGCTGTCCCAACACCAGGATGACGAACAAGCGGAACTGCGCATCGTCGATCAATCGGAAGATCTGGCCCAACTGGCGCTGCAAGGGCCTGCCTCCAAGTCGCTGTTGCAGGCGCACGTGCAATCGTCACTCGACGAACTGAAACCGCGAAAATGTCTGCGAGAGACGATCAATGGCGTCGAGTGTCTGGTGACGCGGACCGGCTATACCGGAGAGCCGGGATATGAATTGTACGTGCCGGCAACGCAGGTTGGCCGCGTATGGGATCGACTGATGCAGGCCGGGGAAGCGTTCGGCTTGAAGCCCGCGGGGCTGGGCGCACGGGATTTGCTGCGGCTGGATATGGGGTATTTGTTGTACGGCAATGACCTGACCGAAACCACGACCCCCATAGAGGCCAACGCCAAATGGGTCGTGAGCTTGACCAAGGGCGCCTTCATCGGCGAGGCCGTTCTCAGACAACAAGTCCGGGAAGGACCGTCCCGGCGCCTGGTGGCATTCGAATTACTCGAAAAAGCCGTGCCTCGGCACGATATGCCATTGTTGGCCCTGGACAAAGCGATCGGCACGGTGACCAGCGGGAATCTTTCGCCGATTCTACAAAAAGGCATTGGGTTGGGGTACGTGGACCCCGCCTATACCGAGACCGGCACGGCGTTCGACGTCGAAATTCGAGGCAGGCGCGTGCCCGCACGGGTCGTGGCCCTGCCGTTTTATAAAAAGCCGAAGTCATGAGGCTTGTGTTCGTTCCGGGATTGCCGGGCATGGCTCACGATGAAGAAACCGATCTATAAGGGAAAGATCATCGATCTGTCCGTGGAGACGGTGACCTTGCCGAATGGGGCCACGGCCGACCTTGAGGTCATTACCCATCCCGGCGCCGCGGCCGTGGTGCCGATGAAAGACGACCGGACGGTGGTCATGGTCCGGCAATATCGTCATGCCGTGGGACGCTTCATTGATGAAATCCCCGCGGGCAAGTTGCATCCCGGCGAAGACCCGAAGGATTGCGCGGCGCGGGAAGTCGAAGAAGAGACCGGGTACAAGGTGAACCGGTTGGAACCGCTCCTGAGCTTTTTGACCACGCCGGGCTTCACCAACGAAATCATTCACATTTTCGTGGGGCGCGAACTCTCGCCGGGCATGCAGAACCTGGGCACGGATGAAGTCCTGGAGATCATCGAAATGCCGCTCGACCAAGCCGTCGCTCGTATCAAGACGGGCGAGATCCGGGACGCCAAGACCATCATCGGCCTCCAGGCGGTTTGTCTCAGGATGAAGGACTGAACAGCCTGTTCGTGGCGCACTGAGACATCTATCGTTGACCACGAAGAATGGCCCTTGTAAACTAAAAAACATGTCTTATCGGGAACGCATCACGATAGAACCGGGAAAACGAGCGGGAAAACCTTGTATTCGAGGCTTCCGGATCACCGTCTACGATGTACTCGAATATCTTGCTGCGGGCATGACAGAGCAACACATTCTCGCCGATTTTCCTGATCTTGAGCCTGAAGATATCAAGGCCTGTCTGGCCTTTGCCGCCGACCGTGAACGGAAATTCGTGTCGGTACCTTCCGAGTGAAGTTCCTGTTTGACGAAAATCTCTCACCGCGTCTTGTCGGTCTTCTTGCGACCACCTTTCCTGATTCCACTCATGTCCGCGATGTGGGTCTCGCTCAAGCTGATGATGGTGCTGTCTGGTCCTATGCCAAAAACAATGGATTTCTAATCGTCACCAAAGATGCGGATTTTCGCCAAATGAGTTTTGTGTCAGGATTTCCTCCCAAAGTGATTTGGATCCAGCGCGGAAATTGCACCACGATGGATGTCATGCTCCTCCTTCAAAGTCATGACTCTTATCTTCATGATTTCGAGAATAATGCGGAAGCAGCCTTTCTTGAATTGGGGTAACAGCTTCTTTGCAGGCTTTGGCAAGCTCGACGTTCGCTTATTGAGAGAGCGTTTTCCCTGTTCAGGGAGGTGTATCGCATCTAACGCTTCAGAGAACTTTACCTCAACAGGAACCCATCCTTTAACGGGTCGTCGGGATCGATGATGAATTCGTGACGGCCCGTGAGCCAGGCGCGGCCTTCGACTTCCGGAATAATCGCGGGGTACGGCCCCAGTCTTGTTTCCTCTGCAATGTTTCCTCCGAACGACGTGCCCAAAATGCTTTCAAACCGCAGGGGTTGCCCTATCGCCAGGTCTCCTCTGGCGTGGAGGAGAGCGAGGTGGGCGCTGACGCCGGTTCCGGTCGGCGATCGATCCAATGCGCCATTGGCAAAGATGCACGCGTGCCTGACGTCCACTCCCGGCGTCTGCGGAGGGCCGACAAAGATCGTGCCGTAGAGATAGCCGAGTTCCGGCTCCGCAGGGTGAGTGACGGGGCGTTTGGCCATGATGGCCTGTTTGATGGCGAGCCCCAGGGCTTGAAGCCGCGGCGCGTGTTCGGGCCTGAGGTCGAGGCCCAGGGCCTCCGCTTGGCAAAAGGCATAGAACGCTCCGCCAAACGCCAGATCATAGTCAACCGGGCCGATGCCCGGAACGTGAACCGTCTGCTCCACGTCGAGGACGAACGAAGGCACGTTGCAAAACGCGACGCTTCGAACCTTGCCTTCATCGATGGACGCTTGCGCCGTCACAAGGCCGCTGGGGGTGTCAAACCGGATCGTGGTGGCCGGAACGGTAGCGGGAAACAATCCCTGTTCCAGCATGATGGTCGTGAGCCCGATGATCCCGTGTCCGCACATCGTGCTGTAGCCTTCATTATGAAAGAACAGCACCCCGGTATCGGCCTGCGGATGCGCGGAGGCGACCAACAGGCATCCGTACATCTCGTGGTGACCTCGCGGTTCCCACATGAGCGTCGTGCGAAGATGATCCAGGTGCGTCCGGCAATAGTGTCGTTTTTCCAGGACGGTGGAGCCGGCGGGCTCGGGAAACCCCGACGTCACCACGCGAAGCGCTTCTCCGGCCACGTGACAGTCAAGGGTGGTGACAACGTGCATGGCTCCCCTCTGATCAGTGGCCGGCCGGCTCTACCTCACCTGCCCTCCCTGTACAAAGGGGAGGAAAAGAGAAGAAGGTTCGCGAACAAGCGGGCATTCACGAAGTGTTGTGTTCGGTCATGAACCAACCGGCGATCGAAAGCCGTTTGTGTTCGCCCGCCAGCGCGTCAACCCGGCACACGCGATGGAACCGGGGCACGGCAAAGAGGGCAAGTGATCCCGGTTGCGGGGCGATACATTGCGCCACGTCCATGACGCGGTTCCCGCGCGAATCCTTCCTCGCATGATAGATGATCAGTTCCCCGCCCCAATCGGTGTTCCATTCGGCGTGGACGTAGGTCGCCAACGCCAGCCGCCGGAGGGGCGGGGGGTGGTGAGCATTCGCGGCGTAGGCTTCATCCGTATCATCATGCGTCGGCAGGCAGTCTCCGGCGCCATAGGAATAGTAATTGAAATTCACGTGCCGTTGTCTGATGTTGGGAAAGGATTCGACGTATTCCGCGATACACGGCAGCGACAGTTTCTCAAGAAAGATCTGCCGCTCGCCAGAACCGATTTCGGCCTTCAGCCAATTGCCCGAATCGGGAAAAGCTCTTGATACCGCGGGCATGTCCCGCAGGCCCGTCCAGGTCGAATGCGTCATCGCCTCTCGAAAGATTTCCATTTCCCGTTCGGTCCAAAAATGTTCCAGCACCAGCACCGGGTCTTTCCGAAAAGAGAATTTTTTGGGATTGAATTGGTGCAACGACACGTGCATAAACGGACCTCACCTTGGCGTGACGACCTTTCCCCCTCCTGTCATTCCCGACAGTAGTAATCGGGAATCCAGGTTTCTTCCGTCTGTTGTTTCATCGGGCGGGGGACGGATTCCCGCGTTGCTTGAGCCACCCCACTTGCTACCCGTGCCGCGAGAATGACAGAAGAGGAGGCATCCAGCCGCGTTTCTCAAAGGGTAAGGGAACGAAAGGAGAAGGGTCAAGAACGCTCGATGCTCGGCCGAGACAGACGTTTGGCCGGGCGGCGGGCCACGCGGGTCATGGCGGTGGAGCGGTCCTTGGGGTCGGGATAGGCGATTTCTCGATCAGTTCTCTATTGATTAGAGCATGGGGAAATGGGTATGGTTCGTCCGTTAGCGTCGATACTTAAATAATCTCACATATTTTACGCAAGGAGGAAAAGGACATGTCTACTGCTACCCCGTTTGCTGTCGTTTCCCATGAACCGGCAATACCGGCCGTCATGCGGTGTTTCTCGAATGCAATGACGAAAGGAGTGCTGGCCGCGCTCGCCGTGATGCTCGTCTCATCCGGCACGAGTGCCGTCGCCGGCGATGGTCCTTACGTCGGGGTCGGGGGCAGCCTCAGTCTTCTCAACAGTTCCGACGTCACGGGTCCGGCCAATGCGGAGAAGGGCTATCCTCCGCTCGACGCCGACGCGACTACGAACAACGGGTTTGCCGTGAGAGGCATGGCCGGGTACGCCTTTCCCAGCGGCTTTCGAGTGGAGGCCGAGATCGACTACCGCAGACACGGTATCGAACAATTGGACGTCAAAAGCCCGGGCGGCTTGGTGGAACTCACCGCTCCAAGCGTGGCTGCAGGGGTAAACGCCCAAGCTGGTTCCGCAATATACGCTGATCCTCGTAACACATCCTATACCGATCTTCATGACGACCACAAGGGGGCCGCGGCGGCTGCTGTTCCGTCACGAAATTCCATCGACGGCGATTTTTCGATGCTGGCCTTCATGGCCAACGTGGACTATGATTTTGATACCGGGTCCAGGTGGGTCCCCTATATCGGCGGCGGCCTCGGGGTGGCTTCGATTTCGGTCGATGCGGAGAATGCGATGGGCATCTCGCTCTCCGACGATAGCGATACCGTCTTGGCGTATCAGGTGGGCGCGGGTATCGGCTACGAGTTTCCCTTGCCGGAAGGTCGTTCAATCACCGTCAGCCTGGACTGGCGATACTTCGGAACCCAGGACCCGACCTTCAAGGGGGACGTGTCGGAAGGGGACTTCGACGCCACAATCAGAGGACATGACGTCGGCATCGGGGTTATCTACGGGTTTTAACCCTGCGTGAGGCCCCGCCGGAGCCGGGTTTATGTCCTGCCGTCTCGTACCCTGTTCTCCAACCGGTCAATCACCGCCGATCCCGCGGCGTCTCCCCAGACGTTGATGGTAGTGCGGCAGCGGTCCAGGAACCAGTCGATCACCAGAATGAGGGCAATGCCTTCGATGGGCAGGTTGACGGACTTGAGCACGATCACCATCGTAACCAGACCGGCCTCGGGGATGCCGGCCGCGCCGACCGCGGCCAGGGTCGCCGTCAGCACGATAATCACCGTCTGGGCGAACCCGAGTTCGATGCCGTAAGACTGGGCAATGAACACCGCGGCCACCGCCTCGTAGAGGGCCGTGCCGTCCATGTTGATCGTGGCGCCCAGGGGCAGCACGAAGCGCGCGGTTCGGGGCGAGACCTTGTTTTCCTCGATCACGGCTTCCATGGTGAGCGGCAGCGTGGCCGAACTCGAACTGGTGGAGAACGCCGTGGTCAGGGCGGTTCCGATGTTTCTGGCGTACGCGAAGACGTTCCGTTTCCCGATGAAGTGGAGGAAAAGAGGAATCACGATCAGGCCGTGGATCAACAAGCCCAGGATGACGGTACCGGCATAGGCGCCTAATTGCACCAGTTGCGGCCAAAAGCCGCTGAACCCTCCCGCCTCGCCCAAGCGGCCGGCAATCAACCCGCCGATTCCCACCGGCGCGGCCCACATCAGCAAATGGACCATGGCCATGATGGCTTCGTTCACGCCTTCAATGACTTGAATCACGAGCCTGCCCGGTTCTCCGACCGTCGTCAGGATCCCGCCGAACACCAGCGAAAAAATGATCAGAGGCAGGACGTCGGCGTTGGCCATGGCCGAAAACAGGTTTTTCGGAATGAGCCCGGTCAGGATGGTCCGGAGCATCTCCGGTACGTTGGTGGGTTTGTCTTCCAATCGTTCCGAGACGTTGGTCATGTCGCCGATAGCGGATTCGGCTGATCCCGGGGTCCCCGGCTGGATCAGCAGGACCAGGACCAGCCCGATGACGACCGCGAGGCTCGTGGTCGTCATGAAATACAGGACCGCGCGGCCTCCCAAGGGGCCGAGTCGCCGCACGTCGCCGAGACTGGTAACGCCGACGATAATGGAACACATGACCAGGGGGACCACGAGGACGAACAGGGCCTTGAGAAACAGTTCTCCCAGGAACGCGACGGAGTGCCCGGCTTCCGGCCAGGTCCCTCCGAGGATCGTTCCGGAGGCAATGCCCGTCAGGATGGCCCACAGGAGCGTGTTTGGTGATTTCGTTTTCATGGTGCCTTCGGTTGCCCCTTCCTGCGGTCAGGGAGGCTGTAGATTATTGATAATGCTCGATCGGAGGGCACGTGCAAACCACGTTGCGGTCTCCATACGCACTGTCAACGCGTGAAACGGCCGGCCAGAATTTCGAGTCCCGAAGCCACGGCAGGGGAAAGACCGCCTGTTCGCGGCCGTAGGGATGCTTCCAGTCCGCTGTCGTGACGTCTTCGATCGTATGCGGGGCGTTTTTCAAGGGGTTGTCGTCCCGCGGGAGCCGTCCTTCTTCAACGTCTCTGATCTCCTGTCGAATCGCCAGCAGCGCGTCGCAATACTGATCAAGTTCCGATTTGGATTCGCTTTCCGTGGGCTCGATCATCATCGTGCCGGCCACGGGCCATGAAATGGTCGGGGCGTGAAAGCCAAAGTCCATGAGGCGTTTGGCGACGTCTTCCACTTCAATGCCGGCCGACTTCTTGAACGGTCGCAGATCCAGAATAAACTCGTGGGCGCACAAGCCACCTTTTCCGGTATACAGAATGGAAAAGTCCTTCTCCAGTCGCCTGGCCATGTAATTGGCATTCAGAATGGCGACGCTGGTGGCCCGGGTCAACCCCTGTGCGCCCATGAGCGCAATAAAGGCCCACGAAATCGGCAGGATACTCGGGCTCCCCTGTGGCGCCGCGGAAACCGGTCCGATGCCGCGTTCGCCACCCATGTCACGGAGCGGGTGTCCGGGCAGAAACGGAGCCAGGTGCGCGGCCGCCACAATCGGTCCCATGCCGGGTCCGCCCCCGCCGTGGGGAATGCAAAAGGTCTTGTGCAGGTTGAGGTGACACACGTCGGCGCCGATGCCGGCCGGCCGGCACAGGCCCACCATGGCGTTCATGTTGGCGCCGTCCATATAGACTTGGCCGCCGTGCTCATGCACGATTCCGCAGATTTCCCGAATCGTTTCTTCAAAGACCCCGTGCGTCGAAGGATACGTCACCATGAGGGCGGCCAGCGTCTCGTGGTGCCGGTCGGCCTTGGCGCGCAAATCGGCCAGATCGATGTTCCCGCGTTCGTCGCAGGCCACGGGCACGACGTGCAGGCCGGCAATCGCCGCGCTTGCGGGATTGGTTCCGTGAGCCGATGCCGGGATCAGGCACGTGGTCCGGTGGCCCTGCCCCCGGCTTTCGTGATACGCCCTGATGACCAGCAGCCCGGCATATTCGCCTTGTGAGCCGGCATTGGGTTGGAGCGAGACGGCCGGATATCCCGTGATTTCCGAGAGCCAGGTTTCCAATTCCCGGAATAGTTGGGTATACCCTTCCGTTTGTTCCGGAGGGGCAAACGGATGCAGGTGACTGAATTCCGGCCACGTCACGGGAAGCATCTCCACCGTGGCGTTGAGTTTCATGGTGCAGGAGCCCAGGGGAATCATGGAATGGACCAGCGAGAGGTCCCGCGACTGGAGACGGTGCATGTAGCGTAACAACTCGTGCTCGGAATGATACCGGTGAAAGACTTCGTGCGTCAGAAACGGGGTTGTGCGGGCAAAAGAGGCCGGTAGCGAGACGGAGCACGTTGCCGCAAGGGCTTCTCCCGTAAACGGCGCCTGCCCGTCTTTTGAGAACGTGTTCCAGAGGGTCTCCACGTCCTCCATGGCCGTGGTTTCATCCAGGGCGATGCCGAAGGAGCCGTCGGCAAATTCTCGAAGGTTGAGACCGTGCCGCTCCGCCCGGTCGCGGATGCGGTCCGCCGGCAGGACGTCCGTGGACACCCGCAACGTATCGAAAAAGAGTTCGTCCGGAACGCGACACCCAAGACGGGTCAGGCCTTCGGCGAGGACGAGGGTCAAGCCGTGGACGCGCTCGGCAATGCGCTTCAGCCCGCCGGGTCCATGATACACGGCATACATGCCGGCAATATTGGCCAACAGCACCTGAGCCGTACAGATGTTGCTCGTGGCGCGGTCGCGACGAATATGTTGCTCCCGGGTCTGTAACGCCAGCCGGTACGCCGTTCGCCCCTGGCTGTCTTTGGACACGCCGACGATGCGTCCGGGGATTTGGCGTTTGTAGGCTTCGCGCGTGGCCAGGAACGCAGCATGCGGCCCGCCGAACCCCAACGGAACCCCAAAGCGCTGGCTGGACCCCACGGCGATATCCGCGTCGAATTCTCCCGGCGGTTTGAAGAGGGTCAGCGCGAGCAGGTCCGTGGCCACGACGACCTGGGTGCCCGCCTCATGGGCTCGCTTGACCAGGTCGTGGTTGTCGTGCAACGTGCCGTCCGTGGCGGGGTATTGCAGGAGGAGTCCGCCGTACGACGTCCGTTCCCAGTCGATGGCATCGACCGGGCCGATATCCAAATTCAGCCCGAGGGACGCGGCGCGTGTCCGGACCACGGCCAGCGTTTGCGGGTGGCAGCTTTGCGAGGCGAAGAACGCCTGCCGGCCCGTGATGGCTTTACACATGGCCATGGCTTCCGCCGCGGCGGTGCCTTCATCCAGGAGCGACGCATTGGCCAACGGGAGGCCGGTGAGATCCGCCACCATCGTTTGAAAATTGAGCAGGGCTTCCAGGCGACCTTGGGCAATTTCCGCCTGGTAGGGCGTATACTGGGTGTACCACGCCGGATTTTCCAGGATGTTCCGGAGAATGACCGGGGGCGTGTGGCAATTGTAATACCCCATTCCGATACATGACCGGAACACGCGGTTCTTTCCGGCCATTCGCCGGAGGTCGGCTAACACCTCCTGCTCGCTCCGGGGGGGCGGCAAGTCGAGCGATTCCTGAAGACGAATGTCTTCGGGGACCGTGGCCTGAACCAACGCCTCCAACGACGGGAACCCGAGGGAGTCCAGCATCTCCCGGCTCTCGGCTTCCGTCGGTCCGACGTGTCGCTCAAGGAACGTCTTCGCGGGACTCAACCAATGCTGTGCGGTGCGGTCAGCCATGGAGGGCGCAACACGTGACGCTCGGTCCGGAGTGAAAACGGTTCATCATGGTCTTTTCAGAAAGAGGTCAGGCGCGAGTCGCCGTCAGACGAGTCATGCGCTTGCAGTACGGTCAACGAATAAAGGAACCTCTGATTTAGTGCACTATCGGGCGCATGGCTGCGTTGTGTCCTCGCTCAACCCTCACCTATCTCTATGATAAGCCTCGGGTTTCGCTCCGGGACGCCTTGCCCTGCATCCCGCTATCACAATAAATCAGAGGTTCCTAAAGAAGAGATTGGTAAGGCTAACATGGTCTCCCAAATCCTGCCAAGGTGCCTGCCGTCTTCACGGAGTCTTACTCCGCACGTGGACGGCGACGGTCATGGATTCTGCGGCGTCTCCTATCCGGATGCCGGATACGGGCGCCGCGTCTTTATAATCAAGACCCGTTGCCACGCACACGTAGCGTTCATCAGGCGAGACACGATTCGATACGTCGAAACCGGTCCATCCTGTTCCATCTATCCATACTTCCGCCCAGGCGTGGCTCGCGTCCTGTTCCATGCGGTCGTCCATCATGAGATACCCGCTGACGTATCGAGCCGGAAAACCCAGGAGCCGCGCCGCACTGAGAAAAACGTGCGTGTGGTCCTGGCAGACGCCGTGCCCTATCCCCAGTGCGTCTTCCGCCGTGGTATGGGCGTTTGTGCGTCCCTTCGTATAGGAAACGGTTTTCGCAACGAGGCTGGAGAGCGCGTGCAGCCGCGTCAGGTCGTCCGGGGCGTCATCGGCCAGGGATTTGACGAGATCGTGAATCAGCTCACCCGGCTTGGTGAGTGTGGTCGATCGCTTGAAATACCACAGCGGCGTGTAGCCGTCCGGCTGGCCGGCCCGCACGCTTTGCTCGACGGTTTCGACCTCCCCGTGGCAATGGATGCTGATCCCGGACCGCTCTTCCGCCAGGCTGATCAGGGTCACGAGGTTCTGGTGTTGGTCCGTCAACTCGAGCTCTTTGCGGCCGCCTTCAACCGTCATGTCCCACGTGAGCACGTTTTGTGACGCCTGGGACTTCGGCGTCAGCCGAACCTGTTGCAAGGCATAATGAACGGGCTTGTCGTATTCGTATGTCGTGAGATGGGAAATGCTCAGTCTCATCCTGCTACCCGTAAAACCGGTAATCCTTTTCAATCTGTCTTCCCAAGGCATTGTTGTCCCGGATGAACTCCTGGATAAATTCGTGCAGCCCGGATTCGAAGATCTCGTCGATGGAATGGTTCGTCAGCTTGGCGAACACCGTTTTCGCCTGATCGAAGCAAGGCTGGTGAACCCCATAATCCTTGGCGAGATGCGTGAGATTATCCGTGAGCTTCGCATAGCAGAAGGCAAGTGAACGGGGCATGCGCAAATCGAGCATCAGGAAATTCGCGATCTCCCTCGGGCGAACGTCGCCTTTATGGAGCCGGTGGTAGGAGCGTTGGGCCGACACCGACCTGAGAATGGTTTCCCACTGGACGTTATCCACGGAGCTGCCGACCAGCGAGACGGACGGCAGCAGCAGATAATATTTGATGTCGAGGATACGCGCCGTGTTGTCCGCCCGTTCCAGGAACGTCCCGAGACGGGCGAAATTGAAGATCTCATTGCGCATCATGGTGTTGTGGAGCGTCCCGTTGAGCAGGGCGTTTTGCTGCTGGATCGTGTTGAGAACAAAGGGCAATTCCCGCTCTCGCACGGGGCGGTTGAGCAGTTCCCTGAGGGTCAGCCAGCATTCATTTGTCGCCGACCACAGTTCACGCGTCAGTGCGGTGCGCAGGAGGCGGGCATTGTCGCGTGCGGCTTGGATCATCGACAGGACGCTGGACGGATTCGATGAGTCGCGCAACAGGAAATCGATGACGTGGGTCGTCTCCAGCCGTTCGTATTTTTCCAAAAAGGCCTGCTTGATGCCGATCGTGGTGAGCACGGAAGCCCATTCGGGCTCCGCGGCGTCGGCGCGAGTCAGGGCAATGCGAAACCCGGCGTCCAGAAGGCGTGCGGTATTTTCATTTCGTTCCAGGTAACGGAACATCCAGAACAAACCATCGGCGGTTTTCCCGAGCATCCCGGCTATTCCTCCAGGACCCAGGTGTCTTTGGTACCGCCACCCTGGCTGGAATTGACGACGAGTGAACCCTTGTTCAACGCCACGCGGGTCAACCCGCCCGGAGTCATGTGAATCTCATTGGGCGCCGTCAGGGCAAAAATCCGCAGGTCCACGTGGCGCGGGTCCAAACCGTTCTTGGTCAGGATCGGAGTTGTGGAAAGCGAAAGGGTGGGCTGGGCAATGTACTTGCCGGGCGTGGCTTTCAACTTGTCTCGGAAAGCAGCCAGTTCCTTGTTGCTCGCGGCAGGTCCGATGAGCATGCCGTACCCGCCGGAACCATGCACCTCCTTGACAACCAACTCGGACAGGTGGTCCAGCACGTAGCGCAACGAATCGGGCTCACGGCAACGCCAAGTCGGCACGTTCTTCAGCATTGCCTTTTCACCCGTATAGAACTGGACGATGTCCGGCATATACGAATAGATGGCCTTATCATCGGCAATCCCCGTGCCGGGCGCGTTGGCGATGGTGACCCCGCCGGCCCTGTAGACGTCGAACAGGCCCGGGACTCCCAGGAGTGATTGCGGATTGAAATTGAGCGGGTCCAGGTAATCGTCGTCCACGCGCCGGTAAATGACGTCAATGGGTGCGTATCCTTGGGTGGTCCGCATGGCAATGCGTCCGTCGACTACGCGCAGATCATGACCTTCGACCAGCTCCGCGCCCATCTGGGCGGCGAGGAACGCGTGTTCAAAATAGGCCGAATTATACATGCCGGGAGTCAGCACCGCGATGACCGGCGTCCCTTCGCCCGAACGTGGTGCGCAGTTGCCGAGCGAGCGCCGCAGGTTTTTGGGATAGTTGCCGACGGCCTGCACGTTGACCCGCGCAAACAGTTCCGGAAACATCTGGAGCATGATTTCGCGGTTCTCCAGCATATAGGAGACTCCGGACGGTGTGCGGGCATTGTCCTCCAGGACGTAGAATTCATCTTCGCCGGTGCGGACGATATCGACACCGACGACGTGGGTATAGACGTTCCCCGGTGGCGAAACCCCGATCATCTGTGGGAGAAAGGCGTCATTGTTCGCGATCAACTCTACGGGAATGCGCCCTGCCCGAAAGATTTCCTTCCGGTGATACACGTCGTAGAGAAAGGCGTTCAGGGCCTGGATTCGCTGCCGAATCCCCCGAACAAGCCGCGACCATTCACGACTGGAAATAATGCGCGGGACGACGTCGAACGGGATCAGCCGTTCGCTGGCCTCCTCCTCTCCATACACGTTGAAGGTAATCCCGATTTTGCGAAACACGGTCTCGGCTTCATCGGACTTGCGATGCAGCCACGCTGCGTCCTGGGACTCAAACCATTGGTGATAGTCACGATAGGGTTCGCGAGATGGTTCACCCGCCCCGAACATTTCGTCGAAATGTTTGAAGTCGGCCATAAGATCAGAACGTTGCATGCCGGGTAACGGCCAAGAGCGGCAACCCGCCGAATCGATTCATTGTATTCCAAAGAAGCATGATGCCGATGGCCTCGGAGTGAGGAGAAACGGCCACAAACAGGCAAGAAAACCAACCACCATTATGCAGATATTTCAGTATTTTTCAATCCGGCAAACCGGCATCCGGCATCAAGAGACCGTAATTCTGCGTGTTGCTTGAGAAATTGTCGGAGTTCCGGTACACAAGGGAACATCCGGTTTCCACGCAAGGCGCCATGAGGATCGTTTTTTCCAACATCAAAGCATTGTACGACGGGACTTCAGCCACCGCTTCGGCGCTTCATGAAGGCGTCGACGTCTGGGTTGCGGAGGGCAAGATCGAGGCGGTAAAGCCGCACCAGGCCGAGCTTGACCGTCACGTTCGGCGGATTGATTGTTCGTCGCTTACCGCGACCCCGGGACTCGTGGATTGCCATAGTCACGTCACCGTGTTGGGCATTCACGATGAAGACCTGGCGACCATGAACGGGCCCGCCGGGTTGCTCTATACCGAGCGGATTCTTTATGCCACTCTGGTCCATGGCGGCGTCACGACCATTCGTGACGTGGGAGGGGCCACCCACGTGGTGAAACGATTAGTGGAGGAAGGCGTCATCATCGGGCCCCGTTTGAAAATTGCCATTTGCATGCTGTCCACAACCGGCGGGCACGCGGATTTTCGAGGCACGGACCGGTGCCATGACACGATGTCCCGTCTATGGCCTCCCGGCCCCGGTCGTCCATCGAGCATTGTGGACGGGCCGTGGGACTGTCGAAAGCGGGTGCGTGAAATCGCCGCGTGCGGCGGAGATTTAGTAAAAATTTGCACAAGCCCCGGAGTGGTCTCTCCCTCGGACAAATTGGAAAACCGGGATTTTACGCAAGCGGAAATCGAAGCGATTTGCGACGAAGCCGCGGGTCGCGGCATGATGGTTGCGGCCCATGCCCATAGCCGGCAGGGTATCGAATTGGCGATTGATTGCGGGGTGCATGACATTCAGCATATCTCGTTTCTGAATGAAGCCTTGGCGGAAAAAGCCTACGCCAAAGGGTGTACCGTGACCCCCACGTCATGGATCAATTACGAGTTGCCCAAGGTCGAAGGCCTTTCTTCTTTTATCGTCGAAAAAGTGCGACAAGCGACTGAGGCCCATGCCGAATCGGTCAGGATCGCGCAGGCGAGCGGCCTCAACATGATTACGGGGACCGACCCGATCCTTCCCGGAATGCATGGCCGGAATTATATGGAGATGGTCTCGTTGATCACGGATGGGGTGCCTCACCTGGCGGCATGGCACAGCGGGACGGGACTCGCCGCCGAACGCATCGGGCAGGACGATACGGGGAAATTGGTGCCCGGGTATCGGGCCGACATCCTGTTCAGCTTGGGCGACGTGATTGCCGACCCGCGCTTGTTCGACGAGGGCGCGTTGGTGGAAGTGGTCAAAGACGGTGTCGGCTATCGCGGTTATCTGAACGAAATTCCCCAGAAAACATTTCGTTCAGGGGTGAACGACCTGCTTGGAAGTCCCATTGATCAGCATCAGCCTCACAATTGAATGAACCTCTGATTTCTTGTGATAGCGGGATGCAGGGCAAGGCGTCCCGCAGCGAAATCCGAGGCTTATCAGACTGGATAGGTGAGGGTTGAGCGAGGACACAACGCCGCCATGCGCCCGATAGTGCAATAAATCAGAGGTTCGAATCAGGACGGCTGGATTTCCGGTGTGGAGAAGTCCTGCTGGGCCGGATCATCCTGCAAGTCCACGACGAGTTCCCCCTTCGGTGAGAAAAAGCCCTGCCCGTCGATCTGGACAATCCCGTTACAATTCTCCTGGAAAAATTCCAGGATCCACCCGTTGAAATCGTAGCCTTCGTCGGTGATGTCGTTTTTGAGGATTCGCGTCGCAAGAATGAAGTGGGCTCGGACGACGAATTCCTTCGCCAGATCGGCTTCCACGTCTCCAAAGGCGGAGAGTTGTGCGGAAAATCCCTGCTGTTCTTTCTCGAAGACGTCCTGATAGGTGCCTTCATGACGAATGCAAAACAGTTGAACCGGTTTCTTTTCACGATGATACCCGACAGCCATTTGGACCCATGAATAGTCATCGAGTACTTCGGGCGTCACGTTGGGGATGAGGGGGACTTGGCTTTTCGATCTCAGGAAATCCAACAACAAGCGGAGAGCAGGAGGGCTCTTGCGTTGGCAAAAGACACGGGAATAGAGAAACTCGTTCCCGGCCTCATCGGATTTTGTCAATGAAATGACGGATAATTCTCGTCCCATGGTTATTCCCTTTCACTTGAATCACTCGGGTTACGCACACTTTACAGTGGCCGGAACTTCGGCTTCAAGGAAACTCATCGATTATTTCAAATAGAATTCGGAGAGATCTCCCATCATTAAAGGGTTTTGTGGTTGACAGGGTAGAACGCTTTCGGTAGACTCGCCTTCATCCTTTTTGTGCTTTTTCGTTCGGTTCAGTTCCGTTCCGTTAAGCGTTTCAAGATATCTTCCAGTTTGAGTTGATTCTGCATGTGTTCCATCCTATTGACCCGTATCTTTTTTGAAGGGGAGGCTCCGCATGGCCAAAGCTATGACCAAATCTCAAATCGTTGATCAGTTGGCGACAAAGTCGGGAATGACAAAAAAAGTCATAAGTGAGATCCTCGATAACTTGGCTGCCTTGGCTTACAAGGAAGCGAAAAACTCCTTTACCGTGCCCGGACTTGGAAAATTAGTGCTGTCTCATCGGAAAGCTCGAACCGGAAGGAATCCTCAAACCGGTGAGCCGATCAAGATTCCGGCCAAGAAAGTCGTGAAGTTTCGCATAGCCAAAGTCGCGAAAGATTCCATCTTGGGCAAAAAGTAACCGTTCAGTTTTGACGGTAGGGTCAAGGTCAGCCTGTTTTGCGAACAGGCTGATGGCTTCATGGTTTCTCGTACGAAAAACAGAGCATTCCACCTACACGCTTCACCGCACGGGCGTTTCCCCTTGTACCAAGGCAGCCCCGGACTTTCGTCTTAATAGAATCTTAATAGAACGAAGGCCCCAGGCCTTTTGTACTCATCCCATCGTGGGCCACGAGACTGATTTCATCTCCATCGTGGACGGATGTATCTTCACTTGCCACCCGTCGATTGATCGTCACCATTACCTTATTTTCTCGTAACAATCTGGTCACCTGTCGAAGTTTGCGCCCCTGCTGTTTAATCAGTTGTTTGACCGAAAGAGGGTCTTCCAGTTCACAGGACAAACTCCGTTCGCCGTCAGACGTTTCCAGATCTCCCATCAGGGTTATGGTGACCATCAAGACCCTCTCTCTTATTTAGGGGATGCGGTGATCCAATTCTATCATTTTGGATTGGGGATTGGGGCTAGGGGACCCGGAGTGCAGGATTGAATCCATGGGCCATCCTATCAGGATGAACGTCCATCCGGCAATCGGACGTGAAGGGCCGGGGATGAGCCGGGCCGGGGCATTGGCCAAGGCACCAGAAATCAGTATACTGGATCGACGACAATCCCGTAGCGGAACATGTATGTGGCGCATCATTATCATTTTGGTTCTTTTGATCATCCTGTTTTTGATGATCCGGAAATCCATTCGCGATTTTCGTGGCCGGAAATCCGCCGATCCTTCTTTGCCCTCGAAAGACATGATGGTGCAAGACCCCGTCTGCAAACTCTATATCACGGCGGGTTCCGCCGTGGTTGAAAAAATCGGGGGGCAGCACTATCACTTCTGCAGCAACGAATGTGCCCACAAATTCAAAAGCTATATGTCCGGATAACGTCGGGGAAGCAAAACGATCGAAAGTCGTCAGGGGGAATCAGGCAAGCGTCCCGCCGCAGGAAGAACCGGCACCGGCCGTGCATCCGTAACAATGTTGGCCGATGACAACCCGGCGCCGGACCAACGCCTCAAAATCAAACCCCTCGATGGTTTGCGGCAGGCCGCGGTCCACGGGCAAATCGAGCATCTGGTTGAAATCGCAATCGGACAGCCGTCCGTCCCATCCCACGCTGAGCAAGCTTCGGCACATGACGCGTTCGACCGAGTGCGGGTTGAAATTCTCGACCAGCAGGCTCATGTAGGCTTCATACTGGCCTTGGGCGTGCAGGTCGTTCAGGAAGCGGTTAATGGGCATGTTTGTTATGGCAAACAGGTGATTGAACCTGATCCCGAATCGTGAGAGCAGTTGATCCTTATAGGCTTCCTCCAATTCACGTTGATCGGGAGGCAGTTGCGGGCCCAACGGATTGTAGACGAGATTCAACACCAGGCCCGTGCCTTCATGTCCATAGCCCAATGCGTTGAGTTCCCGTAACGCGTCCAGGCTCCGTCCAAAGACCCCCTTGCCCCGTTGCTGGTCCACGTTCTCCTCAAGGTAACAGGGTAGGGAGGCGATGATCTCCACTTGGCGGTCAGCCAGGAACCGGGGAAGGTGGGATTTCCCTTTGACGGAAAAAACCGTCAAATTGCAGCGGTCGAGTACCGTTTTCCCGAGGCTGCGAGATTCTGACACGAGAAATTCAAAGTGCGGGTTCATTTCCGGGGCCCCGCCGGTCACGTCCACGGTGGTGATCTGAGGATGGCGGTGAAGGACCCTGAGAATGCTCTCCATCGTCTCCCGACTCATGATTTCCGTCCTGGAAGGTCCGGCGTCGACGTGACAATGATGGCAGGTTTGGTTGCACAGTTTCCCGACGTTCACCTGTAGCGTGTGAATGGTTCTGGCGCGGAGGGGAAGTCCCCCGTGTTCCGTCAGGGTTTGCGAAAAAACATTGGGGAGCACGGGAAGAAGCGTCATTGTGACCAGCGTATTCGTGGGCGGAAAAAATTTTGCATCAGTGAGTCATCACTTGTAACAAGGCCGCAGTCCGTTGATCAAGGGATTTCACGAGCCGGGAAACACGGAACGTTCATCCATTGTACCATGGGAAACGTACTCCAAGGGCCGCAGTCTGATGGCAGTCGTTTCCAGGCGCATGTTCCGGGATGGGGGCTATGGCTCCAGAAAGGTCAGTGCGCCGCCGGCCTCCCGGTCCACAAACCAGGTCAGGGCCCCGTCCCGTGGCCCGACGATTTGAGCCGGGACTGCGTCGGGTTGAAACGGCCCTTCGAGTACGCTATGGAGGGTGTCGGCTTTGGCCTGCCCACAGATGAGAAACGTGACGTGTCTGGCGTGATTGAGAAGAACCGGGGTGAAGGTGATCCGGGACGCCTGCAACGTTTCGACCCAGGGAGCGGTAACGAGCCGGCTCGTTTCATGAACGGCCCGGGTGCCCGGAAACAGGGAAGCGGTATGCCCGTCCGGTCCCATGCCCAACAGGATCAAATCGAAACGGGGGACGTCCGGTTCGGAGAGGTCAAATTGCTCGCGCAGCACGGCTTCATATTGGTCGGCAGCCGTTTGGGCGTCGGGGAGTTCGCTTGGCACGCGATGAACCTGCGCCCCGGCAAGAGGCAGGTGTCGAAGGAGCGCTTCATGGGCCATTCGATAATTACTCTCCGCATGATCCGGCGGGACGTGACGTTCGTCGCCCCAGAAAAACCTGACTTTCGTCCAATCCAGTTGACTCCGGAGAGGCGGGTCCGCGAGCATCGCATAGAGGCCTTTCGGGGTCGAGCCCCCGGCAAGAGCGAGCGTAAAGGAATCCCGCGCATCGATGGCTTGCCGTGCGTGGTCAAGAAGGTGGCGCGCCGCGGCTTCCAGCAACGCGTGGGGCGTCGGGTAGACGTGTATGTCGCGTTGAGGCGAAGGCATGCGAGGCGTCAGGAAGGTCAATCCATGGCCTTGCGTTCAGCAGCCGGAATAACCTGAATCTTCGAGTATGCCCTTTTTATCGAAGTCCAAACGAATTTGACAGTCCGCGGGAGCCATACCGGAAAGCGGGGAGGATGCCGCGCCGGTCAGGCGAAAATACATCCAGGTCTCGCCTCCGAAAAAGCGCTTGGTTTTCGCATCGGGCTTGCCCCAGTTCTCAAGAACCCACGCCTGCGACTTTCCGTTGATCGCGGCGGGGGCGGACGGAGCCTCCGCATGAGGAGACGCGCCACAGCCGGTCACGGCCAACGTACCGAGAAGGAGAACGCACAAGAGCGACGTCCGGGCTTTCATGGCGAGACTATCCAGAGACCTCCCCGCTGAACGTTTCACAAGAAGAGCGGCGAGAAGAAAGGCTTGAAAGAATTGACTCGTTGAATTCCGTGAAACGTTTCCCGGAATCGTACCCTTGGCTCGGCGTCCAGTCAAATGAAGGCATGGAGGCCACTTTTGAACCCGTGCGAAGATGTTTCCGATTGTCAACGTTCGACGGGCTCAATTACAATACGCGTGAGCCGTGCGGTGAAGACGGGAGTTGTCAATATGCCGTTCATGTGACCGGGAAAAACTCCAACAACGTGATGAGGGAGGAAGAACATGAAAATCTACCTGGATACCGGTAACGTCAAAGAAATTGCCGAAGCCGCTCGGATGGGAATCCTGGACGGAGTCACCACCAACCCGTCCTTGGTGTCCAAGGAAGGGCGGGACTTCAAGGACCTGATCCTGGAAATTTGTCAGCTCGTGGATGGCCCGGTGAGTGCGGAGGTCGTGAGCGTGGAGGCCGAGGCCATGGTCAAGGAAGGTCTGGAATTGGCCCGTCTGCACCCCAACGTCGTGGTCAAGTGCCCTCTGATTCCGGAAGGACTCGCGGCAACCAAACGCCTGGCCGCCGAAGGGATTCGGGTGAACGTCACGTTGTGCTTTTCGCCGACGCAGGCCCTGTTGGCCGCCAAGGCCGGCGCGTGGTGCGTGTCGCCGTTCATCGGCCGCCTGGACGACGTCAGCAGTGAAGGCATGGAACTCATCCGGCAGATTGTGACCATTTTTCACAATTACGATTTTCCCACACAGGTGCTGGTGGCCAGCGTGAGACATCCGCAGCACGTGGTGGAGGCCGCGTTGGTTGGCGGCGATATTTGTACCATGCCTTATGGCGTCTTCCAACAGTTGGCCAAGCATCCGCTCACGGACATCGGACTCAAGAAATTCCTGGACGATTGGGAAGCCCGGAACGCGCCGAAAGGGTGATCGCGTCAGGACAAGCCGTCCACGAACCGGCGCGCGCGTTGAAACACCTGATGAAACATGGACCGGGTGAGTTTTCCGGTAAAGGTGTTTTGTTGGCTGGGGTGGTACGATCCCAACAGGGTGACGCCCCGGGCTGTGACGTAGCTGGTTCCGTGTCCGAACTTGGGTCTGCCGATGACCCGTCCCGGTGACGCGGCGGCCGTCAGATATTCGTCGAAGGCGATTTTCCCCAAGGCCACGACCACGGCGATTCGCTTCAATAAACGGAGTTCTTCCAGCACGTAAGGCCGGCAGGTTTCAAATTCTTCTCTCGATGGTTTGTTGTCCGGTGGCGCACAGCGTACGGCCGCGCCCACGTAACAATCCGTCAACCGCAGCCCGTCCTCCCGATGGGTGGACTCGGCTTGATTGGCGAACCCGAATTGATACAGAGCCTCATAGAGCCAGTCTCCGCTTCGGTCCCCGGTGAACACGCGTCCGGTCCGATTTCCCCCATGAGCCGCCGGTGCCAACCCGATGACGTAGAGTCTCGCACGGGGATCGCCGAACCCGGGAACGGGCCGGCCCCAATACTCCCATTCCTGAAACCGTTTCACCTTCGCGGTGGCGACCTCCCGTCGATAGTCGGTCAAGCGCGGACAACGCGTGCAATCGGCAATGGTCTGGTGTAAAACGTCGAGACTGCGCATCACGGGAATCGTATCATAACGAACGAACCGGGCGACACATGCCGATCCGTATCAATTGCGCCGATAGAAACATCCGGACGATACTCAAGCAATTGCTCCTCGCGGGCCTGGATGCCGCGGATCCCGCATTGGCCGTCCGGCGTGCCGTCCGGATCAGGCACAACAGCCTCAGGATCGGCGCGCGGCAATACGATCTGACACAATTTTCGCGTATCGTCTGCATCGGGGCCGGAAAAGCCTCGGGGGCCATGGCGACGGCGTTGGAACGGCAATTGGGGTCGCGATTGGAAGGTGGCCTGGTGGTGGTCAATGATGGCCGGGCGGGGAACACGAAACGGATACAACTCATCGAAGCGCGGCATCCTGTCCCCGATCGTCGCAGTGAACGAGCCGCGCGAATGATGATCCGGTTGCTTGAATCCTTGACGGACCGTGATCTGGTCCTGATGGTGCTGTCCGGCGGGGCGTCGAGTCTGTTGGCGGCCCCGGCCGCCGGCCTGACCTTGAGAGAGAAACAACTCACCACCCGGTTGTTGCTCAGAAGCGGTGCGACCATCCGGGAGATCAACGCGGTGCGCAAACACCTCTCCGGGATCAAGGGCGGTCGTTTGGCCGGTGCCACGACTGCCACGGTCATGACGCTCATCCTGTCGGACGTGCCGGGTGATGATCCGGCCACGGTCGGGTCTGGCCCCATGGCCCCGGACCCCTCCACGTTCGCAGATGCGAAAAGAGTGCTCGATACGTTCGGCATCCGGAACCGGATTCCTTTGGCCGTTCGACGACACGTGGACCGCGGAGTCCGGGGGCGCATACCCGACACGTCCAAACCCGGCGAGGTCCGGTTTTCCCGGGTTCACCATCACGTAATCGGCAATAACCGGGCTGTCATCGAACGTATGGCCAAACAAGCCAGGGCGTTGGGGCTCCGTACTCTGATCCTGTCCACGAACCTGTCCGGGGAAGCGCGTGACGTGGGAAAGCTCTTTGGGATTCTCGCCGGAGAAATACGCGATTCAGGAAACCCCGTCCGGCCTCCGGCGTGTCTCCTGGCCGGCGGGGAACTCACCGTGACCGTGAAAGGGAAAGGGATTGGGGGGCGCGCTCAGGAATTTGCCTTGGCGGCTGCTCCCTCTATCGAAGGGCTGTCTCGGGTGTTCGTGGCCGGTGTCGGCACCGACGGGATCGATGGTCCGACGGAGGCGGCAGGGGCCGTCGTGGATGGAGAGACCGTCAGCCGGGCCAGGGAGATGGGTATGAGCCCCGAAGCGGCGCTTCGGGAGAACGACAGCTATGGATTTTTTCACCGGGTGGGCGGGCACGTCGTGACTGGACCGACCGGGACGAACGTGAACGACGTCTATATGATTCTGGCCTTGTAACCAACGCTTGACCGAAAGGACGGGGAATGGACGAAGCGCAAAAAATGGTTCGGGAGTTTCACAGGGAGTTCGATATCCACGTCGCGGAGAGCCCAGGCGTGCCGGACCCGAAGACCATGGTCCTGCGCGAGCGGCTCATTCAGGAAGAGTTTGACGAATTGAAGGAAGCCATGAAAGCGGAACATCTTCCCGGCATTGCGAAAGAACTCGCCGACCTGCTGTACGTCGTCTACGGCACGGCCGTCTCCTATGGAATCGACATGGCGCCGGTATTCCGGGAGGTCCAGCGTTCCAACATGAGCAAGGTGGGGGGGTACAAACGGGACGACGGCAAGTGGGTCAAGCCGGCGACCTATTCGCCGGCCAGGATTGAGCCCATTCTCGAACGCCAGCAAAGACGGGCCCCGTCGCGCCGTGCGGGCCATCATCCATCATGAGAAATGCGGGTCTTATCCCGGCTTCAAGGATGGTGGCTGCTCTCGTGAGCCAGCAAGGTTTCTTTAATGGAGAGCCCTCCGCCATAGCCGACGAGTTTCCCGGTGCTGCCGATGACGCGGTGGCAGGGGACGATAATCGAGATAGGGTTCTGCCCGTTGGCCGCGCCCACGGCCCGCGCGGCCTTGGGCTTGCCGACGGCTTTCGCAACCTGTCCGTATGATCGCGTTCGTCCATAAGGGATGGTCCGAAGGGCTTGCCAGACCCGTTGTTGAAACGGGGTTCCCTGCGCGGCCAGTGTGATCGTGAACGTTTTTCGTTTTCCGGAAAAATATTCTTCGAGTTGCCGGATGGGTCGTTGAAACGGCTTTTCGTCATACACCCACCGGGGGTCTGGCCCGGTCGGATGACGGCCATCCTGAAACGAGAGATGTGTCAACGCGCGAGCATTCCCTGCCAGGAGGATCCGGCCCACGGGACTCCGGACGATACAATAGGAAACGGTATCGCGGCGAACGCGAGCTTTGGCGGGGAGAGCATTGTGACGGGAGATGGTTGAAGGCATGGTATGCACAAGCTCAAAGTTGTCATCCTGAGCGTCGCGAAAGGATCTCCTTTTATGAAATTGTAGCATAAGGACGTCAACTCACCAAATTGCCCACCGGTGAATAGTGAGACAGGGAAAATTGAATCTCGTGTTCCACGTTGAATAACGTGGGGATGAGGAGCAGGAACTGTTCCGTCAGGTCCGGGTCGAATCGGAGACCGGAGCCCCCCTTGAGGACTTGGACGGCTTTTTCAAATGGTTGTCCGTCACCATGCGGACAGGGTGACGTCGATTTATCAAACGTATCGGCAAGACTCAGGATTCGGGATCCCAAAGGGATTAACGTGCCCCGAAGTCCATAGGGGTATCCGTAGCCGTCCCATCGTTCATGATGGTGAGCGATGAGCACGGAAGCCGTACTGAGACAGGGCCATTGTTGAAGCATGGCGGCGCCGACCCGGGGGTGGCATTGATGCTTCATCTCTTCTTCCGGGGACAAATTGGTGCCGGTTCGAACGCGAGGCGGAAGGGAAAATTTTCCGAGATCGTGTAACAGGGCGGCATAATGGAGCTGGAGCAGTTCCTGATCCGCCAACTCGATGGCATGTCCGAGGGCCAAGGCAAATTGGGCCGTGCGTTCGCAATGGCCGACAATCAGCGGGTCATGGCTTTCCATAAGTTGCAGAAATCCTCGAACCAGACAAAACGGATTTTCTTTATTGGAAATAGGGGAAGCCGGTTGTCGAAGCGTCAGGGTATACGAACCTTTCATTGATGCGTCCTCCTTCGTTTCTGATTGCCGTTTCTTGTACAGTAATGATTATGATAATCATTACTGTAAATATGTCCGTCTGTCAAGTGTCAAGCGGTGATTTTCCCGCGCTTGCATAAACCACCGGGATATGAAACCGTCGATCTTTTGCAGCCGCCGGGATTAAGGGAAGAAGGGCGATAACGATCAACCCGTTTGCGATGAATCAGGTTCTGAAGGTTGCAGGTCTCGCCATCCTTGCGATGGCGTTGACGGGATTTGCGTTCAAGGATCCGTCCATGATGAGCGGCGCGGGAACGTGGGAAGTGCGTGCTCTGTTGACGATCGGAGACCGGCTCCCTTCCCGGGGCCCGCGTTTCGCCGTTCAGGAATATCAGCCCGGAGGCGCGTTGGACGGTCTCGGAGCCTATCGGTTGAATGAAGAGATCATCCGGGTACTGGTGAATCATGAATTGGACGGCAAGGCCGGGAATCCGTACCGGCTCGACAACGGGACGAGGTTGACCGGGGCTCGCATCAGCTTTCTGGATTTCGATCGCCGGACCTTCCGGATTCTCGACAGCGGCATTGCGTATCGAACCATTCGTGACCGGCAAGGCCGGATCGTCGAAACGGGTTTTCAGATCAATGAGGTCGCGCAGACCGAACAAGGTCTGTCACGCCTGTGTTCGAGCCAATTGATCGAAAAGGGCACGTTCAATTTTGTCGATACGATCTACATGACTCAGGAAGAACTCTCGGACCCTTTGGGCCATCCATATGGCGGAACGGTCTGGGCCTTGGACGTGGAACGCCAAACCCTGCACGCAGTGCCGGCGATGGGACGCATGGCCGGAGAAAATACCACGCCGTTGGCCGGCCCGCAGGATACCGTGGCTCTCCTGATCGGAGACGATACGATCCCGCAAACCGATGAGACAGAGGCCGCCGGACGGGAAGCCGGTCCGCACACGTCTCCCGGCCACGTTGTCACGGCGCCTCTCTGGTTATACGTGGGCCGGAAAAATGCCCCGGCGGCTGAACGGGCACTTCCACTGGGCATTGATCCGGGAAACACGTCATTTCTGAACCGGAACGGGTTGCTGGCGGGACAACTCTATTACTTCGTCGCGGACCACGGCATGCGGACGGTGGCGCAATTCCACGGGACAGGGTCCACGCTCACCGGCGCCTGGAAAAAGATTGAGGTGTTGGACAGGAGGAAGGCCGGGGAACGGGGGCATGACCCCGTTGGCTATAAAACCGGGTGGACCCTTCGGCGGGAGGCGAAGGCCGGTGGTGCCTTTCAATTTTCCAGGCCGGAAGACGTGAGTACGCATCCTGCGATCGGCACGAGGGCAGTCCTGGCCTCCACGGGACGGGATAGGGTGTTCCCCGCTCATGATGCGTGGGGGACCATTTACCAGATCGACGTCGACCTGAAGGGGATGAGGGCCATCCTCAAGATCCTGTACGACGGGGATGACGCCGGCGGCGCCAGGTTTTCCCATCCCGACGAGGGGATTCGCAGCCCGGATAACTTGGACTGGGGGGGTGATGGATGGATCTACATCCAGGAAGATAAGGCGAAACAACAGGATCCGCCGTTCGGAAGTCATTCGGGCCATGAGGCTTCGATGTGGCGTCTGGACCCGCTTGCCGGTACCGTGGAACGGATAGCCCGGGTCAATCGATCCGTCGTGTTGCCGGAAGGCAGCACCGATGCAAGTTCCGACGCACTTGGAACATGGGAGTCGTCCGGGGTTCTCGACGTGACGCATCTCTTCGAGTTCCGCGCGGGCGAACGAGTACTGCTGGCCACGGTCCAAGCGCACACCATACGCGACGGCCTGATCGCGACGCGCAAGTTGGTCGAAGGCGGCCAACTCATCCTGCTCAGCCAACCTCCGGCAGAATCATCCGAACGGGCCGTCAAATGAACGAACGGATTGCCTCGTCAACCGGGGCTTCTTCCCGGAACGTCCGGCAAAGCCTGGGAGTTGCGACGGTTCTGTTTGTCTGCTGCGTGGCCGGACTGGCGGGTGCGGCGCAGGACAACAACAATCCGCCGCCGCCGGAGTTGGAGCCGCATCTGGCGGCAATCGCCGGGTTGGCTCAACCATCTTCGATGATGGAGATTCCCCAAGGGTGGTTCCTCATGGGGACCGTGCGCAAGGACGATGACCCGTTCGGGTTGGAAACGCAGTATGACGACACGGAGTTTCCACAACGACGGATCTGGCTGGACGCCTATGCACTTGATCGTGATGAAGTGAGCATGGGCGAGTATCTGGCGTTTCTGCGCGGGCACGGTCTGCCGGTTCCGCTCAAACTGCGCCACCTGATCTGGCACCTGATCGACGTGCACGTGCTTCCGGATTACGTGATGACGCGGTGGCCGGCCCTGTACGTTTCGTGGGACGAAGCGGATCGATTTTGTCGCGCGCACGGCAAACGCTTGCCCACCGAGGCGGAATGGGAAAAGGGCGCCCGTGGGACCGACGGCCGGACGTTTCCCTGGGGCGCTGAACCGCCCGCCCCCGATGTGGCCGTGTTCGGGTTGTATCACGTTCACCAGATCCCGTTGGTGGCGGCCGTGGACAGTTTTGAAGAAGGACAAAGCCCGTACGGGCTGTACCATATGGCCGGCAACGTGCGGGAATGGGTGCGGGATTGGTTTGGTCCGGATTCCTATCCCCTGATGCCCGAACGGAATCCGCAGGGGGCCGAGGCCGGGCGGTATAAGAGCGTCCGCGGCGGGTCGTGGCGAAGCCGGCCGCAACTCCTGCGAACGGCTACGCGCAATGGCGCCACGCCGGCCACGCGTTCGCCGAATATCGGGTTCCGGTGTGCCCGGGACCAAACAGCCTTATTGCCTGATCCGGACGATAAGATTATCGATAAAACGCACCCCTCCGACCCGAATCGCTCCAAGTAGGACAACGGTTCCCCGAAGACGGGCAAGGGGTTCGAGCGTGCGGGCGTCGCAACAGGCCAGGTACTCGACGTCCAGCCCGTGCCCTGTGTCGAGGATCTTCGCCATTCTCTTTTCAACCGGATCTGCGCGGCGCATGCCTCTTCCGATAGCCGCCTTTCCGGCCGACAGGGCCTGATACAGAGCCAAAGCCCGTTGGCGTTGCGATGTCGTCACGTAGCGATTTCGTGAACTCAAGGCGAGTCCATCGGCATCCCGAATGGTCGGGCACAGGGTGACGCGGGTGTCGAGGTCGAGGTCCTGCACCAATTGCCGGATCACGCCATATTGCTGGTAGTCTTTTTGACCGAAGAACGCGCGAGCTGGACGGACGAGATTCAGCAGCTTGGTCACGACCGTGGTCACGCCCTGAAAATGCGTGGGCCGGTGTTCTCCCTCCCATCGTTGCGCAAGCGTGCTGACGGCGACGGTCGTTTGAAAATCCCGGGGGTACAAGGTGTCCGGTTCCGGAAGAAAGACAAGATCGACGTGTTCCTCGCGACAGGATGCGAGATCCTGCGACAGGTTCCTGGGATAACGACGGTAATCCTCGGCCGGGCCAAACTGGAGCGGGTTCACGAAAATGCTGACGGCGACCGTTTGGCACGTGCGACGCGCGCGTTGCATCAACGACCGGTGTCCGGCGTGTAACGCTCCCATGGTCGGGACCAACCCGATCGAGGTGCCGGGCGGGTCCTGACGGCGTCGCCAGGTTCGCAGGGCTTGAGTCGTTCGGATGATGCGCATTTAGTCAGTGGGAGGCATCGTGCAGGACGGCCGGGTGGCGAACCGGGAACCGGGAACCACGTCAAGCTTTTGCACGTGATGCGTATCCGTCAGCCGGTCGAGCAGGGCTTGGATGGTTTGCTCGAAGTGAGGATGAACCCAGTCCGGAGCGAGCTCGGCCATCGGCGCCAGGACGAACCGCCGTTCATGGAGACGGGGATGCGGAACGGTGAGTTGCGGGGTGTCGATGATTCGCCGTCCATAGAACAGCATGTCCAAATCCATAGGCCGGGAAACGCGTTTCAGTTCGGGGTCGCGCCCGAGGCCCCGCTCCGTTTCCCGGCAAATGGCCACCAGGTGTTCCGGCTGGAGTTGCGTCTCGAGGCGAACGACCCCGTTATAGAACCACGTGGCGTCATGCCCGTGGGCCATGTCCATGGGTTCGGTCTCGTAATATGACGAGACGCCCGTGAGCGTGGATTGCGGCAACAGTCCCATCAAGGCCACGGCCCGGTCACACAAATCCTGCCGGTCTCCCTGGTTCGATCCGAAGGCGATAAAGACGGTTTCGATCCTCACGAATGCCTGTCGGGGCCGGTCCGGGTGCCGGCCCGCCCCTTACCACCCGATGTGTTTGAGCCGGTCCACGGCTTCGGCCAACCGTTCTTTGGTCGTGGTGAGGGCCATGCGAATGTAGCCTTCGCCCGGAGCCCCGAACCCGTTTCCCGGCGTGGTCACGATTCCGGCTTTTTCCAGCAGGTGGGCCGTAAAGGACGCGGAGGTATAGCCCTTGGGGACCTCGATCCAGACGTAGAACGTGGCCGAAGGCACGTCAAACTCGAGCCCGAGATTTCGCAATCCCGCGACCAGCACGTCCCGGCGTTCCTGGTAAATGTCCCGGAGTCCGGCGGTGAGTCGATCGTCGGACTCCAAAGCTGTGATCCCGGATTCCTGCACGGCCTGAAACTGGCCCGAGTCCATGTTGCTCTTGATCTGGCTCAACCCCGCAATCACTTCGGCGCGGCCCACGGCAAACCCGATCCGCCAGCCCGTCATGTTGAAGGTCTTGGACAACGAATGAAACTCGATCCCCACGTCCATGGCGCCCTCCGCTTCCAGAAAGCTGGACGGACGAAGGCCGTCGTAGAAAATTTCCGAATACGCCGCGTCGTGGCACACGATCACGTGATGCTCTTTTGCAAACGCAATCACGCGACTGAAAAACGCCGTGTCCGCAATGACCGAGGTGGGATTGTTCGGCGAATTCAAGAACATCAGTTTCGCTTTTCGGGCCACGTCCGGGGGAATTGCGTCCAGGTCCGGCAGGAATCCGTTCTGTTTCAACAGGGGCATCTCATGGGCAACGCCGCCGGCAAAACTGGCGGCCACCGGATACACGGGATACCCGGGGCTCGGGACCAGCACGACGTCACCCGGATCGATAAAGGCCATGGGCACGTGGCCGATGCCCTCCTTTGAGCCGATCAAGGTGACCACCTCGGACTTGGGGTCCACGGTCACGTTGAACCGTCGCTGGTACCAGCCGGCGACCGCGGTGCGAAACGACAACATCCCGCTCGACGAAGGATATTGATGATGCTGCGGATCGGTCACCGCCTGTTGCATGCGCTCCACAATAGGATCGGGCGTGGGCAGGTCGGGATCGCCGATGCCCAAATTGATGATATCCACCCCCCGAGCAATGGCCTGCTGCTTCATCTCGTCAATGGCTGCAAACAGATACGGGGGTAAGGTCCTGATGCGTTCAGCATACGTGATGGGAACACCACTCATCCCTGCCACTCCTTTTTCAACAATCGAACATGTTCAGGGTTTCGTTTTCACAAATACGGAGGGCTCACGTTACTGTACCGGCAACGCGGGAATCAAGGAACGCTTCGCGCAGATCGGATTGCCGATGACGCGGCGACGCATGCGCCGGACGGCTAAACCAGAGCCAATTCCAGTTTATGTTTTCTTTGAACCCAGTCCGGCAGGCAGCGGTCCAGCAGTTTGTAAAAATCGGAATCGTGCTGCCGGTGTGAAAGATGGCAAAGCTCGTGAATCACGACGTATTCAATGCATTCTTTCGGGGCTTTGATGAGGTCCGGATTGAGCGTCAACCGGCCGTTTGTTGACAGGCTTCCCCACCGCGCCTTCATTTTTCGTATCTTCAGGTCCGGCTTGGCAACGGTGTTTTTTTTGAACTTTTCCCAACACTGGTGAAAGACGTCCTGAAAGCAGGTTGAGGCTTTTTTGAAATACCACGCTTCAAGCAGTTTTTGAACATGGCCGGGGGATAGGGTTGGAGCCTGAATATGGAAATATCCGCTCTTTAACAATACCTGCGGGGTGTGGGATCTCCTGATTTTCAGCCGGTATTTTCGTCCAAGATAAAGATGGGATTCTCCACTCACGTGGCGGCGTGGCGGAGTTTTCGGCTCAAACTGCTCAAAGTAAAGAATCTGACGATGAATCCACCCGGCGCGCCTCCGTACCCTGCGGACAACCTCTTCCAAATCGCTTCCAAGCGGAGCTTTCACCACAACGGATTTGTCCGGGTGGACGGCAATCTCCATGGTTTTTCTCTTACAGTGCAGGACGTCAAAAGTAATCGTCTCCCGTCCATACGCGATTGACTCCGCCATCCGGCTCATCCGTACATCCTGTTGCGGGCAATCCTCATGCTCCGCTCGATAATCTCATCCAGTTGTTCGTTGCCGAGATCAATGCCTCTTTTGGCTTTCACTTCGTCGTACAGGTAGTCCTCAATGTCGTTAATGGCGCTGTTTCGCGCATCCGGGTCGTCCCAGAAATGCACTTTGCCGTGACGTTGCAGAATGTCGTGGATGGCAAGAGCCGTATCCGCCGAATGCTCATCGCACGTACCGGCCGCGCAGGTTTCAAAAACAGGTTTAATGACACCGAAAAACGCCGCGGCGTCCCTGTTGAGCCTCAGTTTCTCGGGCACGTCCTCATTGCCCCGGCTGTCGAAGTCTTTTTTCAGCCTGGAAACCTTATCCAGGTATTCCAGGCCGGAGATCCGCTCTGCCCTGAACTCGTCAATGACCTGTTGGATCAGGTTTGAAAACTTTTGGTAAAAGGCCGGGTCTTCCTCCATTTTTTCGCTGATGGTGCGCTTCATCAGGTGGGCGATGCGATCGGCCCGTGAGGCTTCGGTTTTGCTCCCGTACTCGACTTCCGGTCCGCTTTCGCCCGTCGGGAGGCCGTGAAAAATGTTCTCCGGCTCGTTGATTTGCGTAACCCTGTTGGCTTGAATATGGGTATCCAGGAGCTTTTTGATTTTCGGTTCGTGGTCCCTGTAATCAACGATATCGGCATAGCGCAGTTTCACCGACCGCCTCAGTTTTTCAAGCCGTTTCAAATCTTCCCGGTACTGCCGCAGGATTGTCTCGTCCGTGTCTGTTAAAAACTTGTGGGAGGAAAGGGCGATACCAAGGGACTTGGCATATTCCGCAAGCAGCCTGTAAAAGTCGTCTCTCCGTTCATCATCGCCCAAAAGCCGTTCATACTCTTCTTCATCGGCCTGGTTCTTGACCTCCCTGAACACGTCCCAAAGATGGGAGTGCTTCTGCGGCAGTTTGTCGATCTGTTCATTGACGGAAACCAGTGTTTCTTCCAGATCCTTTTCCTCAAACCCTTCCAGCGCGTCATACATCGTCAAAGCCGTGTTCAGTTCCCCGAGGATGCCTTCGTAGTCCACGATGTAACCGAAATCCTTGCCTTCATGCAGCCGGTTGACGCGCGCAATGGCTTGGAGCAGCGTGTGCTCGCGCAGTTTTCTGCAGAGATAGAGAACGCTGTTGACCGGTGCGTCGAAGCCGGTCAGAAGTTTGTCCACCACGATTAAGATTTCAGGCTCTTCGGCGTGTTTGAAACGCTTGATAAGGGTTTCCGAGTATTGGGTGTCCGAGCCAAAGCGGTCCATCATCCTGTCCCAGAAAATCCGAACGTCGGAATTCGGCGCTTCATCAACCTCTTGAAAGCCCTCTCGCATATCGGGCGGGGAGATCACCACTTCGGAAGAAACAGCGTCTATTTCTTTCATAAACTGGTGATAGTGAATGGCTGTGACCTTGTCCGGCGCAACCAGTTGCGCCTTGAAACCCGTGTCTTGCCAGTTCGCGCGATAATGTTCGCTGATGTCGAAGGCGCGCATATAGACGACCCTCTTCGCCTTGTTGAGTGTATTCGCGCGTGAATATTTTTTCTTCAGATCGGCTTTCTGTTTTTCACTAAGGTCAGCCGTGTATCGTTCAAACCACAGGTCAACGGCGGCTTTGTCCTGCTCCATCTCCACGTGACGTCCTTCGTACAGGAGCGGTACAATTGCCGCGTCATCCAGGGCTTGGCGGACGGAATAAGAGGGCTCGATCAATCCCCCGAATTTGAAAAAGTTGTTTTTCTGCTCATTGGTAAGCGGGGTGCCCGTAAACCCGAGGTAGCAGGCCTTTGACAGCATCTGACGCATTCGTGCCGAAAGGTTCCCGAACTGGGTGCGGTGGCTTTCATCGACCAGCACGAAAACGTTAGGGTCGTCATCACTCATCCCACCGGCATTCAACGCCTTGTCGAATTTATGCACCAGGGTCGTCACCACGGGCGTGTTCGACCTGATCAATTCGAGGAGTTCCCGTCCGGTTGCCGCCCGCTCCGGCTCGATCCCGCACTGCCTGAAAACTTTTTCAGTTTGCCGGTCCAGGTCTTTCCTGTCCGTTGCCATGATGAGGCGCGGATTGGTGATCTCCCTATCCATGGCCAGAAGACGCGCAAGCCAGACCATGGTCAGGGATTTTCCCGAGCCCTGCGTATGCCAGATCATGCCGCCTTTTCGCCGTCCCTCATTGTCGAACGCCTTGACGCGCTGCAAAGCCGAGCGCACCACAAAAAACTGTTGGTAGCGCGCAATTTTCTTTTTGCCCGCGTCAAAAAGCGTAAACAGGCGGGAGAGTTCCATCAGCCTTTCCGGCCGGCAGAGGCTGTAGATGGCCCGGTCCTGCTCCGTGATCTGCCGGTCTCCCAATTCGTCGAAATAGCGGCGGGCGGAAGCGAAGTCGCCGGAGAACAGGGCGTTTTTCGTTTCTTCTGTAAGCGGCGCGTGGACGGCCTGCTCCACGTCCTGATCGCTGTCCTCTTTTTCCCTCCAGAGACTCCAGAATTTCTGTTCCGTTCCAACCGTGGCGTATCGGGCGTCGTTTTTGTTGATCGACAGCAACAATTGGGCATAGATGAAAAGCCGGGGAATATACTCCTCGGTCTGGTTGCGGATAGTCTGGGAGATGGCCGCTTCTACTTTTTCGCCCGGAGATTTGCATTCAATCACCACAAACGGAATGCCGTTCACGAACAGGACGATATCCGGGCGAGCGGTTTCGGTACTGCGCGTTCTCTCAACGGGAAACTCCGCAGTCACGTGAAACGCGTTGTTGGTCGGAGCCCTCCAGTCAACGTAGTTCAAGGTGAAACTCTTGGTGTCGCCCTCGATGGACTGCTCCATCGCGGTGCCGAGGGTCAGCAGATCGTAGACCGTCTCATTGGTTTTCAGCAGTCCGGCGTATTGGACGTTCTTGATTTTCTGGATGGCGGACTGGACGTTCTCTTCGCTGAACCGGTACTCGCGGCCTTTGTAATTGATGCGATTGATCTTCTTGATCTGCCGGCTCAGGATGTTTTCCAGCAAAACGTCGCCGAATTTCTTTCGCCTCGCCTGAAAAACCTGTTCCGGCGTCAGGTACTCGTAGCCGAGGTTGACCAGTTCCTGGAGAGCGGGGATTTGGCACAGGTATTTTTCGCTGAATTGAAAACCGCGCATTTATTGTATCCAGTATTCAACGGGTGTTGACAGAAAGCGTTCCAGAGAAATACCGCCCTCGCCGACTATTAAAGTCCTTGTCGGATTAAACCTTTTGACAAAATCATCCAAGCCGGGAAAAGAAGAAGGGATTCTGCCGCTTTTCACTTCAATTGCCACAATTTTCTTTCCCTGGCGCAAGACAAAATCCACTTCACGGTTGTTTTCGCGCCAATAAAACAGGTTCATCCCCTCGCCGACAGTGGCATTAAGCAAATACGCCCCCACTGCGGACTCCACTAGCCGTCCGGGCATTTTTCCATCTTCCATCTCATGATGCCAATCCATGCCGAATTGTGCCGTTATCAAGGCGGTATTAAACACTTGAAGTTTAGGAATTGACCGGCGACTTGCCACCATGCTGCCAGAATACTTTTGCAGTCCGGCAATCGTTCCCGTTCCCTCGAGTAAATCAAGATAGTGAGCCAAGGTGGTGACGTTTCCTTTGTCTTGCAGTTGTCCGGCTATTTTTCTGTAAGAAAGAATTTGTCCCGAGTAGGCGCAACCGAGTTCAAACAGGCGACGAAGCAACGCGGGTTTGTCAACCCGAGAAAGCAAGATGACGTCATGGGAAATCGTTGTTTCCATCAGGGAATTCTTTATATATTCCGACCAACGTGCCTGCTCCTTTATGAAGGGAGCCGCTCCGGGATAGGCGCCATAAAAAAGATATTGTTCCAAATCCCACCCAAAAGCCCGTTTCATTTCAGAGAAACTCCAATGTGGCAAATGCAGGATTTCAAAACGCCCGGCAAGACTTTCCGCAAGGCCCCGCCCCATCAACAGCGGAGCCGAACCCAGCAACACCACCTTGACGGGTGTTTTTTTTCTCGTGTCCTCATCCCAAAGAGATTTGACGACTGAAGACCATTGCGGAATTTTTTGAATTTCATCCAATATCAGCAAGGCCCCTTTTCTTTTTGACCGTCGCGTTAGATGTCGCGCCTCAATCCATTGACGGACAATCCAACCGTGACCGTCGCGCAAGGTCGGTTCATCCGCACTGGCAAAATGATAGGGCAGGTTATTACGCTCGGCCACTTGCAAGGCAAGGGTCGTCTTGCCCACCTGCCGTGATCCCGATATGGACTGAATAAACCGGCGGGGTTCCTTCAGGCGTTTCGCCAACTCCCTTGCCTGCGGTCTGATGAATTTCATTCTCGCCATTTCCCGAGACTTTATAATATTGAACAATTTTGTTCAATATACAAAACAATTTTGATCAAATTATTGAACAAATAATCATGCAGTAAACGCCATCTTCTTAACTCAAATGAATGCGGGTTTTTAAAGGAGATTTCCTCTTTGCGGGGACCGCCGTTCCTGGCGATCAGGTAGCAGGCGTGGTGGGGAGCATCATGTCAGGCACTCCCCGCTGGCCCCCTGAGCCGAGGTAGACCATTTTCCCGGCATCGGCAAAATGGTCGAAAACAGCATCTCCCGCCACCTCGCAGGCGGTTTTGCCTTTGAATAACGGATGTGGGGTTATCCTGTTTTATAGCAAAACATAGTAAGACAGGCTTAGAAGATGTTTTTGCTATGAAAATGCTATGTTTGCTATGAATTTGCTATGCCATTGCTATGCCTTGCTATACTTCTGCTATTTTTGCTATGAAATTGCTATGTTTTTGCTATGGTGACGCTATGGTTTTGCCGGCTAGTTCCTCTACGTACCCGATGTATCTTTGCGGAGATTTCTCATATACTGCCGACAAAGCTTCCTTCATTTGCATTGATTTCGTATACGGATGGCTTCTTCTACTGCATTAGATAGATGCTTTGAAATCCAAGCATACCTGTCTTTGCTGTTGCTTCCTTGAGGATCGTAGCACTTGACTATTGAGGACAATTTTTTGCCAGTATTGCCATAACCTATGTAACTAAAAGGACTTCCCCCTTTTTGAGATATATGGCCGTCTTGATCTTTCAATCCATGTAACAACACCCTTGCCGTCATCCCATGATTTGACTATTTCATAATTGATCCACTTTCTGTTTGCGGTATTGCTTCCTACAAGAACAACAGTGCATGACCTATATTTCATCTGGTCATTTATCCATCGCTTAATCGCGTTATCCCCTCCCTTTGTAATTGTTTCCCATTCATTGTCAGAAACAGGGTTGTTGCCCTCAATAGCTCCTATGTTGCGCACTTGTGATGCGCGCCAACTATCCGGGTTGTAATGAAAACTATAAAAAACTTGTCTTTTTGTCATAGTCAATAGAGGTGGCTTGGGAAATCTGAACAAGGGGGATAAGTGACATTTCTGCTCCCGAGCGGCATTATTGCCGTCCATGAGGAGGAATCATGATGAGACGACCACGCCGAAACCATAGCCCGGCCTTGAAGGCCAAGGTGGCGCTAGCGGCTATCCGTGGGGACCAGACGCTGGCAGAACTCGCCCAGCAGTTTGACGTGCATCCGAACCAAATCAAGCCGTGGAAGGCCCAACTCCTGGCGGGCATGCCGGATGTCTTCGAGGGCGCGGGGAAGCAGGCGGCGGCCCCTGAGTCCGAGGTCACCGCGCTGCATGCGAAAATCGGGCAATTGACCCTGGAGAACGATTTTTTAGAAGGTGCGCTCAGCAAAGCCGGTCTGTTGCCGAGCGCAAGACGCTGATGGACCACACGCACCGTTTGAGTGTTAGCCGTCAAGCCCGGCTCTTGGGCATCAGTCGGGGCAGTGTGTATGACCCGCGCCGGCCCCCTTCAGCGGCCGATCTGGCCGTGATGCGCCGGCTGGATGCGTTACCGTTGGCGTATCCCTTTGCGGGCAGCCGGATGCTGAGAGGCTTGCTCCGGCAGGACGGCCATGTGGTGGGCCGCCGGCACGTCGCCACGCTGATGAAGCGGATGGGGATCGTGGCCCTCTAGCGCCGCCCGACGACCTCGCACCCGACCCCAGGGCAGCAGATCTATCCGTATCTCTTAAGACAGTTGATGATCACTCGCCCCAACCACGTCTGGGCGATGGATATCACCTATGTCCCGATGGCGCGGGGGTTTGTGTATCTGGTGGTGGTCCTCGACTGGTTCAGCCGCAAGGCACTCGCTTGGCGGCGCTCGATTACGCTGGAGACGGGGCCGTGCGTGGCGGCGTTGCGCGACGCCCTGGCGCGGCATGGCCCGCCGGAGATCATGAACACGGATCAGGGCAGCCAGTTCACCTCGGTGGCTTTTATCCAGGCTTTACAGACGGCCCAGATCGCGATTAGCATGGATGGCAAGGGCGCGTGGCGCGATAATGTCGTAGTCGAACGGCTGTGGCGGACGATCAAATATGAGGAAGTCTACCTCCGGGCCTATCGCAGTGTCTCGGAGGCGCGAAGCGGGCTGGATCGCTATCTGGCCTTCTACAACCGGTGCAGACCACATTCAGCCCTGGACGGGCAAACGCCCGACCAAGTCTATTTCAACCAGCCTAAGCCCATCCAGGCGGCGGCATAACCAGAGCGGAGATCCACTTATCAACAGCCTGCAAACTGTTCAAAATAGTCGAGCCACCTCTCATATCTGGCGATTAAAACCATCGCAGTAACAATGAGGGTCATGCTCCAGCCTTTTAACAGGAAAGAGTTGCTTCCCAAACGGTTGATAACGGTTTGGGTCATTTCCAGATGTCTCACGACTTTTTCTGTGCCGTCCATGATTTGATCCTGTCTTTGGTCTGCAACCCGAAAATTGATCCGACAGAGAGGTGATTTTCTGGCAAAATTGACCTGAAGAAAGGAGGGGCAATGTGCCATGAAAAAGAAGCGGTACTCGGAGGAGCAGATCGGGTTTGTGTTGCGCCAGGCCGAGA
>JAJDVY010000002.1 GCA_022825885.1 Nitrospirales bacterium | reverse complement strand
GGGGATCCAGTCTTTTTGGGGTTCCGTTGTTTGGAAAGACGCGGGACGACACCCTTCGGCTCCGCTTCCTTCGGCTTCGCTCAGGGCAGGCTGCAGGTCGTCCCCTACGGGCACATGGTATCTGCGTGTAGGGGCGGGCCTATGTGCCCGCCCTGTTTTTCTTGTTTCATTCGTACAGGTGAAAGACACTGGATTCCGGATCGAGTCCGGAATGACAGAAAGAGGAGTCGGGGATCCGGTTCTTTTTGTCCTGGATGACAGAAAGAGGGATCCAGAGTCGTTGATGTGTCTGTTTTGTACAATTCGGCATATTTTGTACAAAATGTAATATTTGTACAAATATTACAAATTGTACAGTTTTGTACAAAATAGACAATTTGTGCGGTTTCGTCCCCTTTGGGGGCGTGAGCGCGCGGGATGGGCGAGCCCGGTGGGGTTACCGTTTGTAGCGCGGGCCGAGCGTCCGGTCTTCGTAGCGCGAAAAGAGACGCGTAGTTTCGGGATGGAGGGTATGGCCTCGACCGCGGGTGATGTCCCGGGTGCGGAAGAAGGGGGCCAGGATTCCGGTCGGATCGAGGTAGGCGGCGCGGAGCGGGACCGAGCGGTTTTCATGGTGGATCAAGTGACAGGACGTGGAGCGGATGGAACTGATCCAGGCGGCGATTTCCTCGGGGTTTCCGATGGAGGCCGACAGCAGCAGCAGCCGCGATTGCGACGGAGCGAAAATGATCGTTTCTTCCCAAACGACTCCACGTTCACGATCGGCCAGAAACTGCGATTCATCCAAAATAATCAAGCCCAGGGTATCCAGCCGCATGTCAATCTCTCCGCTGGCGGCGTCGTACAGGACGTTCCGCAGGATTTCCGTCGTCATGATCAGGATGGGTGCCTGCGGATTGTCACGGCGGTCGCCCGTGAGAATGCCGACCTGATCCGCACCGAAGAACTGCGAAAACTCCGTTAGTTTTGTATTGGAGAGCGCCTTCAAGGGGGACGTGTACATCACCGTTTGTTCGGCCTCGATGGCCCGTCGCATGGCCTCGATCGCCACGTAGGTTTTGCCGCTCCCCGTCGGCACGCTCAGAATCACGTCATTGGTTGCCAGATGGTCGATGGCTGCCCGTTGCCAGTCGTCAGGCTGGAAAGGCGCGGGCGGCGGCACGCCGATCCCTTCAAGCAGCGCCTGTGTGCTGATGGCCGGTTCGACCGGGACCTGGGGCTGCCGGGAGGGTGGGGCGGGGCGGGACACCGTCTCGGGCTGAGGTGTGGGCTTGGCCGGTCTGCCCGGCTTGGAAGGTTTGGAGTGGCGCGGCGGTTCCGGCGGGAGGGACGCAAGCGTCGTTTCGATTTCCGCCCGTTGCTCGGGCGGCAGGACAAGGAGTGATTGAATCAGCCGGGTTTTCCCCATGCGAAAATGCCGGGGCACCCGTTTCTTCGCCAAATGGTGAAGCCGCCTGACGGACAGACCGGCCAAGTATTGTGCCAAGACGTCGTTAGTCATGCCTGGGCCTTTTTCTGTCATGCTGTCAACGAATGAGTGAACATTTGCAATTCCTGCGCCTTTTCTGTCATTCCTGCGCACGCGGGAATCCAGGGCCTTTTGCCTTCACGAATGAAACAAGAAAAGCAGGGCGGGCACACAGGCCCGCCCCTACGCACAGGCACCCCGATTCTGTAGGGGACGACCTGCGTGTCGTCCCGTGCCTTTCCAAACAACGAAGGACAAAGCCAAGACCCTGGATGCCCGATCAAGCCGGGCATGACAGCAAGACTGGATTCTCGATCCCTCTTTTTGTCATTCCTGCGCACGCGGGAATCCAGGGGTTTTGCCTGCACGAATGAGACACAGCCAAAAGCCAAGACCCTGGATGCCCGATCAAGCCGGGCATGACGGAAAGAGAAATTGGCGATGACAGAAGGAGTCGCCTGCCCATCATACGGCAAGGGCGTATGATGGGCAACAGCCCGCGGCCATGCCTGCCTGAACCGGGTGCGGGTTCGCCTCAACAATCCACAATATTTCCGGGTCGTTACCAGCGGGTTGTGATTTCGAGTCCGACGGTGTGTTCCGGCCGGGCGGCGTCGCGTTCGCGGCGCGTGGCTTGGAGGCCGACGGAGAGCGCGGACGCGGGGGTGGCCGGCACCAGGCGCCAGCCGAGCCGGTAGTCCCGGGTTCCCGTGGCCAGTCCCAGCCCCACGTGCGGGCTGCCGGTGAACGCCCCGTCGAAGACCGGAAAGCCCCAGGCCGCTTCCGTGCCCCAGCGGCGCGTGGCCGTGGTGCCCTGGCGCTGCGCCAACGGATTGGGCGCAAACAATGCATCCAGCCCGCCGGTGGCTTGGCCGCCCCAATCCTGCCGCAGGGTCAGCGAGGGCCCCAGGGGCGTGGCCGGGTCGGGATCGAAGGTGAACGAGGCCGCGACGCCCTGATCCTGGAAGTCGTCCTCCCGGTGGGTGAGCAGGGTGCGCCCTTCGACGTTCAGGGCCAGGCCCACCGTGGGCACGGCCCAGGCCACCCCCCCGCCGAGTTCCACTCCAAAGCCGGTCTCGGCATCGCCGCCGTCATGACGCGCGCCTACCGCCAGTGTGGGTTTGAGTTGTCCCAAGTCATCCAAGGCCATCTGCCAACTGCCTTCCAGGCCCAGCCGTAACCGGGTCACGTCCGAGTCCGAGGACTCCATCCCGCGGGTCTTTTCCGAGTCCGTTCCCGCCCACAAGGCATCCGAGGTCACGGCCAAGGCCGGCCCGTTGTCTCCCGGGGTCGGGGCGAGTACCGTGCCCCGCAGTCCCAGCGTTGCCATACTCCAGTCGACGTCGGTCCTGAGGGTTTCGCCCATGCCGGTTTCCAGCCGGACCGTGCCCCGGCCGTAGCCGGCCGCTCCCCAGAGGCTGAGCTGCTCCGAGGCCTGGAGCGACACATAGGGTACGGCCGCGGTCAGCGTGGTTTCGACCATCCCCTTGCACGGGTCGGTTCGCCTCTCCGCGCTGAGATTGCCGTCCGCGGGACAAGGCTGTGAACGGGCCCCGATGTTGGCGTAACCGCCCGTGCCCGTACTCTGGAGAAGAGAGACTCCGATCAGCCACCGGTCCCGGGCGTAGTCCACCCCGAGCAAGCCGGTGGTGACCTCGCCGTCGAGCGACGTGGCTCCTTCTCGCCCGTCGAACGTGGCCTGGGCCGCCCGGCCCCACAAGGCGACGCTGCCGCCTGTGGCATCCGGCTGGCCCGTGGCCGTGAAGCTGCTGCCGCGCAGCACGTCGCGCAGGGTCAGCGCGGAGGCCGGTCTCCCGCCGCCGGAGGCGCCGGTCGTCATTCCGCCGGGGCCGATGCGCGCGCTATCTGCGTCGAACCCGGAGGTGCGGCCCGGCCAGTCCGGCGAGCCGGGTTCCTCCCCTCCGAAGGGGTTCTCGTGTCTCACGCGGTCGCGCGCGCTGAGGTTCAGCGCGCGTCCGGCAATCGTGCCTTGCGTGCCCGGCGTCCGCGGGGTCGCCAGCCGGCCCGCAATGCCGTCCAGGGCCTGCTGCGCCACCGTGCGCCCAAAGCGAGCCAGCCATGCCGCCGGTATCGGCCCATCGTTCGTGATGGTCCACTTCGTGACGGCGCCGTCCGAGGATACATTGTCCGGGTTCGGTTCGTTGACCCTGACCTTGATCGCGAAGGTTTCAGTCCCTTCATCATGGGAGTCGCCATGGACTCGCAAATAGTATCGCGTCTTGGTCTTCCCGGTGGCATGTCCTCTCGTACATTTTGACGTTCTATCCCATGCCAATCCACCCACGGCAGCATTGTGGAGGGAGTCCATTTCATCCACCATTCTCAGGTCGAAGTAATAGGAGGCCGTGCTCGGTTTATCACGACTGAGACAGAAGTCGAAATGAACGAGAGACACCGGACCGGGATCAATGACCACGTCAAACGCGTGGTCCGTCCAATTCCGTTGCATGAGGGATTTTGACGGAACCGGACCAAGAGCCGGTTCCGTAATGGTGGTGGAATCCACGGGGACGATTTTGATCGTCCTTGCGGCACTGGCAGGCGCATTACCCGGAGAGACCGTGGTGTGTACCTGATGGGAATCTGTAGCATGTGCAGTATATGTTGTATTTTTCGTCTGTCCGTACCTTCCGTTAATCGCAGGATCCAGTCGTATGGCGATATCATAGTCATGGTCGAGTCCGTTTACGCCTTTTCTTTGATTCACGTATCTCAAGCATACGTTACGATTTGTATTGAGCAGATGCGTCCCGCACGTAAAGTTGGCGATGCCTACGGTCGTGGGATCCGTGTTCGTCCCGGTCAAGATTGCCGTGTACGTTCCGTCATTGCGCTTCTTGACTCGTAGATTATTCTGTCCCGACACCGCTTCAATCCTGTAATCATCAGTCGTCACCGTCGCCCCATTCCGGCCTTCGACAATAATGGGAATCTCCACGGTCTCCCAAGACATGAGATCTCTGTTGCGCGTTCCAAAGATGAAAAGGTTCCCGTCCGTATTGTCGGCATAGACACCAGACGTGGCTTTACGGACAGCAAATATGGCACTTGGGTTGGATGCTCCATCACGGAGCCATATCAGGTTATCACGTTCCGGTTGTTCAAAATTCAATGAACTCTGCGGTTGGAACTTGACTAGAACTTGACCATCGGGATAATCATGAACCCCGTTTTTTGCTGAATCCTGTTTAAATTCGGCATTGAACGTATGCTCTTTTGGAACGCCGGCCGCCAGGGTAATGCCCGAAAGTTGTGTCGTGTGTGTCTCATTCGCTCTATCGCCTTTTTGATTTTCCAACTGAAAAGCCATCGCTTCGTTCGTGACATCCCTGGTCGCCGTCAATTGGACTCTGAGCGCCGCGGTGTACGTTGAAGTCAAGTCGGAATCAGTCAGTTCTTTCGTCAGGGTCTTAACCTTGACGGTCGGCGTACATTCAGCCAGGGTGGGATCGTCCGTACACCGTTGTTCCAATGCAATTCGTGCCAGCCTGCCATCCTCAGCTTTCTGTCTTTGAGCGGCTTCTGCAACGGTAGGGTCGGCGTCTACAATGTTCATCGTCGCAGACGGGATCTCCCCGGCCAGGACTCCCGGAGGGAGCGGAGACCCTAACGAGACCGTGAAGGTTTCGGTCAGTTCTTCTTCTCCATCGGCTACGACATGAATATCCATTTTACCCACTGCTCCGCTCGAGGCCTGAATGGTGATGCCAGTACCATAATTCCTATGCACGTCCGCAGGAGAAGCCGTCCGGTCAAAGGTCACAACGACAGGAATCGAGACGGTATCAATAAACGTATAATTGGAGGTTCTGGTTGCGGCGACGGCACTGTCTTTGAAACATGCTTGTAACGTGTGTGTCTGCAAGCAGGCATCCAACACATTCTGGTCATATTGATACGCTTTCAGGACAGGCTGGGCGGGACTATTGGTTTCAAGGATGATATAGGAATCTCGCGTGAAACTCACATACGTCGGTTCGCTTGTCACATCCCTATTGACCTCATCGTCATAGGCAATGAATGACGTGGGAGGAAGTTCTCCGCTGCCATTTGCAATGCTTCTGACGGTCCCTCCGTTATTTTGAAGAACGATGATAGGATTGATGGTGATCTCCTCATCATCCATGTCATCATCATGCCCGACCTCAAACGTGAGGATGATCCCGGCGTTCAGTCGTCCAACGATTCTGAATTTATCTGATTCTAACCGGGTTATCGTGCCGTTGGTGCCATCCAGATGTATATGACAGGGGATATCGCCAGGGACCGAGGGCGTCCCGACGACACGCTGGGCACTGAGCGCACAGCCTTGAATGTTGAAGTCGATTTCAGTCACAGCATCCTGAGGCCACTTCAGATACTTACTGGTGCCAGCGTTCAAGGCTATCTTCGCGATTTTTGGGTGTGACCCTTCATCGGGGATGCCCAACGTATTTGGCGACCAGGTCCATTCCGTAGGATCATGATCCTCGACCTGAACGGTAAAATGCCTGTACGCATCAGGAATGCTGGCCGTTGAGTTGATGGTTTCAAATTTGACGTTCAAGTTCCCGTTAAATTGGTCATTGTCATCAACGGGCAGTGTGATCCGGCTCCCGTTCTTGGGTATCGTGAACGTCTTGTCGCCGTCGCTGAATCCGGTCCACGTGGCTTTGACTTGTACGGAAGGCGTGCGAATCTGAGAGGGATAGACAAAAAATGCAATATCCTCTTCGGTATGCAGCACGTCAGAATCATGGGCATACTCAATCATGACCTGCTGCTGGCCGATGCCACATATGTGTCCTGACGGTATGTTCTTCTCCACACACTCCCTGGCCGTGTACTCGGAGGGGTTGCCATCCAAGTCCGAGGAAGGGGCAGGTTTAATGGGTTGAAGTGTAATCCAGTTTGCATGAAAAGTACGACCATGATCTCTAAGCCTGAGTTGTACAGAAATATACCCATAGAGATTAGTATCAAAATCAAAATTTTTATCGGCTTTAGTCGCGATCGTCACTCTTGTCCCAGTTGCCAAAGGAGGAATCGTGACCTCCAGTTCGTATGCTTCCTCACCCGATACTTTCGCCAGGCCATTGGTTGCGACAAACTCTCCATAGGCAGGAATGAGCTTTAGAATGAAGGGAATGGATTTCGCAGAGAACTGATGACCCGTACTGATTCGAATTTCGATGAGATCTCCCGGGGTAAATATATGGTTACTGGAAAATGAGTCTTGACTCCCTGCTTCTCTGTACGTACTAGTGATATTAAATATTGGTTCAGTCGTGTAATCATCATTATCCTGCAACGTGACACTTGTTTGTATAATTGAACCTAGCGTGTACCCATCCCCCGGTAACAACCTCATGTCCACTCGCCCATCAGGTTCAGTGACAAAATCGTCATTAATAGAAATCAATGTTCGATAGGTAGTAGCGGCAGGCAAAAATTCACCATTATCCCTATCCCACCCATACGCAAAATTTAGCGTCTCCCCGCGTTCCGCAGCGCGGTCATCATCGTTCATGTAATTGGACCCGGAATCCTCCAGAATTTCATAGTTGACTGCAAGATTTGTGGTGGCAATACTCGACTGGACTGAACACCACAAATACGGGTCCGTTCCTTCCGTCGCAACGCCGGGAGTTGTCGTCGCATTGCCCTCACAAGCCGCTGCCTGACTAAACCCGATAACCGGAAGTTGTGCTTGTTGAGGCAGCGTTTGCGGTTGCAGCTCCAGGGCCGCCCCTGACCTGAAAGGAACGACTTCTACCACTTCTTGTACCACTTCTACCGATTGTGCGGTTTCCAATTGTTCCAGGGCTTGACGCACCGGCCGCCAGCCCCACCAGACCTTCTCGCTGGTCCGGGCTTCGGCGGCGGTGTAGGGCGTGAGCGCACATGAGCCGTAGCTTGGCCACTCGCCGGCCGTTTTGTCGCCAAAGGCGATGAGCACCCGGAACCAGTTGCAGCCGTAGCGCCGGTCCGCCCGATGCTTATTGATCTGGTAGTAGTACCGGACTTTCTTAATCAGTGCCCGGTCTGGGGTGTCGGCCTGGGCCTGGGTCGCGAATGCGGCAGCACATACGACGGCGGCCACGACGATTCGAGCACCGACCCGCATAGCCCATGCCGGTCTCGTCCTCATGGCGCAAGTTCCGACCCCTGAGGGCTTGGCTTGGCTTGGCTTGGCTTGGCTTGGCTTGGCTTGGCTTGGCTTGGCTTGGCTTGGCTTGGCTTGGCTTGGCTACAAGTGCGAGAACAGATTGACTGTCATTTGTCAAGTCCTGGCCGGATTGTTGTGTGCGACGGCTGACCCGGTGGGCGCTGCGGGAATCTGCACGAGAGGGAAGCGGGTCGAACTCAGGAACGATAGGCGGGGAGCAGGGGGCCGGACCAACCGGATGAGGCCCGGAGCGACAACCAACCGGTTGCCTGTTCTGCGATGGGGGCCTCGGAGCGTTATGCAACATCATGGGCCACCTCCCGTCTCTGTGGCGGATCCACCGAGTGAAGGTCAACCGTTCCCGTCTTGGCCCTGTCTACCCGGTGGGTAGGTGTTCCGTTGCGGTTGGAGTCCCTAAGTCCGTGCCTGATCCATAACGGAACAACTGTTCTAAATAAAACCCTACTCCTGATCCCGGGTCATGTCAAGAGGTTTTTTGTCATTGCGGAATAATTATTCCAAATCTAACGGAATAATTATTCCAAATTCTCTATCTCCTCCACCTGGCATCCCTGCCTTTTCCCCTGATATTCCCGGTTCTTCTTCTGTCATCCCCGACCCCGATCGGGGATCCAGTGTCTTTGCCTTTGCCCTGTACCGGCGTCTCATTTGTACAGGCGCAAGACGCTGGATTCCCGCGTGCGCAGGAATGACAGAAAGAAGGATCGGGGATCCAGCCTGCTGTCATGCCCGATCCTCGATTAAAAATGTCAAGGACAGGCTCCGATCGGGCATCCAGGCTTTTGGGGGGCCGTTGTTTGGAAAGACGCGGGACGACACGCAGGTCGTCCCCTACAGGCACATGGTATCTGCGTGTAGGGGCGGGCCTATGTGCCCGCCCTTTCTTTCTTATTCCTCGTGAGAAGAAAGACGCTGGATTCCTATAAATTGCCTCGATCCCCGATCAAGTCGGGGACAAGCGTCGGGAATGACCGCTAGAGGGGGGGGGTGAATACGGGCAACTGTGGCGTGGTTCGGCGATTCTTGTTTTAGGGCAATTCTTGCAGCACGTCGCGGCGCATGCGGTCCATGGCGTCTCTTGTGACGCCGGCCAGTCCGGGGTGGGTCGCTTTGAGTCCATGGACTTGAGAGAGATATTCCAGCGTCCTGGCCAGGAGCCGGTAGACGTCTCCTTCCGCCATGGTGGTCGAGCGAATGAGTTCATTCCAGGGCAGGTCGGGCTCGGCGATCCACCGGTCGGCTATGGCTGCGACGTCCCACCTCAGGAGGGGCGGCTCTTCATACGCGGATAACGAGTGGGCGACTTTTCGCACGTGTCCGAGGGTCGAGGTCAGGGCCGGGTGTCGTCCGGGAAAGGAGGCCGGCCGGTCGTCGTCATGCGCGATGCTCGCCAGGACGCCGGCCAGTAACGGGGCCGTGATGCCTTCAAAGGCTCCCATGCGTATCAATTCCGTGATGAGTAACGAATGGTTGATGCGAATCAGGCGTGCCCAGTCGCCCTCGGCGGTGAGTTGGCACGCGGGTGTGAGATAGCCGAACGTTTGCAGGACTTCCACGTGTTGCTGGAAGCGATGCCGGAGTTCGGTGCGCAAGGCGTGAATGGTTTTCGTCAGCCGATGATTTTCCTGGCGCAGCTTCAGCGCCTGCGGATGATCTTTTTGACAGGCGGGCCGGGACGGACAGGCCGGGCAGGGGAATTCGTCGCTGAGCGTTTCGGTCAGGACCGGGTTGTCGGCACCGTCCTGGTCCACGCGAATGGGCAGGTGCCGTAGGCGAGCGGGAAACTGCTCCAACGTTTCGACGGCATGGTTCAGGCTCTGGGGCGTGCACCAGGGAAACCGGCGGGCCTCCGTGACGTCAATGACTTCATCGACGACGGCCGTGACGGCGGTTGCCGGGTATTCGACAATCCGTCCGCCGCTTCGCATGACGGTCAACATGGGCGTTCCTTGTCCGCGGCTTCGATATTGACGCAGGACGATGGCGTGATCCTTGGACAGTTCGATGGCGCGACCAGGTGTCAGGAACGCCAATTGCGCCGAGATTTCCGGCGGGTCGCGCCGGATGTTCCGGCGGCGGTGCGAGCGGCGTTTCCTGGCCAGGCTGAAAGACTGCCATTGCGCAATCCAATCGGCGCATTCCCTCCGGCCATAGGCTTCCAGTTGCGTTTCGACGTTATCCAGTTTGGTTTCATAGACGTCGGCGCGTTGGTTGAGTTGGAATTGCGCAAAACTTTTTTCCAGGATGGGTTGGATGTGATCGATCGAATGGGCTTTCAGGAGGTTCAGCACCATGGGATAGGAGATGACGAATTGGCTGTCGATGGGTTCCGGGTGGTTCGTGAGTCCATTCGCAATGGGGCCGAGGTCAATGTACGGCGACGGCGTCACCACGACGAAGCCCACGTAATCTTTCCCCCGTCTGCCGCCGCGGCCGGCGAGTTGTTGGATTTCGTTGACGGTCAGCTCCATGATGTTGCGGTCCTTGCGGACGCTTGATTGGGTCATCACGACGGTGCGGGCGGGAAAGTCCACCCCGGCGGCCAGGGTCGTGGTGGCAAAGACGGCATCCAGACATCCCTGACGCATGAGTTCTTCAACGGCGATTTTCCAGGACGGCAAATGCCCGGCGTGATGGGCCGCCACTCCATATTGTTGAACCGTGGGGATGAGCGGGTGGCCGGCGATACTGGGATATTCGGCCGTCATCCTGTCCAGGACGCGGGTGATGGCTGACGACCGCGTGGGGGAGATGGGGATCTGGCGGTGCTCGAAGCACGCAATGGCTTCATCGCAGGCGCGCCGGGACGTCAAAAAGACGATGGCCGGGGTGAGACGTTGGTGTCGAAGGACGTGGAGCAGATCAACTGGGTGAATGGCCGGTGGCATGAATACGAAAAAGTGTAACAGGATCCAGTCGGAAGCACAAAGACGCCGTCCCTCGACGAGGCCGCGGAGCGTGATGGTTACTCGTTTGAGGCCTCGCTTTTTTCAACACACGTTTATTGCAAATTATCCATGCCATGGATAAAATGGCATGATATGATCGAAAGGCTTATTGCACGTGACATCGAAGAGGCTCTTCACCGTCAGGCTGCCGTCGCCCTGATCGGACCGCGGCAGGTCGGCAAAACCACCTTGGCGTTGGAGATCGGTCGCTCGCGTCATGCGCTGTATCTTGACCTCGAAGACCGGGACGACCGGAACCGGCTCGCCGAACCCGTGTTATTTTTTGACAACGCGGAAGATCGGCTCGTCATCCTCGATGAAATCCACCGGATGCCGGAATTGTTTCAAATCCTGCGTGGCGTTATCGACAGGGGCAGACGTAAAGGAAAGGGTAAGGGCCGGTTTCTGATCCTGGGGTCCGCCTCGATCGACCTGTTGCGCCAATCGGGTGAAACGTTGGCCGGGCGCATCGCGTATATCGACATGGCCCCCTTTTCGCCACTTGAGATCGAAGACGCGCGCCCGTCGCGTGAGCGGTTGTGGCTGCGCGGCGGATTCCCCGACAGTTATTTGGCCGATAGCGACCGGGACAGCTTGGCCTTGCGCAAGGACTTCATCCGTACCTACCTGGAGCGTGACGTTGCGTCGTTCGGTTCTCGTGTCCCGGCCACGACCTTGGACCGGATGTGGATGATGCTTGCACACCGCCAGGGCGCGATCCTGAATGTCTCGGATCTTGCCCGGGCGCTGGAGGTGAGCGCGCAATCGGTTACCCGTTACGTTGACCTGTTGGCCGACTTGCTGCTGGTGCGCCGGTTGCCGCCCTTCCGGATCAATACCGGCAAGCGTCTGGTCAAGTCGCCGAAGGTGTACGTGCGGGACAGCGGTTTGGTCCATGCCTTGTTAGGCATGACGTCGCTGGAGCAGCTTGCGGGGCATCCGGTGGTTGGCCGGAGTTGGGAAGGATTTGTGATCGAGACGCTCCTCGGCGTCCTGCCGCGGTCCGTGAAGCCGTTTTTCTACCGAACCCGTACCGGTGCGGAAATTGATCTCGTGATCGAACATGACGACGGTGTGCTGTGGGCAATCGAGGTTAAACGTTCACTGTCCGCCGGCGTCGAGCGGGGATTTCACCTTGCCTGCGGGGACATTGAGCCGTCTCGTGCCTTTGTCGTCCATGCCGGCGACGACCGCTATCCGATCTCGAAAACCCTGGAGGCAGTCGGTCTTTGCGAATTTGCCGCAGACCTGCGTGCCCGATACTCCCTCCCGTCACTCCTCCCTTGAGGGGGAGCCGGTGAGCCAAGAGCAGGCGCGAGGATCCAGGGTCGTTGCTTTTGCGAACGGAAGGAAAAGACCAAGATGCTGGATGCCCGATCAAGCCGGGCATGACGGAAGGAGGAGTCGGGCATGACAGCAGGGGGGGCGGGCATGACGGAAGGAAAAGTCGGGGATGACGGAAGGGGGAGTCATCCTTGCGTAGGCGAATGACTGGTGCCCCGATCTTTGTGCTGTTGTGTGGCGTGGGGTTCTGTGCCTTTGTCAGTTACAACCTGGTCCGCATGCCGGCTTTGGCGCCGTTTGCTGCGTCGTTCGGTGCCGGGCCGGTCATGGTGGGGTTCATCGTCGCGGCTTCGACCATGACCGGAATCCTGCTCAAGCTGCCCGTCGGCACGTTGTCTGACCTGGTGAACCGTTCGCGCCTGATGCTGGTTGGCGTGTTGGCTTTTGCGTTCCCTCCTTTCCTGTATCCGTTGGTGCCGAACCTGGAAGTCCTGACGGCGTTGCGGGTGGTTCATGGATTGGCCACGGCCGTCTTTACGCCGTTGGTCCTTGCCATGGTTGCGGACTTGTATCCCGCGGCGAGAGGGGCGGCACTGGGTTGGTATACCGCCGCCGCCCAAGGCGGCGCATTGGTGGGCCCGATGCTGGGCGGATGGATTCTCGATACGGCCGGTTATACGGAAACGTTTTTGACCGGCGGCGGGTTCGGGTTGGTCGGACTCGCCTTGTACCTGGTGCTCTGGTGGCGTTCTCCCGCCCCGTCGCGTACCGTGACCTTGGAGATCAAGGCTCTCTTCTTGAACGTGTTGCAGGGCTTGCGCACCGTCTTGCGACATCTTCAGATGGTGGCGGTGAGCGTGACGGAGGCTTCGAAGATGATGGCGAACGGGACCCTGATGGCGTTCCTGCCGTTATACGGGTTGTCCATCGGGCTGAGTTTGGCCGAAAGCGGATTGCTGTTCGGTATGCAGGGCTTGACGTCGGTTCTCTCCAAACCGGTGATGGGACGGGTATCGGACCGTGTCGGGCGACGCCCGTTGATCGTGCTGGGGTTGTTGGTCTGCGGCGTTGCCATCATGGCCGTTCCGCAAGCAACCCGGTTGGTTTGGCTGGCCGTTTGCGCGGCGGGGTTCGGGTTTGGTGAAGCGATCATTACGTCGTCATCGGCTGCCATGATTGCGGACCTGGGGAAAGCCGAGAACGTCGGCGCCGGCATGGGGCTGCGCGGCACCATCATGGATATCGGGCATGCGAGCGGACCGATTGTGGCGGGTGTGCTTGTTGCCGCAATCAGTTATACTGGGGCCTTTACCATTATCGGATGTCTGCAATTGGTGACGGCGGCGGGGTTTTGGATGGCGACCGGCCGGCGGTCGGGGCGTCTCTAAGGGGATCGCGGGTATCGACGGAAAGGATGCACGAGCATGGAAGAGACAATGACAACGGGCGACGTCGTCATTGGTGTGTTGGCCGCGGCGGGAATCGTCATCTTGATCGTGGTGTTTATCCTCGTGTTTCGCATGGTGTTTTTCAGTCACGACAAGGACCAGTGACGTGTTCAGCGGGATTGTCGAGGAAATGGGCGTGGTCAAATCCCTGGTGCGGGGCCTTGCCGGCGCGCGTTTGTCCATTTTGGCGAGTGCCGTTCTCAAGGATCTTCAGCTTGGCGAAAGCGTGAGCGTTTCGGGTGTTTGCCTGACGGCCGCCGAGGTTGGCGAAGCAGACTTTTCCGCGGACGTCTCCGTTGAAACCCTGGACGTGACGACGCTGGGCGTGCTCACGCCGGGCGCCGCGGTGAATCTCGAGCGGGCGTTGAAACTGAACGACCGGCTGGGCGGGCATCTCGTGACGGGGCACGTGGACGGCACCGGCATCCTCCGGGAGCGCGTGCCAACCGGCAATACCGTCTTGCTGACGTTTGAAGTGCCGGGCCCCATTCTCCGGTATTGCATTCCCAAGGGCTCGATGACCGTGGATGGCGTCAGCCTGACGATCAACGGCGTCATGGAAAACGGCGTCTCCGTGGCGATGATTCCCCATACGGCCAAGGTCACCACCTTGGGGATCAAGCAGCCCGGGGATCCCGTCAACCTGGAATCGGACCTGATCGGCAGATACGTGGAGCGGTTGCTTCAACACGGCGGCACGCTGCCGGAATCATCAACTCCGGTCATCGACCACGACTATCTGCACAAACGCGGATTGACGTAGGGCGCGGATCATCCATGGTTTCTTCGTTGCTCAAAAAACTCCCGGTTCCCGTTCGCGTCCTGTTTTTTGCCATGCTCGTGGCCATTGCCATTCCGTTGCTGTTGTGGCTGATCGTGCAATTCTATGAATGGAGTTGCGCCACCTGGATCACGTGCCAGCCCATGGGTACGCAACGCTGATTGTCCTGTGTCCAGCCTTCCGTCATGCCCGGCTCGATCGGGCATCCAGTGTCGTTACTTTGTCTTTTCCCGGCGTTTCATTCGTACAGGCAAAAGACCCTGGATTCCCGCGTGCGCGGGAATGACAGAAAGAGGGATCGGGCATCCAGTGTTTTGGGGGTTCTGTTGTTTGGAAAGACGCGGGACGACACCCTTCGGCTCCGCTCAGGGCAGGCTGCAGGTCGTCCCCTACAGGATCAGGGTGTCTGCGTGTAGGGGCGGGCCTATGTGCCCGCCCTTCCTGTCTTATTCCTCGTGAGAATAACGACCCTGGATTCCCGCGTGCGCAGGAATGACGGAAAGAAGGATCGGGGATCCAGCCTGCTGTCATGCCCGGCTTGATCGGGCATCCAGTGTCTTTGTTTTTTCCTTCGTTGTTTGGAAAGGCGGGACGACACCCTTCGGCTCCGCTTCCTTCGGCTTCGCTCAGGACAGGCAGGACAGGCACGGGACGACACCCTTCGGCTCCGCTCAGGGCAGGCTGCAGGTCGTCCCCTACAGAATCGGGGTGCCTGTGCGCCCGCCCTGTTTTTCTTGTTTCATTCGTGCAGGCGAACGACCCTGGATTCCCGCGTTCGCGGGAATGACGGAAAGGGGGATCGGGGATCCAGCCTTCCGTCATGCCCGGCTCGATCGGGCATCCAGTGTCGTTGCTTTGTCTTTTCCCCGCGTTTCATTCGTGCAGGCGCAAGACCCTGGATTCCCGCGTGCGCGGGAATGACAGAAAGAGGGATCGGGCATCCAGGGTTTTGGGGGTTTCGTTGATTGGAAAGACGCGGGACGACACGCAGGTCGTCCCCTACAGGATCAGGTGTCTGCGGTGCCCGCCCTTCCTGCTATCGTGAATTCGCGACCAGGACGACGGTTGTGTTGTCTATGCCTCCTCGCAGATTGGCTTGCTGGATGAGGGCCTGACATTTTTGGTCAGGCGGTTGCGAGTGTGTTGCTATCAGGACGTCCAGGATGTCTTGATCGTCCAACATTTTGTTCAGACCGTCGCTGCATAGAAAAATTTCATCTCCCGGTTTAACTTTTACTGCCGAAACATCTGTTTCAATTGTTGAATTTATTCCAACGCCACTGGTGAGTCGATGTGCGAGCGGGTGACTGGCCGGCGTTGATTGCGGCAGCAGCCCTTGCTGAATGCGTTCTTCCAGCATGGTGTGATCCCTGGTTAATGCGGAAATCCGTTGCTCCCGAACAAGATAGGCCCGGCTGTCTCCGGCGTGTGCGACCCATGCGTGAGGGGAGGACGGGGCAGGCAGATAGAGCAGGACCACGGTTGTTCCCATCCCGGTGCATTCGGGGTTGGCCGCGGCATGGGCAAGGACGGTGTCATTGGCGTGCCCGATGGCCGACCGCAAAAAAGAAGAGATCCGGTCCGCCCTGGTTGCCGAATCGTGACCCGCGCGTTCCGCGACGTAGTCATGAATGGCTTCTACGGTTATCTTGCTGGCGACGTCGCCCCCCGCATGGCCGCCCATGCCGTCGGCAACGATCCATAAGCCCAGTTCGTCTGCAACCAGGAACGCGTCCTGGTTCGTGGGGCGTATGCACCCGGTGTGCGTTGCGCCGGCTCCCTGCCATTGTGCCGTCCGGTCCATGATCATTCGCAGCTTGGGCCGTGCCGTTCTCGAAGAGCCTGATACAGATATTCGGCAAGGGGCTCGAGATTGCGAACGTCCGCCTCGTTGTAGGCACGCAGCGTGTCGCCTGCCTGCTCATCTCCGGCTTGCCATGCGTGCCACAGATTGACGGCATCCCAGCCGTTCAGCCCTTGCAGGTCGTCGGAGCGGGCCAGTCCGAGTTCTGCTTCGATATGTTTCAATCCGCCTCGCAAGCCGATTCGCCTGGCAGCAAAGCACAAGTCGAAGTGGGCGTGGGAGAGATCCAGGCGGGGATAGCTCGCCTGCAAATACGGCAGGTCGAACCCCGACCCGAAAAACGTCACGATCAGGTCGTATTGGGACAGTTCATCCTGCAAGCGATCCAACGTCAGGTTTTGGTGGCGAACCAGCGTGGTCATCGTGTGATGACCGTACAGGCCGACCATGGTAATTTCGCCTTCTCCGGCCGGGTATCCGTTGGTTTCGATATCCAGGAACACCGTTCGCTTGCGAAAGGTTTCGAACAATCGCCAATGATCGGCTGCCTTGAACCGTTTGGCCACCTTGCGCCATTGCGCATGCTGGAAGTCTTTCCATGTTTGTTCGACTTCCCGGTCATAGAGCGTTTTTCGTGCGGGACCGATATTTGGGGTGGTGGGGGCTTCAAGGAATTGCCGCCAGTGGGTGATGCCGTCATCCCACAACCGCCGTTCCGTGGTTTCTCCGATGCCCTTGAGAAAAATAAACGACGATTCAAGCATGACTATGTCGCACACCCCTTGTTTCTTGCGTTCGGATTCGGCAACACGCTACAGTCGATTCTTGTGAAATTCAAGAAAGATGGAGCACTTGTTGGATACTTAGAAATGAGGACAATCTGATGCATTCTGCTGTGGTATCTGTTAAGTGTGAAGAAGATTTCATCTTATCAATAGTTTTTGATAACGGAGAGTCAGGATTGCTGGACATGAAGCCTTACTTGACTCTCGGGGTTTTTAGGAAAATACAAGATCCAAGTGTCTTCGAAACGGTTCATGTCTCGTTTGACACAGTTGCATGGGAATCCGGCGCCGACCTTGATCCTGAGTTTATTTACGAAAAGTGCCGCATCGTACAACAAAGCACTTCAGCGGACTGGTAACGCCGCCGCTGATGCCAAGAGTTGGGCGTAAAGGGTTAAGCATATGGCTCTCGAAGAAAAAATTCGGCATAAATTTGATGAACTCATTAGTTCATCTGCAACTTTGAAGATTGGTGATAAACACGGGCAGATCCTGAATGCTCAACATCGCCAAAATTGTAAAGCATGGCTTGCATCAGCTCAGAATTTAGCTCATTTAGTTCTGGGTTTGTCATCCAATCCCTACAAAACTACTATCGACGGAATCTGTTCGAGGGATCGTGGCTACTGCATTCATGACTCTGTAGGTGAGGTTGCCGTAATACTTATGTCACTAATAAGTGATATTGATAATGGCCTAATCTCTTCAATTGAAAATCAGGCAAGGGCTACAGTTTTTGAAGATTTTCTCGATCATGCGAAAGAATATGCAAAGCGGAATTTATCGAAAGAATCAGGTGTAATATCAGGTGTCGTGTTCGAAGATACCCTGCGTACAATTTGCCGAAATCATGACGTTGAAGAAAAAGGGCAGCAATTGGACATGCTCATATCAGAATTATCAAAAAGAGAGATCTTTAACCCGCTTAAGGCAAAACGTGCACGAGTTGCCGCACATGTGAGAACGAAGGCTACTCATGCCCAGTGGGATGAATTTGACATGTCCGATGTAAAGGCAACAATAGAATTCGCCGAAGAACTAATTGCTGGTAATCTTTGCTAATTGGAGATAGTTGTGAGATCGCGAATAGCATTGTTGTTTGTGCTGATGCTGCCAGCAGTGGCATTAGGAGAGCCGACGGAGACGACAAAATATCTAATGTCTGAGCCTATGTCCCTAATGGATTGGGGGATCTATCAAGCTAGTAAGAAAATGGAATCATTAAAGGATCATAATATAGCATTCTTCTCAACACATTACATGGGTGGTTATGCACAATACGATTGGGATGAAAACAAGATTACTCTCATAGGGATGTTTCTTGGCAACGGGACACAAGACGAATGTAAGGAAAACTTGAGTAAGCTAAAAGGTGCATTCGCGGACTTTACTTTGGATGAAAAAGAACAAAGAAAAGTCGCAGAAGGCGTGCTAAACGGGCTATTTAGTCACAAGTCAGGATATCAAAGAAAAGATAGACCTAGCGATGTCGGAAAGCAGTTGATCCACATCACAATAGTTGAAGTGCATATTATTAACAAGTTTGATTATGAGCAGTCTGATGTCAAATGTAAGAGCACTTTCAAATCATCAGAGTTGTCGATAATTGCAAAGTAAGGCTCGACAATTTTATGTGCTCGGGCAGGAAAAGTTCCGTTTTGTTCTTCGCTGCAGGTGATGTGGGATCTTAGGTGATGATGATAGTACGTGAAAAACAATATGCCGGTTATCAGTAGATTTCTCGGAATTGTCATCGCCATGTTTTGGGATGATCATGTTCCCGCGCATTTTCACGCAAAGTATGGGGAATTTGAGATAATTGTTCACATCCATACGGGTGTGGTGGAGGGTCAATTTCCGAAACGAGCACTTCGACATGTGATAGAGTGGTACGAACTACATAAAGATGAACTCTTGGATAACTGGGAAAGATGTCGTAGGAAAGAGGCTCCGAATCCCATCGAACCCTTGGAATGACTCGATGTTTCTTCACGTGACGCATGCAAAGCCACTCGACGGTTACCGGGTAGAAGTAGGTTTCGACGACGGACGCGAAGGTATCGCGGATCTTACGGAGGCACTCGAAGGACCGGCGTTCGAGTCATTGAAGGAGCCGGATGCGTTCAAGAAGTTTCAGGTTGACGAAGAACTTCAGACTATCGTGTGGCCCAACGGAACGGACTTGGCGCCAGAGTATATCTATTATCAGGCATTTCGAGACGATCCGGAACTCCAAACTACCTTCCGCAAATGGGGCTATATCATCTGACCTGACTCTGCCCTTTAAAATCTATGTCGTTGGACGAGAGTCGGTGAACATTGAGAGTGAAGAAGAAAGGGAAAGACACTGGATTCCCGATTACAAACGTCGGGAATGACAGATTCGAGGTGCGTTGCTTGTTTTCATGCCAAGAATATTCTTTCTCTACCTGTCTCCCGGGTCGTCTGATGATCGAAATATGGGGAGAACGTACTGATGGATGACAAACCGAAGCGGATTAAGATGACGATTGGCGGCGTGGTTGTGGAAGCCGCGTTGAAGCCGACGCGGACGGCGCAGGCCATCTACGACGCCTTGCCGGTCGAGGCCAGGGTGAATCAATGGGGTGAGGAATTTTATTGCCAGCTTCCCGGAGTCAAGGACCACCGTGAAACCGCGACGACGAACGTGAAAGTGGGCGACGTCGCGTATTGGGGGCTTGGCGGGGCATTGGCTGTTTTTTTCGGACGAACCCCGATGAGTATCGGTGAAGATCCCGTGCCGGCCGATCGGGTGAACGTCGTCGGACGGTTGATCGGAGACCCGAAGGTGCTTCATGAAGCCGCCGGTGCGACGATGATGAAAGTCGAAAAGGTTGCTTCATAGCGGGATGCGAGTCACCGAAGAACGCATTCAATTGCTGGCAACGGAGGTCGTTGACCGTTTGCAGGAGCAAGGGCTCCTGGAGGTCTCCGGGTCGAAAGAGCGGTTGATCCGCGGCGTCGGGAAAGCTATCACCGACGAGCTTTCCGTGGAAGACCGGCTTCATGCCGAAATCCGGACTCTGTTGAAACAGTACGACGCGGAGTTTCAAAGCGGCCGGGCCGATTATCAAAAGATGTTCACGATGGTGAAAACCAAGCTGGTCAAGGAGCGCGGGCTGGTCCTGTAGGCACGGGTGGCCATGAAGCTCTACCTCCCCTGACCCCTCCTTACAAAAGAGGGGAAGGAAAGAGGAACAATAGCCAATAGACGTCAGAACCGATAAATACGTGAATCTATGGGCCCTCTCTTATCCGACGACAAGCAGACCCATCTCTCGCATGTGATCCTTCAGGCTCTTCAAGGGACACCGGAAGGGAACCTTCGTGGAACTTCCACGCAAGCGTTACAAGAAATCAAGCGGGTCCTCGCGGACGCGATGAAGGTCGAGGAGCAGGTTCACCGGTTGGTCCGGTCCCGCTTGCAGTCCTACTCCCGCCGGATTCCCGAGGGTTCCCCGGAGTGGGACGTGCTGTACGAGAAGACCTACCGGGAAGAACTTCGCAAGCGTCAACTCGGTTAGTTGCAGGGTGTTTGCCCGGACCTGGAATTCAGCCTTACGTCTTCAGTCTCCTCTACCTCTCCTTGCCCCTCCTTACCCTTCGACTTCGCTCATGGCAGGCAAAGGCGGGAAATGGAAAGACACTGGATCCCCGATCAGGTCGGGGATGACAGGAGGGGGAGTCGGGGATGACAGGAGGGGGAGTCGGGGATGACAGCAAGAGGAAAGTCGTTCTTTGGCTACGCTTCCTTCGGCTACGCTTCCTTCGGCTACGCTCAGGACAGGCAGGACAGGCAGGGCAGGCAAAGGAGGGGATTAGAAAGTGAAGCAGATGGGCCTGAAGGTCCCGGCTGGATCTATCCGAAATTGACGTGCTAGAGTATTCCGGTGGCAGTGAGTGCGGCGGCGTGACGCCCTTTAGGAGTTCCTTCGTGAACCGAGCGTTTCCCTTCCTATTCGTCTGGTCGATTTTCATCGCCTTCCTTCCCATCCCCGGCACGATTGCGGCACAGGATCAAGTCAAGGGACACCTGATTGTCGAGGACGTCCTGGCTCGACCGGGGACCTCCGTCACGTTGAAAGCCGCGTTGCTTGAAAAAGGGTTATTGGGCAGCACGGGCTTGGGCGGAGAAACCGTGATCTTTACCGTTCAAGGCCAGCATGCCGGAACGGCGCTCACCGGCGGGGATGGCCGGGCTTTTATGGAATTCAAGACCCACATGCGGGGCAACCACAAGATCGTGGCGACCGTGGAGTCCAGTCCGCGCGTCGAGTCCGTGGAAGGGAAGGGAAACCTGGCGTCCTGGGAGCGCCGGCGTCCGATTCTCCTGGTGGATTGTTCCGTCCTCGTTCAGGAAGATGGGTCAAACCCGTTGACGGCTTTGACCGGTATCGGGAACGTTGGTCCGTTGGGGAAGCCTCACGAGAAGGCCGCGCATGAGTTATCGAAGTTGGCCGAATTCTATTACAACGTCATCTATGTGCATGACCGTCCGGGCACGGCTCTGCATGAAACCCGCGCGTGGCTGAGGCGGCACGAATTTCCCATTGGGATCACGAGAATGGTTCCCCAGGAGGAAAAAGCCCTGTTGGCGTTTATGAAACAATTGAAGGAGGGTGGATGGGATAACCTGGAAGCCGCGATCGGGCGAACGTGGGAATTCGCTCAGACGTTGGTGAAAAACCGGGTGAAGACGGTTATCTTTCCCGATCCACGTGAAAAAAAGAAATATCCGCGACGCGCGAAGATCGTCAATTCATGGAAAGAAGTCCGGAAGCAATTGTAATCGCCGGCGGTTCTCCGGCTGGACACACGGCTGATGAAAACCGGTAAACCTCGCACGATTTTCATTTGCCAGGAATGTGGCGGTCAATCGCCGCGTTGGGCCGGGCGTTGCCCGGATTGCGGAGAATGGAATTCCCTGAAAGAGGAAACCACGGTTCGGCATCGCGGCCGGCAGGCAGCCGGCGACGGGGCATCCGCGCTGCCGATCAATGAAGTGGCCGTCACCAAGGAGATCCGTTTCGCCACCGGGTTGACCGAACTCGATCGCGTGCTCGGCGGCGGCGTCGTGCCCGGATCGATTGTCCTGGTCGGCGGCGATCCAGGCATCGGGAAGACCACCTTATTGCTTCAGGCCCTGCATGGGCTTGAGCAGCGCAATCCGCCGGTGCTCTACGTCACGGGTGAAGAATCCGCGCAACAGATCAAAATGCGCGGGGATCGCCTGGGCGTCCTGAGTTCCTCGTTGTACATCCTGACGGAAACCTCTCTCGAAGGCGTGCTCAAGGCGGCGGAGACCCTCCGTCCCACGGCCCTGGTGGTGGATTCCGTTCAGACCGTCTACACCGATCAGGTGACGTCCGCCCCCGGCACGATCAGTCAGGTGCAGGAAGTGGCGTGCCAACTCATGTGGTATGCCAAACGGACGGGCGTGCCGGTCTTCGTCATCGGGCACGTGACGAAGGAGGGCATGATTGCCGGTCCCAAACTGCTTGAGCATATCGTCGATACCGTCTTGTATTTTGAAGGCGACAAGAGCCACGCCTACCGGATCCTGCGGGCCGTGAAGAACCGGTTCGGGGCGACGAATGAAATCGGCGTGTTCGAAATGAACGACGGCGGATTGCAGGAGGTGGCCAATCCGTCCGAACTGTTTTTAGCGGGCCGGCCCGCCAAAAGCACGGGGTCGGTGGTCGTGTCGAGCCTGGAGGGGAGTCGTCCGATCTTGGTCGAACTGCAAGCCCTGGTCACGGCCACGGGATATGCGATGCCGAAGCGGATGGCGAATGGGATCGAATTGAATCGCGTGGCGCTGTTGCTGGCCGTGGTGGAAAAACGATTGGGGTTGCACCTGTCCGGATACGACGTGTATCTCAACGTGGTGGGCGGGCTTCGACTCGACGAACCCGCGATTGACGTGGGAATCGTCGCGGCCATCGTTTCCAGTTTTCGTGACCAGGCGTTTGACGGTCAGACGTGCTGCATCGGGGAAGTCGGCTTGGGAGGGGAAATCCGTCCCGTCAGTCAAGTCGATTTGCGGATTCGTGAGGCCATGAAGCTGGGGTTTCAACGGTGCGTGTTGCCGCAGGGGAATCTGACCAAGCATTTGAGTAATCCGGGGATGGAACTCTATGGCGTGCATGAAGTCGGAGAAGTGTTCGATCACGTCGTAACGTCGGCTTCGCAGCCGTAGCGGAGGGACGCGAACGTGTCATATTGCGGGCACCCTTTCGTCCGGTGGGTTGCCGCGGGGGCGTTGTGCCTCAGTCTTGGCGCATGCGCGGGCCGCGCTCCTTCACCGCCGGTCGAGCCGGTTCCGGCACGGGCCCCCGTGCTGACCCCCCAGCAGGTCCTGGCGACCCTTCACGCACGTGAAGCGAACGTCACAAGTTTGAAGGGGTTGTTTCAGGCCGAGGCCGAAGGGTCGTTTTCTCCTTTTTCGCACCGCGTTCAGGGAACGCTGTTCTACCAGCGGCCACGGTCGATTCGCATCAAAGGGTTTACACGATTCGGCGGGACGCTCTTCGATTTCCTGTTGCACGACCGGTCCTATGCCCTGCATACCGCCGGTCGCCGGTATCCCATGGTTGGGCGCGCGCCGGATTTTCGTCCTCTCGGGAATCTGGGGCTTCCGGTTCAACTCAGTTTGCGTGCCGTTGACGTTCTCCTTGGCAGATTGCGATGGACCGCCGAGCAGTTCCGCGAAGTTCGGGTGGCGAAGACGGCCTATCGGTATACCGCGGCTCTTTCTCACGGAAATTCCCCGAACGTCTCCGTGTTGCAACACGTGTGGGTGGATCACTCTTCGGCGCTGATTCAGGGCATCGAATATTATTCGACCAAGGGGAAAAAGCTGATCACCCTTACGGCTTCGGATTACCGGAAGGTGGGACCGCCGGACCAACCGGATTCGGTGGTCCTGCCCTTTTCGATTGAGGTGAAAGAATACGTGACGTCGGGATCGGTCAGCTTGAAATTTTCCGAGATTGTGCCGAATGTTCCGGTGCCCGGAAAGGAGTTTGAATTCCAGTGATGCGTTTTGAGATTGTAGGGACCAACGATCGTTGGTCCCTACTTTGGGACGTCAATGAAACTGCTGGCCGTTGACACCGCGACGCGGCATCAAAGCGTCGCTCTCATGGATGGGACGGTCCTTTTGGCTGAAAAAACCCGGGCGAATTGTGTTTCGCATGCCGGTTCCCTGGTTCCCGCCATTCAGGATCTCCTGACGGCATTGTCCTGTCCGTTCTCGGCCATTGAAGGCTTGGCCGTGTCCGCGGGTCCGGGGTCCTTTACGGGTTTGCGCGTGGGCCTTTCGACTATGGTAGGATTCCGTACGGTCGCGCAATTGCCCCTTGTCACCGTACCGACGCTGGAAGCGATGGCCTGGAATCACCGGACCTCCGGGCATCCCGTGTGTCCCATGCTGGTTGCCCGAACCCATGAAGTCTATTGGGCGCAGTTTCAATGGGAAAACGGGCGCGCGGTTCGGTTGCTGGAAGACCGGGTCGGAACGATTCAAGACATGATGGAGACTCTTCGCCAACCCACGATCCTGTTTGGCGAAGGGTGGCTGCGTCACCAGCGCGTGATCGTGGACACGATGGGTGAGTGGGCGATTGGCGGGGTGCCGGAGTCGATGAACCCGTCCGCCTACCACGTCGGACTGGCAAGTTTGGACGCGTTTCAGGCGGGAAAATTCGCCGGCTCCCATCTCTCGCCCCATTACGTGCAGCGTCCGGATGCGGAAGTCCAATGGGATCTCAAAGCACGCCGCGCGTCGTCGTGATGATTCGACGATGGTGACACGAACCTCGATCTGTCTCGATTTTGACGTTCGCCCGCTTCATTCGGCGGATTTGGACGACGTCCTCGCCATTGAGCAATCATCGTTCCCGGAACCTTGGACCCGGGGGATGTTTGAGGCGGAATTGCAGGGGAATCCCTTCGCCCGGTTCCTTGGAGCGTTTCGTGCGGGTGCCATGCCTCCGGCAAAGCCGCTCCTCGGATATCTCTGTTACTGGGTGGTCTTTGAGGAGTTGCGCCTGATGAACCTGGCCGTCCGGCAGGATTGCAGGCGTCAGGGTATCGCGAACCGTCTGGTCAGGCGTGCCATGGAGGAGGGGCGCACGCATGGAACGACGCGAGCCCTCCTGGAAGTCCGGGCCGGCAACCGTGTCGGGCGGCTCCTGTATGAGGCTTTGGGTTTCCGGCCATACGGCTGCCGCCGTTCCTACTATACGAACCCGAATGAGGATGCTATTCTTATGCAATTGTCATTGACGAACACTATTCACGCGAACGATTCATTTCATGACAAGGGAGAGGTCTCATGCTGACAGATGACCAAATTGCCGAACACCTCCGTAACACCAATGTCGATTTTCGTGAACTTCAAGAGGCGCACCATCAGTTGGATATGCAACTCCAGGAGTTGTTGAAAAATCATATCCTGACCCCCGAAGAAGAAGTGCAGAAAAAACAGATCCAACGAGCCAAGCTTGGCAAGAAGGACCGTATGGCCATGCTCATCCGTGAATACCGGAATGAGCAAGCCAAGACCGCCGCTTCGTAACTCGTGGCGTCAAGGGACCGATCCGCAACAGACCATGGCCACGCTGGTTCATCCGTTTACGCGCCATATCCGCGACGTCAAACGCCGGCTGATTATCGTCGGGGCGACGATCATGGTGGCGTTTGTCGCGATGTTCTCGGTGTCGCCCGACCTGATTGAATGGTTCAAGCGGCCTTTTGCGGACGACTTGTTGTTTTACGGTCCGGCCGAAGCGTTGTTTGCGTCGATCAAGATCTCGTTTCTCGCCGGCATCGTGGTCAGCCTGCCCGTCATTCTGTATCAATTCTGGAAATTCGTGCAGCCGGCCCTGTTGCCGGGTGAACAAGGCTGGGGCATCCCCCTGTTTCTGCTCGCGACCGGCTTCTTCGTGTTGGGCCTGGTTTTTTGCAATTTGGTCATCCTTCCGCTGGTCATCGACTTTTTCGTGTCGTTCGGGTTGGAGCGGGAACTCAAACCTGAATTGGCCGTGGGGACCTACGTGGATTTCAACGTGAAGTTTTTGGTGGCATTCGGCTTCGCATTTGAAATTCCCCTGGCGCTGTCGCTCCTGGCGAGGGCGGGCCTGGTCACTCACGCCCACTTGGCGCACTATCGCCGTCACGCGGCCATGTTGGCGTTGATCCTGTCGGCGGTCATCACCCCCGATGCGACCCTGTTTACGATGCTGCTCATGGCCATTCCACTCATCGTGTTGTATGAGATCGGCGTGTGGGGGGCCAAGATTTTCGGACGCATCCCTCCCAACGTTGAAGAGGAAGAGGACGGCGACGACCCGGAAGAAGAAACACCCATGCCAACCGGAACGGCAGGCAATCGTGTGTCCTGACCGAGCGGACCGGTTCCGGGTTGCGTCGTGACGGCATGCTTCTTGCGCCGGGTCTCGTGCCTGCTCGTCCTCATGGTGTCATGTGCGGGCGTTCCCGTTTTGGCTGAAGACCGCAGCCACCCCGATCCCTTTCAACGAGAAGGCGGCGTTCCGCCGAGCATCCAAGCCTTGGCCACGACGGGCGCGGGGGTGCTCTATGCGGGTTCGTTCGGGTTCGGGGTGTTTTTCAGCGACGATTACGGCGAGACGTGGCAAGCGATCAACAACGGTTTGGGGGATCGCTTTATTCTTTGTCTCCGTGCGGATGAAAAAGGGACGGTCTACGCCGGGACGGTCCGCGGCGGCGTTTTTCGGACAAAGGAAGACGGAAAAACCTGGGAGTCGATCAAGGCCGGTTTGCGATTCGTGGAAGTCAAATCGCTGCTGACCCATCACGGGATCATGTATGCGGGCACGGGAAAAGGCGTCTACCGGTGGGACGAGGCTGCGCGCGCATGGTCCGCAGTGGCGCCCGGTCTCGATCAGATCCTCGTCGCCAGCCTGGCGATGACGAATACGTCGCAATTATTCGCCGGCACCGCGGGGAAAGGTTTATATCACGTCGATGCGACCAAACGCGGCACGTGGCAGAAAGTGGGCGATCCCCTGGTGGATCCCAAGGAACACCTGACCCATACGCATATTCGTGTCACCACGGTGAGTCCTCAGCAACACGTGTACGTGGGTACCCAGGATGGAGGCGTGTATCGCAGCAAGGATTCGGGGAAGACGTGGAAACCCGTCGGCCGGTCGCTGCCGAATGACTCGATACGTGGCATCGTCGTCACAAGAGCGGCGTTATACGTTGCGACGGGGCGAGGTATTTTCAAGAACAATTTTCAAAATTCCGAATGGGTGCCGGTGAATAACGGGTTAACCGAATTGTCGATTCAGGTCATGATGGCTTCGCCGGAAGGGGCGTTGTACGTCGGGACCAGCGCCGGCGCTTTCCGCAGTCAGGACGACGGCAACCATTGGGTCAATATCAGTGAAACATTGGGCATGCATGACACGATGCCCCGGCCTTATTTTTGAAAGGAGAACGTATGTCCGAGATGAGCGAAATTACCATCGACACCCGTGCCACCATTGCCGTGTCGTCCCAGGGCGAATCCTGGGGAGACATCGTCCTCAAATTTTATCCTGACGTGGCGCCGAATCATGCGCGGAATTTTTGCACGCTCGCGTCGCAACATTTTTACGATGGGACGACGTTTCATCGGGTTATTCCCGGATTCATGATCCAGGGCGGAGACCCGAACAGCAAGAATGCCGATCGCTCCAATCACGGGATGGGCGGACCCGGGTATCACGTCAAGGCCGAGTTCAACAACAAACCGCACAATCGCGGCGTGCTCTCGATGGCCCGGGCACAGGACCCCGACAGCGCCGGTTCGCAGTTCTTTATCTGCGTCGCCGATTCCTCGTTCCTGGATGGTCAATACACGGCTTTCGGAGAAGTCGTCAGCGGCATGGAAATCGCCGACCGAGTCGTCAACGCCAAACGCGACGGCCGCGACAACCCGCTCGAACGTATTGAAATGACCGTGACGGTGTCATGACCACTTTTGGAAGAGGGAGACCATGTCCGCCTGCTTTGCAGAACATAGCAAAAACATAGCAATTTATAGCAAAAGCGTAACGAAACATCGCAAAAACATAGCAAGAGCATCGCAGATCATAGCAAAACATCGCAAGAACATAGCAGGCATAGCAAAATCATAGCAATCATAGCACGAGCCTTTTGTCTCCTTCGGTCCTTCCCGCTCCATATCAGTCGCGTTGCCGACGCTGCTCTGGTCGGATTTCCAGTGACCCCTGATGCGTTACGCGTGCAGAACGTTTGCCGATTTCGATCTGCGTGCCCTGATCGGATGAACCCTGACCTCAACTCGATAATTGAGGGTTGCCAGGATTTTTATCATGCGGTCTATGGAAAAGCCCTTGAGGTCGGCATTTCGGATGCGGGTGATGTCCGCGGGATCAATTCCTGTGATAGAGGCGGCCTTTCGTTTTGAAAGGTTTCGCTCATTGAGAATCCCAATAATTTCCGCTGCCAGTATAGATCGGGCATTTTCCAGTTCAGGATTCGGAAGGCCCACGTCTCGGAAAGGATTGTCACTGCCGCGTACGACTTCGATCTGTTCTTTTTTCATCCTCTATACTCCTTTAACCATTGTATCCTGTTTTTTATAACCTCGACATCTTGTTTGGGTGTTGCAATGCCCCTCTTTGATTTTTTCTGAAAGGCATGAATCACCCATAAGTCATGACCTATCTGTACGGCATAGACGACGCGATAAGCACTGCTCTCGTGTCGTAGCACGATTTCATAGACTCCAGATCCGAGACCTTTCATGGGCTTGACAATATCGGCCTTGTGCCCTTCAGCCGCTATTTTGAGGGCACGGACCATTTTTTGGCGGGCTTCAAGAGGGAACTTCTCGAAATCCTTCTGAGCCGCCTTGATCCATGAAATCACCCTCATTCGCATATGGTGGTATATTTACCACTAGATGTCAAGCAGCCGTAGGTCGATGAGATGGTCTCCTCCCTCTTAATTCATCGGCATGGAATGTGCCAAGATGGCGAAAGGCAGCACAACCATCTCAGCACAAAAGGGGGCGACCATGAAAGAGCTGACGACAATTGGGTTGGATCTGGCGAA
>JAJDVY010000044.1 GCA_022825885.1 Nitrospirales bacterium | reverse complement strand
GCAGGCCTCGCAGGACGTGATGGGGAATGGCCTGTGGGAGCCGTACGGCGCGTTGAAGGGCGGCTGTTGCAGCGGGCCGACGTGGCGCGTGGTGATGAAGCGGGCGTTGACGACGAATGATGCGAACGACGTCCAATTCGGAGCCGGGGCGAGTGTCCCTGTGGCGTTTGCGGTGTGGGATGGCCAGAACGTGGAACGCAATGGCATGAAGGGCATCTCCACCTGGTTCACCGCCAAAATGCCGTAAGCCCAACGTTCAGAGAACAAACACAGAAAGAGCCGTCGGCCAGCGAACGCCGACGGCTCTTTTTTTATCCCATCACTCCCCCCTTGAGGGGGAGTCGCAGAAGCCGTAGGGGACGGCCTGCGTGCCGTCCCAAAAGGCTGATGCGATGGGGGGAATTTGTCAGGCGGCCCAGCCGACGGACAGCACCTCCGCTTGTTCCAGTACGGTCCGCGTCGCCTTCTCCTGCTTGTCCGGTGGATAGCCGTGCTTGCGAAGGATGCGCTTGACCAACACCCGGAGTTGGGCACGCACGTTCTCGCGTAAAGTCCAGTCAATCGTGACGTTGCCGCGAACGGTCTCGACCAGTTCGCGTGCGATCACCCGCAGAGTCTCGTCACCCAGCACCTTCACTGCGCTGTCGTTGGTCTCCAGCGCGTCGTAGAAAGCCAACTCGTCTTCGGATAGCCCCAACGTTTCGCCGCGCTTGGCGGCCACCCGCATATCTTTTGCAAGTACGATCAACTCCTCGATCACCTGCGCTGCTTCAATGGCGCGGTTCTGATAACGGCGAAGAGTTTGTTCCAACATCTCGGCAAAGGAGCGCGCCTGAACCACGTTCTTTCGTCGGCGAATCACAAGCTCACCTTTCAACAGCTTCTGCAAGAGTTCCACCGCAAGATTGCGTTGCGGCATACCCTGGACCTCGGCCAGAAACTCATCCGAAAGGATCGAGACGTCGGGCTTCTCCAAACCGGCAGCCGCGAAAATGTCGATTACGCCTTCAGACGATACCGCGCGTGAGATGATCTGACGCACCGCGTGGTCCAACTCCTCCTCGGGCCGCACATCAGCCGGAGCGCGTTTAGCCAGCACCGAGCGGACAGCCTGAAAAAACGCCACGTCGTCACGAATGCGTAGCGCCTCCGCGTGCGGTACGGCTAAGGCAAAGGCTTGAGAGAGTTCCAGTACCGCCTGCATGCAACGATCCTTGCCGTTCTCCTGAGCCAGGACGTGTTCCTGCGCACGAGGCAATAGGCCCAGTCGTTCCGCAGGCGTGCCTTTGATCCACTTGGACCAGTCGAACCTATGAAACAGATCGCGGCAGATCTCGTACTTTTCGAGCATCACCGCCACCGCTTCCCCCTGATCGAGCGAGGTCTTTCCCGTACCACCGCTCTCAGTGTAGGTCGCCAGCGCATGCTTCAGTTCATGGGCGAGACCCAGGTAATCCACGACGAGACCGCCGGGTTTGTCCCGGAACACGCGATTGACCCGAGCGATGGCCTGCATCAGTCCATGGCCGCGCATCGGCTTGTCCACGTACATGGTGTGCAGGCTCGGCGCGTCGAATCCCGTGAGCCACATGTCCCGCACCAGCACAATGCGCAACGTGCTGCCAGGGTCACGGAAGCGGTTCGCCAAGTCCTCGCGCCGGGACTTTTTACGAATATGCGGCTGCCAGTCAGGCGGGTCGGACGCGGCGCCGGTCATCACGACCTTGAGGCTACCCTTGTCATCGTCATCGTGATGCCAATCGGGACGTAAACGCACCAGTTCACGATACAAGTCGATGCAGATACGCCGGCTCATGCACACCACCATCGCCTTGCCTTCAAGGGTTTCGAGGCGTTGGTCGAAGTGGGCAACAATATCCTGAGCCACGAGCTTTAAGCGGTTTCCCGCACCGACCACGGCTTCCAACTGCGCCCATTTAGTCTTGAGCTTCTCCTTGCGCTCGACCTCCTCGCCCTCGGTCGCCTCCTCGAAGCCAGGATCGATCTTCGGCCTTTCGTCCTCATCCAGCGTCAGTTTCGCCAGCCGGCTCTCGTAATAGATCGGCACCGTCGCCTTGTCCTCCACCGCCCGCTGAATATCGTAGATACTGATGTAGTCGCCGAACACGGCACGGGTGTTGGCGTCCTGCAGTTCGATCGGCGTGCCGGTGAAGCCGATAAACGAAGCGTTAGGCAAGGCATTACGCATGTGACGCGCAAACCCATCAATAAAATCATATTGGCTGCGATGCGCCTCATCCGCAATAACCACAATATTGCGCCGATGGGACAAAGCCGCCACCTCCCCGCTCTCTTCACTCCCTCGCCCACTGGGAGAGGGCTGGGGTGAGGGTGCCGCCGCAGGCGGCATAAACTTCTGAATCGTCGTAAACACCACCCCACCCGATTCAACCGCAAGCTTGGTCCGCAAATCCGCGCGGCTCTCAGCTTGCACCGGCGGCTGGCGCAACAGATCTCGACAACGAGCAAATTTGCCGAAAAGCTGGTCGTCCAAATCGTTGCGATCGGTCAAAACAACCACGGTGGGATTTTCCATCGCCGGCTCACGGATGATACGCCCGGCATAGAACGCCATGGTCAGGCTTTTGCCCGAGCCCTGTGTGTGCCAGACCACTCCGACCCGCCGGTCACCGAGTTCGCCTCCGGGCTTGCGACCTGATTCATAGCGGCCGAAGTCCTCACCGGACTCCTCATCCACCCGTCGCAACTCGGTCGCGCGCAAGGTCTCTGCCACGGCCACCCGCACTGCGTGAAACTGATGATAGCCCGCCATCTTCTTGGCCGGTGCCCCGCTTCCACTGTCCTCAAACACGATGAAGTCGCGCACCAGAGAAAGAAACCGGCGCGGCTCGCAGACACCTTCCAGCATCACCTCCAATTCAGGCATGCTGGAGTCGGCCAAGCCCTCGCCGGTGATCGTGCGCCAAGGCTTGAACCACTCCCGCCCAGCAGTGAGTGTGCCGATGCGCGCCTGCACCCCGTCTGAGACCATCAAGGCCGCGTTCATGGCGAACAGTGAGGGCAATTCGGCTTTGTAGGTTTGGAGTTGCTGCCACGCGGTCCAAACGGTGGCATCCTCGTCAGCCGGATTTTTGAGTTCAATCACCCCAAGCGGCAGGCCATTGACGAACAGCACGATATCCGGGCGACGTTCGTGATTGCTTTCGACGACCGTGAACTGGTTGACCGCCAGCCAGTCGTTATTGGCGGGAACGTCGAAGTCGATCACCCGGGCCTGTGCCCCGCGGATGGTGCCGTTATCAGCACGATACTCGACTGTCACGCCCTCCACCAGCAAACGATGGAAAGTCCGGTTGCGAGTTTCCAGCGACGTCCCTTCCAGCCGGTTCAGCTTGCGGAAGGCATCCTCAATCGCCTCGGCAGGCAGATCGGGATTCAGTTGAGCCAGAGCATCACGCAGCCGCCGACACAGAACCACCTGCCCATAGTCGGCACGCTCGGCAGCAGATGTGTCGGGCGCAACGTCAGGCCCGCGCGCAATGCTCCAGCCAAGGCCATGCAGCCAGTCAAGCGCGGCGTCTTCGACCACGGATTCGGTGATACGGGTCACGGCGTCTCCCACGGATTGACCACGGCTACGGTCCCCTTCCGGTTAGGCTTGGCATGTTTCACTGTCATATGCCCTCAAATGCCCTCAAATCGGTTCATAATAGTCCAACACGGAGCATGTTGGCTACTAATCAAGAGTGCGCAGGTCGGCTGACTACAAGGGTTAGGTACGGCTATCTGAAAGGTTTGATGCCGATCGTTGAAAGGAAATATCTCTCGGTCCAGCCCAACTCTTTTAGCTAAGCGGGAGGCGGACTTGTTCACGGTTAGTTGGGCTGCTCATGCCGGGACCGCTATGTGAACGATGCTTCGCTCGGTGGGAAATATCGACTCGGCAAACGAACTGCCTTGAGCAGAGAGTTTGTCAGTATATCGCTCTTCCGCGGTGTCGTAGAAATTTCTGAGAATGAAGTCAATAAACCAGAACGGTGTCATTGGAGCTGTTACCGGAATTCGACAGTTCTCGTATTGTCCCAGCGAGAGATGTGACTTGGGATGTACTAACTCCCGGTAGTAGCCATCCCGAGCATCGTAATCAAAACGTACTGGAAACGGAACGACGTTTCTGGCGATCACGTCAGCATAGGTTTCGTCATTGAGGTAGATCTCCGGGTTGTTTTGGAACTCTTCGAGGTGAGGTGCAGAGAAAAACGCGAGTCGGTGACGTTGAAGCGTTCCACCGGCAAAAACGTACATCATCTGCATCAATGCACCGTCAAGCATTTTGACGTTGTATGCGCGCTCTCGAACAAGATGCTGGTAAATCTCGTTATAGGAACGATCTTTCAAGGCAACTGACACATGCTCAGCTTTGTTAAAAGTGACCTCTACGAGAGAACCTCTGCCTGAACGTTGGAACGCGGAATTCTGATCGTCGGCAAGACCTGTCTCTACCAAGTATCTGATAAGTTTATTGATTTGCTTTTCAATTTGACGAGGGGTCGGCATGGGCGTTACTCCTCCCTCAAGACCGCTTTCAATCTATCAACCATTTTTTTGTCCAGGTCTTCGAGGTGGACGCTGCCAGATTCGAGATTTTCGATAAGATCTTTCACTGTCTGGCCACTTGCTAGCCGTTTGTGCTCTGCTGTCGTCACGTCTCGATGAACAATCCGCAATTGCTCGCGTTGCGCTTCTGTTGGGTAAGTAAATCGTAGTTCGAAGTTTTGCCCTTTGAGCTTTACGTACTCTTTTTGAAGTTCTTCCATGTCACCGCCAACACCAAGCACACGAATCCACGCTTTACTCCTGGTGATGGCCGTGAAAAGTCGATTGCGGATGCTTGCCAGATTCCGGGCCGTTGAGTGACAATCTTGAGCATTGATAATGTAGATCATCCCGGCCTCATTGCCTTTGGCGCGATGGACTCCGGTAAAAGGCACGGAAGCTATGCCTGGCTTAAAGAAGATATCCCGATCAGTGTCGATTCCGACAAGATGACACTGAATGCCCATCTCCAGCAAACGGCTGCGTATCGGCCCAACACTTCGTCGAGTCGTGAGCGGATCAGGATTGATGACAACAATGTCGTCTTGTCGCAGTTCATCTTCCTCCAGATTTCTCTTGATCGCCTCTGTCAGCCAACGGATTTGTTTCTCCTGGCTGTCAAAGATAATAAACTGGATCAGGTCGTCTATATCCGAATGGTCTTCGAGAAATTTCGGGCTCGTCTCTTCTGTTCTGTAAAGTGTTATGGAGGAGCCTTCCTTCAACTCTCCATCTTGTGGTCGATAACCGATCTCTTCCCATAGCTGTGGATGGTCAAACATTTGGATAAGGCCTATCTCACTTGACCGCTGGGCTTCCCGATATATTCCAAATCCCAGCGCATGAGCCGTTACCAAAACGGGACGTGAATTGCGGTAGCATTTTGCTAGAATGATGTCACGTTGCGGTCCGTTACTCTGTGTATTGTCGAATTGCACTTTGGAAGACCCGTCGGCTTTCTTCCCGAAAATTTCTTCTGGAGAGGGAAGGGATTCTTCAGAGAGGCTCTGCAACTCATCGTAGGCGTATACCAGTCTTTTGGAATCGTCCAACAATTCGTAACAAAGCCGCAGGAAAGCCGGAGAAAATCCTGTGCCTCGTCTACGAGGAGTACGTCGTAGAGTGCTTTGCTCTCATGGACCCGACCAAGCGCATCTTCGCACGCACCGGCAAACGCTCTTCCCCGACCGAATCGGTTTCTCGCCGCAGTAAAATCGAAATGCACAATATCGTGGGCACGACAAAACTGATGATAGATGCCGTCACGGTCTCCTCCACCTGGAGCCCCCCATGCGTGGATAATCCGCAAGTTTTCCCAGTCCGGTTCCTCACCCGTCTGTTCAAGGGTAAACTTATCGATCAGGCGACGGAAATGCCCTTTGAGAGAACGGGTGTTGAATGTAACGCCGATACGCCACTCGGGATGTTGCGCATGCAAGTAGGCCGCCTTCAGCGCAAGGACGATGGTCTTGCCAGAACCTGCCAGACCGCGAATACGTTGCACCCCTTCAACGGTTTCGATAACGGCTTTATTTTGCATACTGTCCAGCGTGGCGATCGAGTCCTCCAGCCTTTTCAGTTTGCCGCCCCGAGAGTCTTCTTGCGTGATCGTTCTTTTTGTTCCGGCCTTGCGAATTGTAGATATGCTCTGAATTACCGATAAGGTTTTTTCATATACCTCTTCATCTGACTCCTTCCATGTGAACTTTTTTAGCTCCTGCAACAGTGACGAGGAGTTCACGAGCGGATAATCGTCTTGAGTTTGCGAGCTTGGATTACTGATTCCCGGCGCAAATGAAATCGTATGAATCTCGATGCGGAGATTCCTACCCTTCATCAGTTCACGATGGGTCTTAAGCCGGGCTTCGAGCTTATTCGCCGAATCGTCCTGACGTAGTCCGTAGTCGCCAGCATCAGTTCCTTCGATAAGATCGAATATGACGATTCCCCTGTCGGGAGTTATCAAGAGAGCGTCGATCGGATGTCGTCCTTCGGGCGTAGCGATGATGGGGTACCCGATAAACAACTGTCCGGACAAGTCGATCAAAGTTGACATGAGGCTGTCCAACGCTCGACTAGCTACAGGTTTGCTGCTGGCACCTCGAACGATATCAATGCTCATGGCTGATCTTTCTCGTCATCCCAACTCGAAATTCGACCGCACATCTTCCCTACGGACAGGGAGAGTCCCTAGACAGCCTCTAGCGATCAAATTGCTTTCCCGCACCAGTAAATCGCAACCTTGTAGGCCAACTTATCGCAAGTTTTATACTCAACTAATCGAAACTTTCAAATGCAATGTTCAGATACGGCTATACGAAAGGGTGACCGTCTGCAAATTAAAAAGTCTAGTTTCCCAAGCCAGCGTAAGGGATACTAGCTATACCGAGTTCCGCAGCCGATGCCAAACCCTTGTGCAGTGTCACGGCCAAGACAGCCTGTTTGAAATTGGCTTCGGTGGGGTGATTATATTGACTAATACGGTATACCAGGGATCATGCAAAGAATGACTGATGCGAGAGCTATACTATGCAGTACAAGGAACACAGCAGGAATCCACAATTCGACCTGAGATACAGACCGGTAGATCTTTCCTCGCCCCTCTTGCGCCAACTGCCATTCGTAATCATAGAGTGCTGCAGGCAGATACTGCTCAAGCTCATGGATCACTTTGAACTTTACAGCATTCAAGTCACGGTGCGATTTGATGATATTCCACATAAGAAAGGAAATAGTGAGTCCAGCAACAGCAATAGGGATTATCCATATTGTCAGTCCCGAACTCGCTGATTGGAAGCCATACGAAGCAACGAGTGCAACGTTTACTGTTAGGAGGTAACGATTGGAAGAAACGCGCCGTGTGCTGACGTTATCAACAGACTGTACGTACAGCTTGTACTGCTCTAGAAGGTCTGTGCTGAAGGGTCCATCATAGGTTTCTTTGGTGTAATGAACTAGGCGTTTGTCCAACTGGTCTGACATGGATTATCTTTCTCCGGCGATCAGTTTTTTCAAGTTCTCCCAAGTCCAACTGTAGATCTTATCCGAACCACGTGCCATAGCAGGCTTGGTGCAAGTCCTATTGCGGCGCCCCTTTAACAGGAAATAAGGGTTTCCCTCCTCACGAGTGATCGTCAACTCAGCCGCCACGCCTCTTGCGCTATGTGTATGCTCCCCGCAGATGACGATAGTAAGGTCTGTTCTACGTATGCGACCCCGAACCTTCTCTTTCCAATTGCCAGTGAAGGCTTCCTGCACCGACCAGTTTGCGATATTAAATGGTGAATCAGGATTCTTCGCCTGACCTACCAAAGCATCCCTGAGTTCTTCATCGTGATCGAAGTCAAAACTAATGAAAGCCCGTTTCATAGCCATAGTTCAATACTCCTTCAAGATTACTTGTATCATTTTGACGATGTACGCTCCCACCCACCACCACATCTCCCAACACCAGCATCGGGACAGTGTGTGCAATAAGACTGCGAAACTCGTGTGCAAAGCGGTCTCGCTTAGCACCTTTCTTCTAACTTAAATTGTATTCTCCGAACACAGCGGTTAGGTTCCTTGGTCAGACGGCACTCCCAGATGCGGATAACCTTCCACCCGAGCCGTCTAAGGCTGCGGGCAACTCGCTGATCTCTGGCTCGGTTGCGCTCTATCTTGTCTCTCCACGCCTTCGCATTCGTCTTTGGCGTAACGTTTTTTCCGCAGTTGTGCCCATGCCAAAAACATCCATCGACGAAAACGGCGACCTTCACCTTCGGCCATACGAAATCAGGCTGACCGGGAAGCGGTTGGTGTCTACGCCAGCCAGTTAGTCCTACCTTTCTCAGCAAAAACGCGAGTTTCTTCTCAGTCGTCTGATTTCCTGTGCTGCGGACGCGAGACATAAGCTCCCCCCGCCGCAACCTGCCAAAAGTCGTAAGTTCCCTCCGGGCATCACCAGGCCACGCACTCATCGGATTTCGCCGAATTTCTGATGGGCACGTTTGTTTAACGCGGCCAAGACCTTTCGGGCGGCCAACTTGGCGTAACGCGGTGGGACTGCGTTACCTATGAGGTTACACACGGCATCCATCTGGTCCGTCATGAAGCGGTAATTTTCTGGAAACGTTTGAAGCAGAGCCGCTTCACGGACGGATATCGTATATCGGCGTTTATCCGGGTGTCCGAATCGTCCTTTGCTAGATGTAGTGCAGCCACCCGTAATCGTAGGAGAAGCATGATCCCACGGCATTCTGCAATAGACGTTCGTGAAACCTTTGTATCCGTTTCGATGGCAGAAAGGACGCACGGACTCGTCGATCGCTAACCATGTTTTTCCGGGGTTGGCCGCTTGTAGTCGCGCCTTCACTTGCGGTTGAAGATTGCGAACAACGTGCCAGTCATACGTCTCTGGCCCTCCATTGCGGAGCGCCGTCTTGAGCGTAACAGGCGCGCCCATGTGACTGATTGTTTCCCTTACGGTACTCCATGCCCGAAGGCTGGTTCCGTCCTCTGGGGATTGGACATGAGTTTGTTTAGGAAAGGGAACCTCGAATCCGAGCCCGGCCAAGAGTACCAGCCGCCGACGTGACTGAGGAACGCCGTAATTGGCCATCTGCTCAATGCGCCACGTATATCGGTATCCAAGATCGGAAATGACCTTGAGAAATTCATCAAAAATCGGCTTGCCCCGATTGACCACACCGGGAACGTTTTCCATCATTATCGCACGAGGAAGAACCCCTTCGATAATCTTAGCCATTACAAGGAGGAGCTCATTTCGTGGATCGAATTTTTGGTACTTGCTCGTTAGAGAACAAAATCCCTGGCAAGGCGCACAACCCGCCAGGAGCGAAATTTGGTCACTGTCCGCTGCCCGTATGAGTTCCGTCACGGATACGTCGCGGACATCCTTTTCCAGCAACCTCGTTCGTCTGTTGTTCCATCTATACGTCCGTGCTGCGATGGGATCGATTTCTACCGCCGCCGCAACATCGAAACCCGCGTCGCGTAAGCCTCTGGTCAGGCCACCGCAACCGGCGAATAGATCTATTGCTAAAGGTTTCTTGGTTTTCATTTTTCAGCTTTGATTTTCATTTTGCGCATCTCTTTCTCCAAAAAAATCTAATGATAAGCTTTTCATTCTTGGATCATCAGCCGGAGCACGTGTTTTCACCACATTAAGAAACTCCTCGTGCAGTGTTTCAGTCGAGGTCAGCAGACTATTCCATGAACGAATTTCGAATGTCCCAGCATTCTGATGCGCCTCCGCGTGCATATGATCTTCACTTCGAACATCGTCAGCGATCAATAACCCTCGTACTGTAGTTCTACGGTGTTCCTCGTTAGCCTCTTCTTGAAGCTTCGTTTTCAGAAACAATACGTAGTCACGCAACTGGTCAAGCTCGGTTCTGCCTATAGTCATTCTAGGGCGTTTTGTTTCAACTATATGAACGGTTTTATACTTGTCGCCAAGGCAAAAGAAATCGACCCGACGCTTTCCATCCGCTTGGCCAGTCTTCTCTATACCGAACTTTTCCATGATTAGCCTATCAAGCGATTTTTCGTGAACGAGAGCAGTCCACTTCGGGTCGATTAACCATGGATGGTCACGGACATAGTTTTGCATGTCCGGTTTCTCTGGAACGCGACCCTTGATCATTTGCGCGAACTTCTGGATGATCTCCACGCGGCCTTTGACGAGATGTGCAGTGTTTACAGCTTCAATGATGTCCCATTCAGAAAGGACTTCCTCGAAATGGGCAACATCGACCGCAGAAGCCGCATTTAATCTTTTTATCGTATCGAGGAAACTTCGATTCGTCATCGCGTTAAAGGCAAACTCGACGAGATCGTCTGCAATATCCCTACCCGCTTTGTCTTTGTCGAGTTGAGGAATATCACAAATGCGATTAACGACCGTCTTGAAAATTTTGCGTTCATTTGCGGGAAGCTTCGCCGCCTGCTCTATGAACAATTTTATCTTGGGACTCTTGGTCTTCGCTTCGCGCCTGTTATCAATCCACTTTTCTAGCAATTCTTTGATCTTCTTGCGTCCCCATTCCTTTAAAGGTGCGGCGATAGGATCTTCCCAACGAACAGTGGCTCTATCAGTGGCGATTAAGTCCACGCTTTCGTCAAGGAATTCCGCCTGAATCTCGCCCGTGAGGTACTGCATCCCATGCTGGCCCCACACGCCGCCACTAAGATCGAAAAGCCACGGCGTCTGGGCCAACTTGCGGCGCACGTAAACCACAAAACCGCGTTGTTCTTCATCCGGGATTGTATCCTTGCAAAAACCCGCCCACCATTGGAACTGCTGCCCATTCTCAAGCTCTGCCGTCTCCCATGCGCCGACATTTTCTGGAAACCGAAATTGAAACGGAATCTCTTGTCTTGATACTGGTGTGCCGTTTACGTGGACTGAAAAGTTTTCATCAATTACCAGCAATCTTCTGGCGATACTCTTTTTGAATTGGCCTTCGTTGATAGAACGTTGTATTTTTAGACGGGACAAAGTTATCGTTGTGCTGGGCCTTTCTGCCGTGCTCATCCCGTCGTCAGGAAACGGGTCGGGTTTATATCCCTCTGTATCTGTAAATTTTGAACTCTTGGTTAACTGGTCATAATCCATCCTGAAATGTGAGACATGCTCGTTCTTGATGGTTCGGAGTTCGATCAAATTAGCAATGCCGAATCCAGCAAGCTTGCCGATACCTTTTCTGCCCTGGACTTTTCGTGAACCCAAGCCGTTGTACTCCTTGGTCCACTCATTTTCATGTGAGCGGCGGTCTCGCCCTACGGATAGATAAAGAGAGTTGCATTCATCATAACTCATTCCATGGCCATCATCCCTGACTACGATCACGTCGTTGTGCGTGAGCGCACCTCCGGTGGGAATGGTGATCCATACGTTTCTCGCCATGGCGTCGTAAGCATTTGAGATGAGTTCAGAAATCGCGGGAACTGCGCCGGAATACATCTGTAAACCAAGATGCTTGAAAAGTTGCCCGGCAACGGTCATCTTGTATTGACGGTTATGACTTGACGTAGGAATTTGTTGCTTTGTCATTATTGAATTATTCCCATGGAAACGTGAGATGTTCGCAATTTGCCGGAGATGAGATTTGGCAGTAGTATATCGCGCAGATTAGCGAGGGAGCGGGATTGTCGTTCATTTTTGACGATGCGGTCGTAGAGTCGTTGCATCAATTTATCATAGGTTTTCCCGACCGACACATGCGGCACAATCACACGTAGCGGACGAAAATTACTCTTGCTGATTTCTTGAAAGGTGGAACCGTTCGCGTTCTCAAGAATGGCCGCCATGTTTGCGGCTGTCCAAAGCCAGACGTAGTGGGCGGATAACCGTTTCTGGCATTTCATCGCAATGAAGCCTTGGTTGATCGCTACCGGCACGTCCGATATTGCGAGATAACCTATCGGCGCGCGCGATGACAACAAGACAGTCCCCTGTGGCAACAATCCAGAACTAATCTTGTTGAGACCTTTTTTTGTAATCTTTCGAGATGTTTCAACCAATACTGGCGATTCAAGGGAAGACAAATCCTTAGGCGTTGCCCAATTTATTGTGCCATTCCAGAAAACTGCGTCTTTCGTGCTTGGAGTCGATCCGCCCACGACATCGACTTCCTGGCCAATAGTGGAAACCTCCCACCCCTCCGGGATTGGCCCTAGTTCGGAGTCGACGAGGCGGTCGGGGAAGAGGGCGGCTATTTCTTCGTCCATGTTGTCGAGGTAGGCACGGGCGCGTTCGACTGTCCAATCACTCCCCCCTTGAGGGGGAGTCGCAGAAGCCGAGCCGACAGGCGAAGGCTGATGCGGTGGGGGGTGCCCTCTTCCCGAAAGACTGGCGGCTTTCGATCCTCTCTTATCCCCCCACCGGCTCATCTGCGGGCTGACACCCTTGTTTCGCCGACTCCCCCTCAAGGGGGGAGTGATTGCGGAGGGGGCATTTGGCAGTTCCCGCTCAAGGGGGGAGTGATTGCGGAGGACGGCTTTGGCGCGGACGGGGTCGAAGTCGATGAACCAGGATTTGAACAGTGCCCGAGCCATGGCCTCCAGCGTCTCGTTCATGCGCCGGTTGAGTTCGATTTTGTCGTCGAGCGTGCCGAGGATGTGGGCGATGGCGCGTTGTTCGTCCAACGAGGGGACCGGTACGGGGGTTGACCGAAGGATGCCGAGATTGGTGTGTGGGACCCCAGTTTGAATGGCGTTCTGGCGAACATAGTCCTGTTGTTCTACAGATGACAACACGTAATAGAAAAATAGGGGATCCGCAATTTCCCGATTGACCGTAATTTTCATCTGACTTTGAGACACCAAGTAGCGGTCGAACGGTGCCAGTGGAACAAGACTCACCTGACCAAGGGTTCCACGCTGCGTCAGAACGATGTCTCCTGGTCGAGCAAGGTTAGCTTCGAGAGATTTGGCCTTCTGTTGAGTGACGAACACAAAGTCTCCAGCGACCCAGCGATTGCCCATGTTCTGTCCTCGAATTACTGGCACACCTTCAGGAACGTAATCGCGCGAAACAAGGTTGGAACCGAATGGACCTCCTACGATAGCATTCCGTGAAGATGCTATGATGTCGTCGATTGTAGCTTCAATCCAGTTTCCCGGCGCACCCAAAAGTATCTTCTCAAACGACCCCACTTCTCTCTCCACCAACACCGCATGCTCGGCCTCAATCTGCTTTCGGAATTGTTCGGGCACGGTGTCCCAAACGAACAGGTCTACCCGAAAGGGTAGGTTGCTTTCTTCGAATGCTTCTCTGAGCTCGGAAACGTTACGTTCCTGTTCTGGCTTGGTGAATACCACCAGATCGAGGTCGGATTGTGGGCGTGCGGTCCACTTGACGCGGGAGCCGTAGGCCCAAGCTGTGGTGTTCGGCAGGTGTCGTTTGAGCAGTGCCAGAAGAGTTTTTCGCTGGTCGGCAGTAACGTCGATGGGCTGGTCTACTCCCATGCTTCCCCACTCATGGTCTGGTAGAGGTTGATGGCGTCGTGGATGAAGTCGCCCATGAGTTCCAAGCAGGCTTGCGCTTTTTCGCCGCTGTAGTCATGGGCTGTATTGACGCGGGCGTCGGCGTAACGCAACCATTCTTCCAGAGGCGAGGCGAACAGATCGTTCTCGGAGGCCAGCCTGAAAAGAGGCTTGGGGCTGTTGGGCACATCCGCAAGGCCCAGTTTTTCGATCAGGTATCGTTTCAACACCTTCCACAGACAGTCGTAGCAGGTCTCGAAACGCTGAATAACCGATTCGGCGATGGCTTCCTGAGTCACATCGGGCAGAGATTCGTCAAGTGCCCGATAGTTTTTGTATTGCTGCTCAAGACGCTTTAGCGACTTTTGAAAGTTGTCGTAATCAATCATGGTCTGCTTTTGGATTCCTTTCCATCAATTGGACACACGACGTAGAACCAAAGCCTCCTCGATCTTGGTTGTCTCAGAGGTCTCTTCCACCTGACGGCACGGGTCTCCATGCTGCCCTTCCCAATGATGTTTCCCCGTGCTCAGACTGATCTTCGCTATGGAGATCTGCTCAGGTGACAGGTCGTCATAACCCTCTTCATAGCCGTTCACCACCACGCGCAGGCTGGCGGGATATTCTTGAAGCAACTTGATCACCTCACTGACAGTCATGTGTTGTTTCCTTCGTGATACGGGCGATGTTCCAGCAGCGCCGACCGGCCCACAATATCGACGATGCGCACGAGCAGTTCACTTCCCTCGGCGTCCGTCATGCGCAGGTCTTCACCGGGAAGGAAATGAACCGGTTGTTGTTGCCCCTCGTTGATGGCGACATTGGAGGCATAGAGGTAGGTCCGGTCATGAGTGTCACGGATCGGATTCAGCCTGCCTTTGAGTCCGGGAAGGGTACCAGTTGCCTCAGGAAAGATGACGGCACCGCCTTCAGGCAGGGCTTCAAGTTCTATTGCAAGCGCCCTCCTGCTTGGTATCCACTCTCGTTCCAGATGTGCGGTATATCCTGAGGTAGCAGCGAAAACCGTCATGGGCAGGTGTGTGGTGTGCAAGTCAAGGCTCGCCTCACCATTCTCATCTGTAGACATCTGCTTCCAGGTCTTGTTTGGAAATAGAAGCAGGAGGTCGACACCCGGCAAGGGTCGACTGGCTGACCGCACGGTGACAACGGCGCGTGCGGGAGTCGATTCCAGCGATGCCGCTGGGATGGTCACGCAGAGTTCGGAATCCGCAATCAGTCGAAACTCGGGGAACCGACCGCTGAGTTCCTGGGTTTCCCGCCTCATGATCGGAACACCGTCACCCCGCCGTTCCATGATGAACAATCGCCCACCGGCACCCTTGATCCCTGATGCGGGAACTCGGCCAAGCAACAAGGTCAGCAACTCGTTCCGCGTCGCCTGCCTGTGCGGCATATCCTCCACGGTCAGGTTATTCGGTAGTGAACCGGGTGATTGAATCTCGATCCGGTCCTCAAACATCGAGAGGCGGATCCTGCTGCCTCGAATCGAATAGTCACGATGCGCCACGGCATTGACGACAGCCTCGAACAGTGCTTCTTCACTATACTGGGGTAGGTCCGCGCGGGCCGGCGTCTTATGCGCCGCAACGCGCATGTTCCGTACCGCAAATACCACCGCTTCGGCGATCTGTTTTTTTAACGGGCCACCGATGGTCTGCGCATCAAGCTGACCCGTGGTGCGGTCTTTGCCTCGATAGCAGGTGGCCGTGATACAGGCGTTCGGCAGCCATTCCTCAGGGGCTAGGCTGCACAGCAGCACGCCAGCAACGGTAGCCCGCCTGACACTGTTCTCGCCTCTGGACAACAAGCCCATCTTTTCCAGTGCCGACTGGGGATCAATAGCACCCTCGGCGCTCAGCAGAGGCTTCCATAGCGATTCGTCCAGCGTTCCGAATCCGGTATCCGGAACGGCTTGTTTGTCGAACCATAGAAAACGCGCCTGGCTGCGTTGTTGCGCCAAGCGGAGCCGTTCGTCGCTCGTCATCTTGCGCTTTGAGCTGCCGACCCGGTGGTAGCTACCTCCTGGGCTATCGTGTTGAGCGTGGCCTTGCGGGATTTCCACCAGTAAAAGCGCACGTTCATTTATGATCCGACGAAGGATGATAGGGCGGACGGAGGGCTTGATCGAGTCGGTGCAGATGTCCACTAGAAGGCGCTCCAGTTCGTCCATCTGTTCGCGCGACAGATCCTGAACGTCGCCACTCTCAGTCACGCCACAAAGCAACACTCCGCCATCCGAATTGGCGAATGCCGCGATCTCGTCGGCCAAATCATTGCGGCTTGGACTCTTCGGTTGGTTTCCAGCAAACTCGATCTGTTTGAATTCCCAACGGCTGTCCTCACCCAGACGCAATTGGTGCGTGATATCTTCGTCGCTGTAAGTCATTGCTGATCTCCAAATCCTAGTGACTTCAGGTTCTCCTTGATAGCCATGTCCAATTTTGCGGCCTCGGCTTGCTGTTCGTAAAGCTGGGCGGTGAGGCGTTTCATTTTATCTTGGAAGGGTTCGCTGTCTTCTTCTTGGGCTTCGGCGCCGACATAGCGGCCTGGGGTGAGGACGTGGCCGTGCTTGCGGACTTCTTCGAGCGTGGCGCTTTTGCAGAAACCGGGGACGTCGGTGTAGAAATTTTCCCCCTCACCCCTGCCCTCTCCCTGAGGGAGAGGGAGTTTATTGCGCCAAGCGTGGTAGGTGTTGGCGATGCGGGCGACGTCTTCGTCGGTCAGTTCGCGGTGGGTGCGGTCGACCATGCGACCCAGTTTGCGGGCGTCGATGAAAAGGATTTCGCCGCGCCGGTTACGGAATCCGTTCCCCCTCACCCCTGTCCCTCTCCTAGGGGGAGAGGGCTGCACGCGCCGATCTCGGGCAAGAAACCACAGACAGGCGGGAATCTGGGTTGAATAGAAGAGTTGGCCCGGCAGCGCGACCATGCAGTCCACGAGGTCCGTCTCGATCAGATTTTTCCTGATTTCGCCCTCGCCTGACTGGTTGGACGACATCGAACCGTTGGCGAGCACGAACCCGGCCATGCCCTTGGGCGCCAGGTGATGGACCATGTGTTGCACCCAGGCGAAGTTGGCGTTGCCCTTGGGCGGCGTGCCGTATTTCCAGCGTTTGTCGTCAATCAGCCGGTCGCCGCCCCAATCGGAGACGTTGAACGGCGGATTGGCGAGGATGAAGTCGGCTCTGAGGTCGGGATGGTGATCATTGTGGAAACTGTCGCCGTGAGCGATTTGCCCCTCGATCCCCCGGATGGCGAGGTTCATCTTGGCAAGCCGCCACGTCGTGTGATTCGACTCCTGGCCGTAGATGGAGATGTCGGCCTTGGTGCCTTTTGTCACTTTTCGTCCATTTCCATTGCCCGTGGCGTGCGCGCGGATGAATTCCACCGACTGCACGAACATGCCGGACGAGCCACAACAGGGATCGTAGACACGACCCTGATAGGGTTCCAGCATCTCGACCAGGAGCTTGACCACGCAACGCGGGGTGTAGAACTCACCACCTTTCTTGCCTTCGGCACTGGCGAATTGCGACAGGAAGTATTCGTAGACCCGGCCGAGGACGTCTTTGGACCGGGCATCTGCATCGCCTACCCTGACGTTGCTGATCATGTCGATGAGTTGCCCGAGCCGCTGCTTGTCCAGTGCGGGGCGAGCGTAGTTCTTGGGCAGCACGTCCTTGAGCGCCGGGTTGTCACACTCGACGCCGGTCATTGCGTCATCGACGAGTTGGCCGATGGTCGGCTGTTTTGCCTGGCCTTTCAGATGTGTCCAGCGAGCCTCCGGCGTCACCCAGAAGACGTTCTCTGCGCGGTACTCGTCCGGGTCCTCGGGGTCGGCACCCTGTGTCTGCTCACTTTCGAGGCGGGTGTGCATTTCCTCGAAGGCATCCGAGATGTATTTGAGAAAGATGAGGCCGAGGACAACGTGCTTGTACTCGGCGGCATCCATCGAACCGCGCAGGGTATCGGCCATGCGCCACAACTCGGCTTCATAGCCGGTCGTCGCACCGTTTCCAGCGGGCTTGGTTGCCGTGCCCCCTATGGGTTTTTTTGATTTCCGTGCCTTCATTCAGAACTCCGAGGGTTCGTTCTTACTTGTCCTAGCCTTAGAGACGGACGAGATCACTATCCAATGACTCCCCCCTTGAGGGGGAGTCGCAGAAGCCAAGCCGCCAGGCGAAGGCTGAGGCGGTGGGGGGTACCATCCCGACTCACCGCCCCCCACCGGCCCCCCCCCACCGGCTCACCTGCGGGCTGGCCCTTGTTTCGCCGACTCCCCCTCAAGGGGGGAGTCATTTCGGAGGGGGGGAGTCATTTCGGAGGGCAGCATAAATGCTTTCCAACACTCCAAAACAATGCTCGAAGACTTCGTTGTTCCAGAAGCGCAGGATGGTGTAGCCCTGCTCTTGCAGGAACGCGTCACGTTTTTGGTCGTAGGTATGTTGTTCTGCGTGCTGGCCGCCGTCGAGTTCGATGAGCAGTTTTTGAGGCATGCAGGCGAAATCGACGATGTACGGGCCTATCGGCTGTTGGCGGCGGAACTTGTAGCCGTCGAGTTGTTTGTCGCACAGGTAGTGCCAAAGGAGGCCTTCGGCATCCGTCCGGGTTTCCCGGAGGGTTTGGGCGTTTTGGAGGGTTTGTTGGGTGTATTGGCGTTTGATTTCCCCCCACCAGCGCGCCTGCGGGCTAACGCCCTTGCCTTGCCGACTCCCCGTCAAGGGGGGAGTGATCTCTCGTTTGGGATTCCGGGCTTTCATTCAGGACTCCGGGGAGGCCACATTGTAGCGCATGACTCCGCAATGATCCACTGGCCCATCACTCCCCCCTTGAGGGGGAGTCGCAGAAGCCAAGCCGCCAGGCGACGGCTGAGGCGGTGGGGGGGGGGGGGGGGGGAACTCCGGCTGCTTGGGGTTAACCGTCCTGGCCTTGGGGGCGGGCTCGGCCGAACTGGCGGCGGTTTTCTTGTTGGATGGCTTGCAGGCAGGCTTCGCAGATTTCGCCGTGTTCTTCGGTCATGTAGGTTTCCGTGACTTCTTCACAACGATCACAGATCATGAGGTGTCTTTTTCTCCTTGTCGTCCGGAGGCGCTGCTTCCGCCGGCGCGGCGGGGACAGGACGTTCTCGTTTGTTGTCCATGGCAAACAGGATCAGCAGGGAGACGACGCCCACGCTGATGGCGCTGTCCGCCACGTTGAAGGCCGGCCAGTGGTACCCGCCCAGGTAAAAGTCGAGAAAGTCCACGACTTCACCGTATTGCAACCGGTCGAGCAGGTTGCCGATCGCCCCGCCGAAAATGCCGGAGACGCTGAGTTGGCCCCACACGTCCGCCGGGTGCATGCGGTAAAAAATCGTCCCCAACAACGCCAGGGCGAAGACGGACGTCCCGGTGAAAAAGATGAGCCGGAAGGCGCTGTTGGTTGTGGCGAATATGCCGAAGGCCGCGCCGGGATTCCGGATATAGGTCAGGTTGAAAACCCCGGCGATGATGGGGATGGATTCGTGCAAGTGCATGGTATGCATGACGAGGGTCTTGGTGATTTGATCCAGGACTATGATGACGAACCCGACGCCAAGGAGAAGGATCCACCGGTGGGATCCGGGGTTCACGTCACGGCCTCGAGACACCGGTCGCAGAGCGTCGGATGCTCGGGGGCGCTGCCCACGGTGTCACGGTAATTCCAGCAGCGCTCGCATTTTTCGCCCTCCGCCTTCACGACGTTCACGCTCATACCCAACGCGTCATCGCTCACCAACCGTTGCTCGCCGGACGGGGTTTCGGTGGGATGGACGACCACTTGGGACACGATGAACAGCGTGGGCAATTCATGTTCATAGGCTTCAAGAAACCGGCGCAAGGAGGGAATCACGTTCAGCACCACGCGAGCCTCCAAGGAAGACCCGATGACTTTTTCTCGCCGCTGTTCTTCCAATGCCGACAGGACCACGGTGCGGATGGCCAGCAACTGTTTCCAGTTGGCGTCCAGTTCCGCTTCATCGGGCAATGCCACGGGTTCGGGAAACGTGGAGAGGTGGACCGAGTCTTCCGGCGACGGGTCCCTGCCCGGCACGGCGTCCCACACGTCTTCCGCGGTAAAGCTCAGGATGGGGGCCATGAGTTGGGCCAGTCCCGTGACGATGCGAAACAGGACCATTTGCGATCCCCGTCGCAGGGGCGAGTCGGGTCGAAAGGTGTAGAGCCGGTCTTTCAAAATATCCAGGTAGGTGGCGCTCATGTCCACGGAACAGAAGTAATCCAGTTCGTGGACGATCTGCCGGAAATCGAACGTCTCGTAGCCCGTGCGGATGCGACGGATGAGGTTGTTGAACCGCAGCAGGGCCCACCGGTCCAATTCCGGCAACCTGGAGACCTCCACCTGGTGTGCCGGATTGTGCGGGTCGAAGTCATAAACGTTGCTGAGCAAATACCGGCACGTATTCCGGATTTTCCGGTAAGCCTCGACCAATTGCGTGAGGATCTGCGATGAGATGCGCAGGTCCTCCTGGTAATCCTGGGCCGCGACCCACAACCGCAGGATTTCCGCGCCATGCTGTTTGATCACGTCCTGCGGGGACACCACGTTGCCGGCCGACTTGGACATCTTCTTGCCCTGCCCGTCCACCACGAACCCGTGGGTCAGCACGGCCCGATACGGCGCCCGTCCGTCCGTGGTCACGGAGGACAGGAGCGCACTGTGGAACCATCCCCGGTGCTGGTCCGACCCTTCCAGATACAGGCTCGCCGGCCACCAGCCGTCGCCCTGCCGTTTCACGACCGCGGCATGACTCACCCCCGACTCGAACCATACGTCCAGGATATCCTGTTCCTTGTTGAAGTCCGCGGCCCCGCATTGCTCGCAGACTGTACCTGCCGGGAGGAGTTCCTGCGCCGATCGTTCGAACCACACGTCCGCGCCATGCTCGCTCACCAGGCCCGCAATCCGCTCGATGATCTGCGGGTCGATCAACGGGGCTTGGCATTGCGCACAGGTGAACCCGGGAATCGGCGTGCCCCAAATCCGCTGACGGGACAAGCACCAGTCCGGCCGGTTCTGGATCATGCCGTAGATGCGCTCGCGGCCCCGCTCCGGAATCCATTGCACGCGGTCGATTTCTTCGAGTGCCTGCTCGCGTAACCGGCCTGTGTCCATGGACACGAACCATTGTTGCGTGGCGCGAAAAATCACCGGCTTCTTGCACCGCCAACAATGGGGATAAGAATGGTTCAATGTTCCATGACCGAGCAGCACGTCCAGTTGCTTCAAACGTTCCACGATCGCCGGGTCGGCCTTGAACACGTGTTGTCCGGCAAACGCTTGGACCTCATCGGTAAAACGCCCGTAATCATCCACCGGCACCTTGACCTGCAAGGGCTCCGTGAGCCCCTGCTGACCGGACCCGTTGTATTTCATCGCCAGCAGATAGTCGTCCATCCCATGGCCCGGAGCGATATGCACGCACCCCGTGCCCTGTTCCAGCGTCACGAAGTCACCAAGCAGAATGGGCGACAGCCCGTTGTCCAAGGGGCGTTGACAGCGAAGGGCCTCGAATCCGTCATGGCCTTTTTTTCGACCGATGATTTCAGGGTCTTTCAAATCACATTCCTGGCATACCTTCTCGACCAGCTTTTCCGCCATGACGAGGACTTCGTTCCCAACGCGGACGAACGCATAGTCGATCTGGGGATGAATGGCGATAGCCTGATTCGCCGGAAGCGTCCAGGGCGTCGTGGTCCAAATGACGATGGAGACTTTTTCCACGCCTTCGAGGCCGGCAAGACCGAGCCGTTCCCCGGAGGCCGCGTCAAACGGAAATTTCACGTAGATGGAGGGCGATGTATGGTCCATGTATTCGACTTCGGCCTCGGCCAGGGCGGTCTGATCCTGCGTGCACCACAACACCGGTTTCAGGCCTTTATACACCCCGCCCTGCTCCACGAATGTTCCGAACTCCCGGATGATCGTCGCCTCGTAGGCTTTATCCATCGTGAGGTAAGGGTGGTCCCAATCACCCAGGACACCCAACCGTTGAAACTCGTCCCGTTGGATGTTCCAGAATTTGTCCGCGTAGTCGCGGCATTGCCGACGCAGGTCCGCGGCGCTCATCTGCTTTTTCTTCTCGCCGAGTTGCTTCGTGACCTGGTGCTCGATGGGCAACCCGTGACAGTCCCATCCGGGCACGTAGGGCGCCTGCATGCCTTCCATGGTGCGGGACTTGACGATGATGTCCTTGAGAATTTTATTGAGCGCGTGGCCGATGTGAATGTGGCCGTTGGCGTACGGCGGGCCGTCATGCAGGACGTAGAGCGGTTTGCCCGCCCGGGATTCCTGAATGCGTTCATAGAGCCGCTGCTTCGTCCACCGGGCCACGAACTCCGGCTCGCGATTCGGCAGGTTCCCTTTCATGGGGAACGCCGTCCTGGGCAGATTGAGCGTTGATTTATAGTCCATGGGGTTTTTTGTCATGGGCATGAAAAGAGCCCGAGGCCGTCATACTTGCATGTGTTCGCTCATTCGTTGACACTTTTTGTCGTCTCCTTCTGTCATGCCCGACCCCGATCGGGCATCCAGTGTCTTTGGTTTTTCCTCCATTTACCAAGAATAAAGACACTGGATCCCCGATTAAGGATGTCGGGGATGACGGAAGGAAAGGCGAGGATCCAGACAGATTTCTGCGAGGTGCACTATTTTCATCTCTGGAGGTGCAGGCGGCAAGCCCGCATGACATGCCCGCTCGTTAGCTGACCGCCATCATTCGGTCGAGCGCGACCCGGGCCAGAACCTTGTCGTCGATTGACACGGAAATCCGGTTCACCACACAGCCTTGCGCAAGATTCTCCATGCTCCAACACAGGTGCGCGGCATCGATGCGGAACATGGTCGCGCACCGGCAGACGGTGGGAGACAGGAAAAACACCTGCTTGTCGGTTTCTTCGTTTTTCAACCGGTTGACCAGGTTCAACTCCGTGCCCACGGCCCACAAGGTCCCCGGTTCCGCTTGTTTGACCGTCCGGATAATGCGCTCGGTGGACCCCACCACGTCGGCTTGGTTGACCACGTCCTCGTGGCATTCCGGATGCACGATGACCCGAATGCCCGGATAGGTCTTGCGGAAATACTCCACGTGCGCGGGTTGAAACATCTGATGAACGCTGCAATGGCCTTTCCATAAAATCAGGACGGCTTGCCGGATCGCCTCTTTGGTGTTCCCCCCGTATGGCAGGTACGGATCCCAGACGATCATCCGCTCCCGCGGAATCCCCATGGTATTGGCCACGTTTCGCCCGAGATGCTCATCCGGGAAGAACAGGATTTTTTCCCGCCGGGCCCAGCACCATTCCATGACGGCCTTGGCATTGGACGACGTACAGGTAATGCCGCCATGCTCCCCGCAAAAGGCCTTGAGGACCGCGGCAGAGTTCACGTACACCGCGGGCATGACCTCTTTTTCCACCGAGAGCACGCGCCCGAGTTCTTCCCAACACTGGTCCACCTGCTCGATGGCCGCCATGTCCGCCATGGAACACCCCGCGGCCAGGTCCGGTAAGATGACGGTCTGGTTCGACCGGCTGAGAATATCCGCGGTTTCCGCCATGAAATGGACGCCGCAAAAGACCACGTAGGGATGTTGCGACCGTTCAGCGGCCAACTTGGACAGCAACAGGGAATCCCCCCTCAGGTCGGCGTGGACGATCACTTCGTCCCGCTGATAGTTATGTCCCAGGATCAGCACCCGGTCCCCGAGCGCCTGCCTGGCGGCCCGGGTCCGTTCAAAGAGTTCCCCGGCCGGGACCGACTCGTAATCGGTGATGGAGAATGCCTTGGTTTCAACGGAATTCACGCCCGCACCTCTTGTTCCGGTGACTCACATATTCTCAATGGTTTGCTCCTTCGCTCGCTGGTCAAGGACATAGCGCGTCTAAACTTTCGATTGTAGCAGATCTTAGACGTCCTGCAACAGTAGCCGGAAAGGGGACTTAGCCCGAGAACGTGACGGTGAGGGAGGGAAACAGGGCAGGAAGACCGCTAATTTTCCCCTCTGATATCCGCGGCCATGACTTTATTACAACGAGATGCTAAGAATTGCTGTTTCTCGGACGCACGCTCCGGTCTTCAGGCCATCCGCCAATCGTGGCATGCCTGCAATATGGATGATTGTCGATGCGAAGCGTAAGTTCTTTTTCTTCGACAATGATCCTGGTAATAGTCGCCCATCCGTACAGCGGTTTTTGATTGTGTTTTGCGGTTCGTTCCCCGGCGGCAAGAATTTCCTGGGGGGGAGAGATCGTCTATCGCGTAGACCGACAGGGTGCCGTCTTTGCGTGGCTCAAATAATTTGCGATGAACTCTATTGGCTGTAATTCTATCTTTCTCCATTCCGAATCTGGCGAAGAGTCCCCCCTCTTGTCCGGTCATCGGTTTTGCATTTTTCGCAACCATTCCAAGCCACTATGTAATTGCAAGTGTAGATCTCCTTCCCTGTCCCACTGAAAACCCGTCAACTTACCTTCCCCTTCACATAATCCGGAAATCGCAATATCCCCTGTCCCTCCAATGCTAATCGTAAACATAGTGCCATTGTCGAGGTGCCAATCAAACTCGATGTGGCCATGGGGATCTGCGGAAATGTCGGGGATCGGCACATCCCCAGGCAGTTCCTCCACGACCTTGAACGCCGCCTTGCGCGTCGCGTCGTTGACGGGGTCGGCCCCGGCACCATCCCAATGAGGTTGCCCTGCCGTCTTGACAAGCTCGTCAATCGCCAATTTACACCTATTCTGCTGCTCGGGCAGAAGTCGGTGGCGTTGGGGGGCTTGCGTCCAAGGATTAAGCCCTGCAAGGAAAACCGTGCGTTCAGTCGATGGATGGAATAGAAAAATACGCGACCCGACATCATCATGCCAATCCGCAGCATGTCCTACCTCAGAAACATGGGTCGAGCAAGACAGATTTTTTTTAGCGGTGGAGAGGGGGAAACTTAAGGACACTCAATCCTCCGATGCCGACTTTTTCAGTTCGGGAGGAGAGTTGACGGTGATGGTACTGGATATTTCGAAGTTGTAGGAAGGATTACCGTTATCGTCCCACGTGTCGATCAAACGAAAAATTTGGACCACATTTGTTCGCATCGTGACCTCTGTTCCATCCTCCAACTTCAGGTACGCGAATGGCTCACGAGCTTCGGCTACCTTGACGATATGTCCGTCTTGGATCTCACCCGTTTTCGCATTCTTTACTTTTACGATGAGGGGACTCGATGGCTTCTCAGGATTCTCCATACGAATATTTATCGCCAACCGTAGACCGCTTGTCAAGTGAGTAGCCACGTCTTGTCACGTTCCAGGGATACATCCCCTGTTTGCCCCTTGACGTGGCTGATTATCGTAGCTACCCGTAGATCTACAGGAGGACACCCACGATGAGGACCGATACAGTCGTACGTGCTCGTATCGATAGCGATACCAAAGTACGAGCTACTGAAGTGCTCCATGCCATGGGATTGTCGGTGTCCGATGCCATTCGCCTGCTGTTGCTGCGCGTGGCGGAGGAGAAGCGCTTGCCATTCGCCGTCCAAGTGCCGAACGCTACTACCGTCAGAGCTATGAAGGAATTACACGAAGGCAAGGGCAAGCGTTTCGGCAGCGCCGAGGAACTGTTCAGAGATCTGGACATCTGACGTGCTAACCCCGATTCGGTCCACGCAGTTCAAACGCGACAAGTGAGGAGGGTTCCCTGCGAGGAAGGTTGGTTCTTCCCAGCCCTCATACGTCGCCCAGACGCTCTAGGGCCTCTCGGGCCGTTACGACTGGAATGTCTTCTACTTCTCCAAGCGCGAGCATGTGTTTCTTGTCGCCTGAGACGATCAAATCGGCTTTCCCGGCAATTGCCGAAGCCAAAATCGCGTTGTCCTGGTCATCGGGGGAAACGTTCACATCCGGCAAGTCATCAACGATATAAGCGCGTGCGCCGAGGTTCTCGACAATGGACGCCGCTTCATCGGCGTCGAGAAATTTTTGCAGACGTGGCCGGGCGAGCACATCGGCGATCTCGACCAGTTGCGCAGTGGACGTTACCAGTTCGGCCTCTCCACGCAGCCATGCCCGATACAACCTGTCCGGTGGGGTGCCTTTGGTGATAAGGGCACCAATGAGGATGTTGGTATCAAGAACGACCCGCACGCGCGGCATCCACTTCCTCGTCGATCACATCGAGGATTTTCTGCTGGTCTTGCCCGGCATTGCGGTCCTTGATCCCACGAACGGTAAGATCCAGCACTCGGCGGCGTACGGCTTCATCGACGAATAGAGACAGATCGCCTTTCTTGCCGCCGGTTCGTGCAAGAAACGTGCGGACCGTCCGGTCCGTTTGTTCAGAGATTGAGAGGTTCCATCGTGTCATGGGGCTTTTCCACGCATATACATATAAACATTTATGCGCGCATAGATACCAGACATTGAGACGTGGCGTCAATTCAGTGTAGAGGGGATTTAGCCCGAGAACGTGACGCCACGGGTTCTTTGTGTTCGGTCCTTGACAGGGTTTTCGTTTCGGCTTCATGCCCGATGTATTGTAGGGGAATGATCAAGGACTGTTGACAGTCTCTTCTTATGTGTCACCGCGCGATCGTATCGCGCTTCTTCCCTCTCCTGGCGGCATGAGGCATGTCCCCGCCCCCGAGCAGGAATGCCACCGCCCCAACGACACAAACGACGGAATAACAACAACCCTGGATGCCCGATCAAGCCGGGCATGACAGACAAAGGCGGTCGTTCTTACGCTATTCTCCGTCGTCCTTACGCTTTTTCTCTGTCATCCTTGCGCTTTTTCTCTGTCATCCTTGCGTACGCGAGGATCCAGAGCCTTGTCTTTTTCTCCGTCATCCTCGATCCTCGATTAAGAACGTCAAGGACAGGCCCCGATCGGGGATCCAGTGTCTT
>JAJDVY010000027.1 GCA_022825885.1 Nitrospirales bacterium | reverse complement strand
TCACCCCAGAATTGTCATTCCGAGCTTGCCCTGAACGAAGTGAACGGGTCTAGCGAGGAATCTTGTCGTTGCAGCCGTCGAACGCCTAAAACAGCAGATCCGTTCGCAGGTCCTTCGCGTTGCTCGGGACAAGCTCAGGATGACAACCTGGCGCGTGGTCTTACGAATCGTGCCTCCTCAACTCACTGACTGAACGTGTCAACAAATTACCGAACACATACAATCCGACTCCGATCGGGGATCCGGCATCTTTGCTTTTTCCTCCATTCGTGAAGAATAAAGACACTGGATTCCCGATCAGGGCCTGTCCTTGACTCGATCGAGGATCGGGAATGACAGCTTAGGGGATTCAGGGTCGCTGTTTTTGTATTCGTAGCTGTGCCAGCGTCGTTGTCCTGCCCTGATTGATTCTCGCCGGCGAGGCTGGAACCGGTCAAGCCGCGCCCCTCTCGAAGAGGCATGACGAGGTTGCAAACCGTTGAAGGCATCGGGTAGGTTACACGCCATGAATCTCAAAACGTGTGTCCGCCTGAGGTTCCTTGTTGTCGTTTCGATCCTCCTATTTTCAGGCTGTCAATATATGCCGGACGTGAGCATGCCGGATATCAGTATGCCGGACATCAGCCTGCCCAGCCTGGGATTTGAAGAAGAAAAACCCAAAGAGCCGTCCATTCCCATTGCGGTCGCCTATGCGTTTGATCCGAGCGTCACGGAAGCGACACTCGAAATTCAGGCATGCGACCTGCCCTATACCCTGAACACGGGAGAGGCGATTGTCCAGAACTTTCTCACCCTGGGGCAGGAAACCTTTCAGTCGGTCACAGCCTATGCAGGAACCGGAGAAGCCGTCCAGGCCACCAGGCCGAGTGACCTGGTTATCCAGATCAGCATGGTCAATCAATCGTTCCAGGAAGCCGACCGGATGGCGGATGAAGACAATTATCTGGCCTACCTCAACTTCAAACTGCAAGCGGCGTTTATCGATAAGAACGGCGCGGCATTGGGACAAATGCCCCTGAATTTCGACGGCCAGGTCAGGGTCTGGGCGCCGGCACTCACCGGACAATCCATCTCCTGCACGACCGGACAATACGACGCCAAAATCAACGGCGCAGCCGCGGAAATGGCCGAACAACTCGTGGCGGTGGTCCCGCAACTGCTCCGGGACGGAAGCATACCACCGCTCACGGCCCAGGACCGCCAACCGGCGTTCACCCAAGTCGCACCGCAAGCCAGACCCCGGATGGCAGCTCCGGCCCCGGATCCCGCCGCACCGGGAACCCGGCCATTCTTTACCTTTCGCACGATGCTGAAAGACGGCAACGACAATTTGATTCTCGAAGGCGGGGAAGCGATTGTGCTGATGATCGAGGCCACCAATCTCGGGAGCACCGTCGTCAACACGGCCAATGTCAACGTGTCGGGAAACACGACCCTGGTCGAAGCTTTCTCGCAAATGACCTCGCTTCCCATCTCCCTGGGCACGTTCCAGCCCGGAGAAACCAGGACGACGGAAATTCGCGGCCGCATGCCGGCCAACCTGTCCGCGCAAAAAGCGGAGTTGGTGATCGCGCTGCAACTCGAGGATGGGACACCCATCGGGTCGCACCGCATTGTGGCGCCTCTCCAGCCCAACACCCGTAAATCAGGCGCGCAATCCCGCAGGTCCGGGACGCAGAAAAAGCCACGCGACGAGAATGCGTACGTGGCCATGCTCGTCGGGATGGATACCTATCAGGACGCCTGGCCTGAGGCGTATCGCACGCCCGAGGGTCTTCTGATGACCGTGCGGGAAACCTTACAAGGCACCGGATTGTTCCCCAACCAGAACATCCGCGTCCTCCACGGGAACAATGCCGAAAAAGCAGACATCGCCAAGACGCTGCTCACCTGGGTCCGCCGGAGAATCGGGAAGGAATCCGTGCTGGTCGTCTATTTTTCCGGTCAGGCCGTGGAGAACGGGGAGAACGGCGAGGTCTATTTGATCCCTTACGAAGGGTCGCCGGAGGCATCGAACAACCGGCTGATCTCCCTGCGGACGATCCAGCGCCTCTTGGGGAAACTGGAAAACCGGTTGACGCTGCTGATCCTCGACACGCCGACTCCGGTTGCGAAGAAGGCCGGACACGACGCCTCTGCCGATGAACCCTCTCCGGAGCGTTGGATCAGCGGTCTGTCACGTGATAATCAAACCCCTGTTATCCAACTTCGCAGACGTCACGGGGAAGGGCCGGGCAAACCAGCCGACGTCCTGGCCGCGTTGTCAGGCAGTGCGGACGCGAACAAGAACGGAACCATCACCGTGAGCGAATTTCTCGAATCCGCATCCGCATCAAACACGATCACCCGTCTCCTGCCCGACTCCTCTCCCCTCCTGGCCCTCCCCCTGGCACGATAGTCTTCATCACTCCCCCCTTGAGGGGGAGTCGGAGAGCCAAGGGCCTGTCCTGAGCCTGTCGAAGGGCCTGTCCGCAGGCGAGCCGGTGGGGGGAAGCGGCATTCCCGGACTGTAACCGTGGGATTGATCTCTATTCGTTATCGGGCGGCTTCGATCCGGATATGGGCTGAATAGCCCAGTCGCTGGAGCAGGCGTTCGCAATCTTCCCACGTCAAGCCAAATGCTCGAACGTCGGCGACCCCCACTCGGGCGACGACATCCCGAATGACTCCGAAATGCTTGGTGTCAAATTCACCATCCATAAAAGCGGTTTCCGCCCACGCGACGAGACCGGAAAGTGAAAGCTCGTGATGCAAATAGGCAGCGAGCTTATCGACGACTGTTTGGCGGGTAATCACGTCTTTCATTCTTCGACCTTTTGATGCCCATAATCAACGGGATATTTGTTGTGGATTTCCACGAGTGTTCCCATTTCGTTGTATATCTCCTGATAAAATCGCACCGTGACCTCATCGGCGTCAACCTCTTTTACATATCGAGCTTTCCAGCCTTGACGGCCTCGGACGTCGAGCCAATATCTTCTTCCTCCAACATCGCGAATTTCCCAGTGTGGAAATTTGCGCTCATTTCGTTCACGTGCACGCACAGATGATTCGTCTTGATTTATTTGAACACTCTTTTATAGCATGTTTTGTGCGGTTTCTTCATTCCTTCTTTACGGACCGGGCCCTCTTCTCCATTTTCTGCAGTCGCGCGATCTCATCGCCCCTTTCTTGGGCCGCGGGTACAAATACAATGCAAAGACGCTGGATCCCCGATCGGAGCCTGCCCTGCCTATCCTGCCTGTCCTGCCTGTCCTGCTTGTCCTGCTTGTCCTGAGCGAAGTCGAAGGAAGCGAAGCGAAGGAAGTGAAGCGAAGGAAGCGAAGGAAGCGAAGTCGAAAGAAGCCTGTGAATGAATGATTGACCACAGACGGGGATGGCAAGAGGAGGTGTGACCGGATGCTCCGGATGAACAGGTTCGACGGGTTTTCCGTTTTCAAATATCTGGTCTACGCGGCCCTGGTCGCCAACGTGGCGTTGTTCTTCAAGGACGATTGGGAAGCCGCTTCCCACGTCTTCCGGGAGGGCCTGCCGTTCGCGCGGATCATCGAAGGGTTTGCGGCCAGCATCGACACCGCCGCATGGGTGGTCCTGTTGCTGCTGTTCGAACTTGAAACCTGCCAGCTTTCCGCGGAGGTGCTGAGGCGCCCCGCCGGGCTCGTCATCAGAGGCCTGCGTGCCCTGTGCTACGTGGTCATCGTCTATGCCTTTACCGGCTATCTCGACAAGGCGCTCGGGTTTGCCCTGTACGTGCCGGCGGGCGTAGCGGACGTCTGCGCCCCGGCGATGCGGCAGTTCGCCCTGCTCGTTGAACTCGACGAATACCGCGCCCTGACCGCGGGCAACTGCGCCGGGCTCACCGGAGCCCTGTTCATCAACGAACAAACCAGGACGCTGGCCGAAGCCGGCCCACTGGCACAGGCCACGCGGCTGGCCTGGGTGGACGTGGTGAATTCCGGCGCCTGGCTCCTGATCGTGGCCCTGTTGGAGCTGGACGTGCGACCGGGCGTCAAACGGTTGTTCCCGGCCCGGTTCGCCACCGCCAGCCTGTACGCCAAGTCCCTGCTCTACGCGGCTATTCTGACCGCCGCGGGGTATTGGGGAATCTTCGGCACCCTCCTCGATTTCTGGGACGCCTTTTTGTGGATCGCCGCCTTTGTCTTCATCGAGCGCAACGTGTGGAGGCCTGATTAGCCACAGCACATCCACCATTGCGGTGATGCTGCGCCTTTCTGTCCTGAGCGTAGCGAAAGCGAAGTCGAAGGAAGCCTGTCGAAGGACTGAATACAGACCAGAATGAGCGAAATCGCACCGCGACTTCATCGGCTTCAACCTTTACAGTCCATGTTCGGAGCCCAGGAAATGGCGTTTGTGGCGAATAACTTGATCGGGAAACGGTTGCAGTATCGGAAGTTGATTGGGAAGAGAATTAAGGTTGCTTAGCTATTGAAAGAAGCTGTTTTTGTAATAATTCATAAATAAAAACCGATAAATCATACAAATAATTTTCACGTTGTTCCGCAAAAGCGACATCCGTCATTTTAAGTAATTGCACATATCTGTCGCGCTCTTTAACTATTAATTCAGGTAGAATAGGCCTTCCTAACAACCATACACCCAACTTAAGGCAAACGACAAAATGACAAAGAACGCGAGCCGTCCGGCCATTTCCATTAACAAAGGGATGAATATAATTCAATCTCCATAGACAGTAAGCAGCCAAAGTGTAAACGATCGCAATCGTTCCAATATCGGTTGACCTGATTAACAAAAGAATTCATCAATTCTGGCACAAGATAGTGTTCAGGAGGGTCATACCCATTGACCTTTAATGGGCACGGACGGTATTCGCCGGCACTAATGTGCAGGCAGGCAATCGCATGATAATTCAATGCCTTAATAGTTGTCGCTGAAATCATGGGGCGCTCGATGTCTAGTGCTGCATTGACAAGCGACTCCAGAAAAGCATATTGCCGGCGAATATTGCCATCTTTAAGTCTTTGGTAAGCCGGGTGAGACTCACTCCCCACAATCTCAAAGAGGATCATATAAGACCCTGTTCTTTAAGGGATTGCTCAACCTCCTTTTTGGTTCGCTTATCCTTGCTCCCCAGCCCAGAGTAGACGAATGAAATAATTTGTTCTCTCCTTTCCTTTTTTGTCATTGGCCTATTGGAAGCTTTCTTCAGCTTCTCAGCGAGTCCACCATCATTTATTTGCTTGCCTCCCGGAAACATGTTGGTCCCCTCCTATTAGGATTAAAAAAATATAGAGCAACATCATTTCTGATTCTTCAGACACACCGACTCGCGATCCTGCTTCGGTAGTGTACTCAAGACTGATGCGGCAACGTTCTCAAGCGTATTGGAGATCTGGTCTGGGAAGGATTTCACGGGTGGGCGTCCATGAGTGGACGGTTGCATTGCGGATGTCTTTATTGGAATTGATTTCGTGGGTGTTGCCATACACACATTGGCCAATTTGCAAAAAATCTCCGAAAAGGCTCTTCTGGATTATACTCCTGAGCATAATGTGAGTCAATAATTAAAATAACGATAATGATCTTCAAATTCGACAATAACTGTAGCCCACTTCTCCACGATGAAAAAACATGATGTGATGACTCAGGCATATAAGTCCCATTTTTTACAAATGTTACAAATTGTACAAAACATACAAAAGTTTACAAAATTCCAAGGGGCCGCCGTTCAGGTTCGCGGCGTGTTGCCTGACGCTTTTGCGGACCCTTCGATTCTATGCTCAGGACAGGCCCTTCGACTGTACTCAGGACAGGCCTTTCGACTTCTGGCTACAGCGGTCCAGTTCCGACGGTCCTGAGCCTTTCGACATAAAGGACAAGACAAAGACCCTGGATCCCTCTAAGCGGTCATTCCCGACGCTTGTCCTCGATCCTCGATTACAAACGTCAAGGACAGGCTTTGATCGGGGATCCAGGCAATTTACGGGAATCCAGTGTCTTACACCTTCATGAATGAAACGCAGAAAGACAAAAACCAACGACCCTGAATCCCTTAAGTGGTCATTCCCGACATCTTTCATCGGGAATCCAGTGTCGTTCGCCTGTACGAATGAAACGCAGCAAAGACAAAAACCAACGGCCCTGGATCCCCGATCGGAGTCGGGGATGACGGAAAGGGGACAGAGGAAAAAGGAAAGATGCTGGATCCCCAATCGGGGCCTGTCCTTGACATTTTTAATCGAGGATCGGGGATGACGGAAGGGGACGAGGAAAAGGAACGACGCTGGATGCTCGATCAGGGTCGGGGATGACGGAAAGGAGAACGGGGGAAAAAGGAACAATGCTGGATGCCCGATCGGAGTCGGGCATGACAGAAGGAGGAGGAAGATGAGGACCAAGCCATGCCCTTGAATCCTCTAAGTGGTCATTCCCGACATCTTTCATCGGGAATCCAGTGTCTTGCGCCTGCACGAATGAAACGCAGCAAAGACAAAAACCAACGACCCTGAATCCCCGATCGGAGTCGGGGATGACGGAAGGGGGACAGAGGAAAAAGGAAAGATGCTGGATGCCCGATCGTAGTCGGGCATGACAGAAGGAGACAGGAGGACAATGCGGAAGGCTGGTTGTATTTGTTACAAATGTTACAAATGTTACAAATTGTAAAGTTTTGTACAAAATGTACAAATGTTACATATTGTACAAAATGTCAAAAAGTTTACAAAATGCCAAGGGGCCGCCGTTCAGGTTCGCGGCGTGTTGCCTGACGCTTTTCTTGTCGGGGATTGTATGTGTTCACTCATTCCCTTCGCTACGCTTCCTTCGGCTCCGCTCAGGACAGGCCCTTCGACTTCTGGCTACAGCGGTCCAGTTCCGGCGGTCCTAGCCTTTCGACATAAACGAAAGAAAAACAAAGACGCTGGATGCCTCTAAGCGGTCATTCCCGACATCTTTCATCGGGAATCCAGTGTCTTGCGCCTGTAGAAATGAAACGCAGAAAGACAAAAACTAACGACCCTGGATCCCCGATCGGGGTCGGGGATGACAGAAAAAGACAACGAATCCTGTCAACGCCTGTCCTGAGCTTGTCGAAGGAAATTAGTGAACACATACAGGGATGACAGAGAAAGAAAAGAGAAACCAAGTCAGTTCCGTGTTTCATAGGCCGACATCCGCGTTTCCAGCGACACTAGCCTTTCCTGAACGTGCAGGGTCAAGTCGATTTTCTCGTCCAGTCTTCGAAATTCCGTCAGCATTTCATTGCGAAATGAAACAAGTTTGTCATCAAGCCGCGACACTTGGGTGTCAAGCTTTTCATCCAACCGCGCGCCCTGCAGATCAATCTTCTCATCCAGCTTTGTGATTTTATCGTCAAGCCGCGCGCCCTGCAGATCAATCTTCTCATCCAGCTTTGTGATTTTATCGTCAAGCCGTGCCCCTTGGATGTCAATCTTTTCATCCAGCCGTTTGATTTCAATCCGAAGGACCTGGACCTCGGCTTTGATTTCCCGAAGTTCAGGAACAATGAGTTCCTGGATTAATTGTCTGACATCAGCGGCAGCCATGGCATCGTTGTACCACACTTTTCAAAACAACTGCAATTGAGGTGGGGAGTACGTTGTGACACATGCCGACCATGCCCCCCACCGGTTCGCCGGCGGGCGCGGCGCTCCTTCGACAAGTCCTACGCTACGCTCAGGACAAGCTCAGGACAGGCCCTTGGCAAGCTCAGGACAGGCCCTTCGACAAGCTCAGGACAGGCCCTTCGACAGGCTCAGGACAGGCCCTTCGACAGGCTCAGGACAGGCCCTTCGACAGGCTCAGGACAGGCCCTTCGACTGTGCTCAGGACAGGCCCTTGGCTCTCCGACTCCCCCTCAAGGGGGGAGTGATTGGGGTAAAAAAATCCCCGCTGAGGGATGAGCCTCAGCGGGGATTGGTCTTTGTCTCTTCTCCGCACCCTCTCCCCTTGAGGGGGAGGGCCGGGGTGAGGGGTTTGCTTCGTTAGAAGTTTACCCAGAGTTGGGTATAGCCCCAGGTTTGTTCGGAAGCATTTCCACCACGCATGTTATCGATAAACTCGCCGGGGAGGAAAACCCCGCCGCCGACTTGCCAAGCCACGTGGTTGTCCGGGGTGAAGAAGTGGGTATAGACCACATCGACTTCTTCCCCAACTTCGGTCGAGTCGTTGTTAGGAGCTAAGAATTGAGCTTGACCGGCATGATACACGCCATCGGTTGCCTCCTGGCGAGAGAATAAGTGGCCGGTCACTTCGAAGTGGCTGTCCGCATTGGGTCGCATTTGGAGACCGAATGCCAAATGGTTCATGTTCTTCCAGGACATGCGGTCCATGTATCCGAAGTGAATGTGGTTCGTCGGATACAATTGATCGAAGCTTTGGAATTTCCCATCATTCGGATCCTTGTCACCGGACGCCGTATTGAACTCGGCGCTCAGGCGGGGCTGCATGGGAACCGGAAGGGTCACGCCGCCATCGATATGGAAAGCAAAGGCTTCGATATCCAGGTTCTTGTCCCCCCCGCTGGCAGTCGCACCAGGGCCTATCTCCCCGAATTGGTAGTAGCCTTCAATCGTGGCGTCCACACGGGCACCACCCGCATTGAACTTCTTGACGGCCCGGCCTCCAAGGGTATGCCTGGATTGATTCGCAGGACGAGGGGCGTTCATTCCACCCGTTCCGCCGTCATGCCAGATGTAGGTGGGTTCAAGAACCATACCCGCGACCTTCATGGGCGCCCGGACAAAGACCACATTGCCATCGTCCGTTGCATCTGTTGCTGGGTTCCGCGCCGTGGAGTTAACGATACAGTTACCGCCAGTCACGGATCTACAGTTTCTCTCAGCCGTCCGCAACCAGCCGACTTGCAGGTTGGTGCTCTTGTTGAGCTTGTAGTTCGTGGTCAATCCGTCATGGGACCATCCCACGTTGTTCCAGTCAAAATGACCGAACATGCGATGGTTGCCCCAGACCACCAGTTGCCGCCCGGCTTTGATGGTGAGGTTCGGCACCAAGAAGTTCCGCACCAGCATGAAAGCCTGCCGGGCAAAGATGGTCCCACTGGTGCCATTGGCATCAGGTCCCCCTCCTACTCCATCAGGAGAATTGACCCCCCAGTTCTTGGAATGTTGGCCCTGGAGGAAAAACGTCACGTCCGGTGAGATGGAATAGTTGAAGCCCAACCGCGCCCATTGCTGTACGATGAACGTGTTGTTTTTGGCTGCCCCGAAGGTGAGGTTGTTTCTGAATTCCGGCCTAACACGCAAATCGCCGGAAATCGTCAGTTTACTGATATCGAACATCTTGCTCTTGGGTGGATCGAACTTATGATACGGCAGCAGATCCGGAATCGCGCGCGGCACAGCCGGTACCGCCGAGTTCTTACCGGTGGCCGGCGTGGTCTTCTCGGCAAACGCTGGAACAGCCGTGATTCCCGCAAGCAGGACCGCGGCCATTGTCCATTTGATACCGTTATTCAATCGTTTCATTGTGACTCCTCCTGTAAGTTGATTCCCCCTACGGGCTGCGCGTGATTCTTGCCGGTCCCGTATGATGACTGTTCTTTTTTACTTCCCCTTATTATTATCATGACTGCAATCTGTTTCATCAAAATGCTTCATTAAAAACCGAGCCTGGTTTCTTCAAGAACATGGAACCGTAGGCTCGTGAATTCTGAATTCCGGAACAAGCGTTCCCTTACCTTTGTGATTTTCTTCACCTCCTTTATTCAAGTGAGTGATGCATTCGGGCCGCCTGTTTGTCGGTTTCTTCGTGTCATATTAAAATTTCGTTGCCGAATATAGGGGAAACTCTATTTTTTTGCAAGCGGTTCAATAGATTTTCTTAACTTTTTTCTTCACCTCTTACCCCAACCTTCTCCCGCCAGGGGAGAGGGGGATACATGCTTCTACCTCCCCTTCACCCCTCCTTACCCTTCGACTTCGCTCAGGGCAGGCAAAGGAGGGGAATAGAAAAGGGAGGGGAACAGAGCGTCACACGGGTTTGTTGCCTTCGTTGATGCCGGCGGACGCCGCGTCGCCTGCGCCCTTGATTGTGTCTTCCGCTTCTTTCATGGAGGATTGCAAGTCCTGCTCCACCATTTTGACTTCTTGCTGAATCATATTGATTTCCGGTTCGACGGACTGCCGCAAATCATCGGCGGTTTCCTTAAACCCCTTGACGGCCTTCCCGACCTGTTTTCCAATTTCCGGTAATTCTTTGGGACCAAATAACAGAAAAGCAATGACCAGAATGATCAGGATCTCCATTGCCCCCAGGCCGAACATTGCTCCTCCTGTCGGTAAGCGTTCTTTGTAGAACGTCCCCCTCACCCTAGCCCTCTCCCTCCAGGGGAGGAGGGTGTGGCTTGGGCTATGCTTGCTTAGTTTCTTGGGCTTGCGCTTCAGGCTGTGGTGCCGGGGCCGCTTGTGCCACCGGTTCTCCTGCCGGTGGGGCCGCAGTGGGTTGCGCCATGACCGGCTCCGTAATCTGACCCGGTTGTGGGGCCGTTGTCGTGCCCGCGCCCGCTTCATCCGGCGGGGTCACGTCCATGGCCTCCGGTTCATTGATCGACTTCTTGAACCCTTTGATGGCTTTCCCCAATCCTTCTCCCAATTGCGGGATTTTTCCCGCCCCGAAAATAATGAGGACGATGAACAGGATGAGCAATAATTCCATCCACCCAAAGGAACCAATCATGTTTCACCTTCTTGCTGAGACTTCGATCCGGCACACATCTGGCTTTCCATCCAGCTTCTTCGATATATACTATTAAGGTAGCATACTAGCATGCAATCAAGAAATCCACAAAAAATTTAGCCTCGCGCTCTTTATCGGAACGGGCATTCCGGCAAAAACCACCATGCACGTCTTTCTCTTGTCATCCTTGATTCTTTCTCTTGTCATCCCCGACCCCGATCGGGGATCCAGGGTCGTTGCTTTCTGTCTTTCTGCGTTTCATTCGTACAGGCGCAAGTCCCTGGATTCCCGATTAAAAATGTCGGGAATGACGGAAAGAAGGTCAGGGATCCAGGGTCGTTGTCGTTGTCTTTGTCTTTGCTGCGTTTCGTTCGTGGCGGCGAAAGACGCTGGATCCCCGATCGGGGCCTGTCCTTGACTCGATCGAGGATCGGGGATGACGGAAAGAGGGTCGGGGATCCAGTATCTTTGGTTTTTGTCTTTCTGCGTTTCATTCGTACAGGCGCAAGTCCCTGGATTCCCGATTAAAAATGTCGGGAATGACGGAACGCAGACAATCCATCGCTATTCTCCCCTTCCCATCCGGAAATGGAAATAGTCCACGGGTTGCGGCGGGGCGTGGAACGCGGCTTGGAGGATGCTCCGGTCGTAGCCCAACGCTTCCAGTTGACCCGCCTCCTTCATGACCTCCTCTTCCGTGAGGTAGGCTATGGTGTCCGGGACACCGCGTCGTGTCTGTCGCGCCAGCAGTTGCTCCAATTCCCCGCGTGCCTCCTCGGGAGTTTCGGGCGACAGCGGCAAGTCGATGGTTCGCTCGTAGGGACTCGCATAGCCGGCATTCACCGCCTCGACGGTTTTCAGGATCAACCGGTCGATCTCCCATGGCTCCTTCGGCAGATGAGGATGGGAGGCCAGCACGTCCATGAAACTCATCACGTTGACCCCGAGACTGCGTCCGGCAAATTCTTTTTGCGGCTCGACCGTGACGTGTCCCCCGCCGACCTGTTTGGCCACGTCTTCCAACAACGCCAGGTTGACCATAAAACTGAATTGCCCGCCCACCAGGTTGTAGCAGGGTTTTTCCGGATCATTGAGCACGGCCTCGTCCGCGGTGCCGGCGTCGAAGCTGCTGAACCCGAGCGCGTCCGGAGCCAGCAGCCGGTGCGCTTCCTTGAGGGAGGCGGCCGCGCCCACGTTCACGGGAATGAGCAGTTCTTCATCGAAGAGTTTGAGGAAATCCGTAATCAGACGACGGAACGACACGTCCTTGGCTTCGATCTTGTGGTACTCGCGTTCCCACAGGATGTCTTCCAGAAAAGCCGGCAGCGGCTTGAGTCCGGCGACGTCGACTTGATCGAACGCCTGGACCAACCCCGACCAATCGGGATAGTCCGCCAGCCGGGTTTCCTTCAAATTGGGCCGGATGTGTTCTTCCATGACGTCTCCGGCCTTGCGTAAGAGGAGCTTGGTCGGCAACTCGCTCCAGAGTTCGTTGCAGATAATCCGGTCGACTGACCCGTCGGCAAACGTTTGCAGGTCCGGGACCGCAGCCTGCACGAATTGCACGCGGTCTTCATGTTTGGCCAGCTCCGCATTCGCCCTCGCGCCGTCCAGGACGGTCTCCGAGGTATCGATGAGCACGTACTGCATACGCGGGTACAGCGCGGCGTCCCGGTCCAGGGCCTTGACGTGATCCAGAAAACACGCGGCCAAATTGCCGTTGCCGCAGCCCCATTCCATGATGGTGAGCGTCCCGGTTCCTTTTGCGGGACCGGCCCTTCGACTTTGCGCTTCCGTTTGTTCTGAGCGTAGCGACAGCGAAGTCGAAGAACGCTCAGGACAGGCCTTTTGGCGTTGTGCGGCCCGTTGCACGTAATCCGCAGCCAAGGCGTATCCCAGGCGGTAATCCGCCGCGGCAAAGGTCTGGTAGAATTCTCTCACGCGTTCGCCGCGCAGGCCGTAGAACACGGCATTCATGTGCCGTTGCCAGACGTCGATCGGCGCGAACTCCCCCAGTAATTGCGGTAACGTTTCTTCGTTTTCGGCGACTGGTTCAGCCATGTGATCACCCACGCCTCAGCCTCTATCTCCCCTTGCCCCTCCTGACACAGGAGGGGAAACAAACCCCCGGTCCACGACTGGTTGTCGTCGCGGATCAGCAATTATCAGGGCCTGTCCTGAGCGTAGCGACAGCGAAGTCGAAGGAAGCACAGTCGAAGGCACTGAACGCCTCCAGGACGACACGGACGGCCCAAAAGGAAAGCGATTCTAACAAAGGCCTTTTTCGCCTCGCAAGGCGACGCCCTGCCCTGCTATAGTAGGGAACAACGATCGTTGTTCCCTACAGTCTGCCGTATCTTATGCGGCTGGAGAGGCCGTTCAAACAATCGCATCATGAGATGACGCAGCTACGACTGCAAAACACTTGACCATTTCATGTATGGGCGGAGGTGCCATGAAGACGAAGGACTTAATTACCGAAGTGATTGACCTTCCGATAGAGGAACGGGCGATGGTTGTCGATTCGATTCTGAAAAGTCTCAATCCGACACAAGCGGATATTGATAAGAAATGGGCTGCCGTTGCCAGGCGGCACTTGAAAGAATTGCGGTCCGGTGAGGTCAAGGGTATTCCAGGAGACGACGTGTTTCAAAGGACGTGGGAAAAATTTTCTTAAGGCATGAAAAGAGCCTACGATACTCTGAATCTGTCATTCCCGACAAAAAAACTGGATCCCCGATTAACGATGTCGGGGACGAATCCAGTGTCTTTTGTCCTGACGGACGAAGAAAAAAGAAAAGCCCTGGATCCTCGATTAAAAATGTCGAGGATGACAGGAGAGGGAATCCGGAATGGCAGATTGGAGAAAGGCGTTTCCCTGCCCTGCTATAGTAGGGAACAACGATCGTTGTTCCCTACAGTCTGCCGCATGCAAATTTGTCTTCTCAGCTTCATTCTCTTCTTCCTGTGCTTGCCGGGGCCGGGCTTGGCGCGGGAGGGTGCGACGGCGCCTTTCAGTCCCGATGAACTTCAACACGGCTTTTCCCAGTTCGATAGCATGCCCACTGCTCCGGGGGACAAGACTTCCGACCCCATGGACTATTACAAGAACCCTGACCTGGACCTGTCCGACTTCACTGACGCGACACCGGGCGGCTTGTTGCGTCACATCACCCTGGCGGAAAATTTTGAAGAAGACCTGGATCTCCGTCGCGGCCACCGCTATTACCCCATCCGTCCGACCAAGGAATTTCCCACCGATGCGCTGGCGATCCACGTCGTGTTTCGCGTGTTCAAACACTATAGCGCGTATGAGATCATCGGGCGCTTGTTCCCGGAGAACGTCCCGGGATTGTCAGGGCACACGTTCTCCGACGAAGAAAGCGCCTACCTGGCCCTGGAAGATGAAAGCGGGTATCTCAAGTTCTTCCCGCCGTCGCAGGCCGGCTGGACTCCGGGACAGTACCGCATTGACATCTTCGTGGGGTACGAGGCCAATGAGATCACACGCATGGGCACCCTGCGTTTCACGGTGACGCCGAAAGCCTGAGCCCGGATGACGCACTCTCCACCGCCTTGGCTCTCCATGGTGATCCCCATCAAGGACGAGCGGGACAACCTTCAGCCATTGACCACTCAACTGATGACGGTCCTCGGGAACCTTGAACAGTCACGCAAAGCGCCGTTTGAAATTGTGTACGTGGATGACGGCAGCACGGACGGCAGTTCCGCGTTGCTGGATGAGATCGGGAGACGGACCCCTGAAGTCCGGGTGATCCATTTCGACCGGAACCACGGGCAAACCGCAGCCTTCGCCGCGGGCTTTCGCCATGCCCGCGGGGCATTGATCGCCACACTGGACGGCGACCTGCAATATGATCCCGCCGACTTTGCCCTGCTGCTGCCGTTGATCACGGAGTACGACCTCGTGTGCGGGCGCCGCCGGCAGCGGCTCGATACGGTTGTCCGGCGTCTCTCGTCACGCCTGGCATACCTGATCCGCAACACCGTCCTCCGCGGCGACGTTCATGATTCCGGCTGTTCCTTGAAAGTCTTCCGGCGCGCGGTCGTCGAACGCATTCCCCTGTTCCACAACATGCACCGGTTTTTCCCCGCGCTCGCCAAGATGCACGGGTTCTCCGTGACCGAAGTGCCCGTTCAACATTTCCCGCGAGCCCATGGGCGTTCCAAATACGGAATCGGGAATCGCCTCTTCGCCGGCCTGTACGATCTCGCGGCCGTCCGATGGATGCAAAAACGCTGTCTGCGCTACACCATCGTCCACGAGCCGGCCGACCCTCCCGACGCGCCTCCGACGTGACCGCCTCTTGTCCAGCGATCAGCGCCTATGGGGCGGGAGGCAGCCGTCCGGCAATCTCCCGCTCCAAAACACGGTCCCCTTCTACGTCAGCTTGCATAACCGGCGGCCACCTATTACACTATCCTGGATAGTGTCATCAATGTGATGATTTCCAATCCACTTCCGCTCCATCCCGGCAAGGTCCTCTCTGAAATTTATATGGCAGAGATCGGTCTCAACCAAACCCGTCTCGCCAAACGCTGCGGGTGCTCACCCGGAAAGATCAACGAGATTGTGAATGGCAGGCGAGGTATCTCCCCTGCTTTTGCCATAGCCCTTGAATCCGCCCTTGGAACCAGTGCGGAGATGTGGGTCCGTATGCAGACGGAATATGACTTGTGGGAAGCGCGTTTGAAGGTTGCCTGATCTGCAGGACCACGTCAGGATCACCATATTGTCTTGATCCCTCCCAACCCGTCATTGCATCGACAACGCACGGACGAATGCAGGAAACGGACTTCTCGCACCCTTTCACCCCTTGTCCTGATCGATGAGTGAACTCCTTTCCGGCATCAGCGCCTACTTCGCCAACCTGACGACGGGGGAAAGCCTTTGGCTGGGGGTCGGCTTCTTCGGACAGGCCCTGTTCTTTTCCCGCTGGCTGGTCCAGTGGATTGCGTCAGAACGGAAATCGGAGAGTCAAATCCCCGTGGCGTTTTGGCACATGAGTCTGTCCGGCAGCCTGATCGTGCTGGCGTACGCCATCCATCGTCACGACCCGGTGTTCATCATCGGACAGGGAACCGGCACCCTCGTGTACCTGCGGAACCTGATGCTGATTTACCGAAAGCGAACGGTTCGTGACTGATCCCTCCGCGGTTGACGCGCCCCCGTTTTCCACGCGCACCCTGCACCTGGCGTTCCTGCTCATCTGCGGGTGTCTGCTGCTCCTGCTGGGATTGGGGGACGTGGGCCTGACCGACCGCGACGAAGGCAGCAATGCCGGCGCCGCGCGAGAAATGCTCGAAACCGGGGATTGGCTTTCTCCCACGCTCAACTATGAACCACGGTACGCCAAACCCGCGGGAACGTACTGGATCACCGCCGGCCTTTATGCCCTGTTCGGCGTGAACGACTTCACCGCCCGGCTGCAGTCGGCGGTATTCGGACTTGCGCTGCTCGTTCTGCAGTACCTCTTTCTGCATCGCCTGCTGGGACCGGCCCTGGCGTTTTGTGGTTCGCTCGTGCTCCTGCTGAACGTGGAATTCGTCGGCATTCATCGCATGGTCCTGACCGACCCGGCCCTGGTGTTTTTCACCACGCTGTCCGCCTACGGCTTCTGGCTGGGCTTTTGCGATACGAATCGACACCCGCGATTCCTGTGGCTGTTCTATCTTGGCATGGCACTGGGCACATTGGCCAAGGGACCGGTCGGGATTCTCATCCCCTTATTGGGCGTCGTCCCGTACCTGACGCTCACCCGGCAATGGACGCGCTATGTCACGGAGGGCAAACCGCTGGCCGGCTGGACCGGCTGTCTGCTCATTGCCGCGCCCTGGTACCTCGCCATGCTCGCCATCCACGGCGCGGACTATGCCGCCGCAGCCCAAGCCAATACCACCGGACGATTTGTGAACCCCATGGAAGGACACGGCGGAACGATTCTGTTCTATTTTCCCGTTCTCCTGCTCGGATTTTTCCCGTGGAGCGGGTTACTCCCGGCTGCCCTCTGGCAATCGTTGAAAGCGTGGCAGTTGTTCCGGACGGGTACGACGGACCCGCGAGGCGAAGCAGGCCTGTTGCTGTTCTGCAGCCTCTGGGTTTGCGGCATTTTTCTCTTTTTCACCATCTCCGCCACGCGGCTTCCCCACTACGTCCTGCCCCTGTATCCGGCGGCGAGCCTGCTGGTCGCCGTGCTCTGGTCCCGTTTCTTGCAGCACGCCCGGCCCGCAGGCCTGACCGTCTCGAGACGCATCGTCCTCGTGACCGGGTACGTGTTCAGCATCGCGCTGGGTTCCGTGCCGCTTCTCTATGCCAACGTGAGAGACCGGATCGCCGTAGACTTTCCGGCCGCTGCAAAGATCGGCGTGGGCGTCACGCCCATCGTGTTGGGCGTCCTCGTTTTCCTGGGAGTGGCAATCTTTCGTCACTTTGTTCGTGAGGAAGCCCGCCGGCCACAGGCGTTTTGGGTGTTGTCGGGGATGATGGGACTGTTTCTTCTTGTCGTGATCCTGTTTGCCTTGCCGCGCTTCGGGAAATACTTCGTGAACCCGCCCCAGGAATTGGCAACGATCGCCGGATTCAACCTCGGTCCTGAAGACACGCTCATTCATTACGGACGCAAGCTGCCGTCGTTAACGTTTTATGCCGAACGGAACGTGCAATTCATTAATCCGGGCGAGCATAAAAAGTTTTTTCCGCACCTGCAAAAGGACGGTCGCGTCATGGTGATCCTGCCGGCCAACCTTCGTGAGCGTCTGCCCCATCCCGTGGATTCTTTTACGCCGATTCTCCAGCGATACGGGTTTCTGCTCCTGTCTCGTGACCCGATGGTTGAACGCGCACCGGACGGTCAGGGCCAATGAAGACCTACGGGACCAGACCGTGGAGGCTTTGGAACGTTATCAGCACGATGACCAACGCGCTCGTGAGCCATGCCTCGTGCCGCAACTTTGGGGGTTCCATCGGTTCCAGTTGATCGTTCAACCACCAGGCGAGGCAGGCCAGGAGGGTCGCCACGACGACCCACACCGTCTGGGTGCCGGTTGCCAGGCCCAGCGCGATCACGCTATTCGCCAACAGCGTTCGATGCCCGGTCCCGCCCCCCTGCCAGGCCATTCTCCACCGGGTGCCAAGTCCCGCAATCAACAACAACAGCCCGGTCCAGAACGCGCCGGTCGCCACGGCACCGGAGACCGGATGACTGAAGATGTTCCAGAACAAGGCGCACCCGCCAATCAGCAACGGAAGGGCCAGCGGTAACGCCTGCGCCGCGTTCCACCGCCATTCCTTGAGCGCACGGGCCCATACGTAGCCGATCAGGAAACCCAGTACCGACCCGCCCAGTACGTCGGTCGGGAAATGGGAACCGCCCGCCACCCTGGCCATCCCGACGAAGAGGGCGCCGCCGTACCAGAGCCCCCTCCATTCCGGGAAGTAGCGAGCCAGCACCGCCGCCACGGAAAAGGACGCCGCGGCATGACCGGAGGGAAACGCATCAAGTCCTCCCTGCCACGACGGGCCATATTCAAAGGCGTCCTGGTGTGTCCAGCGCGGGCGGGGCCGTCCGATGAGGTGCTTGAAGGTTTGGACGGCGAGTCCGGCCAAGGCATGCGCCAGGATCCCGTCGATCCCGGCCTGTTGCCACACCTTGTTCTTCCGGAGATACCCGATCCCCCACAGCCCGAGACACAGGAGCACTAACGTCAGGCCGTCTCCCAGCCGGTTGCCGAGATCTGTCAGGCGTGACACGAACGGATCGTGCAGGGCCCGGACCAGTAAAATGGTCTGAAAATCCAATTCGGAAAGTTGATACAAACAAAAGAGAACGATGCCGCCGGAAAGGGCACCCGCACTGAGGGTTCTGAATCGAGACACGAGATCGCTCGCTGGTTGTTGAACACGCCGTCGCGCGGCATGGTAACACAAAACAGGCGGGATGGTATGTGTTCAGTCCCTTCGACAGGCTCAGGACAGGCATTCGCTGACACGTTCGTTATTTCTTTCCGTCATCCCTGTATGTGTTCACTAATTCGTTGACAAGATTCGTTGTCTCTTTCTGTCATCCCCGACCCCGATCGGGGATCCAGAGTTTGGGGGGGGTCGTTATTTGGAAAGACGCGGGACGACACACAGGTCGTCCCCTACAGGCTCATGGTGTCTGTGTGTAGGGGCGGGCCTGGGTGCCCGCCCTTCCTTTCTTTTCTCCTGCGGGGTGTCGCCCCCGCACGACGAGGTTCCTTCGCGCTGCTCAGGACAGGCTCTTTTGTTTCGGCAAAAGGACCCAAACCCAGTGGCGCCCGGGCGTGGCCCCCCAGAAAAACCGAAGGTTGTCATTCTGAACGCAGTGAAGAATCTGTTTTTTGTAGGTAGTCGGTCGCTGATTGAGAGTTCCTTCGCTCCGCTTCCTTCGGCTTCGCTCAGGACAAGCAGGACAGGCAGGACAAGCGCTGCGCTCAGACAGTCCTCGCCCCTAAAATGGAAGGGACGGGACCGGGGCACAGCCCCGCCCGGAGGCGCCAGGACAACGGCCTCTTCCTGTCATGCCCGATCCTCGATCGAGTCAAGGACAGGCCCGACCCTCCTGCTGTCATCCCCGACCCCGATCGGGGATCCAGGGTCGTTGCTTCACGGACGAAGAAAAACCAAAGACACTGGATCCTCGATTACAAATAGCCTGTCCTTGACGTTCTTAATCGAGGATCGGGGATGACAGACAAAGGCGAAAAGCCAAACCGTGGCTTCGTTTCAGATCAAGCCTGGGATTCTGTCAACAAATGAGTGAACACATACAGGGATGACCGAACAGGAGGTCAGGGGACCCAGTCGGCGAGAAAGACGTTGTATTCGTCCGGCTCTTTGGCATTGCGGTCGGAGA
>JAJDVY010000019.1 GCA_022825885.1 Nitrospirales bacterium | reverse complement strand
GTGCGGGCTGCCGAGAGGCCGAGCCGAACGCACCAGGCTTACAACCGGGCTTGGGAACCCGTAGGGGAGTCGGGCTATTCGGCTCGAAAGATGAATAAAGTAGCATGCAATATACACCCTTTTTCAGATACAAGGGGAGGTGAGGTGGGGTAGAGTCAACTCCCGAGAATCTTACGTTTCGTCTGTCGTTGTTTCTCCCTCGATTACAACTCTCTACCTCCCCCAACCCCTCCTTACAAAGGAGGGGAGGCAAGCAAGGCGCTATCTCCTTTGGGAGATCGGGAGACATACAATCTTTGGTTGACCGGTTGCGTCATGAAATTCGGCACAATGGCTATTCTGGGGTGTTCCAACGTGGGGAAATCCACCCTCGTGAACACGTTGGTCAACCAAAAAATTGCCATTGTTTCCGACAAACCGCAGACCACGCGCTCCCGGATTCTGGGAGTGGCGCATTTCCCGCAAGGTCAATTGGCGTTGTTGGATACCCCCGGACTGCACCGGCCCTGGCACCGGCTGAATACCTTGATGGTGCGAACGGCGCTGAATGCCATCGATGACGCCGACGTGCTGGCCGTCATGGTGGATGGACGAAATTTGCCTGGCTCCATCGATCGATTTGTGGTAGATCAAATATTCTCGAGACACGAACGGCCCTCGGCATTGCCGGTTTTTTTGTTGGTCAATAAAATTGATTTGATGCGCAAACGTCACGTGTTGCCGGTCATCGAGGCTTATCGTCAATTGGGGGAGTGGACGGAGATTGTTCCCGTATCGGCCAAGACCGGCCTGAACGTGGACCGGCTGATCGCGCTGGCGTTTGACCGGGTGGTGGAGCAGGAAGACGCCTTTGATGAAGATTTTGTGACGGATCAGTCATGGCGTCACCTGGCGGCGGAGATCATACGGGAAAAGGTCATTGACTCGACCAAGGCGGAGTTGCCGTATGCCGTTGCCGTCAAGGTGGACGAGTTTCAGGAGGAAGCGAACGTCACCAGAATCGCGGCCACCATCGTGGTTGAGAAACCCGGCCAGAAGGCGATCGTGATCGGAAAATCGGGGGAACGGTTAAAGGCGATCGGCACCGCCGCGCGGTTGGAATTGGCGAAGGCGTTGGCCGGCAGGGTGTTTTTGGAACTCCACGTGAAAGTGAAAAGCGCGTGGCGTAACGATGACCGCTGGTTGGGAGAATTGGGGTACGTGACACGGCCATGACGGAACCGGTGAAAACGATGACTCCCGGCGCCCCCGTGGCTGCCAAGGATCAGGAGGAGTCCGCCAACAGTCAAAGCAAATTCGACGTGGTGCGGGTCTCGACGCGCCGTCTCCTGAAGCGCGGCGCCATTTCAAACCTGACCAATCTGATTGCCCGGTTGCATCCCGCGGACGTGGCCCGGGTGATCATGAACCTGGATACCCCCCAGGAACGGCGGACGGTCTTTGAGTTGGTCGAAGGCGTGGCAGCGCAAGGCAAGGTGGTAAGCGAGTTGAGCGACGAGATGATCCTGGAACTGCTCGAAGATCGCAACGCCGCCGATATTGCGTGGATGCTGCGGACGGTCCCCGCCGACGACGCCGCGGATATTCTGGGCGTCCTGCCTGAGGAGGTGGCGAAGAATATCTTGCCGCTGATGAAAGCCGAGGAATCCCAGGAAGTGGCCAATCTCATGGCCTATCCCAAGGGAACGGCCGGCAGCATCATGACGACGGAGTTCTTCTCGTTGCCCGAAGAGACCACGGCCCGTGAAGCCATCCAGCGCCTGCAACAGGCCACCAAGGCCGAGACCGTGTTTTACGTGTACGCGACCGACCGGGAAGGACGGCTCACGGGCGTGGTCTCGTTGCGCGAATTGCTGGTGGTTGCTCCCACGGCTCCCCTGAAAAGCATGCTCTTCCGGGACGTGATCAGCGTGAACGTGGAAACCGCGCAAAAGGAAGTGGCCACTCAGGTGGCAAATTACAACCTGTTGGCGATTCCGGTCATCGATGCCGAACATCGGCTCGTGGGGATCATTACGGTGGACGACGTGGTGGACGTCATTCGGGATGAAGACACCAAGGATATGCTGAAAATGGCCGGGGCCACCGAAGAAGACGCGCAGATGAATACGCCCAGTCTCGTGGCCGCGGGCCTGCGTTTTCCCTGGTTGTTTACCAACCTGGCCGGAAGCCTCGTGTCCGGACTCATCCTGTGGTGGTTTCGATTCACGATTCAGGAGGTGGTGGCCGTTGTGACCTTTATTCCCGTGATTGCGGCGATGGGGGGGAACCTGGGCCTCCAATCCTCGACGCTGATTATTCGGGGACTGGCGACGGGCCGCGTCGAACACAGTGACATTTGGAGGGTCGTGTTTCGGGAATTTCGAATCGGGTTGTTGCTGGGCGTGATCTGCGGACTGTTGCTCTTTCTCACGGGATGGGTGTGGCAGGGGAACGGGTATCTGGGCATGGTCGTCGGCGGGGCCATCCTGATTACGTTCCTGATTTCTTCGAGCATGGCCACGGTCACCCCCTTGCTCTTACGAAAGTTTCACGTTGACCCGGCCGTGGCGGCGGGGCCGTTCATTACCACGGCCATGGACATCACGGGAGTCAGCATCTACCTCGGCTTTGCGACAATGATGCTGGAACACCTGAGGTAAGGATGCCTTGCCATGGCCTTAGTCACCACAAAAGCGATCGTGCTGAAAAGCATGCGTTGGGGGGAGGCCGATCGCATCCTCACGTTTTTTTCGCTTCGGCTGGGCAAAATTCGAGGGATTGCGCGTGGCGCGCGGCGGATGAAAAGCCGGTTCGGCGGCCTGCTCGAGCCGTTTTCATCGATCAACCTCACGTTTTTTAACAAACGGAATGATAATCTTGGGTCCATTAGCCACGTCGATAGCCTCGAGTCGTTTAGCCCGTTGCGCGAGAGCCTGGACCTGATCTGGGCGGCTTCGCGCATGGCGGCCCTGGTCGACGGCGTGACCGCGGACCGTGATTCCAATCCCGCGACGTATCACACGTTGGTGGAAGGGTTGCGAGCGTTGGTCCGAACGGATGATCCGCCGTTCGTCGCGTTGCTTTTTCAGATTCATATCCTGAGTCAATCGGGCTTTCAGCCACAAGTTGATCGCTGTGCCTCCTGCGGCCGGGATTTGGGAGAGCATGCTTCCCGGTTCTCACCGTCGGCCGGAGGGCGTCTGTGCGGAACGTGCGACCGGGGCAGTTGGGATTATTGCTTGCCCATGTCTCAGGGAAGCATGGCGTTTCTCCGTCAAGCGCGCCGGATCCCGTTTGCGCGGGCGACGCGCCTGAGGGCGACGGGCCAGGTCCGGAGAGAAGTGGAAAACATCGTCGAAACGTATGCGAGATCCGTTGTCGGGAAACGGTTGCCCGAGAAGGACCCGTTGGCCGCGGAACCGGCTGCGGCCCCGTATGGGCCCCCGCAGAAAAACGTGACGGCGGGACAATCAGGGCTTCATGAACACGAATTCCAATCGGCCATCCACAATCCACAATTAATTGATCCATGAGCACGGAAACCATTCAGCCTCAAGACATGCAATGGCTTGAGAAGGGCGTGTTCGGCATCACGTGGAGTGACGGACACCAGGGCGTCTATCCGATTCGGCATCTTCGATTGCACTGTCCCTGTGCGGTCTGTACGGATGAATGGACCGGTGAATTGAAGCTGAAACCCGATGACGTCCCGATGTTCATTATGCTGAAGGACATCCAACCCGTGGGCCATTACGCCTTGCGCCTGATTTGGAGTGACGGGCACGATACCGGGTTGTATGCATTCAGCCAGCTTCGCCGGATGTGTCAATGCAACATCTGCCAGCCCGATAAAGTCACAGACAAAAAAACGTCCCGCCGTCTCCTCTAAACCTCTCCCCCGCACACCAACCTCTCCTGCCGTCATTCCCTGTCTTTTCCTGCTGTCGTCCCCGATCCCTCCTGCTGTCATTCCTGTCCTCTCCTGCTGTGCCCCCGCCTTCTCCTGTTGTCATCCCCGACCCCGATCGGGGATCCAGTCTTTTTGGGGTTCCGTTGTTTGGAAAGACGCGGGACGACACCCTTCGGCTCCGCTTCCTTCGGCTTCGCTCAGGGCAGGCTGCAGGTCGTCCCCTACGGGCACATGGTATCTGCGTGTA
>JAJDVY010000008.1 GCA_022825885.1 Nitrospirales bacterium | reverse complement strand
GTGCGGGCTGCCGAGAGGCCGAGCCGAACGCACCAGGCTTACAACCGGGCTTGGGAGCCCGTAGGGGAGTCGGGCTATTCGGCTCGAAAGATGAATAAAGTAGCATGCCATATACACCCTTTTTCAGATACAAGGGGAGGTTAGGTGGGGTAGATTCTAATATACATGAGTCACCGACAACGAACAGAGCAAGGACTCTCGAAGACTCGCTCTCTGAAACGACGACTTCGGATTTCAATGACCCCAGCCGAGCAACTTCTCTGGACTAAACTGCGTTCAAAACAGTGTCACTCATTCAAATTTCGTCGGCAACATGCCATTGGTCCGTTCATTGTCGACTTTTTTTGTCCGGAACAATTACTCGTGGTTGAAATTGACGGCGACGTTCATGCTGAAAAAACGCAACGAGCAAAAGACCTGCAGCGCGAAAAATATTTGCGTTCTTTGGGTCTTCAAGTTATTCGCTATACGAACCATGAAGTGCTGAACAATCTGGATGGCGTTCTTGAACATTTGCTTGCTGTACTATCTTCGGACTCTACCTCCCCTTACCCCTCCTTACAAAGGAGGGGAATCAGATAGGATTCATGCGTGACGCTGAAAGAGATACGCCGTCATGGTAAGAAGAAACAGCGAAATATCCCAATCTGAGCATAATGAAACACGGATGCGACGTGCTTGGAGTTGGTTGAATCTGAGTGAAAAATCTGAATCCGACGATGAGAAGTTCATCTTTCTCTGGATTGCGTTTAATGCAACCTATGGGACCGAAATCCCTGACACGATTGATGATGACAGAGACACCGAAAGAGATCGGTTTGCGAATTTTGTTTGCAAGATTGTGGAACGGGATCGTGAAAGAGCTATTGACAAAGCTCTTTGGGACACATTTTCTGGCCCGGTCCGTGTCTTGTTGGAGAACAAGTTTGTCTTTGGCCCGTTCTGGAGTTGGGTCCAAGAAAGGGCAGAAGGCACGGATTGGGAATCAAAATTCAAGGAAAGAAAACGACGAGTGTTTGAAGCATTGGGAAGGCATGATGTTTCTCTTGTCCTCAAAGAGGTCTTGGCTAGGCTCTATCTATTACGCAATCAGATTATCCACGGCGGAACGACTTTTTCCCAAGGTTGGGGCCGGGACCAACTAAGAGACGGTCGTCGCATTATGGAGACTATTATGCCATTGATTTTGCAGATCATGCAGGATGATATTGATGAGATCCCTGATTCCAATGTTTGGGGAAGCCTCAATTATCCAAGAGTAGGCGACCCCGAGAGACCAGAATAAGATACCCCCATGAACGTCGGCCGTATCTTCGCGTTGATCACCAGGCATCTGTTTCTTTATCGCCGGAGTTTTCCGCGGTTGTTGGAGATCTTTTACTGGCCCATGTTGGATCTGGTGGTGTGGGGATTCATTACCATGTATTTGGCCGAAGAAGGGAAAGCCCTGCACGGGGCCGTTGTCTTTTTTCTTGGGGCGCTGATTTTTTGGGACATCCTTTTCCGGGCGCAACAGGGGATCACGATCTCCTTTCTCGAAGAAATCTGGTCGAGAAATCTCATGAATTTATTCGCGAGCCCTCTGACCGCCGGAGAATTTCTGGTGGCGATGATGGCCATGAGCGTCTTCAAGGTGGCAGCCGTTTCCGTCATCATGGCGTTTGCGGCTCTCTTCTTTTATTCCTATAACGTCTTCATCATGGGGCTGACCCTGATTCCGTTTGTTTTGAACCTGATCGCCACCGGGTGGCTCATCGGGATTCTCACCACGTCGGTGATTATGCGGTTTGGCCAACAAGCCGAAGTTCTGGCCTGGGGATTGGTCTTTCTGTTTCAGCCGATCTCCTGTGTCTTCTATCCGCTCTCCGTGTTGCCGGATTGGTTGCAGCCGTTGGCTCTGGCCAATCCGGCCGCGCACGTGTTTGAAGGCATGCGGGAGGTTCTGCTGAATCAGGTTGTGCCATGGTCCCATCTGTGGTGGGCAATGGGCCTGAACAGCCTGTATTTGCTGCTCATGATCGCGGTCTATCAATACACGTTTTCCGTGTGCAAAGAGCGCGGCATGCTGGTCCGGGTTGGGGAGTAGGATCTCGTTCAGTAACGTCGCAAGGAAGGAATGGTCGCGTTCCAGAGGCCCATTCTCGCCACGTGCCAGAGTTGTTCCAGCGCGGTATTGAGATCGGGTGCTGAGCGCGTCAGCACTTTCACCACCAGGCCCGGGACGGATGGTTCCGATACGCCTCCCAAAACCTCGCCGGTTTGGTTCTCGATCACCGTTGTTACGTCTTGCTTGATTCGGTCCCACGTTGAAGTCGGGACTTGATCATTGACCATGAAGAGTGACCCCGTGTAATTCCACGTCTGGTTGAGTGGCAGACAGGGATTGCCGCGGTCCGGTGAAAGGCGATACCGCTCTTCAAGAGATCTCCCGTCTGCAAGCCGTATCCTGATCCCGTTCGCAAACGAGGAAAACTGCCACCGTTCTCCCCGAACGACTCGCCCGGCTGCCAGGGCATCCCAAAGGATAAGAGTCGCGCCCGTCTCGAGCCGTATGGCGATCGTTTGTTCAAACGATGAGCCTGCAAATGGAATGGTGACTTCGGGCATCCATTCACAGATGGCGTTGGCCCCGACGTTCAGGTCGATGGACTGGATCGTGGGTTTCTCGATCGTTCGATAGATCTTGGTGGCCGAGGGGGTCGTAAAGAGCACGTGTGAGTCTCTTCCCAACGTCGCCAGGAGAGAGCAGGTATCTCCTCCGGCCAGACCTCCAGACGGATTCGTGAGGAACGTGGTGGCACAACCCGTGTGGTCAAGGTACAGGGGCTGGAAAACATACCAGGGGTACGAACATCGTGACCGGGTGAAAACGGTCTTGCCGTTCCGTTTTGCACATTCAAGGAACAGTTCACCTTTCTGTATATGAGAACGTTCCCTATCGGGCGATGGACGTGGCTGAAACGGCAGGGGAGGCTTGTCAGCCTGCGGAACGCATTGCCGGCGCATGAGTCATCAGCTTGAGGCGCGTGAACGGACGTGGTGTTCCACCCATTCCGCCACCTGACCGAGTCCTTCACCCGAGTGGAGGTTGGTGAACACGAACGGTCGTTCTCCCCGCATGAGACGGCTGTCCCGATCCATAACGGCGAGGTCGGCGCCGACGTGCGGGGCCAGGTCGATCTTATTGATGACGAGGAGTCCTGATCGGGTGATAGCCGGTCCGCCTTTTCGGGGAATTTTGTCTCCGGCCGCCACGTCGATGACGTAGATGACGTCATCCACAAGGTCGGGACTGAAGGTGGCTGCCAGATTGTCGCCCCCGCTTTCCAAAAAGACCAGTTTCAAACCGGGGATCCGGTCGATCAGTTCCTGGATGGCGCTTTGATTATGGGAGGCATCTTCGCGGACGGCCGTATGGGGGCAGCCGCCGGTTTCAACGCCGAGAATCCGTTCCTCGGGCAACACGCCTCGTCTTGTCAGAAACTCGGCGTCCTCTTTCGTGAAAATGTCGTTTGTCACGACCGCAAGTTGGATGCGGGATTGCAGTACACGAGATAAGGATTCGACAAGGGCCGTTTTGCCTGAACCGACCGGGCCCCCGATGCCAATGACCGTGACGTGCCCTGGTCGCGTGACGGGTGTTCCGCCGCCGGGCAAATGTTCAACAAGGTGCATGTCGTTACGACCTGAACATCCTGGAGGTTAACTGTGAGTGTCGCATGGCGTAGATGTCCTGGACCGGTGTCCAGGACATCAGGGGCATACGGGCATCAATGGTCCGGCTGAGTTCCTCAATCAGGGGGATCCACGACTCCAGCAAACGTTGGCCTTCGCGCTGGCCGATAGGCAGTAATTTGTATGACGCCGAGACGAAGCCCACGCCGGCCTGATACAGAAACCCCGCGATCGTCTGTTGTTGATCCCACCCGATTACCTGAAATGCGATCCCGAAGGTCACGGCCAAGTGACCGGGGGAACGTCCCGAAGAGACCGCCGTAGAGAACTCTTCGATGATTCCCTGGTCGTTCTGCGGGGGAATGGTATGGTGTAACAGGCTGCGTCCCATTTGACGACTGGCTGTCCGTGTTTCCCGGCATAATTTCATCGACTCCAAGGCGCAATCGGTTTGGATCACGCCATTGATCTCTCTCCTGCAGGAAGCCTGGTAGGCTTGGGCCAGAGCAACGGCTTCGCATGGACCCAATCCCCACCGGAAGTAATCCACGACGTATTGATTCAAGTCTTCGATCGTTTGGACGCTTCCTTCCTGGACGGCCGCTTCCAAACCCGAGGAAAAGGCAAATCCGCCTGACGGGAAAAACGTATCCAGATAGCGGAACCCTTGAAGGAGCAGGCGAGTATCCATTGTTGTCGTCATCCGGCGGTCATGCACGAAACGCTAAAATAAAAAATATCGCTGGGCCATGGGCAGAACGGCCATGGGTTCGCAGGTCAAGCGTTGACCGTCGGCTTTTACCACGTAGGTTTCAGGGTCCACTTCGATGTTGGGCGTGGCGTCGTTCAGTTTCAGGTCGCGTTTGCCGATGCGGCGGCAATTCCGGACGGCGGCGACCCGTTTTTGCAAACCGAGTTGTTCGGGAATCCGGCGGTCGATCCCGGCCTGTGACAGAAACGTCACGCTTGTGCTGAAGAGGGCTTTCCCCCAGGCCCCGAACATGGGACGGCTCAAGACCGGTTGCGGCGTGGGAATAGAGGCATTGGGGTCACCCATCGCGGCTTCCACCAAAAAACCTCCCTTGACGACGAGATCGGGTTTGACCCCGAAGAACGCCGGGTTCCAGATCACGAGGTCGGCCAATTTCCCGACTTCCACCGATCCGACTTCCGATGCGATGCCATGGGTGATGGCCGGATTAATGGTGTATTTGGCGACGTAGCGCTTGGCTCGGAAGTTGTCATGTTGTTTCGTGACCGGGTGAACGCCCCGCGGGCTCAAATGTCCTCGTTGGACTTTCATCTTGTGGGCGGTCTGCCACGTTCGCACGATGACTTCACCGATGCGCCCCATGGCTTGAGAGTCCGACGATATGATGCTGATGGCACCCATGTCGTGAAGAATGTCTTCCGCGGCAATGGTTTCGCCGCGAATGCGTGATTCGGCAAATGCAATGTCTTCGGGGACGCGGGGGCTCAAGTGATGACACACCATGAGCATGTCGAGATGTTCATCAATGGTATTCACCGTAAACGGCATGCTCGGGTTGGTTGAAGACGGCAGGACGTTCGATTCCCCGCAAACCCGGATGATGTCCGGGGCATGGCCGCCTCCGGCCCCTTCGGTGTGGAAGGTATGAATGGTTCGTCCTCCGAACGCTCGAATGCTGTCATCCACGAAGCCTGCCTCGTTCAACGTATCCGTGTGAATGGCGACTTGCACGTCATAGTCATCCGCGACGTCCAGACACGTTGAGATGGCGGACGGCGTCGTTCCCCAATCCTCGTGCAGCTTCAGACCGATGGCACCCGCTTGCACTTGCTCGACCAGCGCTTTCGGGAGAGAGGCGTTTCCCTTTCCCAGAAAACCGAGGTTGACCGGAAACCCGTCCGCACTCTCCAACATGCGACCGATATTCCAAGCGCCGGGGGTGCAGGTTGTGGCGTTGGTGCCGGTAGCCGGCCCCGTTCCGCCGCCCAGCAGGGTGGTCATCCCCGAGGACAAGGCTTCCTGAATGAGTTGCGGACAAATGAAATGCACGTGGCTTTCAACGCCCCCGGCCGTCACGATTTTTCCTTCCCCTGCGATGACTTCCGTGCCGGGTCCAATCGTCATGCCCGGTGAAACGCCCGACATCAGGTCCGGGTTGCCGGCTTTTCCGATTGCGACGATACGTCCGTCTCGAATGCCGACGTCCGCTTTGACGATCCCCCAATAATCGAGAATGACGGCATTGGTGATGACGACGTCCAAAGAACCACCGGTACGCGTGGCCGTCGGCGATTGCCCCATTCCATCCCGGATGACTTTCCCTCCGCCGAACTTGGCTTCCTCGCCGGGTGTTGTCAGGTCCCGTTCGACCTCCACGAGCAACTCGGTATCGGCTAGGCGGATTCGATCGCCCACGGTCGGACCGAATAGATCCACATATTGACGGCGCGGTATCTTCATCGGACGTTTCCTTCTCCCAAAAACCCCAGTGCGGCGGCGCGCTTGAGAGCCCGGGCCTTGACCCGGGCCTTATCGAGTGCTCCGTTGGTCAAGCCGTTGATGCCGTGGACAATCCGGTTTCCTCCAAGGGCCACGAGCGTGACGCGTTTCTCTTCTCCCGGTTCGAAGCGGACGGCGGTGCCGGCCGGGACGTTGAGTCGAAAACCGAACGCTTGTTCTCTTGGAAATCGCAAGGCGCGATTCACTTCAAAGAAATGGCAATGCGAGCCCACCTGAATGGGCCGGTCACCATGGTTTGTCACGGTCACAGTCAGAGTCTGACGGCCGGCCAAGGCGACGATGTCACCCGTACCCAATATGATTTCGCCGGGAATGAGAGGGACACCTTCGGTCGCACGAGAAGCGTTTTGTTTGGACTTCACCGGCTTTGTCGTTTTTGCGCTCTTTGCCGGAGTGGAGGCCCGTGAGCGTTCGGGGTTTTTTGAGGAAGAAGATCGTTTGGCGGGCATGACGTCTGTCCTTTATCGGATGGGATTATGGACGGTCACCAGCTTTGTTCCATCGGGAAAGGTGCCTTCCACTTGGATTTCCGGCAACATTTCCGGTACCCCGGCCATGACGTCCTCTCTCGTCAACAGGGTGGCTCCATCACTCATCAGGTCCGAGACGGAGCGGCCATCCCGAATGCCTTCAAGTATTGCGGCGGTAATGTACGCGACGGCCTCGGGATGATTGAGCTTCAGTCCGCGGGCTTTCCGGTCTTTCGCAAGTTGTCCTGCGACGTAAATCAGGAGTTTCTCTTGTTCTCTTGGGCTGAGGTGCATGGTTCATACCACCAGATGCTGTTTGACCGTTTCTTCCGTTAATTCAGAAACGGGTCCCGATGCCACCACGGCGCCTTTGGCCATGAGCACAACCGTGTCGGCCAAGCGCGCCGCAAATTCAAAGTATTGTTCCACCAACAAGATAGCGAACCGGCGTTGATTTTTAAAGCCTTCGATGACGCGTTCGATATCGATGACGATCGAGGGCTGGATGCCTTCCGTCGGTTCATCCAGCAGCAAAAGTTTGGGTTGCGTCAGCAAGGCCCTGGCGATGGCGACCTGTTGCTGTTGCCCGCCGCTGAGGACGCCTCCCGGACGGCCGAGTAGTGCGGGTAGAGCCGGAAAGAGCGTATACACTTCATTATAGGCCGACTCCGATGTTTTTGAATCCTGGGGGCCTTGGCGGGCTTCAAATCCCAATCGGAGATTTTCTTCGACCGTCAAATGTGGAAACAGTTCACGACCCTGTGGTACGTACGCGATGCCGCGGCTCACTCGTTGATCGGGTGATGTCCCGGTCACGTCTTCGTCATGGAGATAGACGTGTCCGCTCTGCGGTTTGAGCAGGCCCATGACGGTTTTGAGCAGGGTCGTCTTTCCTACGCCGTTTCGTCCCATGAGGCAAACGACCTGACCGGCGGGCACGTCGATGGAAATATCCCGCAGGATATGACTTTCCCCATAGAACACGTTGAGTGCGTCACACCGGAGCATCGGTTTCTTTGTGTCGACCCAGATAGATTTCGATCACGCGGGGATCGTTTTGGATATTCTCCACGGACCCTTCGCACAGCACGGTGCCTTCATGCAGAACCGTGACCGTCTTCGCAATCTGCCTGACGAATTCCATATCATGTTCGATGACGATAAGGGAATGGGTATCCGTAAGAGATTGCAGCAGTTCGCCGGTTTTTTCCGTTTCCTGTTCCGTCATGCCCGCAACGGGTTCATCGATGAGGAGCAGTTCGGGGTCTTGGAGGAGGACCATGCCGATTTCCAGCCATTGCTTTTCGCCGTGCGAGAGTTGGCCGGCAAGCACTTGGGATTTCTTGGTCAGTCCGATGGCCTCCAGGGTCCGGGCGATTTTATCCGATTCTTCTGAATTCAGCTTGGAGAACAACGTGGCGACAACCCCTTTGTTTTTTCGACGGAGCGACAGATCGAGATTGTCCCATACGGGCAGGGTCGTATAGACCGAAGGGGTCTGGAATTTTCGGCCAATGCCCAATGCCGCAATGTGATGTTCCCGCAGACCGATCAGGTCCGTTGCCTGACCGAATACCACACGGCCGGATACCGGCCGGACTTTCCCTGAGATCACGTCCAGCAACGTACTCTTGCCTGCGCCGTTGGGTCCGATTACGACGCGGAGTTCGTGATAGTCCACGATCAGGTTGAGTTGATTCAACGCTTTAAACCCGTCGAAATCAACCGTCACGTTGTCCAAGTAAATGATCGACCGTTGATGCCGGGAACCGATGACTTTTCGTTCACCGGCTATTGCTCTGGGGGTTGACGGGCTTTCGTTCATGGCATGAGTCAGTCGGCCGTTCACGCGCGTTCGCTGTTCGGTTTTCTTGAAGGAATCATCCCTGACGCCTTCCTGAGTAATCCCACGATTCCTTTGGGGAAGAACATGACCACGGCGATGAACAGCCCGCCCAGGAAAAAGGGCCAGAGTTCGGGAAAATGGTTGGTCAACGTACTGCGCATGAAGTTGACGCCCGCTGCGCCGATAATGGCGCCGGACAGGGTGCCTCGCCCTCCCACGGCCACCCAGATGACCATCTCGATCGAAGGCAGGACGCCTATTTGATTGGGCGTGATAATGCCGACCTGCGGGACGTAGAGCGCGCCGGCGAGTCCGGCCAACCCGGCTGAGACGACAAAGACAAACAGCTTGTAACTTGCGGGTGAATACCCGGAAAAAAACACGCGTTGTTCACAATCACGAATGGCGATGAGGACGCGTCCCGTCCGGGATTGGGTAATCCACCGGCAGAGCACGTAGGCCAAACCCAGGAACAGGATGGTCACCATGTACATGACGAGCTGGGTTGAGGGTTCATTCAAGGAGAATCCCTGAATGTGCTTGAAATCGGTCAACCCGTTCGTTCCACCCAAGTTGGTTTCATTGCGGTTGAAGACCAGCCAGGCGACGAGCGCGAGTGCTTGCGTGATGATGGAAAAATACACGCCGCGAATCCTGCTGCGGAAGACAACGTATCCGAACGTTGCCGCAGCGGCCATCGGCACCAATACAATGGCGGCCAATGAAAACGTCAGGCTGTAAAACGGTTTCCAAAACCAGGGAAGCTCTTCAACCTGGTTCCACACCATAAAGTCGGGAAGAGCATTGCCATAGACGCCCTCCGTTCCGATTCCCAGCATCAGGTGCATCCCCATGGCATAGGCTCCCAGCCCGAAAAACACGCCGTGGCCCAAACTCAAGACGCCGGTATAGCCCCAAATCAGGTCGATCCCCAGCGCTAAAATGGCAAATGCAAAAAATTTTCCCAACAGGTTCAAGGTAAAGTCGGAAACGTGAAAAAACGAATCATCGGGCAGCGAATTGAGCAGGGGCACGCCTGCGAACAGGATCGCTCCCGCGATCCAGAACGCGGGACCTGCTCCCGTGTGAGCGGCCGCGCTTGCAAGGCGCGACGTGAAAGAAGATTCAGGAGTCAAGGTGTCGTCCCTTCAACGCAAAGAGGCCGGAAGGCCGGACCTGAAGGAAGAGAATGATGAGGACGAGAATGATCACTTTGCCGTAGACGGCGCCGAACCCGGGCTCCAACAGTTTATTGAGGGTGCCGATCCCGAACGCGGCCGTAATCGTTCCGGCAAGTTTTCCCACCCCACCGGCGACGACGACCATAAATGAATCCACGATGTAATTCCGCCCGAGTTCCGGATCGACGTTCCCAACCATGGTCAGGGCGCTGCCGGCCAAGCCTGCCAGGCCTGAGCCGAAGGCAAAAGTATACGCATCCAACTTCCTGGTTGGGATGCCCAAACAGGCGCTCATGTCCCGATTCTGCAAGACGGCACGGACCCGCAGGCCGATGCCCGTTCGAAACAACAGGAGATAAATGCCGGCGACGCTGAACAAGGCCAACAAGATGATGAAGAGCCGGTTGTAAGGCAGTTGCACGCCGACGACAATCTGTGCGCCGCCCCTGAGCCAGCTTGGGGCCTGGACCGCCGTGAGGTCGCCGAAAATGAGACGGGCGGTTTGAATCAGGACAAGCCCGACGCCCCAGGTGGCGAGTAACGTCTCAAGGGGCCTTCCATAGAGGAACCGGATGAGCGTTCCTTCCAGGACCCAGCCGATGACGGCCGCAACGACAAAAGCGCAGGGGAGGGCAAAGAAGAAATAATAATCAAAGAGGTGTTCGCCTAAATACATTCTGAACGTTTCCTGAACCACGAACGTGGCGTAGGCTCCGATCATCATCATTTCCCCATGGGCCATGTTGATGACGCCCATGAGACCGAACACAATGGCCAGCCCCAGGGCCATGAGGAGGAGGATGGACCCAAGGCTCAGTCCTTGCAGCAGCATTTCGACGCCCTGGGTGACGTCTTGCCATTTCTGTATCCGGCGTCTGGCTTTTTCCGCTTCATCCTTGAGTGTCTGCTGTTCGAGATTGTTGGCTTGTTGCGTTGTCAAGTCCTGCAAAACCGGCAGGGCCGCGCTACTGCGCATGTCGCCCAGTTTCCGAATGGCCGTAAATTTTACTTGAGGGTCGTGACTGTCCAGGTTAAGCAAGTGAATGGCTTCTTCCAGGTCATATCGAACCCAGTGCTCTTTTTCATGGGACAACGCTTCTTTGAGGACGGGGAGGGCCTCCGGTGTTCCTCGCGCACCAAGGTCCCTGGCCGCGGCGCGGCGAGTCTCCCTGTCCGGGCTGGCGAGACCGGCCTTGTTTTTGAGCAGGTTGATGACGGGTTTCAGCAATCTGCGAACACGCCGGTTCGTATTCGAGCGAAGTTCTTCAAGTTGAGGAAGCAGGGCAGGATCCCCGTTTTTCAAAAGATAGCCGGCTGCCAGTTTCTTGTCGGACCACGGACCTTCCTGCAGCGCGGTTATGGCTTTTTGCGCCGCCATGACTTCAGGTGGCGTTAATGGCGGTTCTTGCGCCGTTGCCAGGCTCACCGGAGATCCTGAAAAGAGGAGAAGCCACACGGATAAAACAGGGATAAGCGATAGTTTCATGATGCTGCGTTTCGTGAATGGGGCCATCTGACGTTTGGATTGTTCGCGAACGTGCGAATGGGCTCGGAGTCGAAGGCCGGCCCCGAGCCGCAACGCTTCAGGCTTTCTTGTAGGTGCCCTTGTGGTTGACCCAATCGCAGCCTTTTTCCGGATTGGTATATTCACTCCAGGGTTCGGGCCGGACCAGGCCGGTTTCCGAAATGATCGTAAACTGCCCGTTCTTGCGAATCTCGCCGATGAGCACCGGTTTGTGCGTATGATGGTTGATCGCGTCCATCTTTTTCTTGCCGCCGGGTGCATCGAATTCTAATCCGTACACGGCTTTTCGCACGGCGTCCACGTCCGTTTGTCCGGCTTTTTCCACGGCCCGTTTCCAGACGTGAACTCCGAAATAGGCGGCTTCGATGGGATCATCGGTGACTCGTTGCGCGCCGCCGGGCAGGCCATTTTTCTTGCAATAGGATTTAAAGTCGCTCACGAATTTTTTATTTCCGGGAGACTCGATGCTTTGGAAGTAATTCCAGGCAGTCAGATGTCCGATCAATGCGGTGGTGTCCATGCTGCGAAGTTCATCTTCGGCGACGCTAAAGGCCATGATGGGAACGTCTTCGGACCGGAGGCCCTGATTGGCGAATTCTTTGTAGAACGGCACGTTGCTGTCACCGTTGATCGTACTGATCACGGCTGCGTCTCCGCGACGGGCAAATTGCCGGATTGTGCTGACAATGGTTTGATAGTCCTGGTGGTGGAACGGGGTGTATTCTTCGCCGATGTCCGAAGCGGGGACGCCCTTGGCGAGCAACATCGCCCGCAAAATCTTGTTCGTAGTTCTGGGATAGACGTAATCCGTTCCCAACAGATAGAACTTTTTGTATCCTCCGCCTTCTTCGCTCATCAGATAGTCAACCGCGGGAACGGCCTGTTGGTTGACCGCGGCTCCGGTGTAGAACACGTTGCGCGAACATTCTTCGCCCTCGTATTGCACGGGATAAAACAGCAATCCGTTGTTGCTTTCAAACACGGGGAGGACGGATTTTCGGCTCACGGACGTCCAACAGCCGAACGTCACGGCCACGTTGTCGACCATGAGGAGTTGTTTGGCTTTTTCCGCAAATAAATCCCAATTCGACGCGGGATCGACCACAACGGGTTCGATCATCCTGCCGAGGACTCCGCCCGCGGCGTTGATTTCCTCAACCGCCATCAGTACGACGTCTCTCAGTGAAACTTCGCTGATGGCCATCGTGCCGCTCAACGAATGCAGGATGCCGATTTTAATGGGTTCTTTGTCCGCGGCATAGGACAGCGCGTAATTTCCCAGGTTGCCCAGAAGGGCCGCGATGCCGAATCCTGCCGCAGTCTTCCCGGCGTCCGTGAAAAATTGACGACGGCTTTTCGCGGGTGCGTGTTCGAGCGAGTTCTCTGTCTTTTGGGTCTCAGGAGCGAGTCGTGTATTCATGGTTGCCTCTCTTTCAAGGGATCGTTGGAATACTGGCTTCTCACGTTCTCAACTGGTCTATGGCTCGCTAGATCTGCCATTGAAGGGCCAGCTTGATGACGCCGACGTCGTCACCGGTCACACCCGGCGTCCAGTTGCGTCCTTTTGTGGCGATGTCGCCATATTGGTAAAACAGCGCGATTTTGGCGTTGTGTCCGTCGATGATGTAATTCGTGCCGAATTCGATTTCACTCCGGCTGGTGCTGAAGTCGGGATTGTTCGCCGTGTAACGAACGTAGGGCTGTAATTGTCCGATCCCCAATTTGTCAGGGAAAAGATAGAGCCCCGTCGCCGTCCAGGAATCTCCGTCGAACAGGCAGAAACAATTAGGATCATTGAGGGCGGTTGTTGTCAAACCGGTTTGGAAGACCTTGTATTCACCTTCCAAGGTGAGGACACCGTTGTTCGGCAGGATTTTTTCCATCAACAGATCGGTGCTGTAGCCGGTGAAATCCGATTGGTCCTCGGCCGTGCCGGCCCCGTCTTCGTGGCGTTGGACGGCAAAAGAAAGAGTGAGGATGTCTCCGCCCTTACCGTAATAGGTGCTGCTGGTGTAATAACCGGGGTTTTGTTCAACGTCCCAAAAGTTGTAGCTCACGCGGCCCGCCCAGAGCAGATTGTCGCTCGTATTCGGCCGGTGTCGTTGGCTTGTCGTATGATCAACTCCGTCAAATACCCCAACGACGTAGGTCAACCGCTTGTCTTCGAAGAAGGCTCCCCAGAGGTTGACTCCGTCGTCGCGGCCGAACCGGCCCGCCACAAAGTTGCCGAAATCCGACGGGTAGAACGGGGTCTTGTTGAAGTCGAAGGTGTTTTGGAAGTAGGGCCCGTCCAGTTCGGCGCGGTCTGATGGAACCAACTGCCGGCCGGCCCAGATGTTGACGTATTGATTGAACTCGAATTTGCCGATGGCGTCGAGGACGATCATCGTGCCTTTGCTGTTATCGCCGAGACAATCCGTACAGTCCGTGTTGAATTCGATTTTCAGATACTTGTGGATTTGTCCATTTACATAGAGCCGCATATTCTCCAACCCAAAATGCTTACTCCAATTCTCTCCATCCGCTGCATGATCCTCCTGTGCGAAGAAATGGACGCGTGCTCCGGCCCCAATACTCAGCCATTGGTCATCACCGAATTCGAATTTTGGACCGGCAAACGCAGGCAATGCGACCGACAACGTCACGAAGAGAACGATGCCGAATGTGGTGTATGTGCGTCTATTCATCGATATATGTCCTTTTCATGTCAGAAGCGAATTTCCAAAGTTCGGGACTCCCAAAGAGCAAAGAAATCAAAAAAAAACGCCCTTCTGGTCCGAACTGCAAACCAAAAGGACGTCAATGTCCTTGTTCATGCTTAAAGGCGGGCATGGGAAACATCTTCGTTTCCCAGCCGCGTCGTCTTATGGTTGGAGGCTTATATCGGAATAGATTTCAAAAGTCAAGGCAAATGGCAAACAATGAATATTCTTGTCAGAAAGTCAACCGGGTTTAAGGGTTTTCTTCATTTCCGAACCGGCCGGGCACAATGATTTCAGTCAACGGGCGCCGGTCATTGGGCTGCTCTCTCTCTTGAAGATGAGGGGGCAAGGATTCCTTGGGTGCGCGTTTCCCAATGGCAATCATGGCCAGGACGTCGTACCGGTCAGGTACGTGCAGTGCTTCCCTGGCCCGTTCATAATCGAATCCTTGCATCCCGTGTACGACGAACCCCCGACGCGTCCCCTCCAGCGCCAGATTTTCCCATGCCGCACCGGCATCAAAGGCATACGTGACTGCGGGTTTGTCATGACGTTCAAAGAGCGTTCTGGACGTGACAACAACCAATACGGCCGCTTGCCGGGCCCATACTTTATTGCCGTCAGCCAGCAAATCCACGAACGTTTCCCAGAACGGCGTCTGCCGTTTCGCGAAAACGAATCGCCACAGTTGCGCGTTATTCGACGACGGAGCCCAGCGAGCCGCCTCAAACAGCGGCATGAGTTCATCATCGGATAATTCCTCACCGGTCATCGAACGGGGGGACCACCGGTTCACAATAAGAGGATGGACGTCGTAGTTCGGCTTTCTCCATGTTCGCACTTCTTCCGTGAGCAAATCGTTCATGTTGTGCTCCTTTCACGCATCTCCGGTTTTCTCCGTTGTCCGTTTCGGGTCATTACGAACAACCGGATTCTTTGAGTCGATCCAAACGCGCCTGGTCCACGAAGACCCACAGATTCTTTTCCTGAGTTACCGTGACCGATCCGGGTTTCGTGCCCTTGGGTTTCCTGACGTTTTTTCTCAAGGTATAGATGACTTCGCCTTTTCCGCTTTTTCGCAAATCGCTGTAAAACAAAGCCAGGGTTGCGGCATCTTTTAAGGTTTCGGGCGGCACTTGTTGCTTTTTGTCCAGTCTGACGACCACGTGCGATCCCGGAACGCCCCTGGCGTGCAGCCAAAGATCACCGGGTTTGGATATTTTGAAGGTAACGGCGTCATTGTCTTTGGCGGTTTTGCCGACCAGGATTGGGTACTTTTCCTGAGAGGAAAACTCGCGATAGGGAACAGCCTGCTGTCTTTTGGGTTTGGATCGCTGACTCTCGTGCGCCATCCTTCCCGGCATCGGTTGCGCGATCTCTTGCTCAATTTTCCGTTCGGATAAATCCGTCATGCTCCCGCTTTCGAGGGCGCGTAATGCTTGCTGAGATTGGGTCAATTCGGCTTTGACCCGGTCAAGCCGGGGCAGGAGGTTCTTTTGCGCTCCGGTAAATTTCCCATGCTTTGCGAAATAGTCTTTCAAATTTTGGGGTCCGTCTTTTTCAGGGTTTAACGGTAGCGTGATTTCCGGGAGCCCGTCAGCAAAATAATCAACGACTGTAATGTGCTTTTGACCTTTTCCAAGATCAGAGACGCGGCTTTTCAAGAGCTCGCCGTACCGTGCATATTCACGATAGACCTCGACCTTTTCAAAGTCCTGGGTCAATTTCGTGGCGCGTCGCTGCAATTGTTTGACGTGTTTGCGCAGGTGCGTGATCTGCCGTTGCCGTTGGTCTTCGAGGGACTGATTGAGTTCGGACGCGGCATGAGAGGCTTCGATTCGTTCGGAAACCGGAAAGGATTTCTCGCTGTCATCATTCATGAATGAAAACGTTTCGGGTGGCATGCCGTCACCGCAAGGACATGGAGCGAGAGTAAACGGTTGTCCTGCGGGCTGCCGGCTCGGTTTGAGTGACCGGAGCACCGTGGTTTGTGCATCCAGGATAAAGACGTTGGCCGAACGGCCGGTCAATGCGACGACCAGGAAGAACGCCCGCCCGCCTTTTTTCAGCTCAAACCATACGATGCGGTCATCAGGTGTTTGGGTGAGACGATGAATATGCGCTCCCATGAGATGCGCTCGCGCGTATTGACAGAACGGTGGAGGCGTTGGCGTGGATGGAACGTTTTGACTCAGGATATGCAGTCGTCCGTATCGGGCATGGGTTGAGAGTAGAATCGAAAGAGAGCGCCCCGGCCGGCGCAGGGAAAGGATGATCGTCTCCGGTGTCGGCTGCTGGATTTTTTGGATGAACCCTCCGGTGCAAGCCGGTACCATTTCGGTCAAAACGGCTTTGACGTCATCGAGACTCAACACGAATCGGAGAGTGCGGCTTTCAGGCTGGCCGTGAACCGGCTGATTTCCGGAACCAAATCAGTGGAATGTTGGAATTCTTCTATTTTTCGGACGAGGGCACTGCCGACGATGACGCCGTCCGAAAAAGCCGCAATGTGCCGGGCATCGTCGGGAGTGGCAATGCCGAACCCCACGGCGACGGGTTTTTTGGCTTTCTTTTGAAGCGCGCGCACGTTGCGTTTGATGGAGTCTTTGTCCCGCAGTTTCGCCCCGGTGATTCCGGTAATTGACACGTAATAGATGAATCCATTGGTGCGTTTGATCACTTCGGCTCTTCTGGACTCGGTGCTCGTCGGTGCGAGAAGAAAGATCAGGCACGGACCGTTTGCCGCGGAGGCTTGTTGCAACAGTTCAGCTTCTTCGGGAGGCATGTCCGGAATAATGACCCCATCGACTCCGGCTCGAACCGCTTCATGACAGAATTCCCGTTCCCCCATGGCCATGATGGTATTGTAGTACGTCATCAGGATGAGCGGTACTTGAGTTTTGGTTCGCAAGGTTTTGACGCTCTGTAGAATGCCGCGCAACGAGGTGCCCGTCCGCAACGCCCGTTCGGCGGCTTTTTGGATCACGGGTCCGTCGGCAATGGGATCGGAAAACGGGACGCCGATTTCAATCAGATCGGCTCCGGCGTTTTCCAAGGCCACCACCATGTTTTCCGTATCAGCCAATGAAGGATCCCCGGCCATGATATAGGGGATCAGCGCCTTTTCCCCTTGCCGGCGAAGACGGTCAAAGGTGGCAGAGATACGATTGGAAGAAGCCGATGGAGTCAAACCTGGATACCCCGCATCCGGGCAATCTGGTCAACGTCTTTATCCCCGCGTCCGGACAGGTTCATGATCAGGATGTGGTTTTTTTTCATCTTCGGCGCCTGCTTGATGACTTCCGCCACGGCATGCGCGCTTTCCAGGGCTGGAATAATCCCTTCTTCCTGGGACAAGAGGTCGAAGGCCTCCAAGGCTTCCTGGTCGGTCGCCGAGGTGTACCGTATGCGGCCCGAGTCATGGTGCATGGCGTGTTCAGGGCCGACTGCGGGATAATCCAACCCGGCTGACACCGAGTGCGTGCCGTTGACTTGCCCGTGCCGGTCCTGGAGCAGATAGGTCATGGTTCCATGAAGCACGCCCGGCACGCCGCCGGCAAAACGAGCCGCATGTTTGCCGCTGGTCAAACCCATGCCGCCGGCTTCCACCCCGACCATCTGCGTTCGGGTATCCTTGATGAACGGGTAGAACAGGCCGATGCTGTTGCTGCCGCCTCCCACGCAGGCCACGAGGCAATGGGGGAGCTTCCTTTCGGCGGCCAGGATTTGTCGCCGTGCTTCTCGTCCGATCACCGATTGGAAATCGCGGATCATCATCGGGTAGGGATGCGCGCCCAGCACGGAGCCCAACAGGTAATGCGTGGTCCGTACGTTTGTCGTCCAATCCCGCATCGCTTCGCTGATCGCGTCCTTGAGGGTCCGGCTGCCCGCGTCTACGCCGGTGACTTTGGCTCCAAGCAATCGCATGCGAAACACGTTGAGCGCTTGGCGGGCCATGTCTTCCGTCCCCATGTAGACTTCCGCTTCCAACCCGAACATGGCGGCGATGGTCGCAACCGCGACGCCGTGTTGCCCGGCGCCGGTTTCCGCGATGATTCGCCGTTTCTTCATGCGTCTGGTCAGCAATGCCTGACCTACGGTGTTGTTGATCTTGTGCGCGCCGGTATGACAGAGGTCCTCTCGCTTGAGATAGATCTTGGCCCCGCCCAACGTCCTGGTCAGTTGTTTGGCAAAGTACAGCGGCGTCGGACGCCCCACGTATTGTTTGAGGTATTCGTGAAATTCTTTTTGGAAACTGCGATCCTTCCGAAGTTTCGCATAGACGTGTTCCAGTTCCATGATGGCTGGCATGAGGGTCTCGGGAACATATTGCCCTCCGTATTTGCCGAAACGGCTCTGTTTCATGCGAATCCGTGTCATGGTTGTTTGGTCGTTTGAGAGGAAAAACTCTATGGTTGTCTTCGTTGCCCTTACCTCACCTGTATTGGTCTCTATCCCTCCTGCCTTCCCCTTACAAAGGGGAGGGAAAGAAGGCCGTTCCTTTCAGATTCCCCTCCTTTGTAAGGAGGGGGAGGGGAGGTCGCGTCATTGCATGAGATGCGGGATATTGGTCACGGATCGAACTATACCGGCCAGATTTATGACGACACAAGTTTGACGGCCTGGATGAAGGCTGTCACTTTGGCTGGATCTTTCTTGCCCGGACTGGCTTCGACCCCGCTGCTGACGTCCACGCCGTAGGGTCGTACGTTTCGGATTGCCTCCTGGACGTTGTCCGCGGTGAGCCCTCCTGCCAGCAAAAAAGAAAACGATTGGGCGGCTTCCGTGGCGAGATTCCAGTCCGCGGTTTGGCCGGTACCTCCATAGGCCGTTGTTGAAAATGCGTCCAGGACGAATCCTCGAACGCGCGACCGTCCCTTGTATTCGGCCATGGCAAACAAGGTGTTGTGGTCACGAAGCCTGATCCCTCGGATAACCGGCCTTCCCAGCGATTCACAATACTCGGCGGATTCGTCTCCATGAATTTGCGCGAGCGCCAACCCGCATTCATCCATCGTCTTACGCACCTTTTCAGGGTCTTCATTGACGAAGATTCCGATGGGCAAGACGAATGGCGGCAAATTGACCACAATGGACTTGACGACGTTCAGGGTCACGTGGCGCGGGCTTTTCTTGTAGAAGACGAACCCGAGCGCATCGGCGCCCGCGTCGACGGCCTGCAAGGCGTCGATCGGGTTCGTGATGCCACAAATTTTGATTTTCGGCAGGGCCATGGACTACTCTCTACCTCCCCTCGCCCCTCCTTACAAAGGAGGGGAAGCCGGAGAGGCGGTTAAATCCAGCGGGTCCCTTGAACGGGCTCCGAGGCGTCATCTTCCTGTCCGGCCGTTCCCCGGAGGTCCTGAATCTTGGCGCCGATGTCATCGGCTCGAACCAGGGATTCACCCACCAGTATGGCTTTGGCCCCGGCTTCCAGGACCTGTACGACGTCTTCGCGTTTGTGGATTCCGCTTTCACTGACGATGACTTTCCCGGAGGGAATCCGTTGGGCCAGCCGTTGGGTGACCGAGAGATCGGTTGAAAAGGTTTTGAGGTCCCGGTTGTTGATGCCGATCAGGATCGCGTCGGGGATTCGTTCCAGGGTCCTGTCGACTTCCGATTCATTGTGCGTTTCCACGAGCACGTCGAGCGTCAGCCCTTTGGCCGTCGAATAGAAATCTTCGAGCTGAATCCGGTCTAGGGCCGCCACGATGAGCAGGACGGCGTCGGCTCCATGTGCCCGGGCTTCGTAGAATTGGATGTCGTCGATCATGAATTCCTTGTTCAACGCCGGCAGCCCTACGTGGTCCTTGACTCTGGCCATGTGGTCCAAATGCCCTTGAAAGAATTCCTGGTCCGTCAATACCGAAACAGCCGACGCCCCGTGTTCCTGATAGGTGTTGGCAAGCACGACCGGGTCAAACAGATCGGCAAATTCCGGGCGCATCAATCCTTGACTGGGTGAGGCCTTTTTGACTTCCGCAATGAGGGCAGGGGAGCCCGGCGCATGGGCTTCTTCCAACGTTTTGATAAAACCGGACGGCACGGGACGATCGGCTATTTTCCCTTTGAGTTCGGCCATGTATCCGCGGCTTTTTTTTTGGCGGAGTTCAGCTTTTTTATGTTCCAGGATGCGATCCAGAATCATACGGACGCCCCATTTGAAAAACGGACGAGTTGTTGAAATTTTTCATAAGCGGCGCCGCTATCCAGTGCGTTCGCGGCTTGGGCAAACCCGTCTTTCAGGTTTTTGGCTTTTCCGCAGGCCACGAATGCCGGGGCGGCATTCATGAGGACCACGTCTCGTCTGGCGTGACGGTGGCCTTTCAGAATTTCCTGGATGATCACCGCGTTGTCTTCAGGGGTTCCGCCGCGCAGGTCTTTCGGCCTCACCCGGGTCAACCCGAAATCTTCCGGGGTCAGGTGATAACTCGAAATCCGTCCGGCTTTACCTTCGGACACGTAAGTGAAATCGGTCAATGTGATTTCGTCCAGTCCGTCCTTGCCGTGTAGAACGAAACAATGTTGAGTACCTAAGCGGACGAGAACCCGGGCCAATTTTTCCGTCAGAGCCTGATCGTACACCCCTAAAATTTGGATGCCGGCGCCGGCGGGATTGGATAACGGTCCCATGATGTTCATCAACGTTCGCAGGCCCATTTCAGCGCGAGGTTTCGCGCAATACTTCATGGCTCCGTGATAGAGCGGGGCGAACAAGAAGCCGATCCCGATTTCATTAACGCAGGCTTCCACGCGTTCCGCGGGAAGGTCGATTTTGACGCCCATGGCGGCCAACACGTCCGCACTCCCGGATTGCGAAGACACCGACCGGTTCCCGTGCTTGGCAACCGTGATGCCGCCTCCGGCAACCACGAAGGCGGTTGCGGTGGAAATGTTGAAGGTATTGGATCGGTCGCCGCCGGTCCCGCAGGTATCCACGACCCGGAGATCGCCCACGTGGATCCGCACGGCCATTTCACGCATGGCTTTGACCGAACCCGTGATTTCTTCGACGGTCTCGCCTTTCATCCGAAGGCCCATGAGGTACGCGGCAATCTGGGATTCGGACGTGGCCCCCTGCATGATTTCCAGCATGACGTCATAGGCTTCTTTTTCCGTCAGGTTGATGCCGTCAACCAGTTTTGTGAGCACGTCTTTGATCATGCCGTCTTCCCCTTGCCATTGCCGGATCCGATTTCGAGAAAGTTGCGCAATAGCTCCATGCCGGTCTTCGTGAGGACGGACTCGGGATGAAACTGTACGCCTTCCGCCCCGGTTGGACGATGCCGGAGTCCCATGATTTCGCCTTCCTCCGTCTCCGCTGAAATTTCAAAATCGCCGGGCAAGGTTTTCTTGTTGACGATCAGTGAATGATACCGCGTGGCTTCGAACGGGTTGGGCAGGCCTTTAAAAATCGTTTGATTGTCGTGCCTGACCAACGACGTTTTCCCGTGCATCAGGCGGCCGGCGCGAATGATTTCACCGCCGAAGGCAAAGGCCAGGGACTGGTGCCCGAGACAGACGCCCAACAGCGGCACGCGCCCGGCAAATTGCCGGATTGCCTCCACGGAAATGCCGGCCTCGTTGGGCGTACACGGACCGGGAGAGATGACCATCCGTTTCGGATTCAATTCGGTGATCTCCTCCACCGTGATCTTGTCGTTTCGATAGACTTCAATGTTTGCGCCCAGTTCCCCCAGGTACTGGACCAGGTTGTACGTAAAGGAGTCATAATTGTCGATCATGAGCAGCATGGGATTATTCCAACCCTTCTTCGGCCATTTCGATGCTGCGCATCATGGCTCGGGCCTTGTTGCACGTTTCTTCGTATTCCTTGGTTGGGTCCGAATCGGCGACGATCCCGGCCCCTGCCTGAATGAAAGCGTCCCGGCCTCTAAAGACAATGGTTCGAATATTGATGCAGGTATCCATATTGCCCGAAAAACTGAAATACCCCACGGCGCCGGCATAAGGTCCCCGTCGCGTGGGTTCGAGTTCTTCGATGATCTGCATGGCGCGAATTTTGGACGCCCCCGAGACCGTGCCGGCAGGGAAACAGGCTTTCATCACGTCATAGGCGTCTTTCCCCGGAGACAACGTGCCCGTTATCTGCGAGACAATGTGCATAACGTGAGAGTATCGTTCGATTTTCATGAACGGATCCAGCGAGACCGTGCCCGTTTGTGCGACGCGGCCGACGTCGTTTCGTCCCAAATCGACCAGCATGACGTGTTCGGCGCGTTCCTTGGCATCAGCCAATAGTTCATTCGCCAATGCCTGGTCTTCCGCAACGGTGGCCCCGCGTTTTCGAGTCCCGGCGATCGGACGGACAACCACCTGGTCCTCTTCGCACCGGACCAGGATTTCCGGTGAAGATCCGACCAATTCAACTCCCGCCACCTTGAGATAGAACATGTACGGCGAAGGATTGATCACCCGCAACGCGCGATAGATTTCCAGGGGAGCAGTTCGAATTCTGGTCTGCCATCGTTGGGAGATCACGGCCTGGATGATATCACCGGCCTGAATGTATTCCTTCGTCCGCATGACCATCTTTTCAAACGTGGTCCGGGTCACATTGGAGGTGAAGCGGGGAACGTGGCGGCGCGCGGAGGAAGGCCGGTGTCGCAACGGGGCCTTGAGCTTCGCAATCATCTTTTCGATCCGGGTTGTGGCATCCGCGTACGCGGATCTCACGGCGGATTTTGCAGAAGACGTCATATGGGCATTGGCCACGACTTTGATCGTATGCCGCACGTTATCGAAGATCAAAAGCGTATCCGTGACGAAGAAGGCAAACAGGGGCAGGCGGGCCGAATCCTTGGGATAGCCGGGAATCGGCTCGAAAAATTGCGCCACGTCATACCCCAGGTAGCCAACGGCTCCACCGACAAAGCGCGGGAGGCCGGATACCCTGACCGGCTCAAACTCGGACAGGATCGCCCGGATATGGTCCAATGGGTTGTCTCCCAACGGATGAGTTTTCGTTTTTCGCCCTTTTTTGACTAAAAGGTTGCCGTCTTCTTCCCACAGCACTTGTGTCGCGCTACTGCCCAAAAAGGAGTATCGTGCCCAGTGCTCGCCGCCTTCGATGCTCTCAAACAGAAACGCCGTCTGGCCGGAATTGATTTTTGAAAATGCGCTGACCGGCGTTTCCTTGTCCGCCAGGATTTCACGATAGACCGGTACCAAATTGCCCATAGTGGCCAATTGGCGGAATTGGTCAAAACTTATTGAATAACAAGGCTTTTTCATGACCGGCACGGTATCATGCAGCTTCAAAACAAGTCAATGAAACCCAGGAATCAGAATCCTTTCCTCTCTGACGGCACTCGGGATTGGCCGAACAACCTGCAATGCTTGATGTAAACACCCGGTATGAATACAGTAGATCGCCATCGCTCTGTATTTCCTCTCCCTTGATGGGAGAGGATTCAGGTGAGGGTGGGAAGGTTTGTCTCTACGGTTTCAATACCACAAAAAACGCTTTCGACTCTCGGAGTATCCTGAAAAGGATCGTCTCGCCGGCTTGAACCTCTTTGAGGATTTGCCGGAATTCCCTCATGGTGGGCACCGCGGCGCGATTCACTTCCTGAATGATATCTCCCTTTCGTAATCCTTCCGCATACGCCACGCTACCCCGAACGACCCGCACCACCAGGATGCCCGTTGTCTGGTCGAGCGAAAATTGTTCGGCCACTTCTTCGGTTATGGGCGATACGTCGATTCCCAAATCCACTTCCGCCGGAGTCTGGGGCAAGGAGGCCACGACCGGCTTTTCTTGCTTGGCGCCCAATAAGACGGGGAGTTGGAGTAACGCTCCATCTCTTATGACGTGGACCACGACCGTATCGCCAGGGGAGAAACCGGCCACTACACGGGACAACTGGTTGGGCGACTCCAGACGTTCATTGCCGATTCGGGTGATGATGTCACCGGATTTCAGACCCGCCTGATCCGCGGGATCGCCGGCAAAGACTTCATTGGCCAGCACGCCTTTGCCATCGGGGACTCCGAATTTCTCAGCGAGTTGGGGCGTCAGCGGTTGTATCCCAACCCCGAGCCATCCGCGGACCACTTTCCCGCCCGTTTTGAGTTGTTCGATAATCCGGCTCGCCATGTCGGACGGAATCGCAAAACCAATGCCTTGGGCGAAATTGATAATGGCCGTATTGATACCGATGACTTCGCCTCGCAAATTAAAGAGCGGTCCGCCGGAATTTCCCGGATTGATCGACGCATCGGTTTGAATGAAGTTTTCATACCGGGACAGGTTCATATTCTCCCGGCCGATCCCGCTCACGACCCCCAAGGTGACGGTGCGGTCCAACCCGAACGGATTACCCACGGCCAGAACCCATTGTCCGACCTTGACTGCACCGGAATCTCCGAACGTGGCACTTGGTAACTTGCGATCCGTCTCGACCTTCAACAGCGCAAGATCGGTATCGGGGTCCTGCGCCACGATTTTTGCCACGAGTGTCGATTGATCGGAAAAATGGACCTCGGCTTCCACGCCATTATTGATGACGTGATTGTTGGTGACGATATAGCCATCTTCATGGATCACCACGCCCGAACCCGCCCCGGGCATCTTGAAACGACCCTGACGCGGAAATTTTCCGGGTGAAGACAGTTGCCGGATAGCGGACACGCCCACCACCGTCGGCGTAACGTGCTCAGCCAACTCCGAAATCGCGTTCTGAATCTCTTCCAGAATCTGAAGTCCCTTGGATTCCACAGGAGCGGCAAAAGCCGGAGCGCAAACCGGAACAACAAAAGCCATGAAAACGAGGCAGGCTGGAGATGGCTGACCAAATAAACGCCGCATGAAAAACAGATTGCTTCATCAATTCGCGGATCGTCAAGCATCGACAATCCCTGAAAAATTCGATTGACCATCCCCCAATTACTTCTTTCAAAAAACCCATGATCTGTCATGAATACGAAAAGCAACTCCTTTTGTCATTCCCGACATTAGTAATCGGGAATCCAGTGTCTTTCTCTTCACAAACAAAAGACAAAGCAAGACCCTGGATCCTCGATCAGGTCGGGGATGACAAGCGGGGAGTCGAGCGGACAGCAAGTTTGACCAAGTAGTTTCCAGTCGCTACTTTATTGTCCATGAGATCAGTTGATATAAAAATGCTCAACAGTCGGTTGAGCGAATACGTGCGGCTGGCGGCATCGGGTGAAACCATTCTGGTAACAGACCGTGGCCGGGTGATCGCAGAGATCGGTCCTCCCCAAGTAACCAGAAGCCCGATACTAGCTGATGTTCTATTAGCCGAAGCGGTGCGCAGGGGACACTTGACGCCACCGGTACTTCACGACGCAGGGAAGCTCCCAACGCCGAAGCCTGTTACGCCACTCCGGGACCTTCTCGGCGAATTGGATGAAGACAGAAACGAACGGTAAGTTGGAAGAGAGGATGGAAGGACTACAGAAAGGCCTTGATGATGAGAGTAAGCACGCCAGGCAAGAGCAGACCGACTCCACCTAACACAAGGTTGACTTTGATTTCCAGGCGAATGAGCCGGGAATCAAGCCCCGCGATTTCTTCCGCCGCATCCTGTGCCTGTTCATCAGAGACACCGGCAGCCTTCAAGGCTTGATAGGCCTTTGAAAGCATGACAGCCATTACATATACAGACTAGCTGACGTTCAGGTGTCCGTCAAGGAGCAAACGAAGCAATGACATATCGAATAAGTAGGAGATTGCTTCATCCAGTTCGATCTCGCCCTTCAGTTGCCCGGCTTCCAGTTCGGTGACATGAGACAACGCTTCCCGCAGCCGATGATCAATGCGCGTGACCACTTTGACATCCAACCCTAGAGCCTGGCTCAACCGATAGGCGGGTTGCCATGGATAGAAGCCTTGGAGGATGCGGATCTCCCGGCGCAGCCGCCGGAGACTTTTGCTTTTCCCACAGCGCCCACATTTCACATAGCCGCGCCGGGTGTGCCCCACCTGAAAGGAGCCACAAAAAATGCACTTGCGGCCCCGCAGAAAGTTGGCCGCACAACTAAAAACGGTATGTCGTCCTGTAACCATGCGGGTATTCTGCCACACAATGGTTACGAAACGCCCTAATTACCCTAACTTAATGGGAGAATTTCAATGGCCTTATGGTTGGTACGCGCTGGCAGACACGGCGAACACGAAAAGAAGTTTCTTGAAGAGAACCGAATTTATCTGACCTGGGGTGGACTCTCGCATGATCTGGCCCGGAAACAGGATCGCGGAGAACTGCGTGCTTTGTTGGAGCAGGTTTATCCTGACGCACCTAAAGGCCGGATTTCCAATAACTTAGGGCAAATTTGGGCATTCAGTCGGAAAATCGAGCTAGGTGACTGGATTGTACTGCCCAGCAAGAAGAAACCAGCCATTCATGTGGCGAAAGTGAAAGGAAATTATATCTTTGATCCTGGAGGAGAAGACCCGTTTTTCCATTACCGGGAAATAGAATGGATTGCTCAAGATGTGCCGCGTACCAACTTTGCTCAGGATTTGTTGTATTCCTTTGGTGCCATTCGGACCATCTGTCAGGTAAGCCGTAACGATGCCGAGACGCGGGTTCACAAGATGGCGGAGAACGAATGGAAATCACCCGGCGCGGCACTAGGCATTCCGAAGGAGGAGGAGGAAGAAGAAGGAGAAAGCACCGAGAACAGCGAAGGGCTAGTAGATTTGGTGCAAGTTGCGCGGGATCAGCTTGCGAAATTTATCATTGCCAAGTTTAAGGGGCATGGCTTGGCGCGGTTGGTCGATGCGGTACTTCGTGCGCGGGGCTACACCACCTATCTAAGCCCGGAGGGACCAGACAAGGGGATCGACATACTGGCGGCACCAGAACCGATGGGATTTGGGGAGCCACGTGTCTGCGTTCAGGTGAAATCAGGTGATTCGCCCTTGGATCGTCCGACGCTGGACCAGCTTATTGGTGTGATGCAGAACGTCCAAGCCAGTCAAGGATTGCTGGTTTCATGGGGCGGGTTTAAGTCGAGCGTTGACAAGGAAGAAGCAACGCAATTTTTCCGTGTGCGTTTATGGGATCAAGGAGACCTGATTGATCAAGTTCTTGCACATTACGACACACTGGACGAGGAAATCAGATCAGGATTGCCTCTTAAACAGATTTGGGTAGTCGCGGAAGCAGCAGAGTAAATCCTAAGGAAACAATCAAATACTTAATTTCTCTAACCATGTGGCGCTGAATCAATCCCATAATGTCGGATAAGAATGATTATGTAAAATAATGAATGTTTATCAGGATCGTCTTATTGATGGTTCGGTCCCATTGAGCAAACGGAGGATATTTTCTCTGTGTTTGCCGATAACGAAGCAGCTCAGCAGCAGGCTGAATATCGTGAATTGCAAATCATGGGTCATAAACCAGCTTACGAGCGGCAAAGCTCCGAAGGCCATGATCGCTCCTCCTGACGAATATTTCCAAACTCCGACGGCAGTAGCCCAGATGACAACCAGAATGCATCCCATGAAAAAATGAATCCCTAAAATCCCTCCCAAGCCCGTAGCAACGCCTTTTCCTCCTCTAAATTTCAGATAAATGGGAAAGAGATGCCCCAGTACGACTGAGAACACGGCCGCTAAGGCCCATAGGTTCGGGAGAACCCCCAGACCGGCAAGCCACCCCACCAGCCAGCCTTTTCCGAGGTCGCCGGATAACGTGAGGATGCCAGCTTTTTTCCCGCATACCCGCAGAACGTTTGTAAACCCGATATTTCGACTGCCTGTTTGCCGGGGATCCGTTGCTCCCAGCATATTTGAAAATACGAGCCCGAATGGAATTGAGCCGAGCAAATAGGCTCCAAGGCAACACAGTAGGCCAAGTATCTCAGGAGACATGGCTTGCAAGGACTCTATGGCTGCCATCCTTTTTTGGAGAACGCAGTCCAGGCTTCAAGTATGTATTGTCCTCCGGAAATCAGGGAAAAGATCAAGGCTACCTGAAGAGTCAGAGTTCCGATAAGATGCAGGTTCAGGGTGGATACGAAAACCGATCCTTCCAAGGTCAAAATAATGATCGCAATAATCTGAAGCACAACTTTATATTTCCCCAACGTCCCCGCTGCGATAATAATGCCTCGACTTGCGGCAACAAACCGGATCCCGGTCACGGCCAGGTCGCGAACAATAAGCGCAATCGCCAGCCATGCCGCAACTCGTTGAAATTGCACGAGTAACACTAACCCGGAAATCACCAGAAATTTATCGGCAATGGGGTCGAAAAGGCGCCCGATTTTCGTGACTTGGCCACGTTGCCGCGCAATATACCCGTCCAGCAAATCCGTCAGGGCGGCTAAACCGAAAATTGCCGAGGCGAGAATGGACCGCAGGGCCGTCGGTGTTGAAAAGAGACCAATATAGACCGGTACCAATAAAATTCGTAAGAACGTAAGCGTATTCGGCAGATTGAACGACCGCTCGGCTTGTTTGTTTGCAGGAACGGATTTCGGTTGGGCTTTAGCAACGTGAGCTTGTGCCATGGTTAGAGTCTAACCCTTGAGCCCTTTCCCGCCACCTGACAAATCCGCCTCAATTCCTCAAGTAACATTTTCAATTTGTCGAGCGGAATCATCGTCGGTCCGTCTGAGAGTGCCTGCCCAGGATTCTGATGCACCTCCATAAAAAACCCATCACAGCCGGCGGCGGCAGCAGCTCTTGCCAGAGGGGCGATAAATTCACGCTGGCCTGATGAGTGTGTTCCTCCTCCTCCGGGAAGTTGCACGCTGTGCGTCACGTCGAAGACCACGGGATACCCCAACTCCTTCAAGACCGGAAGGGCTCGCATATCCACTGTCAGATTATTATAGCCGAAGGAGCACCCTCTTTCCGTAAGGACAATCCGGCGGGTCCCGCTTTCTTCCAGTTTCTTGACGACGTTACTCATGTCCCATGGAGAAAGAAACTGCCCTTTCTTGACGTTGACGGTTTTGCCGGTTTGCGCCGCTGCGGCCAGCAGGTCGGTCTGCCTGCACAGGAACGCGGGAATCTGCACCACGTCTACAACCTGCGCGGCTTGCCGAACTTCCTCGACGCTATGGACGTCCGTCAGAACGGGTACGCGAACCTGTTCCTTTACTTTTTGGAGGATGGTGAGCCCTTCCTCAATTCCCGGTCCCCGGTATGAATGGATGGAACTACGGTTCGCTTTATCGTAGGATGATTTGAAGAGATAGGGAAATCCGACCGACCGGGCAATCTCGGCCACTTGAAACGCCGTGTCCAACACGATTTGCTCGCTCTCGATGACGCAAGGTCCCGCAATCAGGAAATGAGGGTGTACTCCTCCGCCTGGAAAATCCCCCAACGGAACATCCTGCATCATGGTGTCTTGCTCTACCTCCCCTATCCCCTCCTTACAAAGGAGGGGAACCTCAAGTCCTCCTTTCCCTGATGGGAGAGGAGAGTTTACTATCGGCCGAATTTGCGTTTCAGGGCCGCTTGGATGAACGCTTGAAACACGGGATGCGGGGCATGCGGTCGTGATCGGTATTCAGGATGAAATTGGGTCCCCAAAAACCAGGGATGGTCTTGTAATTCGATGATTTCGACGAGCCGTCCGTCCGGTGACGTTCCACTCAACACAAGGCCTTTTGCCGTCAGGGCCTCGCGGAAATCATTGTTGAATTCGTATCGATGCCGGTGGCGCTCCTGAATCTCCGCCGTCCCATAGATGTGCCGGGCAAGGGAACCTTCTTGGAGACGGCAGGCGTAACTGCCGAGTCGCATGGAACCGCCTTTTTCCTCTATTGTCCGCTGTTCCGGAAGCAGGTCAATGACTTTGTAGGTCGTTGCCGAATCGATTTCGCTGCTGTTGGCCCCTTCCAGCCCGGCTACGTGACGGGCAAATTCCATCACCGCACACTGCATGCCCAAACAGAGCCCCAGAAAGGGAATGCCTTTTTCCCTGGCGTAGCGAATCGTCGTGACTTTGCCTTCGACGCCTCTTGTCCCGAACCCGCCTGGGATCAAAATGCCGTCGGCATCACTCAAGAATTGCTCGGGGTCGGCCCGTTCAAGGTCTTCCGATTCGATCAACCGGACGTTCACGCCGGCGTCGTTGGGTAGCCCACCGTGGACGAGGGCCTCTGACAAACTCTTGTACGACTCCTTGAACGACATGTACTTGCCGACCATGCCAATGGTCACTTCATGCGTCGGACGTTTGAGTTTTTGAACCATGGCGTCCCAATCACGCAGGTTGGGCGGACCGGATTCCAATCGCAGGGAGCGCACGATCAATTCATCGAGGCCTTCTTTTCGCAACACGATCGGCACTTCATATACGGTATCAACGTTTTTGGCCGTGACGACCGCGCCCTTATCCACGTTGCAAAACAAGGCGATCTTATCCTTCAACGATGGTGCCAGGAACCGGTCGGTCCGGCATAACAGGATGTGGGGCTGGATGCCGATTTCACGCAGCTTATTGACGGAGTGTTGAGTGGGCTTGGTTTTCAACTCACCCGCGGTTTCGATGAACGGCACCAGGGTGAGATGAATGTAGAGGACGTTTTCCCTGCCCACGTCGAACGGCATCTGCCGGATGGCTTCGAGAAACGGCAGGCTTTCGATGTCACCGACGGTTCCTCCGATTTCTACGATCACCACGTCAGTCCCGTGCGCCACGCGGAGAATCGTCTGTTTGATTTCGTCGGTAATATGCGGAACCACCTGTACCGTGCTTCCCAGATATTCGCCGCGGCGCTCTTTCTTGATGACCGAGTCATAAATCCGTCCCGTGGTGCAATTATTGTTCTGTGAAAGCGTGAGGTTGGTAAATCGTTCGTAATGTCCGAGATCGAGGTCGGTTTCGGCGCCGTCATCCGTGACGTAGACTTCGCCATGCTGATAGGGATTCATGGTGCCGGGATCGACGTTGATATAGGGATCGAGTTTCAGGAAGGAAATCCTCAACCCCCGGCTTTCCAGGAGATGCCCGATGGAAGCCGATGCCAAGCCCTTTCCCAATGAGGATACGACCCCGCCGGTCACGAAAATGAATTTACTCATCGGTGGCTCTCATGATGCGTGCCTGGCTGTTCTCAACCGGCACTCGTTTTGCCATACGTTCGTTCCAGGACGCATTTGTCTTTTCCAAATCCTCTTTGGTATCGATCCGAAGGGAGGCATGGTTGGTCTCCCACACGTGAATGGGAATCCCGTGTTCCAGTGCTCGTAACTGTTCGAGTTTTTCCGCCTCCTCCAACTCCCCGCTCGGCAATGAGGCAAAGCGATGCAAGGTGCCTCTGCGAAAAATATACACTCCTAAATGGAGAGAGGCAAAGGGTGACGCATCATGATCCTGATCACGAACGTGAGGGATCGGGGCCCGGGAAAAATAGAGGGCTCTTCCCTGCCGGTCCGTGACCACTTTCACGGCGGAGGCTTGGACAAATTCCTCCCCGCGGCTGAGCGGGCGACACAGGGTGCCGATTTCCGCGTTCCCGGCAAGAAACGGATCGATTAAATCCAGCAGGAGATCGGGAGACAACAGGATTTCGTCGGCCTGAAGGTTGACAACAATCTCACAAGGAAGCCCTTCGATTGCCTGAGCCACGCGATCGGTCCCGGTGCGGCAGGGTGCGGTCACCATCATGGAACGGCCGTTGAAACGTTCCACGCACTCGTGAATGCGAACGTCATCCGTTGCGACAAGCACCTCGGCGACGTTCGGGACCCGGACCGCCTGTTCATAGACGTGTTGAATCAAGGGTTTCCCCGCCAGGAGCGCCAGGGATTTGCCGGGAAATCTGGATGATGCATATCGAGCCGGAATGACGATCGTGACGTGGGGGCTATCCACCGGCATAACGAAGAGCCTCTCTGAATCGTGTCACTCGATCACTTTCCCGATACGATTCCATCGCACCCATTCCATCATCGAACCCTGCCCGTGCCAGGACCAATAGACGAGGAACGCCCGGCCCTTGATTTTATGTTCTTGTACGTATCCCCAAAAACGGCTGTCCAGGCTTTGGTCGCGATTGTCGCCCATGACGAAATAGGAATTCGGGGGCACGGTTACGGGTCCGAACGTGTCGCGAGGATTAATGCGGCCATCGATCATGCCGGGATCCACGCGCTGGGTAAATGGCGCGTCCTGAAATCGTTCGCCGTTGATGTAGACAATTTTTTCCTGAATCCGAATGGTGTCGCCGGGCAGGCCGACGATACGTTTAATAAAATCCTTGTGCTCGTCTTCCGGGTATCGAAAGACGATGATGTCTCCCCGCTTGGGCTTTTCAAACTCGAAGAGCATGGAAGAGGAATAGCAGGTGACCGGAAGCAGGGCGGCCTCAAATTCACAGTCCTGGGGAATCTGCAACCCGTACGCGAGTTTGTTGACCAGGATATGATCGCCGATCTGCAAACTGGGAATCATGGAGCCAGAGGGAATTTTGAACGCTTGGACAAGAAATACGCGGATGGTCAGCGCCAGGACCAATGCAATGACGATCGCTTCTGCGTATTCGCGCCACAAGGATTTGGGGCGGACCGTCTCCCGCCGGCTTTCCTCATGAGAGGAGGAAAACTCCGGATCACCGGATGAGGAATCTGGAGGCGGCAACGGTTTGTCATCGGTCATGATTCGTCCTTGACTTTCAAGAGCGCCAGAAAGGCCTCTTGCGGAACTTCCACGCGCCCCAGTTGCTTCATCCGTTTCTTGCCCTCTTTTTGCTTTTCCCACAACTTGCGTTTTCTCGTGATGTCACCTCCATAACACTTGGCGGTGACGTTTTTCTTAATGGCGGATACCGTTTCGCGTGCGATGACGCGTTTGCCGATCGCGGCCTGAATGGCAACTTCGAACATTTGCTTGGGAATCAATTCCTTCATCTTTTCCACCAATTGGCGTCCGCGATGATAGGCTTTCTCCTTATGCGTGATAAAAGACAAGGCGTCGATGGTTTCGCCGTTCAACAACAGATCGAGTTTCACCAGGTCCGATTCCCGATAGTCCATCAGTTCGTAGTCCAATGAGGCATAGCCTTGGGTGCGGGACTTCAATTTGTCGTAAAAATCCAGCACCATTTCGTTCAACGGTAAGGCATAGATCAGCATGATTCGCGTCGTATCCAGGTACTGTATGCTCTCCTGGACACCGCGTCGTTCCTGGCATAGAGCGAGGATATTGCCGGCATATCGTTCCGGGGCAATCATCGTGGCCCGAATAAACGGTTCTTCCATGGTTTCGATGGCTTCAGGCTCCGGCAGTTTCGAAGGATTTTCAATGTCCAGCACCTCCCCGTCCATCGCCCTGACCCGGTAAATCACGGTGGGGGCCGTACTAATGAGGTTCAATCCGTATTCACGGTGCAAGCGTTCACGGATAATTTCCATGTGCAGCAGGCCCAGGAACCCGCACCGGAAGCCAAAGCCCAAGGCCAAGGACGTCTCAGGTTCATAAACGAACGAAGAATCATTCAGGCGAAGCTTGTCGAGTGAATCCCGAAGATTTTCATAATCCGCGTTGTCCATAGTATAGAGCCCGCAAAAAACCAGCGGCTTGACATCACGATAGCCGGGCAGCGGCGTGGCCGTGGGCCGGTCGGCGTCGGTAACCGTGTCGCCGATCTTGGTGTCCGATACGTCTTTCATCCCGGCAACGACGTACCCGACCGCACCGGCTTTCAGCTCTTTGGTCTTTGTGCGCTTGGGAGAAAAAATGCCGACTTCCGAGACTTCGAAAGTCCGTCCCGTGGACATGAGCCTGATTTTCATGCCCGGCTTGACCACACCATCAAAAATACGAACCAGCACGATTGCGCCCTGGTAACTGTCGAACCAGGAATCAAAAATCAGGGCCTTCAAAGAGGCATCCGGTGCCCCCATGGGCGACGGCACTTGCCGGACCATGGCATCCAACACGTCGTCAACCCCGATCCCCTGTTTGGCGCTGACCAGGAGTGCGTCGTCCATCGGCAGACCCAGGACTTCCTCGATCTGGTGCCTGACGCCGTCGATGTCAGCGCTGGGCAGATCGATCTTGTTAATGACCGGCAGGATGATGAGATCGTTGGCCATGGCGAGATAGACGTTTGCAATGGTCTGAGCTTCCACGCCTTGCGTGGCATCCACCAACAATAAGGCGCCTTCACAAGCGGCCAAACTACGGGAGACCTCATAGGTGAAGTCCACGTGTCCGGGGGTATCGATCAGGTTCAATTGATAGGTATATCCGTCATGCGCCTTGTACGAGGTTGTGACGGCGTGGGCCTTAATGGTAATGCCACGTTCACGTTCCAAGTCCATATCATCCAGGATCTGTTCACGAAACTCCCTCGGCGTGATCGCTCCCGTCAGTTCCAGTAAACGGTCAGCGAGGGTGGATTTTCCGTGATCGATATGGGCGATAATGGAAAAATTGCGGATAGAGGAGAGTGTATTCATTGCAAATGCACAATTTGTTGATTTTATTAAGGTTCCCCTGTCTTGTCAAAGAAAGAATGCATTTCTATAATCCTGTTGGTCACACAGCCTGCCGGTTAACTTTTTGTAGCGGTATGAAATTAGCCTCCTTCTGTCATTCCCGACGTTAGTAATCGGGAATCCAGTGTCGTTCGCCGTCACAAACGAAACGCAGGTAAAGACAAAATCAAAGACCCTGGATGCCCGATCGAGGTCGGGCATGACCACTTCTCCTGTCATCCCTGACATTTGTAATCGAGAATCCAGTGTCTTTTGCATTCACGGACGAAGAAAAAAGAAAAACCCCAGATTCTGCATGGGGCATTGACAAGTGAAGCAGGTTAAGAAAAAACAAAAAAACGGCTCTTCTGCTTCCTCGTCAACATTGTCGAAATGGGACCGGCGATACGTGTGGCATCCATTTACCCAAATGCAGGAATGGGAACGGGAAGACCCGCTGCTCATCGAACGAGGTGACGGCATCTACCTCTACGACATACACGGTAACAAATATCTGGATGGCTCCTCATCCATTTGGGTCAATCTTCACGGACATCGACACCGAGCGCTGGATGCAGCCATTCAAGAGCAACTTGGGAAAATTGCCCACAGCACGTTGTTGGGTGCGGCCAGCCCGCCTTCCATTCTCCTGGCCAGGGAACTCATCAAAATAGCCCCGAAAGGTCTGACGCGCGTATTCTATTCGGACAATGGCGCCACGGCCGTGGAAGTGGCCCTGAAAATGGCGGTTCAATATTGGCAGCAGCAGAGTCCACCTCAAAAAAAGAAGAAATCGTTTATTCGCCTTGATGCCGCGTATCACGGTGATACCATGGGGAGTATGAGCGTGGGTGGCATCGCCCGGTTTCACGAACGCTTTCGACCTCTCCTGTTTTCGACCATTGCCCTCGATGCTCCCTATTGTTATCGATGCCCACTTGATTTGCGTTTCCCTTCATGCCGAACGGCGTGCCTGGACCCCCTTGAAGACGTCTTGAGCAAGCGACACGAACGGATCGCCGGCGTCGTTATCGAGCCCATGGTTCAGGCTGTCGCGGGGATGATCACCCAGCCGCCGGGCTATCTCTCCCGCGTTCGCGCCTTGTGCTTGCAATACGACGTGCTGCTGATCGCGGACGAAGTCGCCACCGGTTTCGGGCGAACCGGTACGATGTTTGCCTGCAATCATGAACGCGTGACGCCGGATCTCCTGTGCGTGGCCAAGGGATTGACCGGCGGCTATTTGCCGCTCGCCGCGACCCTGACCACGGAAAATATTTATGAGGCGTTTCTCGGTGAACCCGAGAAAACATTTTTTCACGGCCATAGCTACACGGGAAATGCGCTCGGCTGCGCCGCAGCCCTGGCCAATCTCGAAATCTTCAAAAAGGAAAAAACGCTCGTTCACGTCAGGAAACGGTCCGGGATACTGAAGGCTTTGCTTAAACCCTTGGCTGAATTGCCGATCGTGGGAGACGTCCGTCATTGCGGAATGATGGCCGGCATCGAATTGGTCAAGAACAAGGAAACCCGGGAGCCGTTCCCGTTATCGGAACGCATGGGACACAAGATCGCAGCCGACTGCCGTCGTCGCGGCCTCCTCATCCGGCCGATCGGCAACATTGTCGTCCTCGTTCCCCCGTTGGCCGCCACCGAACTGCAGTTGCGCAAGATGTCGAGTATTCTAACAAAAGCCGTCAAATCTCACGCCAGACAGATAGCGATGGCGTGAAACAGAAGAAAAAACCGAGAAGACAGAAAATGAACAAAAAACCTTACCGCAACGTTTTATCAGCAGCCCAAGCGAGCCTGAATGCGGGAATTGAACAAATCCGATCTTCAATACCACATGCAGGCGAGACAGGAACACTTATTGAAAAACTCTTCCGGTCTGAGTTGAAAAAAGTTTTGCCTGAGAAAGTTGCCGTAGCAGACGGTTTTGTCGTAGATGCAGATGGTCGTGCCTCAAAACAAATGGATATTATTTTGTACGATAAATTGAACACGCCTCGGATTTTTTCCAGCGATGGTGCTCAGATGTTTCCAGTGGAAACAACCTATGCTGCCGGGGAGATTAAAGCAAGACTCGATACGTCTTCGCTCAGAGATACATATGAAAAATGCTCAAGTTATAAATCCTTAGTCCGAAAGGCCTATTTCAAAGTAAATAATCCGATACAGCCATCATTTTTTCTTTTTGGAGAACAACATGAAAATTGGCAATCTATTTTCTTTTGCATCACCGTTGAAAGCATAAATGCTAAAAGTCTGCGTGAGAAATCCACAGAAATCATAGAAGAAAAGAAGCTGCCGTATGACAATCGTGTTGATACCATATGCTCTTTAGATGGAAATTTTTTACTCAACCTAACAAAACCGTCTATTGCTGGTGTTCCTCAAGATGGAGCAATTGATCTTCTGCCCAACAAAAACTATAGCGTTATTGCATCATACCTAGCAAAAGAACCGTGGGCGCTGTTCGTTTCCTTGTTGTTAGTGTATATGGTGCAAGCACCACAACTGACTGTTAATATGCTCCCTTATGATAATGGACAACCGTTCTGATAGCACACTGGGGCTACTAAAGAAGTCCCCCTCCGGGACACTTCGGAGGGGGAAAAGTTTCGTGCTACTGCCGTGTCGCTCCAAACGCGCCAACAAGCCGGCGTCCTTGCCGCCAATCAAACACCCCGCCGACTTCCTCATGATTCGGGCCGTAGAACGCTCCCTGTAGCCCACCGCTTGCAAAGAGTCCATTTCGTGTCGGCACATTCTCCCACGTCAGATTGGCGTAGGAGGTTCCGTCATCTGCACGAATGTCTGTGAGCGCAACGTCCAGATCGTTCTGGGCAAAATCAAAAGTGAGGCTTGAATCTCCAATGAGCCTCGATCCAGGTTCTTCATTCCCGTGCTGGTCGCCCACTCGACCGACCATGGCTCCGGTCCAGACTGCCGACCCCGAGACCGGATTGGAACCTGATTCTAGGCCCGTTGACGCACTGCCCCAGAGTTGCCAACCCGTCCGCTCGAACTCCCATAGATTGGTCGAAAAGAAACTGTATTCCATCCAGCCGCCTAGGGATTGGTAATTGATGGCGGCATTATCCAACAGACCAAAGTGCAGCAGCGAATCCGATTGCCCTGAATATTCCACTAAGGACACGCCTTGGCGCGTGCCGCGCATTTGTACCTGAGCGTCTTGCGGAATCTCGCTGACTCGTTCTGGTGTAAAGTAGATAGAAAATTCATCGGTGGCCGCGTAAGCTTCCCCGTTTAAGAGACATGTGATAAGTGGAGCTTTCTGGCAGAATGGAGTCAGGAGTTCCCGATGAAAAAATCGCGATTTACGGAGACACAGATTGTTTCGATTCTAAAGGAGGCAGATGCGGGACGTGGCG
>JAJDVY010000047.1 GCA_022825885.1 Nitrospirales bacterium | reverse complement strand
AACCCACGGATAACGCGTATATTGAGGCGTTCAATGCGCGACTTCGGGCCGAATGCGTGAATGCCTCCTGGTTCTTATCGATGCACGATGCCAAAGATCGGCTCGAACGTTGGAGACAGGACTACAACACCGCTCGGCCGCACTCGGCGCTCGGCAATTTGACGCCGAGGGCCTTCGCGCGCCAAGCTCACGAGGCCAGAAAAATCGCATAGAAACTGGACCAACTTCGGGGGCAGGACCATCTTTTATCCCAACTCCATTATGCTTGGACCTTCCATTCGCCTATCAACAGTTTCTGCGTCAATCCGCGTTTTTGCGTGCGGTATTTTTCGGCAAGTTGCTGAAGAAGTGTGATTTCGTGTTTGATCGTATTCAGCTTGCCGGTAATTTCCCTCTGCTTCTCCATGGAAGGTAGGGGAATTGGTATTGCCCCCAAATCACCAAAGCTCACTGTTTCTCGCACACTACCTTGTGCGCTATTTTTGATTCGTTGTTTTGCTTCATAAGATGAAAGCCAGTGCAAGAAGTAATCGCTGGCAATCTTGGTTTCGTCCAACTTAAAAACGATATACATCGGACTAAGTGCACCAATCTCCCAATCTTCTAGGCGTGCAATGGAGCCGACGTTTATACGTGAAGGGTTGTAGGCATACTCACCACAATTGACGATTTTATAGTTTGATAAATTTGTGCTGGCTACGCGGCGTTCAAATTGGTCTTCCGGAAGAATAAACCCACTATGATTTGTGACGCTAAGTACGCGCTCAATAGCATTGTCGCGATTTTGTGTTGAGACTTCGATAGTGAAATCTGAAACCTCTCTTTCGTGATGGCTGGTTTTATTTATCAGTGATACGACCACCCATCTAAACCGCTTCTCCTTGGCGGCGATGAGGCGTTCAGTTTTTTCTATTGCAGCATCCCAAGTGCTTATTGTTTTGACGATCTCGTCCTGCTTTTCTTTGAGTGGACATGGGATCGTTAATGCGCAAAGTTTTTCTCGGGTAAGGTGAGCAATACTGGTTTCGCCGACAATTTTCGTTACTCCATTGTTCGCCGTGACGTATTCCATATAGATGCACAGAAAGTAAGGATTGATCGCGTTTTTGTCTTTGGGCCGTAACCTGTGTAACGCCTTTTGGTAATAGAAGTTCGTTGGGCGTTGATTCCAAATCGCACAGCGACCTACTTCGCCTCCTTCGCACATCAATATATCGCCTTGCTCGAGAGAGTATTTCTCTCTTTCACTTTCGGTGAAATGCATTGACTTGACGTTTTCGAGGTTGAATTTCCCCCATTGAACGTTGAAATTTGCCAAGTAAGGAAATTGTTCTCCTTCCCTGGCCTTGGGGCTTAGCATCTTTCCCAACTGCACATCAAAAAGTTCTCCGATCTTTTTCAGGGGCCAACCATGCTTCATTCACTGATCTCCGGTTGTTTCTGATTCCGATGTGCCGCTTCGCTTTTTGTGAAGGCGTAGGGACGCGTTGATGAATGTTTCATGCTCTCGAACCGGTCGCAATTTGCGACCAGTTCATTTTTTTCTTCTCTTGTTAGTTGAAATCTAAACGAATCAGGAAAACGTTCTCTATTACGCCTGACTTGCTCATTTAATCTTTTGGTTGGCACCTGATACAGCATTGCCAAATCTCTATCTATCATTACTTGCGTGCCGCGGAGGACAAAAATACGCTGCTTAATGTGATGAGGGGTCAGGAGGGATTTGGCCATATCTATTTCTCTCAGGTTCCTTTTTCTTCAACGCCCTATCAGGCGGTGTTAGCCAAGGAACGCGCCCTGTTCCAGGCGCTTCTTATCCAGCACATAGCCCTTGACGGCAAATTCCCGCAGGATACGGGTCGCCCATTGGCGGAACTGTGTGGCCCGTTTGGAGTTTACCCGGTACCCAACCGAGATGATGGCATCGAGGTTGTAGAACTCCAACTCTCTTTCCACGTTGCGATTGCCTTCTTTCCGAACCGTTCGGAAATTCCGAACAGTTGAACGCTTGTTCAGTTCCTTAGAAGTGTAAATATTGCGCAAATGCTCGCTGATCGTGGATTTTGTCGTATCAAACAACTCCGCCATGAGCTTTTGCGTAAGCCAGATGGATTCGTCCTGGTAACGTACTTCGATACCATCCTCGCCGGCTTGATTGGTGAAGATGAGAAATTCCGCAGTGCTGTTACGGATAGTGAGGCTTTTGGAGGGCTTGTCGCTCATGCCTTTATCTTTCTTGTAACAACAACAGGATTAACCCAATGATCTTTTCCTTCTCTTTCGCATGACTCTCCGCCACCAATAGCGTCAACGCCGTCAGGGCTTCCGGGGTGAGACTCGCCCGGAGGAGTCCTGCCTTACGCAAAAACCAGACGAACGCGAATGCACCGCTTCGTTTGTTGCCGTCCACGAAGGGATGATTTTTCACCATGAAGTAGAGGAGGTGTGAGGCTTTTTCTTCGACCGTCGGATACACGTCTTGCTTGCCAAAGGATTGAAACACGTTGCCGACGATCCCGTGCACGGCATCTTTGCTCTTTTCCTGACCGAAGAGATCCGTTGCCTGTTTTCGCACGAGTAGTTCATGCTTGAACTCGTGCAGGGCCTGCGTCAGTTCATCGGCCGTAAACGTGACTTCTTTTTTCGTCGCTCCGCTTTTTGGGAAGTTTTGCGTGTCATAGGCATCCAGGGAAAACCATGTGCCGGCAAAAGCTTCCACGAGTTCCAGAACGTCTTGTGTCTGGATTTTATTGTCTTTGGGCAGTAGTGTTTTGAGATCACCAACTGCCCGCAAGAACCGCTCGTAATTCAGGGCAATGCGTTTCTTGTTGATGGTGTAGCCTTCAAGCAGATGTTGCCTGAGTGTCTTGGTGGCCCAGATGCGGAATAGGGTGGCTTGTTTTGAATCCACTCGATAGCCGACCGAGAGGATCACGTCTAAATTATAGTAATCGACTTGGTATGTTTTACCGTCGGAGGCAGTTGTTGCAATTTTTGCAACAACTGAGCTTGGTTCTAATTCCTGAGATTTAAATATGTTTTTGATATGACGTGAAACGACAGATTTATCTCTACCAAACAACTCCGCGATCTGGTTGAGATTCCCCCAAACCGTATCGCGCTTGAAATCCCCGCGGAATTCAATTTGTCCGTTTTTGGCTTGGTATATGACTACATTCGTTTTATTGCTTCCCGTTCTCTTCATGGCTCTTTCCCCAACCTGAACCTCGTTTGGCCCTTCTCCGGTGCCGTTTTTTCAATATCGGCTGAATAGATCCGTTGTCAGCGGATTTATCTCTCAAGTTCCTTCAGCATTTTGCGCATCTTGCGGCGGACTTCGGTCAATTCCGCTTCCAACTGCTCAATTTCCTTCTCTACCGCGTGAATATCAATCGGCTCCTCTTCCTCGAAAGTGTCCACGTAGCGTGGGATGTTGAGGTTGAAATCGTTCTCTTCGATCTCCGCCAAGCCGGCCAGATGCGCATATTTCTCAATAGATTTTCGTTTCTCATACGTCAGAACGATTTTGTCCAGGTGCTCGTCAAGCAGCGTGTTCTGGTTTTTGCCCGGCTGGTATTCCCTGCTTGCGTCAATAAACAGCACGTCTTTGCGTGATTCGTTTGCGCCGCCTTTTTCTCGGGAACGGTCGAAGATGAGAATGGCGACCGGGATGGACGTGGTCGGAAACAGGTTTCCCGGAAGGCCGACGACCGCGTCCAGCAGGTTTTCTTCGATCAGCTTCCGGCGAATGCGTCCTTCGGCCGAGCCGCGGAATAACACTCCGTGCGGCACCACGACCGCCACACGTCCTTTCTTTTCCAGCGCGACTTCGATCATGTGCGTGATAAAGGCGAAATCTCCTTTGGATTTGGGTGGGATCCCGCGCCAGAAGCGATTGAAGCGGTCGTCCATGGCTTCTTCCACCCCCCATTTGTCCAGGGAAAACGGCGGGTTGGCGACGATGTTGTCGAATTTCATCAAACGGTCTTTCTCCACCAAGGTCGGTCCCGTGAGGGTATTGCACCATTCAATCCAGGCTGAATCCATGCCGTGGAGAAACATGTTCATGCGGCACAACGCCCACGTGCCGCCGTTCACTTCCATGCCGGACAACGAGAAATTTTTGTCGCCTATTTGTCGTGCGGCTTCAATCAGCAAGCCGCCGGACCCGCAGGCTGGGTCGCAAATACGGGCACCGGATTTCGGCGCACACAGGCGCGCCGCGAGTTGCGATACCTTGTGGGGCGTATAGAATTCTCCGGCTTTCTTTCCCGCGTCGGAGGCAAATTTTTCAATCAGATAGATGTAGGTATTGCCGATCACGTCTTCGGATACCCGGTTCGGGTTCAGGTCAAGCTCGGGTCTATTGAAATCTTCCAGCAACATTTTCAATCGCCGGTTGCGGTCCTTGGTCCTGCCCAGTTTGGCTTCCGAATTGAAATTGATGTTGCGGAACACGCCTTCCAACTTTGTCCGGTTCTTTTCTTCAATGGACTCCAGGGCCACGTTGATCAACTCGCCGATGTTGGATTCGTTGCGCTTTTCGTAAAGCTCGTAGAACCCGGCGCCTTCGGGCAGCACAAACCGTTCGCGTTCCAGTCTCCGGCGAATTCTGGTATCGTCACCACCGAAGCACTTCTGGTATTCCTCAAGATGCGCCTTCCAGGTGTCCGATATGTACTTCACGAACAGCATGACCAGGATGTAGTCTTTATAGTCCGTGGCATCCATCACGCCGCGGAAAGTGTCACAGGCCTTCCAGGCAGTATTGTTAATGTCTTGCTGTTTGATTTCTTCTTTACCCATTTTGCATTCCTCTCCGAGGTCAGGAGGCGGCTTGTATTAGGATTTTTTCTACGTACTTCGCTCGCTTTTGTTTGATCTCTTCAAACAGGGCGGTTTCCTTCGTCTGCATAGCTACTATTTTTTCAATTTTGCTCTGCACGTCCAAGGCGGGCAGGGGAATTTCCAGGTCGCCCAAGTGCTTCAAGGTTATCATTTTCAGGGCCGAGCCTTCCGTTCTTTGGTAGAGAAACCGCTGCGCGGGAGTTTGGTTGATGTACCAACACAGGTACCCCGGCAGGACGCGGGAGGTGTCTTTTGCCCGGATCAGGAATAGAGGGGCCGACAAAACCGCCTTTCCTATGTTTCTTGGCACGATGACGGCGGTGGTTGTCCGGCCCCGTGACCTGAATATGATGTCTCCGGGCTTCAGGAAAGTCACGTTGCGTGGCGTTTTCAGGTTAAGCTTTTCCAGGGTGTCAATGTTGACGGAGGTGTTGTCGAGATCTTTCATTTGAACGACAAACAGGTCGTCCGAGCCAGAAGCTTCATGGTGGGGCCTGAAATTTGCGCCCATGCTCAACTCGGCAATCTCTTTTATGAAAAGCATCATATCAATAAGCAAATCACATCTTCATGCCATAAGTCAATAAAATAAACAGTAATTCAATTACTGTTTATAAAAAGTGATAAAAGGGAAGAGAAAGACTCTGGATTCCCGATTGCAAATGTCGGGAATGACCGTTCAGGGTGCATTGATTTCGTAGTAGGGACAGAGCAGGCGCCCAGTAAGGAGCCATGGGACTAGCTTTTTGGTCAGCTAGCCAGGTGGCCGATGAGGCGGTCGGCGAGCCGGTGGGATTCGGGAAGCACGTGCTCCGCCGATGCCAACAGGGCTTCGGTCGTGGTGTGGGCCCGTTGCACGTCGGTGGTGCATTCGCGGCAGAGGGCTTTGACGCCGCCGATCTCCAATTCCAAGTGAAACAGGAGTCCGTAGGCGCGGTCCCCGTACCGGAAGGCTTGGACCGGATAGAACTCGGACGAGACAAGTACACAGGCCCCCGGCGGCAGGGTCAACCCTTCGCCGTGCCATTGAAACACCGTGAAGTCTCGGGGGCACGTTCCGAACACAGCGTCTTCCTCGACGGTCCGCGTCACCGGAACAGGCCCGATTTCCAGTCGCGGGCCGGGACGCACCTCTCCGCCCAGGGCCTTGGCCATGAATTGGGAGCCTAGGCACACGCCCAACACCGGAATGCCCGCCTCGATCGCGTGGCGAATGAACCGCAGTTCTTTTTCAATCCAGGGATCAGGGTCATTCACGGACATGGGGCCGCCCATGACCAACAGGAAATCCGGCGGTGTGGCGGGAAGGTCGTCTTGAGGGACCAGCAGTGTGTCGACCTGGTAGTGACGGTTCTCCAATGCCTGCCGAAAGGCGCCGGGGCCTTCGAAGGGAACGTGTTGGAGGCACAGGGCCTGCTTCATGGGAACAATGGGTCGAGGGGGAAATGCGTCGGGACGACTATGAGTGAGAATATCCGTTCTTGGCGTTCACGCATTCTACCAGGTACCAATATTGGAAAGGATTCATTTTTTCCTGTTTCGTGACCTGGAGGGTCGTGCCTTCGAGCACGTGATGGAGGGACAAGTCCGTGCGGAACCCGATCCGCTGGCAGATGGGGGAAATCAGTTTCTCCACGGCGGCGATGAATTTATTGCCGTTGCTGAAGTGGTTCAACATGACGATGCGCCCGCCCGCGCGACAGACGCGAATCATTTCCGCCACGACTTTTCGATAGTCCGGGACCGCGGTCACGACGTAGGCGGCCATCACCAGGTCGAAGGAATCGTCCGGGAACGACATCTCTCCCGCGTCCATGCGCTGGAGCGTGACGTGCTTGAGGCCATGTTTCGCAATGCGCTCCTCGGCCTTTTTCAGCATGCCCTCCGAGAGGTCGATGCCCGTGATGCGGCAGTGGGTCGGATACAGGGGCAAGGCCATGCCCGTGCCCACGCCGACCTCCAGCACGTGCTCGTCAGTGGCGATCTTCAGCCCTTTGACGGCTGATTCGCGTGATTGATCAAAAGCCTTCCCGAAGGTTTGGTCATAGACCGAAGAATAATTCGTGTAGACGCGCTCCAGGCTTTCAAGGTTCATGGCCTGTTCCTGTTGGTTGATCCCATTTCCCATGGCACACCCCTTGCTGGTTGAGCGACCGGTTCACTCGCAACTACACGAACGTTCATTCAGGAGAGCGCGAGGCGGCGTTCCGCCCGACAATCGTTGGAAAGCCCATCTGAAGCTGGCAGAATAGGGTGGGGAATTTAGCACTACGCCGGTAATGAGTCAACCATTTGGTTTCCCGTCATCACCGGGTCGGGAGGCCCGCCGGGCGGCTGAAAGACATTGAAAAGTGGCAGGGAGGTTTCTTACAATTCAGCCGTGCCGTCGGGTCTACAGAGATCCCTGCGTCATCCATGCCAATCTGAAGCCAAAAGGAGAGACCGCATGAGTTCACGTGAACGATACCACCACCGGAAAAAGGCATTCGGGCTCATGTTGGTCATGTGGGCAGCGATGGGGTCGCCGGCGTTGGCGATCGACGTCGAATTGACGTTGGAACAAGCCAAACAGATCATGGCCTCGGCCCGGGAACCCATGGAGCAAGCGGCGTCCAATGACGAAATGTTCGCCATCATCAAAGCCGCGGACAAGACCTCGCGTATCGGGGATGATCCCGCCGTCAAACCCTGTGGGAGCAGCGCCATCCTTCGAACCAGGACTTATTGGTTCGAATATTTCGGACGCGAGGAAGGCCGGCGGTCCAAGGTCGCGAAGCAGGAAGTCCGCATGCCGGAAGCCAAAATCCAGGAAATTCTGAGTATGCCCAATCTTGAAATGGAGATCGGGCTGTGCGGGCAGGAGGAATTTTTTGCCGAAGGGGCCGACGTGGCCTTACAACAGGGGGCGACGAACGTCATGGCCGTGGATAAAGGCAAGCCCAGCCGGGGCCGGAAAATTCCCGGATCGGAGATGGACTACGTGTCCCGGTTTTCCGCCCGCTTCGCCTATCAGGATTTTGATCCGCAGGCCGCGACGAACATTGTCGTATTTTTCCCCGACGGCAAATTGATCACGATCGAGGCGGATTTTTCGGCGATCAAGTAGAGATCGGCGATCCCTCTCAGTCGGGCGCGTCCGGAAATCTGGCTTGGTGGCCGGATGACTAAAACACGCCTGTATTTGCGGTCCTCCTGGTCCCATATCTCCCGTCGAAAGGAACAACGCAAAAATGAGACCCGCCACGCTATTCTTCCTCTCGGTGTTCGTGTCTGTGTTGATCTATGGCGGGATCGACCGGATAAGGAACGACCCGCCGCCCCCCGAGAAGCCGGTCACCTGGACCACGGAGACCCCGGAGTTTCGTCGGATAATGGCTGAGCGCCGTGATGCCAAGGACAAATGCAAGGCCGCCGTCGAATCTCTGGCACCCGGGGGTGTCACCTGGGAGACGTGGGCCTCACCCAGCCTCACCCGCATTGATTCCCCTGACCCGCCGCTTCACGCCTACGTCGGCACCGATGCGATTTTCAGCATCGCCGGCGGGGTGACCCACGTCGGCTACACCTGCGTCTACGATCCTTCCACGGGGACCGCCGTTGCCGAAGTGGAGGCGCAATAAATCACCTGTCCAGCGTGCCGGAACCCGGCCGCAACCTAGGAGCAGAAAAATGACCACTCGCTTTCTTCTCGGAATCAGTCTCATATTGTTTCTCACGGCTTGCGGAGGCGGAGGCGGATCAATGAGCGTTCCCGCGCCGCCAGATTCAGAGCAGCCCCCCCCCGCATCCCCGACCCTGCCATTTCCGTTGTCGAACCTTGACTGTCTGCTGGGGTGCGGGCAATTCGTCGGCGAGCGTCATTTCGGCACCTCACGCATCCCGAGCCAAGCCGGGGAGGATGCCCGGCAAATGCCCGTCTATCACTCCGGCGAGCAACTCCACGTCGGTGTGGATCAGGGCACACAAACCGGAACCCTCCAGAGCGTTGGATTACGCGGGGAGACCACGATACGGCACGGAAGACTTGCTGATGGGGTAGGATCCAACACGGTTAGCGACTACCTTCTGGACGGTGTGGGAAATGTAGCGCGTCGTTACGCCAATGGCCCGGAAGTCCGCATTATCGGACCAGCCAGCGCCGAGGAAGCAAACATGGTTGCTCATGCGGTACGTCTAATAAACGCAGCTTTGCCGGACGACAAGAAGATGGAGATAGCCGCAGCATTGCCGGGATTCAGTTTACGCAATACCGTGGATAGTAGGGGTCTCTACTTCACGTCAGGGAGGGAACTGAACAACACTATCCACGTGGAATTTGTGCCCGCCGGGGAGTTCTACGACGAGGCCCATGCTGGTGCCACAACATGGAACAACTGGACGGGCAATTCTGCAAGGACCAGTTACCTCCAGATGAGCCGCGCCGCCAACGTGTTGCAGGACGCGGACAGCCGCCGCGCCGTTATTCTGCTAGCGCATGAACTCATTCATGCCCTTGGCGTCTATGGGTTAGACCACGTTTCCCCGAGTTTCGACACCATCATGGAGGCTACGGCAACGATCTACGAATTGAACCAGGATACTCAACAGCCGCGCTCCCTGCTCTACTCGGTAGATCGGGAAGCGTTGCGCGCGCTCTACAGTCGCCTTGAGCCCGGCGACAATGTCAGAGACCTAGGCCCGTGGACCGACACGTCCGCCCACCTTGTCGGCAACGGCACGTATGCGCATTACGGCGTAGCCCTACGCAACGGGTATGCCGAGCCGTGGGCTTACGGCTCCATTCCCGGCCAGGACCTCGCCGACAACCCGAACCTGAGCGGAAATGCCACTTGGAACGGAACCTTGCTCGGCTTCACGCCGTCCGCCAACCCAGTAGCGGGAGATGCGGAAATCGGCGTGAACCTTGGCACCTTAGAAGGCCGCGCCGATTTCACAGCCTTGGAGCAGTGGGCTGCCGGCGCAGCACCGGGCAACGCGGGAACCGGCACGATGTGGGAAGACGGCGATTTGGGCTATTCAATTGCGGTGAGCGGTAACACGTTCAAACAAACGGGAGGGGATACAGGAAGCCTCACGGGGATTTTCACCGGGCAGAATCATGAAGGGGCAACAGGAACCCTTGAACGCTCAGACCTGACGGCAGCGTTTGGAGCAAGTCGATAGACACGGCACAATTTCAGTTATAGGAAGGTGGCGTGAAGGAAATGTATAAAATCTTAAGAAAAATTTTTTCAGACAGTGACCCATTGTTATCAAATCCCAACCGTGCCGCTTAGCATCCGCCAAGTCAACGTCCCCCTCAACCAGTTTTGCCACGGTAGACGCCTGCTCCCTCACGACGCGGCAGCCGGCGTTTCCGATTCCACCATGCGAAGCGTATACAGGTGACGGTACAGGCCGTCCTGCTGCATGAGCGCCGCGTGCGAGCCCTCCTCGACGATCCTGCCCTTGTTGAGCACGAAAATCCGGTCGGCTTCCTGAATGGTCGTGAGGCGATGGGCGATGACCACGGTCGTGCGTCCCGCCATGAGTCGTTGTAAAGCCCGTTGGACCAACAACTCGGATTCGGAGTCCAACGCCGAGGTCGCTTCATCCAGGATCAGAAGCCGGGGATTCTTAAGGATGGCCCGGGCAATCGCAATGCGTTGCCGTTGACCGCCCGACAGGTTGACGCCTTTTTCCCCGACCAGCGTGGCATACCCGTCCGGCAACGCCGAAATGAATTCATGGGCATGAGCCGCCCGGCTTGCTGCAAAAATATCCTCTTCCGGGGCGTCTTCCCGTCCGTATCGAATGTTCTCCATGATCGTGTCTCCGAACAGCACGGTTTCTTGAGGCACGATGGCCAGTTGTCGATACAAGGCCGCCAACTGCACGTCCTGCAGGTCATGGCGGTCGATCGTGACGGCTCCTTCGGTCGGATCATAAAACCGGTGCAAGAGGTTGGCGATCGTGCTTTTTCCCGAACCGGTCGGGCCTACCAGCGCCACGATTTCACCGGGCTGCACTTCAAAGGAGAGATCGGTCAGGACCGGATGACGCAGGTCATACGCAAAACTCACGTGTGAAAAACGGACGTGGCCTTGCACGTCGCGCAACGCGTGGGCGTGTGGGGCGTCCGTCACCTCAGGCGCGGTGTCGAGCAATTCGAAGACGCGTTCCAGGGCGCCCTGTCCCTCCTTCATCTGGGAAAAGATTCGCGCGGCGGCGCCGAACGGACCGATGAGAATCCCCGCGAACAACACGAAGGCCAGAAGGTCCCCGGGGGTCATGGCCCCGTCGATGACTTGCTTGCCGCCGTACCACAGGACCATCCCGGCCATGATGAACGTCAGGAGGGTGATGACGGGAATGAACACGGACAGGATCTTGGCGCGGCGGAGCGTCCCGGCCACCAGCGCGTCCACCGCGACGCCGAACCGGCTTTCCTCCCGGTCGGCACGCACAAAGGATTTCACCACGCGAATCCCCGAAATCACCTCTTCGATGAGCGTGGACAGCGCGGCGGTGTGATCCTGTATTTGCGTGGAGAGGGATTTCAATCGCCTGCCGAACAACCGCGCCACCAGGATCAGGAGGGGCAGCAACAGGACGATCAGCAGGCAGAGTTTCCAATTCATGAACAACAGGAACGCGAGACCGCCCACCAGCGTCACCAGTTGTTTGGCGGAATCAATGGGGGTTTCGGTTACCAGGTTCTGGATCACGCCCACGTCGTTCATGAGCCGTGAAAGAATTTCCCCGGTACGCCGTTTGGCGAAAAAGTTAAGAGACAGCGTTTGCAGGTGACGAAACAGGTGGATGCGGAAATCCGCGATGATCAGTTGGGACAGGCGGGTGCTCAGGTAGCTCTGCCCCATGCTCAAGGCGCTTTGGATGACGGCGAGTGACAGAAACAGCAGGATCGTCTGCGTCATGCGTTCGACGTCCCGTTGAACCGTGATGAGATCCCACAGCGTGCCGCCGAGTCTGAGCAACGTCAGGTTGAGGCCCGCCACGCCCATGATCAGGACGCCGGCCAATGCCAATTGAGAAAGATGCGGCCGGACAAACGGGAGCAGGCGGGAGAAGTGACTCATGGCAAAAGCGAATCGTCAGGAGCGGCAGGAAAGAAGTACGGGGAAACAGGCAACCATGGGCCGTTGCAGGCTCGAAAACAAATGGGATGATTATGCCATCTGTTCCCCTCCTTTGCCTGCCCTGAGCGAAGTCGAAGGGTAAGGAGGGGCGGGGGAGGTGGAGAGTATTTCCCCCGCCCACCTGGTGCTGGAATCGTGAACCTCAGTTCCGCCGACGGGCGAATTTCATGCGTCGGCGAAGTTTTTTATGCTTATGCTTCCGCATTTTTTTTCGTCGTTTTTTTACTACACTCGCCATTCAGACTCCTTCAGTTCTTCCTCAGGCGGAAGCAGGTCACTCTTCGCTGATCCGGGTCTCACGAGCGGCCTGGAGACACCCGATCAGAATAAGTACATGGGACCGGAGAAGTAGCACAGCGTCCCAAGAAGTGTCAAGAAAAGGCGAGCGGGTTTGGTCCATATGAGACGTCAGGCAGCCGTGGAATCAACGAGATACTTCATGGCAGCCCGGAATGCTCGCTCTGGCGTTGGACTGACGGGGACATGGCTCACACAGGTCAAAGGTATGGACCATCCACAATGGCGACTGACACATGATCATCGCCATACTTCTTACTTTGTGGTTACGGTGTAGTCTTGATCGTAGCCATAAAAAGGCACATACTGTCATTCATGTGAATGATCAGGAGGTCTTGTTATGGAATTTGCACTGCGGCAGGCAAAAGCCCGCCTTTCCGAACTTGTAGCCGCTGCCCAAGGCGGTAAGCGTGTTGTGATCACGAAGCATGGAGAGCCGGCGGTGGAAATCGTGCGCTTCCGCAAGCCCGGTGGGATTGATTTCGACAAACTGAACGAAGCCCGTCATCGTCTCGGGATTAAAGACGACTATAGGGAGTGGCCCGAGCACTTTGATGATCCGGCGTTCAGCCGCAAGGTTCTCGGGCTCGAATAGGCTGGATGATGCGGATTCTGCTTGACACTTCATATCTCTATCGAATAACGACGCAACCCGCGCGTTTATCTGATGCCGAGCGGCTCATTCTCACAAATCAGGCGATACAGCTCTATGTGAGCGCGGTGTCGATCTGGGAGATGCGGTTGAAATTTCAAAGCCGGGACCGGTCGGGTAGACGCAAGAGTTTCTTCGATCCGAATGTTGTGCTCAGCATGCTTGAAGACCAGAATGTCATCTTCCTGCCGATGATCCCGAGTCACGCAGCCCGGTTGCTGGAGACTCCCGTCGCCCATAAAGATCCGTTTGACGAAATCCTGCTCGTTCAGGCCCAGGAAGAGGGCCTCAAACTCCTGACCATTGATCGACATCTGATCGGGCATCCATTGGCAGTCCGGGCATAAAAAGGACGGCTTTTGAGGTTTTGATATGCTCTCGCTATAATGGCCCCATGATTCGATCTCACCTCTCTTTGTGCAGCCTGCTCCTCCTCGTCGTGGTTCTCTCGGGGTGCCAGTTCTTCTCCTCGGACAAAAAAGTTTCCGCCGACCATGAACGCTTCGAGCGAATCGTGCAGGCGGTGGAAACCCTGCGCTCGGCGTATGAACAGCAAAAGTTCGACGCGGTTCAAAAATTAATGCTGCCGTTACAAGGCTTTCAGGAACTCGAAGGTCAGATCCAACGGGACTTCGACACGTATGCCGCCATTTCCTTACACGTCGCGATTGAGCGAATTTACATTAAAGGGGAACGGATCAAAGTCAACGTGCGATGGGAAGGGGCCTGGCAACGCTCCCCCGAAGTCGCGCCGGTGACGGACAGTGGACACGGGGTATGGGTATGGAGCGGCACCAAGGACATTTTATTGGCGGGCGTGGAAGGCGCGATACCGTTCGGAAAGGCAGACCGCTGAACCTCCGTTCCCTCTTCCTGGTGAACGTGCGCATCACGTTCCCTGTTTGAGAGTGCCGGTGATGCCGGCCGTCCTCAGCGCCAACCACGCGTGAAAGTCATGAAAAAAAACACGATACGGCACCGGTGGGGCCCGGAAGCCGACTTCCTGGTGATCGGGAGCGGGATCGCGGGGTTGCGTGCGGCGATCGAATTGGCTCAACACGGCAAAGTGTTGATCGTGACGAAAGGCAGCCGCCTGGAAAGCAATTCAATCTATGCCCAAGGTGGTGTCGCCGTCGCCTTGAATGCCGAAGACGACGTGAACCTGCATTTCTCCGATACGATCCGTGCGGGGCATCAACTCGGCCGGGAAGACGCGGCGCGGGTCCTGGTGGAGGAAGGGCCGACGCGGATCCAGGAACTGATCACCTGGGGGACGCAGTTCGATAAAGTCGGCGGGAAATTCGCCTTCACCAAGGAAGGGGCTCACAGCCGGAACCGGGTGCTGCGGGCCCGGGGCGACGCCACGGGAAATGAAATGATCCGCGTCCTGTTGGAACGGGCCAGGCAGCACGAGAACATTCAATGGTTTGATCGTCATTTCACGATGGACCTGTTGGTCGTGGATGGCCGGTGCGGTGGCGCGGTGGCGGTGAGTGAGGTCACGGGGGACGTCAAACTCCTCCCGGCCGGGGCCGTGATTCTGACCACCGGCGGCGCCGGCCAGATTTACGGGAGAACCACCAATACGGGCAATGCCACGGGCGACGGCATGGCGATGGCCTATCGGGCGGGAGTGACGTTGGAAGACATGGAATTCGTCCAGTTTCATCCTACGGCCTTGTACCTTCCTTCAAGCCCCCCGTTTCTGTTATCCGAAGCCATGCGGGGTGAAGGCGGGTTGCTTCGCAACCGGAAAGGCGAGGCGTTTCTGTCCCGGTATCATCCGGCCGCGGAAATGGCTTCCCGGGACGTCGTGGCCCGGGCGATCTGGTCGGAAATGGCGGCGTCCCGGTCGCGCCACGTGTATTTGGACGTCACGCATTTGGGAAAAGATTTCATCAAGAAACGGTTCCCGACGATCTACCGGACCTGTCTGCGGTTCGACATCGACATCACGGAAGAATGGATTCCGGTTGCGCCGAGCGCCCACTATTTCATGGGCGGCCTGAAAGCGGGGATCGATGGCGAAACCACTCTGCCCGGCCTGCTGGCCGCCGGGGAGGTGGCCTGCAACGGGGTCCATGGGGCGAACCGGTTGGCCAGCAATTCGTTGTTGGAAGGGCTGGTGTTTGGTTATCGTGCCGCCGCGTCGGCGGCGTCGCTTCCGGCGGGGCCCAAGAGGACGCAACTGAAAGGTCTGCCCGCGCGGTTCGCCGCGGAACCGGCCGGCGCGTTGGAAGACAGCGAAAAACTCAGGAACTCCTTACGTCGGCTGATGTGGACCAAGGTCGGGTTGGTCAGGACCGGCGATTCCTTGATCCAGGCATTGGCGCAACTCTCACGGTGGGACCCGCAAATCCAGGCTGCCCTGCACACGCGGTCCGACCTCGAAGTCAAGAACATGATCCAGGTGGCGCGATGTGTGACCGAAGCCGCCTTATGGAGGGAAAACAGCCTGGGCACGCATTACCGTGAGGATTTTCCGAGTTGCCGGGGTGAGGCGTGGAGAACGCACAGCCAAGTCCGTCTGGACGAACCGCTCCATGCGTCTCCCAAAACCCGGCGGCGGGCCGGGTAGATCCCTGCTTGGGGGCGGGACGTGCAGCAGGTTCTTCACTTCGTTCAGAATGACAACATTCGGTTTCCGTTGGGGCCACGCCAGGGCGCGAACCTCCGTATCAAAAAAGCCAAGACACCGAATGCCCGATCGGGGCAGGATGGCTTTCCCGTTTATCGAGCTTGGGCTTTAAGTAGCTGTTCGTACCGGCTCCGCAGGACAGCCACCCAGGAACGGGACGTTTGCTTGGGGAACGCACGCTCGTCGATGGTGGCAACCGGAAGAATGCCGGTCCCGCTCCCCGTCAGGAAACATTCATCCGCTTCGTACAGGAATTCAGGGCGGTAGCGGCCTTCCCGGGGTTGCAGGCCCAGGGCCGGGGCCGCGTCCAGCACGACCTGCCGGGTGACGCCGGGCAGGACGCCACAGGCCAGTGACGGCGTGTACAGCGTTCGGCCTTTGATGAAAAACACGTTGCTCATCGAGCATTCGGCCACGTACCCGCCCGTCGTAATCATCAACCCTTCGAAGGCTCCCCGTTCCACAGCCTCCCGTTTGGCCAGCAGGTTGTTCAGGTAGTTCAGGGTTTTGCCCTGCGTCGGATGCGAACGCGGCGAAGGTCTGCGAATCGTCGTGAGGATGAGCCGGATGCCCTTGCGCCGTTGGGAGGGCGTCACGTGTGGAAGGGGTCGCGGAAACAGCACGACCGTCGGGGTTTCACCCCCCTCACCCTGGCCCTCTCCCTCTCCCTCTCCCTCTCCCTCTTTCTCGCTGAAGGCGGAAAGGGGAGAGGGGAACAGTGTTCCTCGGGAGAGCGTCAACCTGATCGCCGCATGGTCCAGGCGATTTTTGTCGATAACCTTCTGAAAAATCGCCGGCCACGGTTTGCCGGGTAACGGCAGGTCGATCTGCTTACATGAGTCGGCGAGCCGTGCGAGATGACGGTCCAGCCACACCGGTCGTCCGTCATGGACCCGGACGGTTTCGAAGACGCCGTCCCCGTACAGAAACCCGCGATCGAAGACGGAGACCCGCGCCCGTTCCGCCTGCATGATCCGGTCATTCAGATATACCCACATGGGAACACTGCGGCGTTTTATTGCAACGCCTCAAACAGGGCCTGGGCTTTGTACAGGGTTTCCTGATACTCGCGCCGGGGATCGGAGTCCGCAACGATACCGGCACCCACTTGCAGGTAAGCCCGTTGCTGCGTCAACACCATGGTGCGGATCAGGATATTGAAGTCCGCGTCGCCGGTCCAACTGACGTACCCCAGGGACCCGGTATAAGGCCCGCGACGCACGGGTTCCAGTTCCTCGATGATTTCCATACAGCGGATCTTGGGTGCGCCGGTGATCGTGCCGCCGGGGAACACGGATCGTATGAGGTCCGGCGGCGAACAGGCGGGCTTCAGGGTCCCCGTGACTTCGGAGACCAAATGCGCCACGTGCGAATACCGTTCAATCGTCATGAATTCCCCGACGTGCACCGACCCGTATTTACAGACCCGGCCCAGGTCATTGCGAGCCAGATCCACCAGCATGACGTGCTCCGCCCGTTCTTTCGCGTCGAGACGCAAATTGTCCATCAGGGCCTGATCTTCCACGGCGGTGCGGCCGCGCGGTCGAGTGCCGGCAATGGGTCGCGCGGTCACCCGGTTGCCGGCGACTTGCACGAGTCGTTCAGGCGAGGAGGAGACCAACGCGAGGTTGTCGGTGACGAACAATCCGGAAAACGGCGATGGGTTCACCCTGCGCAGGCGGTGGTACAAGCCTTGGCCGACCGTGTGCAGCGCATGGTCCTCTGCCGGATTGAAGGCGACGGAAAAGCGTTGGGCCAGGTTGGCCTGATAAATGTCGCCGGCCCCGATGAACGACTGGCATTGTTGCACGCGTTCCACGTATTCCCGTTCCGAATGCGTGCCCTCCATGGTGGATGCCACGATCGGAGACTCTGACGGATCTGCGCACGGGGCACTCAAGCGGCCGTCCAGTTCGTCCATACGCGCGGTGCCCTCTTGATGCAAGGTCTCGTGGGATTCGGACAGCAGTCGCTCGGGAGCCGGCGTGAAAATCATATGCAACAACCGGGTCGAGTGATCGATCACGATCACCAGATCGAAAAACAAAAACTCCAGATCGGGCAGAGGCAGGTCCCGGCGGGTCAGCGACGGAAGCGTTTCGTAGTGCCGGACAACATCGTAACTGAAGTACCCCACGGCTCCCCCGACAAACGGCGGCAGGGAGTCGGAACGTGGAACCAGGGAAGGACCCAAGCACTCGAACAAGGCCGGAAGCGGGTCACCGGGATGCCGGGTCTTACCGTGCGCCGTTTCCACTGTATAGTGTCCCGGGCCTCCGGTAAAAATCAGGTACGGGTTGCCGGCGACAATCGAATAGCGGGCCAAGCCGGAGGACGGGCTCCCGCTTTCCAGAAGTACGGAGGGCCGGTGCGGAACGGCGACTCGCCGGTAGACGCTCCAGGGATTGTCGGCCGGCAAGGGCCTGGTCCGGACCAGCGGAAACCGTCCCGTGTCGGGATGCGTGGAAGAACCTGAAAAAAGAACGGGCTGGCTCATGGTATCGGAACGTGGTTCGGATGATTGTCGATGTATCATAGCGGAGTGGGTGGGGGAGAGAAAGCCTTTCTGTGAGAAACGTGGCGGGAGAGAAATGGCGACTGGCATCCCGGCTTACGGGGCATGCGGGGTTGGACATTTACTTTTTGGAATGCCACAATTTCCCGCCGACCGGGGAAGCGAACGGCGGTTCCCTTTTTTCACAACCATTAGAAGGACCATACTCATGATGACACGGTTACGTCTGAGATGTGTGCCGGGCCACGCGATTACTATCGCCTTCATGTGTGTGTGCGGCCTCTCTGTCCTGTGGCCGTCGGCGGCCGCGTCGGGTCAAGCCGAAGACGTTGCAGTGGCCATGCCCCTGCGCATCGTCAACCTGAACCCTTTTCATATCCCTTACGGCGTCCCCGCTTCATTTGGCACGCGAACCTTGCCACCGGAGTCGTCGGAATTCACCGTTGCCCTCGACACCGCGTCTTATCTGGGTGCCGCCTCCTCAGGCGCAGAGCGTCTGTTGCTCGATGGAGAGACGTACCGGAGCAGCCTCATGCTGCGCCGGGGATTCCGGCCTCGTTGGGAATATTTTCTGGAACTGTCCGCCGTGGGTCACCATGGCGGGTTGTTCGACGGGTTCATCGAGGGTTGGCATGAGTTCTTCGGCCTTCCTCAAGGCGGGCGGGACGTGGCTCCGCGCAATCGTCTGGCTCTCATCTACGGGGACGGACCCGGCACTCGCGTCGATATCCGGCGGGATGCCTTCGCGCTGGGCGATCTGGTGCTGGGCGTTGGGTATTCGGTTCCGGAGTGGCCGGTCCGGAATGACGGCTTGACGGTCCGGGGCACCCTGAAGGTCCCGACCGGGAACGCCGGCTCGCTCGCGGGGTCCGGCCGTTTTGCAACGTCACTCTGGGCGGAAACCTCGGGGGCCCTGCCCTGGTCGGCCGCGTCCCGCGAATGGTTGTATGCGGCGACGTTGGGGGTCCTGGTCGCCGAGCCGCCGAAGCGCCTGTCGAACGTGGCCGACCCGGTCGTCGGGTTCGGACGCGCCGGCGTCACGTGGCGTGCCCTGTCCCGCTTGCATTTCACCGTGCAGGTGGACGTCCATTCCTCGCCCTATCGGTCCTCGAACGTCAACGTGCTTGCCGACCCGGTTGTCATCCTTGGCTTCGGCGGTTTCGTGCAAGTGACCGAAAACGCGATACTTGAAATCGCCGTTACCGAAGATGACGGCATGCAGCGTGCAGCCCCGGATATCGGTCTGCATACGGCTTTGCGCTGGAGGCTCTAGTAACGATTCCGGCCGGGCGTGCAATCACGGTATAGCCGTTGCGGTGGTTGTGCGGAAAGAAGGCGGTTATTGTAAAGGGAGTTGACCGCGTGAGGATCAGGCTTGCGAATTTCCCTTCTTTTTTTGTTTTTCGCGCTTCCTGCGGTTTCGTTCTTGTCTTGCGGAAGCGGATGTTTTGGGGCCGGGCTTAGAGGTAATCTGCCTTATTTCATTTGCAAAATCGATTGTTTCAATTGACGGAGTTCGAAAACTAAAAACGGTTGTATTGTTGAAATTGGAAATGGCGAAATCCCCAAACCTAATAATATCCATCCCAATCAGAACATCGGCCGCCCCAATATTCTCAATTTCCGTTGCTGGAATCCCAGAAATGCTAACATTGTTTGGGAGCAGTAAGTTGATATAGTACGTGGGAACGACCTTAGACCCATGAACCCCAGAAACGTTGACGACTCCACTTGGCGTGAGACCAAGCTCTTTGACAATACGAGGAGTAATGCCCGTTGCCGTCGCTCCGGTATCCCACAAACCAACGTATTTTCTATGTTCGGGTGCGTCTCTCTCCTCCGTAATAGTTGGATCAAACGCTCTGCACACCAAGACCTCGTTCCTCAACTCAATCGCGAGGCCCTCGCTGCGAGTGGTAAACGCCCGCACTTCCTTATTGAGATATTTTGATGACAAGGCGATTATTAAAAGAGGACTCGCGGAGAATGATAGGTCTGCGTGTAACTCTCTTCACCGGCAGAGCATTGCTGAATCAGGAACGTTCCAGGAGGATACGTCGCTTCGGCCGAGACATAGGCCTCTAACCCAGAGTCGTGGACACTCATCACATCTTCATCAACAATGACCAGAAATTTACCATCGTACTGCCGAACTAATTCTTTTTGATGGTCCTTGTAATATTGAAATTCTTTGTCCAGCATGACGTATGACGATGTTAAAGATGACGGTTTCTGGTAAATGGGCCAAAAATTCTATCTGCTCTATCGAACCACGTCAAATTCCTGTTGTCAATGAGGCTTTTCGCCGATTGGGCGAGAGACTTGAAAGAAAGCGCATTTTTGGCAATAGAGATTCCCCATGGCCCTAAGGAATAAAACAACTCTTCTGTCAACGTTCAGGCAAGAATCCTAAAATATGCTTTTTACGATTTCAATCTGAGACACGACCCACGAAACCAACGGCTTGACAGTCGAATTGGGATTTTGTTTGAATAGCCTGCCCGGATTCGAGAGGCTGGGCCTATGCCTTCGTCACCAGATCCATTGTTTGCGGGGTTGGGGCAAGCCGTGCGGATCGGCACGAATATGCTTGCGACCCTGATGGTCGGCGGAGGGTTGGGGTGGAGCATCGACTCCTACGTGTTGCCCACTGAACCGTGGTGTTTGGTCGGAGGTCTGATCCTCGGGCTGATTGCCGGTATTCGAAACGCCTACCATACTGCCCAACGCATGTCCTGAGCGTATCGAAGGGCTGAGATCAATCGTAGCGTTTCCCCTGAACGTTTTCTCGAACACGAAGACGAGGTTCCGTTGGAAGATCCACTGCATCCTTTTGAGCTTCATACGATTCTCCCCCTGTCCCTGTTCGGCTTGGACGTGTCCATCAACAAGGCCGTCATCATGATGTTTCTGGTGGTGGGGCTGGTCATCCTGTTGCTCACGAAAGCGCGTTCATCCGGCTCCCTGGTCCCCACGAAATTGCAGAGCGTCGCTGAACTGCTGGTGGAGTTCATTCGCGGGATGATTCACGAGACGATGGGTCCGGAGGGGATGCGGTTTTTCCCCCTGATCGCCACCCTGTTCCTGTTTATTTTGTTCTGCAATCTGCTGGGGCTCATGCCCGGTGCCTATACGGTCACGAGTCAACTCGTGGTCACGGGCGTGTTTGCCTTGGGCGTGTATGCACTCAGCATCCTGGTCGGGCTCAAAATACACGGGATGAAGTTCCTCGGGATTTTGGTTCCGTCGGGCACGCCGGGTTGGCTGCTGCCGCTCATGGTCCCGATTGAAATCATCAGCCAATTGGCCAGGCCTGTGTCCTTGTCCGTTCGCTTGTTCGCCAACATGACCGCGGGGCACGTGATTCTCGGGGTTCTCTTCGGCTTGGCGATCAGCGGCGGGTTGTTGATCGGGTGGCTGCCGTTTTCCTTTACGGTGGCCCTCTACGGATTGGAAGTCGGGATCGCCTTTATTCAAGCCTATATCTTTACGATTTTGACGTGTGTCTATATGGGAGATGCCTTTCATCTCCATTAACACCGAACCATCTGTTTGCCATACCGTTATTAACGACTTTACGAGGGAGAACAACACATCATGGATTCTGCAGCGTCAGCATTACTGGGCATGGGGCTTGCGGCGGCGGGATTTGCCGGCGCCGGGGTGGGCATCGGGTATATTTTCGGAAAAATGATCGAGGCCGTTGCCCGTCAACCGGAGGCCGAAGGCCGGGTCGGCAAGTACATGTGGATCGGGTTTGCGTTGGTGGAAGCGATCGCCCTCTACGGGCTGGTGATCGCGTTCATCATTATGGGTCTGCGGAAATAGGACGCGCACGCCATGCCTCAATTTGACGTGCATTTCTTTTCGTCCCTGATTTTTTGGGAACTCATTTCATTCGGCATCCTGCTCTGGGTCCTGTACAAATTTGCATTCCCGCCGATCATGGAGGCCCTGGAAACGCGTGAACGCAAGATCCGCGACAGTATCGAGCAAGCGGAACAAAACCGGGTGACGGCCGAGCAACGCCTCGCCGACTATGAAGCGAAACTGAGCGGCGCGGCGCAGGAAGCCGAGGCGATCGTGGCGGAAGCCAAAGTCAAGGCTCAACGGCTGCTCGAAGAGAACGAGCAGCGGCTGCGCGCCGATTCGGAGCGGATCCGGGCTGAAACGGCACAGGAAATCGAACGGGAGCGACGCAAAGCCCTGCAAGACATTCGCAACGAAGCCGCGGACCTGGCGTTGACGGTGGCGGAACGGGTCCTGGCGCGGAGCCTGTCGGACGACGATCACCGCCGTCTCGCCCAAGAAGCCGTCCAAGCCGTCGCCGCCGGCGAATCCCGGAAGTAACCCTCAATAGTCAGTTGAGCAGTCTCTGGTTTCAGTTGCCCCTCTTGGCGTAGAGTGGCTGTGAAAACTGGCTTCCCCATAACATCTGCATCGTCCTTCCCTTCTCCTCAGGGGCTCAAGGAGTGCAAATTTCATAAACAACATGCATTCCAATTTCTACGGCCTATCTCAACTCACCAAAGCGGGATGCGGTGATAGGAGCTATCCTTGTCTAAAAATGACAAAAAATACTTGAAGATAGTGCTCGACCCCATTCGAGTATCTGCTGAATATAAACCGGAGTTCGGTCAAGGGAGCAAAGGCGGAGGTTTGTCTTTGAAAAAATTCCAAAGCCTTTATCAGAGCGACCCATTCTACTGCTGGTTTGGTCTCGATAACCCGCTGATGTACACTGCCCATAAGGTAGCTGGTGGTATGACGAGTGTGTATAGACAGATTGGAATTGGCTGTGAGAAGCTGTTCCGTACCATCTTGCAAGACTGTCTTGGCCTTTCTGTGGAGGACTCTAGCTGGTCGTACGAAGCACACACGGCTGATGGTAGGGTTAGAAAACTGCATCTGGATGGGAGAGTGCCCTTGGACAAAATCAAAGACAAGGTTGCTCTCAGGAAATTTCGTCAATGGATGAAGGATTCGGCAAGTCTGATACAGATCGATTCAGATATTTTACTACACTACCGGGCGGAGAAATGGGCCGTCATCACCGGCGTGACCGGGACATCAGAGCCCTTGTTATCGACCTACGACTTCCTAGAAGATGTCGTTGGCTATGACTTGGCGGCGTTTTTTAGCCGCAATCAAGAGATTTTGAAGAACGAAGTCGATTCCGTACTCAGAAAGCTTTTGAAACCCTAGTTAATGACCGAGACACTTCGAAAATCGCTGACGCGAAGAGCGGACTACACACAGACGCATAACGCCAAATCCGGACGTTACGGCTGGCTTCGTCTAACCCCTGCATATTCGCTCAAGATCGTAAACGAAATTCTTGCTACTTACGATGATCTCTCCGAGATCAACGTTCTCGATCCTTTCTGCGGAACCGGTACGACGGCTCTTTGTGCGGCTTACCGTGGCCAAACTGGGGTCACGACAGACATCAATCCTTTTTTGGTTTGGTTCAGTCGTGCCAAAATCGACTTTTATTCTTCACGGTTGATTGCTGATCTGAGGCAGGTCGGTCTTGCGATATGCGAAGACATTCGCTATGAAAGAGTGCCCAAAATTCAAGCTCCGCATATGCACAATATTGAGCGGTGGTGGAGCGCCATCGATCGAGATTTTCTTTGTTCATTAAAGGGAGCCATAGATGCCAGATTCAGCTATAACAATAAGCGCCGTTCTTTGCTCTTGATTGCGTTTTGTCGGACGATGCTTGATCTTTCCAATGCCGCTTTTAATCACCAATCAATGTCTTTTAAATCAAATTCCCAAACCACTTTTGATTTCGATACTGACTTAAAACGAGTATTTCTCAGATATCTGGACATCATTCTTGATGGGGCAGGGCAGAACCCGACGGGTCGGGTAAAGGTCGTACTCGCTGATGCCCGTCGGCTTTTAAAGGAAGATATCGGGTTGGTTGATTGCGTCATTACCTCTCCGCCGTATGTGAACCGAATGTCATACATTCGTGAACTTCGCCCCTACATGTACTGGCTTGGATATATCACGAATGGCCGTGATGCGGGCGAAATGGACTGGGAAGCGATTGGCGGAACATGGGGCGTGGCTACCAGCAGATTAAATAACTGGAGGCACCCTTCAGACAGCTTCAAATCAAAGCTTCTACAAAAAACAGCAAGGATAATCGGAGATAACGAGAACAAGAATGGTCAACTTTTAGCAAATTACGTGTTGAAATATTTCGATGATATGTGGAGCCATTTTCAATCCCTAATCGGTGTATTAAGCAATGGCGCAAAGCTTCACTATATTGTCGGCAACTCCACGTTCTATGACGTTCTCGTTCCTGTCGAGCAGGTGTATGCGGAGATGTTATCCCAACTCGGATTTTCCAATGTGGAATGTGTCCCCCTGAGGAAACGGAACTCGAAGAAAGAGTTGATCGAGTTCGATGTAAGGGCGCGTTGGAGGTAACATGGGAGTGAACGCATCACCATAATGATACGCATGGAAATAATGGTCCCTGCCAAGAGTGGAAACATCCATTGACTATGAGGATGTCCAATAATTTGAACATATGATGCGACCACAAAGACGGTGATGGCAGCAACATAGGAAATTTGTTAAGTCTGCTTTAACCTTTTTCCGGTGATGCCGAGCACGCTTTGATGAGTGCTTTGCCGAGTGCAGTGATCTTGACTCTTTTAATTCCTACCAAATTATCCCAAGTGCCGGCGGATTCAATGCATCCAAGTCTCATCAAATTCCATAAGCCGATCTGGACTGGTTCTGGCGGCAAGCCTGGATCTTCTTCCTCTTCTCCCGGTTCGAGATATTCGTTTGGCAACCCTTTGGTTGGAACGTCACCGTTCATGGGCCGCGCTATCATTCGCCCATCCACGTCAAGTGGGCCGGGTACCTCTTTGGTCGAAACGTTACTCTGCATTGGCGGGGCATCATGTATTGCCTGCAATAGACGCGCTTCCATCTGACTGAAATCCTGGAGAATGCTTACCAATCCTCGTTTTACCTCAATGCCACTCTCGGCGTCGGCTGCGTTTATCAGCAGTCTGGCCCAGAGGTCCTGAAGATCATCGTCCTCTTCCAACGATGCTGCTTCAAAAATCGGAATTGCGACGTTCAAAGGAACCGGTCTGAATTGCATTTGAGAACCACGCTCGGCCATGAAAGCATTCGCACGATCCATATATCTAACCTGTCTTTCCCATCGATGGTATTTCAATTTGTCCTCTATGATACCGAATGCTTGCTCCAAAGGACCACCTACGAACCGGGATACAAACTTGCCGGACTTCTGCATAATACCCAATCCCTGGCCTGTGGTTTTGGCAAGCTCTTGTACAGCCTTCGAAGCCTCAATGCCCATGGTGATGTATTGATTGTCGTTCTGCTCCATAACCATTGTCCTCACTGTCCGCCTATAGGGGATTTATCTGCCAAGTTTGCGTTCTTTCGGTACGACCAACTGGTGGCAATCCCAGTTACCTCACGCCTCCACCCAAGCAGTAGCCTTCCAAGTGTGTTCCACCGATATGGCTCGGTGTATTGATGTGTTTCTGGTACTGCAACCCTGACGGTTTTTGCAGAAAAAATCACATTTTATCGGAAGGCCTTTGATGAGCTTAAGCCTGAGTTGGATTTGGCCCGTTCCCTGATTGAGGCCCGTCGCAGGCATGCGACTCTGATGAGGAAAGCTTGGCCGCCAGCCCAAAGGATAACGGGGGGCAAGTGACTACTATGATGATCAGGTTGTCAGCAGGCGTAACATCGTTGCCAGGATCGCCAAAGAGAACGCCAAGTTGACTCCGAGCATCCACTTCACGAGCTTAAGTTCGCCACGAACATCTGCAAACCCGGTTCGCATTTCCGTGCGCAGGTCCGTGGTCTCGCGCTGTTGACCCGCAATCTCTTCGGCTGCCTCGCGCGCCGTGTCGTCTGGCGCCCCTGCCGCCTTTAGGGCTTCGTAGGTTTTGGAGAGCATCATCGCCATACGGACAGAATACTCATCATGCGTCGCCGATGCAAGACAAACGTTATTGTTTGACGGAATACCTCACGCCTCCACCCAAGCGGTAGCCTTCCAGGTCCAACGTGACGAATCGAAACCCCAGGGCTTGCAGGCTTTGGGTGATGCGGTCACGGCGGATGGGATCGAGAAACTCGGGGAGTTCCGTCGGGTCGACCTCGATGCGCGCGATGTCTTCATGAGCGCGGACGCGCACGTGCCGGAACCCTTCCTTCTTCAGCACGCGCTCGGCTTCCTCTACACGTTGTAATTTCTCTTCGGTAATGTGTATCCCTCGCGGAATCCGGGAGGAGAGGCACGCGGCCGCGGGTTTGTCCCAGTTGGACAGGCCCAGGGCTTTGGCCAGGGTGCGCACGTCGGTCTTCCCGAATCCGGTTTCGATCAGCGGGCTGCGAACGCCGAACTCCCGGGCCGCTCGCATCCCCGGCCGGTCATCGCCCAGGTCGTCCACGTGGGCCCCATCGACGACCGTGGCAATGCCCGTGTCCCGTTGGATGGGAGCCAGGAGCCGGTACAGATCGGTTTTGCAATGATAGCAGCGCGTCGCGTCGTTCCGTGCGAACGCCTCGCTGTCCAATTGATTGGTCGAGGCCACGATCAACCGCGTCCCGATTTCCCGACTCAGTTGCCGGACGTCTTCCAACTCTTCGCGCGGCAGGGTTGGTGACGCCGCGGTGACGGCGATCGCCCTGGGGCCCAATACCTCCGTGGCGATTTTGAGCACGAGTGCGCTGTCGACGCCGCCGGAAAATGCGACCAGGACGCCATCAAGCCGCTGAAAGAAATCGCGCAGGTTCGCTGTTTTGCGCTGCAGGTCACGGGGAATGGAGAGACGATGCGGCTCCGGCATCAGGGGCCTATCGAAAGAGACTCGGCCCCCGTCCGCCCGGGCAGGGTGCCCAGTTGCCCGCAGGCGCCCAGGACGTCACGACCACGATTGTGTCTGATGAACACGTCATAGCCTTTTTGTCGCAGGATCGTCTGAAACGCGGCGATAACGGGGTCCTCCGGCCGCCGGAATGGGTTGCCGGGAAATTCGTTGAACGGAATGAGATTGATTTTACATCGAATGCCGCGAAGCAGCCGGCTCAGGCGGACGGCATCGTCTGCGGAATCGTTCTCTCCTTGTAATAACACGTATTCGAAGGTCAAATGCCGGTTCGCCGGGATCGGGTACGCCCGGCATGCCGCGAGAAGATCGGGCAGGGGGTGCAAGCGGTTCATCATCGGCATGAGCCGGGCTCGCTGCTCGGACGTCGAGGCGTTCAACGAAATCGCCAGGTTGACCCCGAGTTTGGCGACCTCATGGAGTCGCGGCGAAAACCCCGCCGTTGAAATCGTGATGCGCCGTTTGGGAAAGCCCATGCCCCATTCGGTATCGGTCAGCCGGGTGAGGGCCTCCGACAGTTCATCGAAATTCGCCAGGGGTTCGCCCATGCCCATGAACACCAGGGACGAAATCCGGTCGCCGGGTCGAAGGTGATCCTGGGCCGTCAAGATTTGATCGACGATTTCATGCGCCTTCAGGTTTCGTTTGAGTCCCATGTGTCCCGTGACGCAAAACCCACAATCCAGGGTACACCCGACCTGGGTAGACACGCATTGCGTCAACCGCCTCCCATCCGGAATCAGCACGCTTTCAACCGTCAGCCCGTCTTGCAGGGAAAACAGAAATTTCATGGTCCCGTCCGCGCTTTGGAAAAGCGTGGGTGACGCCAACCGTTCCATAACGGCTTCTCGTCCCAGCGTCTCCCGGTCCATCAGTGAAAGATTGCTCATCCCGGCGATGTCGCGGATACGGTGTTGGTAGATCCACTGGAGTATTTGCCGGGTTCGGTAGGAGGGCCAACCCAGCCGTTCCACCAGGGAAGCCATGTGCCCCGCGTCGAGCGCACAGAGATTAGGGTGTGTGGTCAAGAGCCGGTCCTGGGGTTCCGCGTAGAGGTGGGTGACGCATGCGGAAACCCTATCATAACTGAGAAATGTACGACAATATACCTATGAGAGGCCGGTTTTTCCGTTTCGAGCCGGCCAGGCAGTTTGGCTGGCAGGATTCGGAATCACTATTGAGAAGATAGTCCCATGATTCGCTGCCTCGACCGTGAAAGACATGGCTTCAAATTCAAAGGCCCTTTATTTTGTAGAGAGTAAGGAAATAACACCAAATATAGGCTTTGAAATATTACATGACAGCAAATTTATACAGTGATTTTATGACATTGAATAAAAATATTAAATTGACATGAAAATTTACTCATTTATATATTCACAAAAATGTAAATATTTTTCATTGACTTGCTTTTAAGAAATTGATAAAAGCAAGTAAAGCTGGAGCTTGCTTTTAATATGGAAGAAATCAGAGATGAAATCAGGGATATTATCGTTGGCTTGGAGCAGCGCATTACGGCGTATGAAACCAAGCTCAAGGACTTCAAGAAAAAAAGGGAGAGACTCAATGAAGAAATTGCGACCATTGAGAAATACTTGGAGTTGGCAAAGACGTTATATCGAGTTGAAGCAGACAAAGCGAAATTGGCCAGTCTCTCCAGCCAAATCATTTCGGATGAAACGGGCGCCCCACCATTACCGGTCACGGATGTCACGGATCAATCCAAGGAAATCCTTCTGGGACGTAGCAAGTACGTTGGGATGAGCGTCCCGGATGCCGCGTTCATAATTTTCCGCGAAGCGCGGGGACCCATGCATGCCAAAGAATTGTGTCAGCGTCTCCTTGAGGGTGGAATGCAGATCAGAGGAAAAACACCGGTGACCTCGATTGCGACCTCACTCAAACGAGACCCCCGTTTCAAAAAAGTTGGACCAAACACCTTTACGCACGTGGAATCAACCGAAAAGTCCGTGAACGCGTCCGGATAACGGGTCCGGATGCGCGTGAATCGATGAACAAGAATGCCGTTCATCATTATTGCCGCAACGCTGGAAGGAGGTGAGACTTTTGGCAACAGCAAAGAAGAAGGCACCGGCTAAGAAGGCTGCGAAGAAGAAAGCGCCCGCCAAGAAGGTTGCGAAGAAGAAAGCTCCCGCCAAGAAGGCTGCGAAGAAGAAAGCCCCCGCCAAGAAAAGATGAATATGTTCTCCGCTCAATGACACTGCTGGGAGTAGACCCGTCTACTCCCAGTCAGCCCTCCTTCAATACGCGGCGGAAGAAGGACTCCTTCTTCCGCCGTTGTTTTTTTGAAGGCCCGCTTGATCCGTTCCCGGGTTTTGCGTCCTGCAGTGGAGCAGGCGTAAGATCGCTCCGTCATGGATTCTTCCTCCTTGCGATCGTTACCGCATCAGCCTGGTGTTCGTTCGAAGCTTCCTGGTGCGGTGCTCTCGCTTCCGCTGATGGACTACGAGACAGCCCGCCGGCTCCAATGGCGCCTTCATGATGAACGGGTCTCAGACGTTCGGCCGGATACATTGGTATTGTTGGAACATGAGCCGGTGCTGACGCTCGGCCGGACCACCAAACGCGCACATTGGAACGGAGGGGACGCCGTGCCCGGACGGCGCGATCTTCGGGTGATTGAAACCGAACGTGGCGGGTCCGTGACCTACCACGGACCCGGGCAGGTGGTCGGGTATCCGATCGTGAAACTCAGACACTTTTGTCCGGGCCCGAAGGCGTACATGCGCATGCTGGAAGAAGTGATCATTCGCGTGTTGTCGGACTGGGGGATCGAAGGCCGGCGCGTGGACAAGTTCGTCGGGGTGTGGGTGAACGATCCCCTCGACCCGGCGGGGGCGTTGGCCAAAATCGCGGCGATGGGCGTGAAGATCGTTCGCGGCGTGACCATGCACGGCTTTGCGTTGAACGTCACGGTCGATCTCGCGCCGTTTTCGGGGATCGTGCCGTGCGGCATTGAAGGCTGCCGCGTGACCTCAATGGCCGAAGTGCTGCGCGGGAACGTTGAGCCCGACGAAGTCCGTGACCGCATCACGCGCCGTTTCGGGGACGTGTTCGGCTTGAATTGGCAGGACTCTCGCCATGAGCGGGGCGCGGCGTGAGCCGCGTTACAGGCCCCACCCGCCGCTGACGTGCACGTTCGTGCCTGTCACGTACCGTGCCTCATCGGATAACAGATACGTCACGGTCGAGACAATATCGCTCACGTCGCCGATGGCTCCGGCCGGAATCTTTTTCGCCATTCCATCGAGTTCTCCCGGCGGGGCGCTTCCCGAATCAATAAAGCCCGGTGAAATCGCATTGACGGTAATCCCGTGCGGAGCCAACAGTTTTGCCAGAGTCCGCGTCAGGATCAGGATGCCGGCCTTCGCGATATAATGCGCCGTGACCATGGGCTGGGCTTCCATCTTATCCGCGTTGGCCATGCCGAACGAGATGATGCGGCCGTACTGACGCGCCTTCATGCCGGGCGCCACCGCTTGGGCCAAATAAAAAATCGGGTGCAGGTTGTTGGTGAACATGTCCGACCAGCCTTCCGGTGTTTCGTCGAACAGGTTGACCCGGTGATACGGTCCCGCTCCGTTCACCAGGACGTCGATCCTGCCCCAGCGGGCTTCAACCTGTCTGACCAGGTCCCGGCAGGCCGCGGGGTCCGATACGTCGCAACGCACCGCGAACCCCTGGCCGCCTCGCTCGGCGATAGCCCTGGTGGTCGCGTCGGCGTCCTGTTCGCTGGTTCGATAGCAGATGGCAACGGACCAGCCCCGTGCGGCCAACTCGAGAGCAATGCCTTTTCCGATACCGCGCGCGCCACCGGTGATGAGTGCGACGTTCGGGTCCATCCACGTGCCTCCTTTCAAGGAACGGGCTGAAATGTCAATTGGGACACCCACGGAATGACCGTGGGACGCCCAAGAATTATTGTCACCCGGACGACGCGTCCCCGTGCCGTTGGATCAGCGCGTGCAACACGTTGCCCGTTCGCGTCGATAACGTCTGTGTGCCTGGTCCCGCGTTGTCGCGCAGGAAGGCCCGCACGTCGTCGAACGTATCGAGATCGCGTTCGGGTTCCAACAATCCGACAACCAGCCCCGCCCGTTCCGCACGGTCCCGGCTTTGAGCCAGGACGTCGCCGGTTGACCAGGGAATATCCGAAAAGAGCGCGGGCACGGGGTGTTTCGCCCCCACCAGATAATAGCCGCCATCTTCCGTAGGCCCCAACGCCACGTCCGCGGTCTGCAACAGCGACTTCGCGCGCTCATAGTGCCGGGCGGCCAAGTTGGGAATGTCCGTGCCGGCAAGCAAGGCGTGCGCGTACCCGCGGGTGAACGCAGCCGTGAGCGCATGATCCATGCGCTGTCCGAGATCCTCGCCCACCTGGTCGCACAAACGGATACGGTGCCGGGCCGCCAGTGTTTGAAAAAACGGATGAGCCATCCCGGGCGCGCAGGCAAGGAACACGTCGAACCCTCGCAACGACCGGGTGCGTTCCACGGCGTCCATGACCAGGCTCCCGTGCAGGCTTGCCGCCTCATCGGAGGTCAGGGGCGGGCACATGCGCGTCTTCACGGCGCCGGGTACCGGGGCCTTGGCAAAAAGAATAATCGCGCCCTCCGCCGGCGCGGGACGTCGTCCGGCAGCCGGTCCTGAAGACGAACCGCCGTTCCGTTTGCGTCGGTCCCGACGCGATGAGCCGGCGTTACCTGATCGTGCCATACCAATGCCGCAACATGCTGGGCGGGACGCCGATCCAGTACAAAAGACGAAGGAGCCACATCTGCAGGATGGTGCGGAGGACCCCCAGTTGCTGCCATCGCCGGAACGACGTGGTGACCGTGGCGCGCAAGGCCGCAAGGGACCCCAGGCGTTTGAGGCGCCTCGTCAACTCAATGTCTTCCATCAAGGGCAAATCGGCAAACCCGCCCAGGTCGTCGAATGCGGAACGACGGACGAACAGCGCCTGGTCCCCCGTGGCAATGCCCGACCAGCGCGAGCGCCAATTCATCAGACGACTGATCAGCCACGCCCACCCGCGGTCGTCTTCGAACCGGACGTCGAACCGGCCTCCCACGTACTTGGGATTCTTCAGCACCCGTTCGATCTCGGTGCGTGTCTCCGGCGGCGGCAGCGTATCGGCATGCAGGAACAACAGCACGTCGGAACGCGTGGCCCGGGCGCCGGCGTTCATTTGTGACGCGCGTCCCTGCTCCGCGACAAGAACCTTCGCGGGGTGCAGGCTGAGCCCCTGCAACTGACCCTCCGCAATGGACACCGTCCGGTCCCGGCTCCCCCCATCCACGAGCACGACTTCATCGAAACGCAACTGTCGCAACGAAAGCAGCGTCCGCGACAGCACGCGTTCCTCATTCAAAGTGGGAATCACAACGGCAATCGAAGTGGGCATGTACCTCATGTCATCCCCGACCCCGATCGGGGATCCAGGGCTTTTGCGGACCTCTCTTCTTTCCCCTCACCCCCGCCCTTTCCCTGTTTAGGCCGGAGGGGAGAGAGGGGTGGTGCAGCCCAAGCCGTTACGACGGTTTGGAGGGTTTCATCGGGTTCTGGAACATGAAGTAGACCACCATGGCGATGGTGCCCCAGTAAATGACGTATTTGTGCCAGAAGAGGACTTCGCCGATGTTGATGAAGGCGACGATGCAGAAGAGGGAAAAGGCGATGACCGCATACCGGACAACGTGGATCCTGACGGACGAATACGCCCACAGGGCCAGGCCCGCAAAGTACAGGATCATGGGAAAGATGGAAATCTCCGCGCCGGTACTGGCGGACATGAAGACCTGAATGAACCCGATGAAGACCATGGCGGAGCCCACCATCTTCATGGCCACTTTCATTTGCAGGGCTTCGTGCGCTTCCTGGTCCACGTCCGAATCCTGACTCGGCGGTCCCACGGGGACCCCGGGCACCTGCCGCTTGGGCGGCTCGGGAGCTTCGGGCTGCCCGGAAACGCGGGAAGGATCAGGCTGTTCCGTCTCGGGTGTCATGCGCTACCGTTTGAAATGTTTGCTGAGCGTGAGTCCTTGCTCATGATAATTGGACCCGATGGAGGCCCCGTACAGGTGTTCCGGCAGGTCCAACATGTGCTCGTACACGACCTTGAAAAACGTCTGGCCGTCGCGAATCAAAAACGGCACGTCATGCGGCCGGACTTCCAGCACGACCTTCGTGCCTTTGCGCGGCCCGTCCCCGGCGCCGAAACCCGGATCGAAGAACCCGGCGTAATGGGTCCGCAACTCGCCGAAGGCCGCTTCATAGGCCACCATTTCAGCCGCGTAACCAGCGGGCACGTTGATGCGCTCATGGGAAGCCAAGATATAAAACTCCTCGGGCTCGAGCAACAACGTATTGTTGGGCTGCCGGTAAATGGGTTCCCAGAAGTCGAGCGCTGAATAATAGCCGATCCTGGAAAGGTCCACCACGTGACTGTTCTTCTTCGCCCGGTATCCCACGATCTCGCGGTCCGCATCGGAACCCCGCAAGTCGATCCCGAGAAAGAGGCCGTGATCCACCCGGATCTCCTGTGAGGCGAGGGGGCGGGATTCCACCGGGTCGTCATCATTGTGGTACAGAAGTTTACTCGACCGGTGTAAAGTGCGCAGTTGCGGATCGGAGACCGTGGGCCGGCCGGTCAGGAGCCGCAGTTGGTTTAACGCCAATCCGGTCTGCACGCGAATGGTAAAAGACCGGGGCACGATTTCCAGGTAGAGCGGCCCCTGGTACCCCAGCGGGATCTCGTCAAATCCTGCGTTCAGATCGGTGATGAGCCGCGTGAAAATATCCAGGCGACCCGTGGAACTCTTGGGATTGGCCCGGCCTCGGACATGCGGTGGAAGCGCGACACGTTCCAACAGCGGCACGAGATAGACATGTCCTTTTTCCAGGATGGCGCCCTGGTCTTGAGTCAGGTCAATTTCATACATGACCAACTCATCATAATACAGATGCAGCATATTCAGGAGAGGAAGAGGCTGGGAGTCATTACGCGAGCCGTTTTCCGACTGTTCCGGGAGGAAGCTGCTGATCAGCCGGTACGCTATGTCGCCCAGCCGTAAATCCAGACTAGCGGGTTGAATCTGATCATCGTCAATATGACGGATGGCAGAAATGGATTCTTCGGCAATCAGTCGTTTCAGGTGGGTGTCAGGCAGAATCCCGTGCTTGCGCGTCGCGCCCATCGTTACTCGTCCATGGCGCCCAGGCTACAGAGTCCCTCGGAAGCGGAAGTGCCGACCATGGGCAGTTCCCGGAGGCGACCCGAATTTCCCTCTGGGAGAGGGCCAGGGTGAGGGGTGATTGGATCGGGCTGCGGATAGTGATAGGTCTTGTTTTCGTAATTTTTCAGCACCGCGCCGTTTTCATCCAGGTTGAGCAGATAGTCGGAAGGCAACAACGGAATTTTTCCGCCGCCGCCCGGGGCATCAATCACGAAATGAGGAACAGCCATGCCGCTGGTGTGCCCTTGCAGTGACTGGATGATGGACAAGCCCGTCTCCACGCTCGTGCGGAAATGGTTGGTGCCCTTGGTCAGGTCGGCCTGGTACAGATAATACGGCTTCACGCGGGCCAGCAGGAGTTCATGCATGAGCCGCTTCATGACGGCCGCGTCATCGTTCACTCCTTTCAGCAACACCGTTTGCGCGCCCAGCGGCACGCCGGCGTCGGCCAGCCGCCCGCAGGCCGCTTTCACGTCCGGGGTCAGTTCATCGGGATGATTGAAATGCAGGTTCATATAGATCGGATGATACCGTTTGACGATCTCGCACAACTCCGGCGTGATACGTTGGGGCAGCGTGCCGGGGACGCGGGACCCGAACCGGATGAGTTCAAGATGCGGGATGGTCCGGAGCGCCTTCAAAATGCGTTCGATCAGGTGATCGGGCAACAACAGGGGATCGCCGCCCGACAGGATGACGTCCCGGACTTCCGTATGCTCGCGGAGATACGCGATGGCCTGATCCAGTTCGCCCTTCTTCAAAAACCCGGGTTTGCCGACCAGCCGCTTGCGCGTGCAGAACCGGCAATAGATCGGACATTGATTCGTGACCATCAGCAGCACGCGGTCCGGATAGCGATGGACCAAATGCGGCACGGGACTGTCGGTGTCTTCTTCCAGGGGATCGTCGGGCGCGTCGAAGTCGTTCATCTCGACCGCGTCCGGCACGACCTGTTTCCAGATCGCGTCGCCCCGCTCCTTGATCGTGGCGAGCACCGTGGGCGTGATCCGCATGGGGTACGGGCCGACGACCTCCTCGACTTCCCGGGGATCCACGCCGAGCCGCTTCGCCAAATCCTTGGGTTTGGTGATGCTCTCGGCCAGGACACGTTTCCAATCATCCATGGGCATGCCTCGTGACTAGAAGTGGTATGCGGGTGCGAATGTGCAGGGAACAACCATGGTGGTTCCCTACCCGGACGCCAGGTCGTCAAGGTGGTTCAGGATGTCCGGTGTCTCCGTCAGGACGGTGTCTCCATCGACGAGGACGGGCACATAATACTGTCCCGAGACCTCAAACACCTGTTTGCGGAACGGGCGGACCGTCGGAACCATAACACTTTTATACTCGATGGCCAACTCATCCAACCGGCTGCGCACCAGGGCGCATTCCGGACACCATTCAGTATGATACAACGTGATCGAGTTCATGGGTTGCTCGTTTGTCGCCAAAGTTATCATTCCCAAAATCGTCATTCCCAAAATTGTCATTCCGAGCGAAGCGAGGAATCTCGTAGTTTGGACGACCGAGCAATCACAAAAGCAGATCCTTCGCTTCGCTCAGGATGACAGAAAGGCGTCAGGTCATCCTACCGTGCCGGCAGCGCCTGCCCTGAGCGAAGTCGAAGGGCGCACGGCGCCAGGATGGCATCGCGCATGCCGTGCAGCAATTTTTTATCCTTGGGACACACCGTCGCCAGAATCCCGCCGAGCGTCACCTCGTCGCCCGACACAAAATAATACGGAGACAGCCGGGCCCGTCCCTCCATGGAGGCCGGTTGCCCCGTGCGTTCGTCCCAATACGTCATCTCGTACTGCCGGCCCTTGTGAAACGCCTGGAACACGTAAGGCGTCGTGGTAAAGGCATCCAGGGCGTGATCCAATTTCGCCGCCCAGGCAGACTGCGGGATATCATGCCCCACCACCACCCCGCGGCTGCCCCAGGCCAGTTCCGAAAACCCCGACGGTTTCAGGACGCACTGCCGCTGCTTCTGCGTGGCTTGGGCCAACTGTCGCCAATCGGACACGGCTTTCCCGTCAAGCGTGAGCCCCGGGATAATCGCAGACGGCGGCAGGGGACGCGGGTCCACGATCCAGGTTTTGGGCATGACCTGCCGGAGATGCGCAAACACGTCCGTCCCCAGGGCATCCGCCCAGAACCCCTCCAACATGGGATGATGCAGGAGCGCGAAGGCCAGCTTTTCCTCCATCCAGGGCTTATACGGCGGCGTCACGCGCACCCGGCCCTTTTTGGCGCCATACATCAGCAATTCGGACTTCGGGACGTTGTCCAGGTCGAAGAGTTCGAAAAACCGATAGATGTGCGAAACGGGCCGTTCCCCGGAAGGCGTCTCCATCATGACCCGGATTCCCGCCGTGTCCCCGCTAACCCCTGCGGGGCCAAGCTGCGGGGACAGGTTCGCTTCGGCAAACCGGAGGTCACGCGGATGCACGCAATAGGCGTCCACGCCCGCGGCCCGGAGCCGGCACGCCACCCACTCCATTTCCGTCCGGTAATCCTCGGCCTCATCGGACACCACGATGGCGAGACAACCCGCCTCCCCGAGAGCGGAACCTGCCCCGCTTGTCCTGCCTGTCCTGCTTGTCCTGAGCGAAGCCGAAGGAAGCGAAGCCGAAGGAGCCTGCCCTGAGCGTACCGAAGGAGCCTGCCCTGAGCCTGCCGAAGGGTCCTCGGACCGGAACAGCCTGGCAAACCCGTCGATCATGCCGTCGGTCCCGCCGACGAGTGCATCACCCAACGCGCCGTAGGCGGCGGACAGACTGCCCGTCATCCCGATCCCGCCGGGTACCGAGTCCAACTCCGTGATCATCATGCCCGTCTCAGTCGGAATCACGTCCGGACGGATCACGTGGGGAACGGCGTCACGAAACCGCTTCATACGCGCATATTCCAGCAGGGCTTGGGGTTTGCCCTGATCCAGATACTGGTGGACCCAGAACGGTTGCCGGCCCTTGACGCTCTCCAGGTACAGCCGGTTGAGCGCCTTGGAGAAGGACCAGAGTTGGGGCCCCAGGTTCTCGAAGAACACCACCTCGTCGGCGGTCAACTGGAACGGAACGGGTGAGACGCGCCAGGCGGGCGAAGACTCGAACAAGCCCGCCGCTTGAAGGGCATGATGCACAGCCGAGCAGCGTCGGCCCTCGTCGCTCAACGGAGGCGCGGGAGAGACGCCGGAAGGGGATGTCGTATCCGAATACTGATGAAGCATGGGACCTGCCGCCGGGCCGTGGGCCATGAAAACGTTATACCTCAGTGGATCGTAATGATGAAGGGATGAAGAATGGACGTTGGTGGAGTTCGCAGGGTTGCAACGGAACACCCGACACAATGGAATGATAACATGCCTCCCTTTAAAGAGACAAGCGAGGCAGCCCAATCGGTTATGCCTGTCCGTGTTCACGTATTGTACGTATTGTACAAAATGTAAAAAATTGTACAAATTGTACAAAACGTACAAATTGTACAAAATATGACAAAATGTACACAATCACCCCATCATGCCTGCGCACGCAGGCTCTTGATATCCACAATGCACAATCAACAAGGCCCTGGCGTCCCTCCACCGGAGTTGACGATGGGACGCGAGTGGGCTACCATGCACCCTTGGCGTTTGCCAAGGAACTGGCTTCCATACCGGACGAACGATGAAAATCAAAGGAGACGACCTGATGCCACGAACCCGAATCCTCATGGCAATGGGCCTTGTGCTCATCCTGAACGGCTGCGGAGGAGTTGATCTTCCGCCCATGGACCCGCCGCCGCCCCTCGACTTCGAGACGGCGCTGGCCGAATTGAGTGCCGTGAGGAGCATCTCAGATTCACTGCTGGTCAGCGATCTCGTGTTTACGGCATCCGGCGCGACCGAGCGGATCCACGGCGCGACGTCCTGTGGCCGGACGCGGTGTCGGACCACCGTATCGGGCCGCCCGTTTCTCCTGTACGGGCTGACTGAGCCTGGCGACCCCGACTTTGAAGGGCTTGCCTATGATGACGAGGTCCAAGGGTCTCGGCTGGAGCGGTATCGCGGTCTGTCCCTGGGCCTGTTTCGCGTACGGAGCCAACAACGGGAAGAAGACGTTGACGACGACTTTCTTCTTGAAATCGACACGGATATCCTGTCGTATGAAGGCTGGATGCAGTACAGTAAATTTGCCGCGGAAATCAATATCATCACCCACGGCTACGTCCGTTATAGGAGCTATGAGCGAAACTGGACAGGGCAGCGGTATGGCGTGGGCGTGTCAATCGGGCAGGCCAGTAACACGAATCCGGTCGACGGCAGTGCCACGTGGAGGGGCGTCATGCTGGGCGGAAGAATCGGCGAGACCGCTGATTTTGGGGACCCCGTGCGCGGCGATGCCACGCTCACCTATGATTTCGGCAACGCGGACGTGGACGTGGCCTTTACCAACATCCGGAGCGTCCGTGACGTGGCGGTGCCGGCGACGTATCCCAATATGACGTGGCAGAACCTGGCGGTCAGCAACGGCCGGTTCGGGGGAGGCTTTGACGACCCGACGATCGAAGGCCGGTTCTACGGGCCCGGCCACGAAGAAGTCGGCGGCATCTTTCAACGGAACCGGATCGTCGGGGCCTTCGGCGGAAAACGCTAGGAACGGACATCGGGGATCTTGACATGAGAGGAGCCAACGTCACCCCCGAATCTGTCATCCCTGTCTGTGTTCAGTCCCTTCGGCAGGCTCAAGACAGGCATTCACGGACACTTTCCGGCTCGCCTTTTCCCCTCCTTTGTAAGGAGGGGCGAGGGGAGGTAGAGCCCTTACAAAGGGGAGGAACAGAACACGGGTGCGCCCCTTAGTCTGATCATGCTGTCAACGAATGCCTGAACACAGACAAGAATGACAGAAAGAAAAAAAACAGGTACCCCTCGAAGGAAGGAAGCAGGACACGCGTGAAAGGCCACGAAATCGATGTCGAACAATACCGGATCACCGAAGAGCCGTTCTATGAGGAAATCAACGGCGAGATCGGGCTGGCCGACGTCGCGGCGCAACAGCACTTGCCGGTGATGCTGAAAGGTCCGACGGGCTGCGGCAAGACCCGGTTCGTGCAACACCTGGCCTACCGGTTGCAGCGCCCGCTGATCACGGTGGCCTGCCATGAGGACCTGACCGCGTCGGACCTGGTGGGCCGGTATCTCCTCAAGGGCGAAGAGACCGTCTGGATGGACGGCCCGCTGACCCTCGGGGTGAAACACGGGGCCATCGTCTATCTGGATGAAATCGTCGAAGCCCGTAAAGACACTACGGTGGTCGTGCACCCACTCGGCGACGACCGCCGGTTTCTGCCGGTCGAAAAACGCGGCCAGGTGATCGAAGCGGTCGATGACTTCATGCTCGTGATTTCCTACAACCCCGGCTACCAGAGCGTGCTCAAGGAACTCAAGCAAAGCACCAAACAGCGGTTCATGGCGATCGAGTTCACGTATCCGCCCGCCGGCGTCGAAACGAAAATCATCGAACATGAAGCCGGCGTCGCCACGGACGTGGCCCAACGGCTCGTCAAACTCGGAGGCAAGGTGCGGAACCTGCGCAACCACGGGCTCGAAGAAGGCGTGAGTACGCGACTGCTCATCTACGCCGGCACCCTCATGCGGCAAGGCGTGACCCCGGAGCGGGCGTGCGACGCGGCGGTCATCCAGCCCATCACGGACGACGCCGACATGCGCCGCAGCATACAAGAACTCGTGAAGGCGATCTTTTAGAAAATGCTCCCGCGAACGGGTCCTGACTTGCCCCTGTGTCATTCCCGACATCTTTAATCGGGAATCCAGGGTTGTTCTCTTCTGTATTTTGCGGTTGTCTGTTTCTGTCATCCTTGCGAACCCTTCGGCTATGCTTCCTTCGGCTCTGCTCAGGACAGGCAGGGCAGGCGCGAGGATCCAGGATCTTTGTCTTCACCCGCCGAGGAAAAAGAAAAGACTCTGGATTCCCGATCGGCGCCTGTCCTTGACGTTTGTAATCGAGGATCGGGAATGACAGAAGGAGTAGTCGAGGGTGAAAGAAGGGAAGGCATGACCGAACTACAAAACAGCATCGCCGTCGTCTACGACTTCGATCACACCCTGAGCCCGCAGTACATGCAGGATCAGACGATCCTGCGTCATGCCGGGATCGACCCGCAGGAGTTCTGGCAAAGTTGTACCGCGCTCATCAAACAACAAGGCTACGACCAGGAACTCGCCTACATGAGGCGGATGCTGGAGCACGACGCGATCCGGTCCCTCTCCAACCGGGACCTGCAAGGCATGGGCGCGCAACTCACGTTTTTCCCCGGTGTGCCGGAGTGTTTCGAGGAATTGAACCGCGTCATCCAACAACCCAAATACCAGGAATGGGACGTGCACGTGGAACATTACGTGGTCAGTTCGGGGCTGGAAGCGATCCTGGCAGGCAGTGAGATCGCGAAGTGGACCAAGGCCATCTGGGGATGCGAGTTCGATGAAGCTGACGGGCACATCAGTTTCCCCAAGCGCACCATCAGTCACACGCAAAAAACGCAATACCTCTTCCGGGTCAACAAACACCTGCTGGATCCGGCGCAGGACGTGAACGACCACGTGCCCGAAGAAGCCCGGCGCGTGCCGTTCCCGCATATGATCTACGTGGGCGACGGTCCCACCGACGTCCCGTGTTTCACCGTCATCAAGAAGCACGGCGGCCTCGCCGTGGCCGTGTACAACCCGGATGACCCCACGCGCCGGTCATTCAAAAAATGTTACGACCTCACGTACCATGCCGACCGCGTGCATTTCATGGCCCCGGCCGACTACCGCAGCGGAAGCCAACTCCGCCTGATCCTGGAACAGCACCTCACCGAAATCGCCGACGGCATCGTCGAACGCCGCCGCCACGCCATCGCCGCCACCCGCGTCGCCGCCCCTCCGCCGTGAAGAGCAGGAGAGAGTTCAGTTCACTCAGGCGTTGACAGAGTCAGATGCTGACCACATTATCATCGCCATTCTATATTACCATCGTCATTCTGAATTATCATCGTCATTCTGAATTATCATTGTCATTCTGAATTATCATTGTCATTCTGAACGAAGTGAAGAATCTGCTAAGTGAAGAATCTGCTTTCTGTAGGCAATCGGTCACTGATTGAGGGTTCCTTCGCCAGGCCCTTCATTTCGTTTCCTTCGGCTTCGCTTCCTTCGGCTTCGCTCAGGACAGGCAGGACAGGCAGGACAGGCTCAGGATAACCACTTGGTGTTTTGTGCAAGGTGACGGCAGTACTATTGAAACAATAGAAGAACCATGAAACATTATTATGTCTACATTATGAGTAGCCGTTCAAAAACGTTGTATACAGGCGTCACTAACAATCTAATTCGGCGGGTCTTTGAGCATAAGCAAGGGGTGGGTAGCCAATTCACCAGGAAATATCGCATTACGCGCCTCGTTCATTTTGAAGAAACCCGAGATGTCCAGGCGGCGCTGACCCGAGAAAAACAGATCAAGGGCTGGACCCGTGCCAAGAAACTTCAACTCATTGACGCAGACAATCCTGGATGGAAGGATTTGTCAACAGACTGGGAAGCTTCAGCATGATGACATCCCTGTTCAACGTAACCAATTAACCTGCTGCCCTCTATTTGTCACCGATGGCACATAATTGGTCATTCCGAGAACTAATTTGTCATTCCGGGCCTCCGCTGTTGTCATTCTGAACGAAGTGAAGAATCTCGTCGTTACACCCCCGGAACCGCAGATCCGTTCGCTTCGCTCAGGATGACCACGCTGGTGCTTTGCTACGAATACCCGGAACCAGCGGCAAACGATTGCGAAAAGGCCGCGAGAACGGTAAAGTACGACTAGAGACAAGCCTTGGCCGAGGCAGATGAATCATGAGCAAACAACCTTCATATGCAAGGCACGCGCATCGCGTGATCCCGTATTTCAGCGGCATCGGGCTCGTCATGCTCCTGCTCGCCCTTGGGATGCCCCCGGTGGCCGCAGGGAAAGAAGACAAAAGTTTCACGCCCCAGGCGGCCACCAAGGAGAGTGAAGGAAGCGTGACCACCACAACCGAACTGATGGCGCTGGACCAGGAAAATTGGCAGCGCCCGCAATCCGCCTTCAAATGGATCGCCATGGCCCGGGACATCAAGGTGCCCTGGGACACGTTCGGCAGACAAGGATGGATGACGGATGACGCCTACGTGGACCCCGTGGACCCCGGCGTGTCCGAATTTTCAGCGGACACGGAAATCTTCTACCTCGTCTTTGCGGTTTCGGCCCTCGATGCGCCCTCGCAATACCGGGCCGCATGGTTTTACATGCCGGACGGAAAGACGCCGTCAGAAGAACTCACGGGTACCGATGCCCTGTTCATGGAAATGAATGAAAAGGCGGGATACCTGGAAATCTATCGCCCCGACGACGGCTGGAAAAAAGGGAAGTATCTCGTCAAGCTCTATTTCGAAAGTCCCGGCCAGGAACTGTACGACCCCAACGTGATTGGCACCATGGAATTCACCATCACGGATTGACCGGCCGCGGAAATCCACGCAAGACCCCATCCTATCGGTCATGCCTGCCCCTCTGTCTGTCATCCCGGCTTTGATCCGGGATCCAGCGTCTTTCGCCATTACGAATGAAATAAAAAAACAGGGCGGGCACCGCCCCTACGCGCCACCCCGATTCTGTAGGGGACGACCTGCAGCCTGCCCTGAGCGGAGCCGAAGGGTGTCGTCCCGTGCCTTTCCAAACAACGAAGGAAAACCCAAAGACACTCGATCCCCTAAGCTGTCATCCTTGCGAAAGCGAGGATCCAGAGTTTTTCTCTG
>JAJDVY010000024.1 GCA_022825885.1 Nitrospirales bacterium | reverse complement strand
CAGAGAAAAACTCTGGATCCTCGCTTTCGCAAGGATGACAGCTTAGGGGATCGAGTGTCTTTGGGTTTTCCTTCGTTGTTTGGAAAGGCACGGGACGACACCCTTCGGCTCCGCTCAGGGCAGGCTGCAGGTCGTCCCCTATAGGATCGGGGTGTCTGCGTGTAGGGGCGGTGCCCGCCCTGTTTTTCTTGTTTCATTCGCGATGGCGAACGACGCTGGATGCCCGATCGAGCCGGGCATGACAGAACGAGACGACGAAAAGTGTCAACGCCTGTCCTGAGCTTGTCGAAGGAAATGACTGAACACATACAAGGATGACAAATCGGGGCGAGGGGGTGCCTGTCAGGACACGATTTGACCATTGCGCCATAACTCATATTTATTGTGGATGTTGCCACTCGGAGGCAACAGGCGAAGTCGGTCCCGTCACGGCTTTACACAAGCCAACGGCCGCAAGGGCGGCGTGTCACGAGCCGCGAATTTGACGCCCTCTCGCCGACAGGAAATTGCCCGGATCGCGGCAAAAGCGCGGTGGGAGAAAAGAAGTTGAAGGCGTAACTAGAATAAACGGTAAGCTCGTGAGGGGGTAGTTAAGGATGGAAAATCTCTTCTAGTTTGGAAAGAAGCTCAAGGTGGGTGTCGGTTTGGCAGGGCGCCCACGAATAAAAGCGGTTCTCTGAGAACGGGGCATCGACCACCCGTTCAAACTTAAATTCCCAATTGTCTCCTTTCGCTTCGGCGGGGTCTTGTCCAATGGTAAAGCCGGTAAACTGCATCGCGCCAGAGCCCCGCCTCGACGAAGTGCTTTCCGCAACAGCACTGGTAAACACTTGTAACTTAGGCATGGCAGTGTCAATCGGATAGTCGCATGTCACATAGACGGCGCTGATATATCGTTGGGTCCGTGGTGTCGTCAAAGATTCGTAGTGCACCAACCCGTGCTCACGATGAACCCATTCGAGGACGTGACGGAGAAAGGCGGTGGCGTCATCGGTCGAGGAGCGCGTATCGGCCACCAAGCCATCTTTATAGAGCGAGAACGACACACCGACCTCGTCGCCGCGAGGGGTCAGAAACACCCCATTTTCAAATTTTAATTCATTGCTTGTCCATTGTTCTGGGGTCGCGGGATGGCCAAGAAATTGGCATTTGTCGATCAAGGCGCGCAGGATGGTGCGCAGGGATTTCCCACCAGGATTTAAGGCGAGGACCGGAAACAACCAAATGGAACGTGCGAGCGAAACAGATTGGAGTTTCATGCCGCAAACAACTTCTCGGTAACAGAGTTGGCCTGTCTATCTAGTGGTACACGTGTTGCTGTCTGTGCCTTTTCTGGTGGCGGCAATTGAGTCGGTTCCTTCTTCTGCTTTAATTCTTCTCGCAGAGCGTCGAGCAATAATGTTGGACTCTGATCGATGGGGACAGGGCAAGTCTTGTTCAGAAAAACAGGGTCTTTCGTGAACGGGACCCGCTCCAAGGCAGACCGACCAAAGTTTTCCATTTCCCAAAGACGTTGCCCGAAAGTGGTAAAGGAAACATCGAGTGGCACGTCAAATGCTTCGGCTAATTTCTTCAGGGTTAATAGGTCCCACTCGAAATTAGTCACGTCTTCGAGCTTATTGATAGACCCCTGAGGGAGTCCAGCCAAATTTTCAAGTTGGGTCTGCTTTAAATCGCGCTGTTCTCGCAAGACTTTAATTTGGGTTGCCAGCCACTCGTTCAAAAACTCATCGACATAGACGTGGCGAACATCGCGGTCTTGAAAGTATGCCGTTAATTCATTCTGCAACCAACTCATGTTCACACCTTCGTGAATGATCAGTTATCACTGCCTCTCGATTCTGAGTAGCATGCTCAATGGCATGACTGGGAATCAATTGATTATTCTTTTTTTTAGCACCCTTCAGTAACGTAAATTCAGCCTCCAAATCAAGGGGACCATGACACAACATGATGCGAAGCGTCGGAACCCTTTGCCCTGTCAAACGCAATTTTTTAATATTCGGTGTTCCTGTATCGGCCAACAAATTAGGAGGTAAGGTTCCACCCTCCAGTCGCAAAGCGTCCAATTTACGCCTAACTCGTACGCGGTCCCGCTTCTCTAATTTTTGAGTCCACTCTTTTATAATGTTGTTTCCCTTTGAATCAACAAAATCGTATAGACGATAAGGCGGTCCATGATGCGTCTTTTGGGGCTCATCGATAATAGCCTTACCCGTCATTGTAGCATCAATAAGAAAAAAACGCTCTCATACAGCCAATTCCAAAAGCGAGTTGGGACGGAACTTCCAACAATAAGAACTAGGAACGAAGGCAAGCCCGTGAACTCGAATGGTATGTGGACAAGGCTTGGCGATACTGTAGAAGACCATAATCCAATCTGTCAAATAAAGACCAAAAGACTACGCGGCTATGGAGAAATTTTCAATCAAATAGGGATTGATACGCTTAACTTTACAGTGAGCAGAAGTGAGTGGACTGGAACTTATGTAGCAAAATCTACAAACCTGATGAAAGCAAACTGACCCACTACCCTCTTCTTACCATCACAGAGATAGTGGGCGCTATAGTGACTTTGGCCCATACTTCGCGGCCTAATATTCCGCATAAGTCCCCTTTATCAAGTTATCGAGCTAGGTCCGCAAAAAGAAGCGTTGACAGAATAGCCAGCCTGCGTCGGGCACGACTGTGTCCTGTTCCCCGTTGTCCGCCCGCTTTGCGGAACATAGCACAATCATAGCAAAACATAGCATTGCATAGCATAATCATAGCAAAACATAGCAAAATCATAGCAGAGCTATAGCAAGCATAGCCATGCTTCCTCCTTCTGTCATCCTCGATCCTCGATTAAGAACGTCAAGGACAGGCTATTAGTAATCGAGGATCCACCCTTCTGTCATGCCCGGCTCGATCGGGCATCCAGTGTCTTTGGGTTTTCCTCCGTTGTTTGGAAAGGCACGGGACGACACGCAGGTCGTCCCCTACAGAATCGTGGGGCCTGTGCGTAGGGGCGGGCCTGTGTGCCTGCCCTGGTTTTCTTGTTTTTTTTGCGATGGCGAACGACGCTGGATGCCCGACGGGGTTTGTCCTTGACATTTTTTTAATCGAGGAGTCGGGCATGACAGAAGGATGACAGAAGAGGGAAATTGTTGGAATGACCGGGCACTCCGCGCGATAGAGGGTCACTCGTCGGGGTATCAGGACAGGCCCTTCGACTTCACGCGCCGCGTTACGCTCAGGACAGGCCCTTCGGCTTCGTACTCCCGTTCGTTCTGAGCGTAGCGATAGCGAAGTCGAAGAACGCTCAGGACAGGCCCTTCCGTGCGGAGTCTTTGATAAAAAAAGAAGGGCAGCCATCGTGGCTGCCCTTCCTGATTGTGAATAGCCGGTCCGCTAGGCGGACTGGTTGAGGAACAAGAGGTGGTTATTGCTTCCTCGCGCCAAAACCTCCGGCCACGGAGCCGTTTTTGAAGTTGGCGTCGAATTCACCGGCCACGGAACCCGGTGCAACCCTGTAAGTAGCATCATCAGTGGTAGACGGCGTTTCCGGCGTTGTGCCGTAGAAGGTTCCGCTGAACGTACCTTCATCTCCACCGCCCTTGGCCATGCCGGTGATCATATTGGCACTACTGGCACGGGTACCATCCAGAGCCACCGACCAGTCGTTCGGTTCACCACCGGACAATTCGAAGTTATCGATAGTTCCGGTAACAGTGTTGTGCTTGTCCTGGGCAATGCTCGTCCCACTAAAATACACCATCAGGCTGGCGTCCGCCGTGAAGTGGCCAGAAGTGGCCGAGTGCTTGCCTTCGGCGTCATTCACGTTCCTTACGTACACGCCCGTGGCACCGCCTTCATAGCTTGCACTGCCCGAGACGGTATCAAGTTCGCTTCCCGTACTCGCAGCAAGCGAGGAACCCGCGAAGGTCTCGACCTCGTTGTAGGTGGTCTCGCCATCTTTCGTCGTCTTCTTCAGCCAGAAGCCGTAGTGCAGGTAGTCGTAGTCTGGCTGATCGGAGGTGGCACCTTCGTCTGGGGTGAATACCCACTGCGTTTGAGAGCCAATCGCACTCAACTTGCCGTCAGTAATAGTAACCGTGCAGCCGCCATCACCACCAAGGCACGTGTAGGTACCCATTGCGCCGTTGAATGTGCCCCTGACTGTTTCGGCTTCTACAGCAGGAGTATCACCGGCCGCCGGTGTCGCCCCCTTGAAGTTGATCGTACCGGTACCGCTGGATGAGGAAAAACTATCTGCCGATACATGCTCCAGATTTTCGTTTACAATTATAAGGGAATCGGCAGGATTGCTATCGTCCGGGGCATCTGTGCTGTCTTTTCTCCCATTCAATGCCTGAGGTGTCATTCCTGCAGCATCACTTTCAAACTTCGCAAACGCAACCGCCTTCGGCGCCTCAATGTCGGTGGTGACGACCACTACTTCTTCTTCCACGTTGCCGTCGTCATCCGCTTCCATTGTGCGAACGTGCATGGTCGTCCCACCACCCAGATCCATGGCCTGCATGAATTTGGGGTCATCCATACCCGCCATACCCAAGTCGGTGATCTTAACCTCCGTACCGTCCCTATCGCGAGAGATCTCGAGACCATAAGGGTCATCGGCAGCATCGGGTGAATCGGCAGTATCGGGTGTACTATCTGCGTTCACACGGCTGCTACCACCCAGACCGGCATCGGGATTCTCAGTGGTCTGACCGGGACCCTGGCCAGCCTCAGCAGCGATGGCCATTTCTTTCGTGCCAGCCGCTTTCGTGGCTACTGCTATGGCTGCGGCATCTGCTGTGTTCTTTGCGTCCACGGCAGCTTGTGTGTTCGCCACCGTCGGTGTGCCGCCGTTTGCATCATATGTCGCTGTCCCATTAGCGTTCACCGTGACCATACAAGCCGATCCCCCGGCTGGGCAGGTAAACATCACTTGGCCTGACTCATACGTCATGCCCGGTTGAATCGTCTGTGCACCCGCAGCCCCCAGCATCATGCCGGCCGTCAAGCTCGACAAATCGATAGCTGTTGGCATGGGGTCAGGATCTGGCGCAGGGTCCGGCATCGCAGGCATCCCGCCATTGCCGTCGCTTCCACACCCGGCCAGCGCCAAGGCGGCAATTACGATTGCGTACAAGAAAAATCGCTTCATGTCCATATTGTCTTGTCTCCTTTAAATGATGAGAGTTAGAGAGAGTAGTTTACGTACACAATTTGCGAGTGTGGCACGATTCTACGTTTGGCGTGTGGGTAAGTCAAGCCCTCCTCTTCGTTTGATTCCTTCTGTTTTCTTGTTTGTCGGAAAAGAACTTGCTTGATCCCCGACCCAAAGATTTTTCGGATTCTACGTTTGGTGGTGGTGTCTGTCAAGCCTTATGTTGGTGTTTTGGCATGCGATTTTGGCATGCGATTGGACTACCCGGTTCGGTACTGTCCCGTGCGACCGGCACCCGGTACGGGAGGGGATGGGGTGCGGGGTTTCGGCCCCACACGACGAGGTTCTTTTGTTTCGGCAAAAGAACCCAAAACCAGTGGCGCCCGGGCGGGGCCCCAAGAGGGGGTTCCTTTGCCCCGGTCCCTGGTGTGTGGGCTGCGGAACTCGCTGCGCTCAGACAGTCCTCGCCGCCATAATGAAATGGACGGGACCGGGGCGCAGCCCCGCCCGCAGGCGCCGGGGACAACTGCAGAGGATAACGACACTGGATCCTCGCGTGCGCAAGGATGACAGAGAAAAAATACAAGGATGAGGGAGAAAAACGTAGGGATGGCCACTTCTGTCATGCCCGGCCCCGATCGGGCATCCAGGGTTGTTTTCCTTCGGAATAAGAAGAGAAAGGACAACGACACTGGATCCTCGCGTGCGCAAGGATGACGGAGAAAAAACGCAAGGATGACGGAGAAAAGCGTAAGGGCGACTGCCTTTTCCTGTCATGCCCGGCTTGATCGGGCATCCAGGGTTGTTTTCCTTCAGAATAAGAAGAGAAAGGCCACGACACTGGATCCTCGCGCCTGCCCTGAGCATAGCCGAAGGGTGCGCAAGGATGACGGAGAAAAAACGCAAGGATGAGGGAGAAAAACGTAGGGGCGACGGAGGAAAACGCAAGGACGACTGCCTTTTCCTGTCATGCCCGGCTTGATCGGGCATCCAGGCTGTATTGCCCTTTTTTTCCATGATTTGTTATCGTGCCGCTATGAATCAGCCCCAGGCTGAGGGCATTGCCCAGGCCATCCATGAACATGAAAGCGAACACCTGGCTACCAAAGCCGATTTGGCCAGACTGGAGACCAAACTGGAAACCAGTCTCGCCCAGTTGGAAACCCGCCTCGCCCAACTGCAAGTCAAGTTAATGACCTGGACCACGGTACTGGCCGGGATCATTATTGCCGTGCTCAAGCTCACGTGAGCATCCCCGAGTGAGACAAGGCCGCGAGCGGACGCGAACCATCCACCCGAATCGTTCTCTTCCCGAATGAACACCGCGCCATGAGGCGTTCTTGTCATCCCTGTATGTGTTCACTCATTCCCTTCGCTTCGCTTCCTTCGGAATAAGAAGAGAAAGACAAGACGCTGGATCCTCGCTTTCGCAAGGATGACAGAGAAAAAACGCAAGGATGACAGAGAAAAACGTAAGGACGATGGAGAAAAGCACAAGGATGATGGAGAGAAGCACAAGGATGATGGAGAAAGGGGAAGGGTAGAGGGTAGAGGCGCGTGCGTTGCCCTCTACTTTTGCCCGAGAAATTTCTCGACCTCTTCCATGAATTCCTCGGCTTCGGCCAAGGCCCGGGCCGCTGTTTGTTCATCGAGGTACGACAGCGCTTCATAGTCTCCGGCTTCGCGGTCGTCCTTCAGGTTTGCCAGGAATTTTCCCCATTTTTTCTCGAACTTGCCGGTCTTGATCAACACCAGGCTGAACAACGTGAGCAGGCCCCGGTGCGTCTCCGCCTGGTGTCCCTCCGCCAGCAACACGGCTTGCGCCGCGTGAAACGCCGCATAATACGCTCGCGAGACCACGTCATCCCATTCGTGCCGTTCACTCAGTTCCCGCGCCACACGGAGTTTCGTGTGCGCCTTTGCCAGATACCCCGCGATGAGGTCTTGCTGCACCTTATCCAAGCGGCACTCCTTCAGCCTTGACCCGTTGCATGAACGGTGTCTGCAACTGCGTCAGGCGCTCAAACTCTGTTTCGGGAAAAATTTTCAGGGAGATCAGCCGTCCATGGGCGAGCAAGACGTCCATCACGCCCTCGTATAAGTCGTCGAGGAGTTGGGCGTCTTTCCGGGGCACAACAATGAGCAGGTCGTAATCCGAATCCGTGCGGTCATCGCCCCGTGCGCGTGATCCGAACAGGATCATCCGCGTGATGTGCTTCCGTAGCGGGTTGATTTTTTCGAGGAATTCCCGGAGGACCGGATCCTGCATCATGACGGCTCCGCGCGCGTGCGGGACGGCACCCAGGCCGTCCCCTCCCGTCTATCTTCTCCCAAGCGATCGTCTCGCCGCAAGTGCCGGAGACCGGGCATTCGCCTTTTCTATCCTGCCCGGTCCTCGATTAAAAATGTCAAGGACAAGCCCCGATCGGGCATCCAGGGTTGTTGGGGGTTCTCCTTCTGTCATCCTCGACGTTAGTAATCGAGGATCCAGTGTCGTTTTCCTTCAGAATAAGAAGAGAAAAGGCCAAGGCTCTGGATCCTCGCGTGCGCAAGGATGACAGAGAAAAACGTAAGGATGACGGAGAAAAGCGCAAGAGCGACTGCCTTTTCCTGTCATGCCCGGCTTGATTGGGCATCCAGCCTTCTGTCATCCCCGTATGTGTTCATTCATTCCCTTCGCTACGCTTCCTTCGGCTTCGCTCAGGACAGGCAGAGGGACGACACACAGGTCGTCCCCTACAGGATCGGGGTGTTTGCGCATAGGGGCGGTGCCTGCCCTGTTTTTCTGGTTTCTCGTGCAGCGAACGACGCTGGATCCTCGCGCCTGCCCTGCCTGTCCTGCTTGTCCTGAGCGGAGCCGAAGGAAACATAGCCGAAGGGTGCGCCCACACTTGACAAAGTCCATGCAAAGCTCAATCATGGAACGGAGTATTGCCATGGCAGACGCGATCATCTTTGACACTCACCGGTTCATCAAGGGCGCTACCGAAGCCGGCCTTCCGTCGGCTGCCGCCGAGTTCCTGGCCAAGGAGCAAGTCCAATTACTCGAGAACAATCTCGCGACGAAGAAGGATATTGAGGATCTCCGCGCCGCAACGAAGAAAGATATCGAAGGCCTCTGCGCCGCAACGAAGAAAGACATCGAAGGCCTCCACGCCGCAACAAAGAAAGATATCGAAGGCCTCCGCGCCGCAACAAAGAAAGACATCGAAGGCCTCCACGCCGCAACGAAGAAAGATATCGAAGGCCTCCGTGCCGCAACAAAGAAAGATATCGAAGGCCTCCATGCCACAACCCAAACCGACATCGAACGCTGTAAAAGTGACCTCATCAAGTGGTTCACCTATACCCTGCTCGTCTTCGCCGGGATCATACTGGCCGGGGTAGCCACGATCCTGCAATTGTTCTTGAAGTGACTTTCGTTCGCCTTGGACTCTTTTAAGGTCTGCTCTTGTCGTTTAAGGAGAAGCAAAATGGCTGATCCGATTTGTCCGGAAACCGGCACGCCCATAAAACGCGACGTTGCCCCCATGACCAGCCTCCTGTCACGCCCGATTCCTTCTTCTGTCATGCCCGGCCCCGATCGGGCATCCAGGGGTGTTTTTCTTTCGGAATAAGGAGAGAAAAAAGCCAAGACGCTGGATCCTCGCGCCTGCCCTGAGCATAGCCGAAGGGTGCGCAAGGACGACGGAGAAAAGTACAAGGATGACGGAGAAAAAGCGTAAGGATGACCGTGAGCGTTATACGGCGAGCTTGATGACGGCGTCGATGGCTTTGGCGGCTTTGGTGATTTCCAGGATGACGGCGTCGCGTTCTTCGGTTTCGCGGAGCGCGCGTTTGGCGAGTTTGACCGCGTTATTGGTTTGCTCGACCGCGGCCTGGTACGCGCCGGTGGCCTTGTCGAGTCTCTGGCGCAGCACTTCGTCGAGCATGGCGGAGAGCAGGGCCCGCCGGCGCAGGTACTGCTCCCGCAGGTCATCGGTCATCTCCACGTTGCGCAGAAGTTCGTCCAGGGCGTGGATCAGTTCGACGAGTTGGGATCGGAGGTTCATGGTTCCGGTCCTTCTAGTCCTTCAGTCGTTTGCGAATGCGGCTCACGTTCTGCGCCTGATCGTCCGCGCGGCCCACCGCTTCGTAGAGGCGCTCGCGGTCCCCGGTCCCGGTGATCGCGTCGTAGAGCGCCTGTTCCGCGATGATGAGTTGGTCGATGGCGTCGCGCAGGTGCGCATACAGTTTGTTGATAGTCGCGGCGTTGGCCCATGCTTCCCGAATGCGCTGCAACCGCTTGAGCCGCGTGTCGGGTTTTTTGGATAAGCGTTCCTGCCGGTGGTCCGTGTTGTAGCGGCTCATCAGGGTCGCCTTTTCGGCTTCCGCCTGGTTGCGGTGCGCGATCCCGAAGATGCCCGCGGGGCCCACTTCGTCGCGGAGCACCGGCAGGACGTCGGTCATGACTGCATGCTGGACCGCCACGGCGCGGCGGATGCCTTCGCGGCGCCGGGCTTGCGTGACCTCCCCGCCGATCACGTTGACGAGTTGCTTGACGGCTCCGCCACGCACGGATGGTTCTTTCTTGCCGGTGATGCTCTCATAGTGTTTTCCCAGTGCGTCCAGTGCTCCCGCCAATTTGGTGAGGGCTTTGTCCATGGCTTTGGCGCGATCGGCGGACGCGAGGTTGTTCAATGCCGTGGCATATCGCTCCAGCGCGTCCAGGAATTCGATGCGCATGGCGTAGGCGTCGTCCGCAACGAGCGGCGTGAAGAGCGCGTCGTTCACCCCGCCCCCGAGTTCGGCCTGCTCGCGCAGTTTGCGCGTGACCACGGCGTTATTGGCCGACGCCAGGGTGTCTTTGGCGACCGTGGCCACCAGGTTCGTGGCCGTGGCAAAGGCGCTAAGTTGCCGGTCCGTGGGGATGGATTGGCAGCCCGCCGCCCCGATTGTGACGGCAACCAGCACGGCGAACAGGAGATGGGACGTGTTGCGCATAGGGACCAGACCCGCGCGCCCTTTGGCGCAGGCGTCCGACTATGGCAATTTTCAACCTTCGAGTCAAATATCGGTTTGCAGAGAAAAGCACAAGGATGACTACCCCTTCTGTCATGCCCGGCTCGATCGGGCATCCAGCCTCCTGTCATGCCCGACCCCGATCGGGTATCCAGGGGTGTTTTCCTCAGAACAAGAAAGGAAAGAAAAAGGCCCTGGATCCTCGCGGGCGCAAGGATGACAGAGAAAAAATGCAAGGATGACAGAAAAAAACGTAAGGATGACCACTTCTTCTGTCATGCCCGGCTCGATCGGGCATCCAGCCTTCTGTCATCCCCGACCCCGATCGGGGATCCAGGGTCTTTTCCTTCGGAATAAGAAGAGAAAGGCCAAGACGCTGGATCCTCGCGTGCGCAAGGATGACAGAGAAAAAATGCAAGGACGATGGAAAAAACGCAAGGACGACAGAGAAAAATGCAAGGATGACGGAAAAAAACGTAAGGACGAACAGAAAGAGAAGACAAGTGTGACAGAAACAGTAATAATATCTGTGAGGAAGAATCCGGCGCCGTCCTATGAACGACCAAACGTTCTATGTGTACATCATGGCCAGCAGACGTAATGGCACTTTGTATATTGGTGTCACGAATGATTTGGTCCGGCGGGTGTATGAGCACAAACACAATGTGGTCGAAGGATTCACCGACAAATATCGCGTTCATAAATTGGTCTATTGGGAACAAGCGGAGAATATTGAATCGGCCATAGAACGGGAAAAGCAACTCAAACATTGGAAACGTCAATGGAAACTCGCGTTAATCGAAGAACACAATGCACATTGGTATGATTTGTATGAAGAGTTGCTTTAGGCACATGCGGAGGGCCAAGGTCGTTGCTTTTCGCCTTTTCCCGTCATCCCCGACCCCGATCGGGGATCCAGGGTCTTTTCCTTCGGAATAAGAAGACAAAGCCAAGACGCTGGATCCTCGCGTACGCAAGGATGACGGAGAAAAATGCAAGGATGAGGGAGAAAAGCGTAAGAATGACCACTTCTTCTGTCATGCCCGGCTTGATCGGGTATCCAGTCTCCTGTCATGCCCGACCCCGATCGGGTATCCAGGGTCTTGGGGTTCCGTTGTTTGGAAAGGCAGAGGGACGACACCCTTCGGCTCCGCTCAGGGCAGGCTGCAGGTCGTCCCCTACAGGATCGGGGTGCCTGCGCGTAGGGGCGGGTCAGGGTGCCTGCCCGGTTTTTCTTGTTCTTTAGAAGTAGAAGCGGGTGAGGATGCCGAAGGTGCGGGGTTGGCCTACGCGGTACGCCATTCGGGCGGCGCCGTTGCGTTCACGGTCGAAGGAGAGTTGCGGGTTTTCGTCCGTGATGTTCTTGATGTAGAACATGGCTTCCCACGTGTCGTACAGCAGGCCCGTGTTGAGGTTCAACAGGTGGTACGCGTCCAGTTCCATCTGGTCCCGAAAATTGTCGGATGCCATGTCTGCTCCCGTCAGACCCGTTATGAGTCTGGACGGGTAGCTTGTGCTTTCCTGGTCACTGGGTTGCGTGAACTGACTGCCGACGTATTGCCAGGAGGCGGTGACGTAACTCTCCTCTGACTGGAAGAGTCCCGGAAACGTGTACGTGGCCACGGCGGAGAGTTGCCAGTTGGGGACGGACGGAATGCGGTTGCCGTCCTTGATGCCCGGCACGTTGGGTACCGTGGAATCGAATTCCGCCTCGACGTAGCTGCCGGCGAACGTCACCAGCAGGGCATCCGTGGGATGCACGGCGAACTCCAGTTCTCCGCCCATGGTATGGGCTTCGGGCACGCTGACGGTCACCCGCGATGAACATTCACCGGCATCCACGTTCACGCCCAGGTTGCTGATGTCGGCATAGTACAGCGACGCGTTCATGGTCACCTTTTCGTATGAGGATTTCAGCCCGACTTCGTAGTTCCACAGGGTTTCGTCCTTGAACCGCTGGAACCCCCGGTAGGTGTCGTAGTCCCCGCCGCACAGCGGCGCGTTTAACGGATCGTTCACGCCGCCCAGCCGGAACCCCCGCGACGCCTGTGCGTTCACGGCTACGCGGTCCGTCACGTCGTAATTGACCATGAACCGGGGCGTGAAGCCGTTGGAGGAGACGGTCACGGCCTGGTTCTGCGCCGCCGAGTTTGAAAAGTTTCCGCCCGACCTGAAGGTTTTGTCTTCTTCCCAGTCGTACCAGCGCAACCCGGCGGTCACGCCGAGACGGTCGAAGAGCGTGTAAGTGGCTTCGCCGAAGACGGCAATCTGACTGAGGTCGTAGGTCAAGTCCGACACATAGGGCGAATCCGTGGTGACGAACCCGTTCCTGGCGCTGTCCAGCGAACCGAGGGGACTGCCCGCCCCTGTATGTGTCAGGTCCCACCCCGGCGTGGGCAGGCGCTGGGCATAGTCGCGTTTGATATTGGAATAGAACACGCCCGCCTGCCATTGGAACGGGCTGTTGTCGGTGGAACTGACCCTTACCTCATGGGTCATCTGCTCCAATTCGGTGGTGTCCCGCAGGTTGGACGGCAGCAGCACTCCTTCCGGTGGGAAACCGATATCGACCGCCACACTGCCCGCCAGGGCGCTGGAATCCCGGCTGACCAGCAGGTTTCGTTTGGTATAGCTGGCGACGTAGGTCGCCTCGACGCGGTTGTTCGGGTTCCACGTGATCGTGTTGTCGAGGAGCAGGGTTTCGTCTTCGAAGGCTTCCTCCAGCAGCAGGAACTGCTGGCGCTTGCCGAGCTGCACGGGCGTCCGCGTCGTGGAATACGGGTTGGCAAACAGGTTGAAGAGTTCGTCGCGGTTGAACCCGTCCACGTCGATGCTCTGATACACCAGGCGGGGGGCAATGGTGACGGTCGAAGAAGGTTGCCACAAGACGGACGCTCGCCCGCCGAACCGGCCGCCGTCGTTGACGTTGTCGTCGATTTCGCCCGTCGGTCCCAGGGCGTCGATGAACCCGCCGTACCTGGTGCCGTAGCCCACCACGCGCACGGCGGCGTTGTCGCCCAGGGGCGCGTTGAAGGCGGCCTTGACGTGACCGCCGGCCGAGCCGCTGTCGATGGTGTTGAGGTCGAATTGCGTTCTCACGTCCTTGACGCCGAGTTGGGGCTTGTTTGTGACGTACCGCACGGTGCCGCCGATGGAGCCGGAGCCGAACAGTGTGCCTTGCGGACCCCGCAGGGTTTCCACGCGCCGGACGTCGTAGAGGTCCAGGTCCGGGGTGAACAGCGAAATCGCGATCGGCGTGTCGTCCAGGTAGACGCCGACCTGCTCCTTGACGCCGGGCTGGTCGCGGACGATCTGGCCGGATGAAATCCCGCGGATATTCACCACGCTTTGGCCGGGCCCCAGGTTCTGGATGTTCAGGCCGGCGATGTTCCGGGAGAGGGTTTCCAGATTGAAGGTGTTGAGCCGCTGGATGTCGGTTTCTTCCTGCACGTTGACGGAAAAGGGCACGTCCATGACCGTTTCGGTCCGCCGGGTCGCCGTGACCACGACTTCCTCCAATTGATGGATGTCCGACGCGCTCGCCCGCTTCGTTTTGCCGGCGTCACTTTGCGCGCCGGCCATCCCCGCACCCAGCACGATCATCAACGACAATAGTGCCAGACACTGGATTTTCATTTTCCGGTACGCTTTTTGGTCCGGCATGGTTGTTTTCTTCATGGCTGCCCCCTGCGGTGGGTTCTTGTCCCTTGTTTGGAGAATACCGTGTGGCGGGTTCCGATTATAGCGGGATTGTACGTAATTTGTAAGTCGTTTGTCACGCCGTGCGCGGGGCGAAAACCCGCAATGTATTGTCTTTTCCTGTCATCCTTGACCTCGTCGGGCATCCAGGGTCTTGGCGTTGCATGCGGGGTTTCGCCCCCGCACGACGAGGTTCTTTTGTTTCGGCAAAAGAACCCAAAACCATTCGCGCCCGGGCGTGGCCCCCAAGAAAAACCGAAGGTTGTCATTCTGAACGCAGTGAAGAATCTGTTTTTTGTAGGTAGTCGGTCGCTGATTGAGAGTTCCTTCGCTACGCTTCCTTCGGCTTCGCTCAGGACAGGCAGGACAGGCGCTGCGCTCAGACAGTCCTCGCCCTCATATGGAATGGACGGGACCTGAGCGCAGCCACGCCCGCAGGCGCCGGGACAACTGCAAAGGACAACGACACTGGATCCTCGCGTGCGCAAGGATGACAGAGAAAAAACGCAAGAATGACGAAGGAAAGCGTAAGGACGACCGCTCCTCCTGTCATGCCCGGCTCTATCGGGCATCCAGCCTTCTGTCATGCCCGACCCCGATCGGGCATCCAGGGTCTTGGGGTCTTCGTTGTTTGGAAAGGCACGGGGCGAAACCCCGCGTCTTTCCCCGCGTTTGCCTTGACAAATTCGGAGGGGCGGTGCTAACTGCCTGCATGATGCCGTCTCTTGAACGCGCCGACGGTGGTTCCTCGGGTAAGGCCGTGTCGCAGTGGTCGGGCCTGCCGCGGGAACAGGCCGTGCAGCGCATGTTTACGGCAATCGCCGCCCGGTACGATCTCAATAATTCCCTGCTCAGTTTTGGACTCCATCACCGCTGGAAGGCGTTGGCCGCCGGGGCTGTCCCTGCCCTGACGCACGGACGCGCCCTGGACCTGGGCGCGGGCACCGGAGACCTGGCCCTGTTGCTGGACCGCCGCATGGGCGAGCACGGCCGGGTGGCGGCAATGGATTTGAATTTCGCCATGCTGCGCGTGGGCGCGGAAAAGATCGCCCGGCACGGCCTGAGTTCCCGCATCGCGTGTTTTCGCGGAAACGCGGAACGGATCGTGTTCCGCGACGAGACGTTCGACGCCGTGACCGCGGGGTTTTGCATTCGGAACGTGGGCGACCGCCCGCAGGCCTTTCGTGAGATTTACCGCGTACTGAAACCGGGCGGCCGGTTCGTCTGCCTGGAGTTTTCCCGGCCGGTGCCGGCGTGGCTCCGGCGCGTGTATGACTGGTATTCGTTTCATCTCCTGCCCGCGATCGGTACCTGGGTGGCCAAGGATCATACGGACGTGTATCGCTATCTGCCCGAATCCATCCGCACGTTTCCCGATCAGGACCAGTTGGCCGCCATGCTGCGGGAAACCGGGTTCTCCCACGTGGAGTATCGCAATCTGAGCGGCGGGATCGTCGCTATTCACGTGGCCGTCAAGCCTCTGTCCTGAGCGGGGGGATCAGATTCTTTTCCTCCCCTTTGTAAGCAACTGTCTGGAGGTTAAGGCGTCACATGCATCGGTTCTTGCCAATAGGTTCGATGTTTGAGCATCGCATTCAGGATCGTCAACAATTTGCGCATACACGCGACCAAGGCGACCTTGCGTTG
>JAJDVY010000046.1 GCA_022825885.1 Nitrospirales bacterium | reverse complement strand
TGCGGGCTGCCGAGAGGCCGAGCCGAACGCACCAGGCTTACAACCGGGCTTGGGAACCCGTAGGGGAGTCGGGCTATTCGGCTCGAAAGATGAATAAAGTAGCATGCAATATACACCCTTTTTCAGATACAAGGGGAGGTTGAGCTAGGCATGCCCCCGCGAAAGCGGGGGGCGGGGTGGAGGTGTTGCAGTTTCCCGTAAAGATTTGTCACTATAGCACTCGTTTTCCTTCAGGGCGCGTGGCGAAGGGAGCGGAGACTCGGAGGCGACATGGTTCCGACACATATTTTTCTGACCCGGGGGGTCGGCATCCATCGGGAAAAACTGGCCTCGTTTGAAGAAGCGTTGCGGAGCGCCGGTGTGGCCTACTGCAATCTGGTCAGCGTGTCATCCATCCTGCCACCGAATTGCAAAATCATCCCGCGGAAGCGGGGCGAAAGCCTGTTGAATCCCGGGGAGATCACCTATTGCGTCATGGCCAGGAGTGAAACCAACGAACGCAACAGGTTGATCTCGGCATCCATCGGCGTGGCGATCCCCCAGGGCCGGCATAAAACCTACGGCTATCTCTCCGAACATCACGCGTACGGGGAAACCGACGAAGAGGCCGGCGAGTACACGGAAGACCTCGCGGCTCAAATGCTGGCCACGACGTTGGGAATCGATTTTGACCCGGACGTGGCCTGGAATGAACGGAAGCAGGTCTTTAAGATGGGCGGGAAAATCGTTCGGACGCAAAACATCACCCAATCCGCGATCGGCAAACCGGGAGTGTGGAGTACCGTCGTGGCCCTCGCGGTGTTCATTCCACTGGAAAACATTCCCCACACCACGAGGAAACGGCAAATCCGCAAACAACCGAAGACCGGAACATAGCAAAAGCATAGCAATGGCATAGCAAAACATAGCAAAGTATAGCAAAAACGCTACAAGGAAAATTCCGCCCACAGCACGGTATGGTCGGATGGGGTTTTCCCCTGCCTGGGCTTGATATCGACTTCGACGGCCGTACAACGCCGGGCCAATGCCCCGGTCGCCAGGATGTGATCCACGCGCCATCCCCGATTGGCCTTGAGGGCATCGGGGCGCCGGTAATCCCAAAACGTAAATTGTTGCCGGTCCGGATAGAGACGCCGGAACAGGTCCTCGAACCCCCAATCGACCACGTGCCGGTAGGCTCTTCGGACTTCGTAATGAAAACAGACGTGGGTAAAGTGTCGTTCCGGATGATGCACGTCAACCGGTTCCGGAGCCACGTTCATATCCCCGCACCAGATCGCAGGCTCATCCGGGGACAGGTGACGGTTGAAATACCGGCGTAGCCGTTTGAACCAGGCCAACTTATATTGATATTTGGGATGGTCGATGCGGAAACCCTGCGGGATATACGTATTGACAATGGGAATGCCGTCCACCACGGCGTGAAGCAAACGCGGCCCGTCCCCACCGGGCCCCTTACCCAACCCATACGAGACCCACTCGGGTTCACGCCGCGTGAACAAGGCCACCCCGTTGTATCCTTTCATCCCGCAAAACCGCACGTGATACCCCGTGGCGGCAAAATTATTGACCGGGAACTCCGAATCCTGCACCTTCGTTTCCTGAAGACACAGCACGTCCGGGGCGTGGGTTTTCAACCACCGTTTCACCACGGGCAACCGTTTCCGGATCGAATTCACGTTAAACGTCGCCACTTTCATGAAACCACTCCCCGGCTTGCAGCCGTTTCCCGAACCATGCCAGTATGCCCGTGTTGCATTGTCGCCCCTTCATGCCCCATGAATTTCACCGCCAAAGACGTTACCCTGCTGTCCGACACCGAGTTCTTTGCAGCCAAGGCCCGCGTCTCCCCCAAAATCCGGCACCTGCTGGAACGGATCCATGAATCCTTTCAACGTGAACTCAAGGCCCGGCACCTGCTGGTTCCCGACGGCTTCGACCCGGACGCCAGCCAATTCGTCAAGGGAGAACACCTGGAAGACTTCCCCTATCAATACCTGGATTACCCCCGGTTTTTTACCAGAGACGTCAAATTCTCCTTTCGCTCCCTGGTTTGGTGGGGCCACCACATGGTCTTTGCCCTCATCCTGGAAGGCGGCCATCTCCGGCGGTATAAAGAAAACCTCATCAACCGCTTTCCCTCCGTGGCAGATCGCGATATCCGGCTCTGTCTGAGCCATTCGTTATGGGAATGGAAACAGGGCCCCGGCTACACGCTCAGCCTCACCAGGGAACGGTCCTCCGAAGTGGCGGCGGTCTTAGCCAACCGGCCTTTTTTTAAACTGGCTCGATTCGTTCCGTTCAACGACCCCGCCGTCCTGAACGGTGAGGCGCATCACCTGGCTCATCAAGCCCTGCACGCCGTGCTACCGGTGATGACCGAATAGGCGCCTTTGTAAACCAGAGGCGCCTCCGCACGCTCAGGTCTCTTCTTGAAGTCCCAACAGGTTGGTCAATTGCTCCACGCTGTACCGGATGTCCTGATCAAGCCAGATCACCTCGATCCCAACCTTCAGGAACAACGCCTCCACCAACCATCCTTGTGCCGGCGAAACCAGGACATCGTCGTCCGGTTTTTCGAGGAAGACGACTTTGACGGGCAGCCGGGTCCCCGGATGAACCAGGACAAAATCCACCGTCACGTTTCGCAGAGCTTGAGCCACGGCGCGTTTGGAAGACGCGTCATCGACACGCAGTTGCAGGAGGTTTCGCAAGGGGACTTTCGACAACAACAAGAAGTGATCGCGAATCGCCATGAGCAAGAGGTTGAACACCGCAACCTCAGGGCCATTCATGAGTGGTTGGGCCTTCACCGTGATCCGTTCTTCGATCCCGTCGGTCCATATATTGTCAGGATGCCGGCCTCCACGTCTCCGGAGCCGGAACAACACGACAATCACCAAACACGTCACAACAACCAGGACGATCGCGAGGAGTTGAGAGAGCGGAGGGTGCGTCGCAAGGGGAAGCCATGCAAGCAGTCTCTCCGGGAGTCTTTCGAAAAGATCCATGATGGTCCCTCACGCGCTATCCGGTGACATCCCATGGCCGCCGCCCCGGAGTCACCGTGCCCAGCACGACCGGCGACGCGGCGCCGGTGACCCAAGGCAGGTTGGCCGGGACGCCCCTGATGGTCTCATGGGCCAACACCGCAAAGGCCATGGCTTCCAACGCCTGGCTCTTCACCCCGGCTTGGTCCATGAACAGCACGTGACCCGGCTCAAATTCCCGCTCTAAGGCTCGCAGGAGCCCGCGATTCCGCACGCCTCCCCCGCCGGCAATCACCTCGGCTCCCGGCCATGACTTGGACTGGCGAACCGTCCGCGCAATAGCCGCACAACTCGACGCCAGGGTATCTTCCAACGAAAAGCGGTGTCGTGCGGCGACCTGCAGGACGCGCCGGACGTAGTCGTCACCGAATTCTTCACGTCCCGTCGATTTCGGAGGGCGGCGGGCAAAAAACGCATGACGCAGGAGTTCGTTGACGAGTACGTCGCGCGGACACCCGCGAGCGGCCAGCGCCCCGTTTCGATCAATCGACCGTTGCCCGCGTGTGGCTTGTGTGATCACCCCGTCCAACAACAGGTTACAGGGACCCACGTCAAACGCGACCACGTCCTCCAGGCTGCCGTTTCGCGGCAACCAGGTCGCGTTCGCAATTCCCCCGAGGTTGACGATCAGTCGCGACGTGTTTCGGGACCGGAACACGTGATAATGAACGTACGGGGTCAACGGCGCCCCTTCCCCGCCTGCCGCCAGATCCCTGGCACGGAAATCGGCAACCGTGAGGATCCCCGTCCGCTCGGCAATGACCGAAGGATCGCCGATCTGCAACGAGGACCGGACCGATCCGGCCCCCGGCACCGGCACCCGCGTGGGGCTGTGCCACACGGTTTGCCCGTGCGAGCCGATGACGGCAACGTCCTTGGCCGACAGCTTCGCCTGCCGCATGGTTTGGTTGGCCACGCGGGCGAACACCTCCCCCACGGCCACGTGCAGCCGGCACACTTCTGCCACCGTCCCGGTTTGAGCCAACGCCAGCAGTTGCTCTCGAAACACAGGCGGATAGGGGCGAGTGCGGTGGGCCAGCAGTTCGATACGCAGTTGAGAACGGCCGGGCCTCACGTCGATGATGGCGCAGTCCACGCCATCCATCGAAGTCCCCGACATCAACCCAAGGCATTTCATGACGATGCTCCGACCTCCCGGCCCAGTTTTCCCAACGACCGGGATGCTTCGTGTACGGGTTCAAACCCGAAGATCAAATCATACTGTAGTCGGGCGGTGAATGATACAGCCAAGACCTACCTGAAGGCTCGTCTAAAAATACCTTGACCCTCAATCTCTCCTCGACAAGAATGTCGTGGACATGATCCAAAGCAAGTCTAATGCGCTCTCCACCCTTCGGCTGAAATAGAAGCGTGATGAGATGACGTGGCGACAAATTGGGATGCGGGCACGCCTAGGGTAAAATCCAGAAAGGATCAAGACCACTACGAGCCGCCGAGATGCTTCGTTAGGCCCGCAGGTAGATTGCCTCGTATTTGATTGCCCGCTAGGGCCATTCGACAAAGACATCGCTCCATTGCCATACTATGCGGATCACGAGCAGAAATGCCACTTATCCCGTGTGTCCAAGATTGCCCTAGCCAACTAACTGGGCAGAAATGCAGGGGCATTTCAGTCAGAATTTCTCAGAAATCGTGGCTTAAGGCTTGAGGGAAGACGATGGCTAACAGGAGACCGCAGAATGTCTGATATGAATTGGCAGGGAAATCGTCTAATCATTCGAGAGAAACAAGGAGAGTTGGGCTATATCGGCCTAGATGAAAATACGGGAACATACGTTCTGTGGTTGAAGGATCATGATGGCGTTTTTCTCAACCCACCAGGTTCCTACATCAGAGGAGACGAGTGGGCTACTCTGAGCGAGGCAAAGAAAAATGCGCCCCATTCCGCGTCAGCCAGGTTGGCACATTTGGTGTGGATAAAGTCAATGCCGCATCGATATGGTTTTCTCGCCATGCAATTTGATACACCTGAGACAGAAAAATTGGCATCCGAACATATAAAACCTGTAATTTCGCGGACATTGGGGTACGAAGTGTATGACCTGAGAAATGTTGCCAAGGCGGGAATTATTGATGAAATTATGCGCACTACAATAGCAAGTTCTAAATTTGTCATCGCGGATCTAACTTATGACAACAACGGGGCGTACTGGGAAGCCGGTTTTGCAGAGGGCATTGGCCTACCAGTGATATACATTTGCGAGAGAGAAAAGTTTGAGAGAACCAAAACGCACTTCGACACAAATCATCTCACGACTGTTCTCTGGTCTATGAATGACACAGATCAGTTTGAAATCGAGTTAGCGGAGACGCTACGACGTTCTCTTAATTTCAAATGACGCATGGCCGGTTTCGTCAGTACCGCTGTCGGTCATGAGATCTCCGCCAATGCTCCCGGTGGTCCACGCGGCAGCGATTTGTTAGATCTGAAGCCACTCATCGAAGCTGAACGTTGCCTTGAGCGGATGACGGCTGATTGATCGCTTTTTCGCAAAAAATTTGTAATAGCTGAAGTGCTCAGCAAGGTGCTGATTAAGATCTGAGGCTCAAGTCGAAAAGGTCAGCTACTCTACTTAAAAGCTGTTTCCTTGACGGGGAAGACTCTGGTACAACTACCAAAAGAAAAATGCCACCGCCCCTCACAATACCTCTCCTGAAAACTGAAGCTTCAGTCTTTGCTGGAACCGAGTCGTCTCATGACGAACTTGCGCTTTACGGAATTACGGACGGCAAAGCCGTTGGAACGTACCTAGAACGGAAATTTCAGAAATACTTGCACGCCAAATATACCTATATCGAAGGTTCCTCCGCCAAAGGAATAGATTTTCCGGAACTTGAAGTCGACATGAAGGTTACCAGTATTCGGCAGCCTCAATCATCGTGCCCTTTCAAATCCGCTCGACAGAAAATTTACGGACTCGGCTACAATCTTCTGGTATTTGTCTACGAGAAGACCGACGACGAGGTTAAACGGACAAGTCGCCTCACTATCATGCACACGATTTTCGTCGATCGTTCGCGTACAGGCGATTTCCAGACCACGTCGGGATTGCGTCAAATTATCGAAAACGACGGGAATCTTGACGACGTATTGGCATTCTTTTCCGAGCGGATGCTTCCCCTCGACGACATTCAAGCGCGGACACTAGCGGAAGAAGTGCTCGGGAACCCACCGGAGATAGGCTATCTTACGATCTCCAATGCCCTGCAATGGCGGCTTCAATACCGTCGCGTCATTCAGCAGGCAGGAACTGTGAATGGCGTTGAAAATCTATGAGCAAACAGAAGGAATTTGGTGACTTTCAGACTCCGAGCGCTTTAGCGAAGGAAGTGGTCGCTCTCGTTGCCGAATTATTTGCTTTGCCCGATCTTGTCGTTGAGCCGACCGTCGGCCTTGGCGCATTCCTTAGAGCCTCTCATGGCAAATGGGGTAGCGCGTGCGGTTACGAAGGATACGAAATCAATCATGACTATGTTCATTCAACAAGCCAGCGTTTATCAGATTTGGGAGTCAGAATTTATCAACAGGATTTCTTTCCCGCTGACTGGCATCGAATTCTCAGGAAAGAAAATTCGCCCCGAGTTTTGGTTTTGGGCAATCCTCCTTGGGTCACCAATTCCGTACAGGGCATCCTGGGCAGTAACAATTTGCCGAAGAAAACAAACTTCCAACGTCTTCGAGGTTTTGATGCCAAAACCGGGAAATCGAATTTCGACATAGCCGAGTGGATGCTCATTCGCTTGATAGATGCCCTGCCCGAATCAGGTGCAATTGCCATGCTGTGTAAAACCATGACGGCCAGGAAAGTCTTACGCCATTTTTGGAAGACTGTGGGTGGGCTTGAATCATCCAAGCTGTTTCGCATTGATGCAAAAGTGAATTTCGACGTTTCGGTTGACGCATGCCTGTTCTTTGCAACCGGAAAGCGCACAGAAGATCGCGTGGCCAGAATCTATTCCAAGCTTAATTTAGCTTCCAGGTTTACGGAATTTGGATGGATTGACAGAAATCTCGTTTCGGACGTTGCGGCCTATAGGAAGTTTCGAGAACTGGACGGTGGCTCCCCTTACACATGGCGATCAGGCCTTAAGCATGATGCATCAAACGTCATGGAGTTTTCTCGACGTAATGGATGTTTTGTAAACGGACTGGATGAGGCAGTCGAACTGGAAGAAGAGTTTCTGTATCCCCTTCTAAAATCTTCTGATTTGGGGAACCGAAGAGCGACTCCTCGCAAGGTCGTTTTAGTCACGCAACGTCATACTGGTGATGACACCAGTTCAATCAGAGACACAGCTCCTAAGACGTGGAGGTACCTTGAGAATCACTCCAAGAAATTGGATTCGCGGAAAAGTTCGATCTATCAGAATCGACCACGATTCAGCATGTTTGGAATCGGTGAATATTCTTTTGCGCCTTGGAAGGTGGCCATATCGGGTCTCTACAAATCTTTTACGTTTATTGTTATTCCACCGGAAAACGGCCGACCTGTCATGGTCGATGACACGTGCTATTCGATACCCTGCAAGTCAGGGAAAGAAGCGCGGTTACTCTGTGATCTGTTCAATTCCAAGCCCGCACAAAGCTTCCTTTGGTCCCTTGTATTTGAGGATTCCAAGCGTCCTATCACAGTAGATATTCTGCGCCGACTTTCTTTGGTCAACGTTGCGAAAATAGTGGGGCGAATGGATGAATTGATAGAATGCATGTTATCTGAGTCCGGCTCGCCGGAAGACCGGCAAAAGCAACTCAGCCTCGTTATGGAGAAAGAAACGGCATATCAAACGGCGAATTCCCGAGACCATGCCCATTCCCACGAGTTGCGCAATCGTGAGCCGTCATGAATCATGCTGATTCCCTGCTGCTGCTGACGGGGTACTGTGTCATCATCATGGCCGTCTCCCTGTTCGGCGGATGGCTGCCGTCCATCGTCCGGTTGACGCACACCCGCACCCAGATGGCGACGAGTTTTGTGGCAGGCGTGATTCTCTGCGTCTCCCTGTATTACCTTCTGCCCCACGCGATAACGGAGATTCCCGGCGAACGCGCCGTCGAAACGGCCATGTGGTGGATGACGGTGGGCATCGTCCTGATGGTGGTGCTGTTACGCGTCTTCTCCTTTCACCAGCATGACTTCAGTCAGACAGATGACGGACATCACGAAGCGGGGCATCCCGCGGTTCATCCGATCAGTTGGGCCGGCATCGCTCTGGGCATGGGATTGCACACCATGACGGAAGGCGTGACCTTGGGCACCAGTGTCCGCGCCGGGGCCTCCGACGGGACGATCGGCGCGTTAAGCCTCAGTGTGTTCATGGCAATTGTCCTCCACAAGCCCCTCGATGGTCTCTCCATTATCGGCACCATGCGGATCGCGGGGTTCGGCGAGCAACAACGCGTGTTGTCCAATGTCATGTTTTCCCTGGTCTGCCCGATGGCGGCGTTCCTGACGTTCTGGGGCGTGGGACTGACCGGCCAATGGGAAGAATACGTGGTCGGGTCCGCGCTGTCGTTTGCCGCCGGCGCGTTACTGTGTATTTCCCTGAGCGATCTGCTGCCGGAAGTGCATTTCCACAGTCATGACCGCCTCAGGCTCACGCTGTCCTTCTTCGCGGGAATCGGCCTGGCCTACCTGCTGCACTATATCGAACCCTTCACCATTCATGGGTTCGGCGGCTAACGCCGGCTCCGCCATGGACGGGGAGCTCTCTTCACCGGATATCGTTGCGTTGGGAGGCGGGACGGTGCCGGCGGTCCCAGACCATGCCGGTCTGTTCCTTGGCGCTGAAGCCGAGATTTTCATAGAATGTGTGTTTATCGCGCGTGCAGAGCCAGAACAGTTCAACGCGTTGAAGTGACGGATGGTTCAGGATCCGGTGCATGATTTCCGTGCCCACGTCCTGTCCCTGGTAGGCCGCATCCACGATAACGTCCCAGATGGAGGCGCGATACACGTAATCGGTCAGGACCCGTCCGCACCCGATGACCCGGTTATCGTCCCACGCCGTGATGAACACGTCGGTCTGCCGAAGCATCTCCGTCGTCTCGGTCACGGTCCGGCCGCGAGCCCAGGACGCTTGCTCAAACAAGGGCAATAACACGGCGGGGGCAAAATCCTTATGGTCGGCATAGATGATCATGTAGCGAGCAACGACTCATTTGTATTACACTAAATCGCTCGCAATTGCCAGCAGAAGGCCAAACGTCCGTCAATGTTCGAAGGTTGTTAAACACCGTACCGACAGGGAAGTCACTATGCCCATGCTCGTCAGAAAATGTCCGAAATGCGAAAAACTGTTCTGGGTCAAGGAACAGGAGATCGACCGTTCAAACACGGATGTCCTGCGGGTCACCTGCACGCACTGCCAGCAGGTCTTGCGCATCCCGCTTGTGACCGAAGGCGCCAATGCCGGCGCACCCAAGATGGGGCACTAAGCCCGGCCTCTTACGTTCCAAGGATTTGATTCCGATGCGCATCCATACGTATGGGGGGCTCGACGTCCGCATCGCGGGAGGACCGGGCCGCGAGGGCGGCGGGAACGGGCCCATGGTCATTCTGCTCCATGGGTTCGGCGCACCCGGTGACGACTTGGTGGCCCTGTGGCGGATGTTACGGGTTCCGGACGAAGTGCGGTTCGTCTTCCCCGCGGCACCCCTGAAGCTGGACGACGGCCTGCCCGGCGGACGGGCATGGTGGATGCTGGACATGGACCGGATCGCTCGCGGGCTCCCGCGTGACGTCGACGCGATTCCCGACGGACTGACGGAGGCCCGCGAACGGGTGCTTGCCATGCTGGACGAACTCGACCGGCATGAGGGCCTTCCCCAAGATCGCCTCTTCCTCGGCGGGTTTTCACAAGGCGCCATGTTGGCCTGCGAGACGGTCCTTCGCAGTTCTCGTCCGTTTGCCGGATTGCTCATCCTGTCGGGCAGTATGGTTGCGCAACAGGAATGGGAAGCCCGATGGCCTGCCCGCCAAGGGCTCCCCGTGTTTCAAAGTCATGGAACGGACGACCCCCTGCTCCCTCACGACACGGCGATACGACTCAAGAACTCGCTCCTGGCGCACGGACTCCCCGTCACCTGGCACGAATTTCGAGGAGGCCACGAAATCCCCCTCTCAGTCCTGGACGGACTTGGCCGATTTGTGAGTGAGGCGTGCGAAGCCGAGTGACAGAGGGAGAGGTTGCGTGTTTCGCCTTTGCCTGTCATCCCCGACCCCGATTCTGTCATCCCCGACCCCGATCGGGGATCCAGGGTCTTTGTTTTTTTATGCGGGGTTTCGGCCCCACACGACGAGGTTCCTTCGCGAGGCCCGTTCACTTCGTTTCCTTCGGCTCCGCTTCCTTCGACTTCGCTCAGGACAGGCCTTTTGTTTCGGCAAAAGGACCCAAAACCAGTGGCGCCCGGGCGGGGCCCCCAAGAAAAACCGAAGGTTGTCATTCTGAACGCAGTGAAGAATCTATTTTTTGTAGATAGTCGGTCGCTGATTGAGAGTTCCTTCGGCTTCGCTTCCTTCGGCTACGCTCAGGACAAGCAGGACAGGCGCTTCGCTCAGACAGTCCTCGCCCCCAAAATGGAATGTGCGGGACCGGGGCGCAGCCCCGCCCGCAGGCGCCAGGACAACTACAAAGAACAACGACTCTGGATCCTCGCGTACGCAAGGATGACAGAGAAAAGCGCAAGGATGACCGCTTTTCCTGTCATGCCCGGCTCGATCGGGCATCCAGTGTCTTTGGTGTTTCCGTTGTTTGGAAAGGCACGGGACGACACCCTTCGGCTCCGCTTCCTTCGGCTTCGCTCAGGACAGGCAGGAAAGGCTGCAGGTCGTCCCCTACAGGATCATGGGGCATGCGCGTAGGGGCGGTGCCCGCCCTGTTTTTCTTGTTCCTGGTGAGGCCAAAGACGCTGGATTCCTGCGCCTGCCCTGAGCACAGTCGAAGGTGCGCGGGGATTGTAAATGTTCACTAATTCGTTGACAGAAGGGGAACGAAGAAAACCCCCACGGCAACGGTTCCGGGCCGTCATTGCGGAAACACGTGGCCTTCAGTATTATGTGCGGAGTCTGGTTCGTGCTTCGGTACGAGACAAGCCCATCATGATTATGCCGCAAACCATCACGGACTACGTCCGGCAAGTCCTGGCCGATGCCCAGGTCACCGTCACGGACCGAACGGGCACCATGGATCACTTGAACGTCCGGGTGGTGTCGGATGGATTCAAGGGGAAAAATTTATTGGACCGTCACCGTCTCATTTATCAAGCCTTGGACGAGCCGCTGAAAGACGGACGGATCCATGCGCTTGAACTGACGACTGAAACAACGGATGGCTCATAGGAGGAAAACACGGCATGGCACATCCCATCGAGGAAGAAATTCAACAGGAATTGAAACAACACAAAATAGTGATTTATGGAAAAGGGACCAAGGCCGCGCCCCAATGCGGCTTTACGGTCGAAACCATCCAATTTTTCGAGCAATTCGGCTATCCCTATGAGATCATCAACGTCCTGGAACACCCGGAAAAACGGGAAGTCCTCACACAGATGACCAACTGGCCGACCCTGCCCAAAGTCTTCATCAACGGCCAATTCTACGGCGATACCGACGTTCTGGGTCCCATGCAGTCCAAAGGAGAACTGAAGCCGCTTCTGGAAAAGGCTTTTCAGCCGGAAGGCTAATTTCACACCGGAGCCGACCGTCCGGCTCTCAAGGCAAAAAAAGGGGAGGCTATCTCTCCGACAGCCTCCCCGGCGATTGCATCGATTCAAAAAACGTTTACTTGATAACCGTCGACGTGGCCCCACCCGGGTTGATATCCACCGTGTTCAAGGCCCCTTCAACTTCCGGCAAACGCCCGGCGCCTTGCGATTTCTTCACACGCTCACGATTGGGGTCGCTCGTACTGTTCATGGCAGCGCCATCAGCGGTGGACGATGCGGCCATGGAGGCTTTGGAACCAACGGCATTCCCTTGACCGGTATCATGACTGGTCCGCGTCCCATCGACCGGAGATTTGGTCTCTGCGGCAGGATAGCCCGGATGTGCAGGCAACATACCCGGATTCGCATACACGACCGATGCCATCAAGGCAGTACCCGCGACCGCAATAAGAAGAAGGCGAATACGTTTCATAATTCCGCTCCTTTTGTTAAGACAGGTTATGGACGATAAAGACAGACTTTCCCGATTGAATCGTTTCCCTGGATAAAGAGAATAAATCTTATTCGTTTCCTTTGGAGGTGTCAAGCGTGAGTATACGCAGGACGCGGGGCGCCTGATCCCTGTCTGGCCGGCTCAGGGGCCATATCCTATTCCCGCTTGGGCGGGCGGCTTTTCCCCCGATAGGGACGCCGGGGGCGCATGGCGGGAAGGTTGATGGTGACCAGCGTCCCTTCCTGGGGACGACTGTCAATGGCAATATGCCCTTCGTGTTCGTCCACAATTTTTTTCACCATCGCCAGGCCCAACCCCGTACCTGACCGTTTCGTGGTGAAATAGGGCTCAAAAATTTTCTCGCCCAATTCTTCGGGAATCGGCGCGCCGTCGTTGTGGATGCGAATGACCATTTCCGGCTGGCGTCCGCGTTTCTGCGACACGGAGATTCGCAAATTCCCGCCCGGCGACATGGCCTCCAGGGCATTCGTAAAAATACTGAGAAAGACATGCTGGATCTTTTCCCGGTCCCATCGCACCTGACCCAGACGCGAGGGAAATTCCTTGGTGACCTCGATCCGGTTCACGCGCAGGTCCGTGGCAACCAACGCCAGCCCGTCTTCGATCAAGGCGGTGACGCGGCACGGCCGCCGGTCCAATTGGAGGGGCTTGGCGAAATCCAGAATATCGTTCAAGATACTTTCCATCCGCATGAGATCCCGCATGGCCGCTTCGATGGAAGTTTGAGGTTCAAACTCGAGGGTCCCGTCACCCGTCACCTCCTCCAATTGCGCGCGGATGTAGCCCATGGGTTCACGAATTTCGGTGGCGAGAAAGGAACTGACTTCATTCAGGGCCGCTTGACGTTCCTGGCGCCGGATGACCAGTTCCGAGACCCCCGCCGCCTCAGGAATTGACGGAGCCGCCGCACCCGGCGACGCCTGGAGATTCAGGGACGGTTCATCGAAAAGTTGGGCCAATTGCGTCGTGACCGGGGCAAGTTTCCCGTACTCGGCTTCAGTGGATTCATATTGCGCCGCCGTCTTGGACGCCAGGGTGATCGTCCCGGCGACGCGTCCCCTGACAAAAAAAGGCACGACGAGCGTGCATCGGAACCGGTCGCGGTACAACTGTTTGTAATCCTGAAAGCGTCCTTGCGTGGAAGCCAGGTTCTGATCAATCCGGGGCTTGCGATGCCGCACCGCCCACCCCGACGCGGATTCGTTCAACGACAAGCGATGCCCCGGGAGCAGGTCTTTCTTGTGCCCGGCCAGACAACCCAACACTTCCAGGGACGCGGCCAACGGATCATAAAACGTGACCCATCCCCGGTCGAACGGGACCAGGGACTGCGCCTCGGACAAACATTCGGCGACCCGGTTCTGTACCTGGGGTGACGTATGTGTCCCCGTCGTCGCGTCGGCGATGCCGGGCGCGGACTCCGCGGTTGACGGCTCGTGCAGAATCCAGGGCCGCGCCAGGAGCACGGAATGATCGAAGAGCTTGGCTTTCCGCAATTCCTCGGTAATCCGCTGACCGGCCGCGTCGACCGCGGTTTTTTCCCGCTTCGTAAACGGCCGCCGCTCCTGTTTGCCCACCACCAGCGCCCCATAGGTCACTTTTTCCTCGCGGAGGAGTTTCGCCAACAGATTCTTGGACCCGGGCGTCACCATGCGCAGTTCGATCGCCCCATTGGCTTCTTCCTGCCCGGCACTCCGGAGCAGACCGTCGGGCCGGCCGTTTGCGCCGGACAGGGTCCGGACAACGGCGCGAACCTCACGGGTGGAAAACCCTTGGGACACCTGCGACACCAGCGGCCCATCGGGTTGGCTCATGATCGCCACCGTCGCATCCATGCCCAGATCATTGACCGTCGTGGTCAAAATGCGCTGGAGCATCGTCTGCTTCGAAGACCGAACCGGCTCCGGCGTTTTCTTTCTAGTCATCGTCGCAACCGTAGGATGGTCCGTGTTTGTTCATTCGCCAACACGTTTCGCTTGTCTTCTTTCCGCCGCTTGTGAAGGCAAAAGACCCTGGATCCCCGATCAAGCCGGGGATGACAGAAGGAAGAGGTAGAAATGCCCCCTGGATTCCCACGCCTCCCCTGAGCACAGTCGAAGGGTGCGTGGGAATGACAGAAGAAAGAAGAGGGAGAGGGAGCGTCATCAATTAATATGCCGGATCTTTCGTGACCGGGACGGAGACATGACCACCTGCACGTGGCCGCGGTCGGCCACGACCATATTCGCGATCATGCTGACAAGACTGATCAACACGGCCCCCCCGACCGCCGGCCAGAATCCGGCCACGTGAAACCCCTTGACCAGGACGGAGGCCACGTACAGCAGGAAGGCATTGATCACGATCATGAACAAGCCGAGCGTCACGACGATGAAGGGTGCCGAGAGCACGTAGAGGAGCGGCCGGAGCACGGCATTCAGGATCGCCAACACTAGCACGCCGGCCACGCCCGCGGCAAACGAATCAATGGTCACGCCCGGAATAAGCTGTGCCGCGACAACCACCGCGATTCCCGTGACGATGAAGCGAAGAACAAATCCTCTCATATACGCATCTTCCGCCGGGCGTTATCCCTCCGGCGCGGCCACCGTCAAATCCAGGGACTGTTGCCGCCTGGTTATTGTATCATTCGGATCATAGTCGGCGACAAACGTTTTCTTCGCGCCCTGGGCCGACACTTCGACCGTCGCACCGGCGTTTTCATTATGCATGTGCAGGAAAATTTCATAATACCCGGCCTCATCGGTCTTGCCGGAGGCCCCATGCCCGCCCTTGACCTGGGGCATGGCGCGCACCTCCGTCCCGGGCAATGCCCGGCCCGATGCGTCCCGAACGTACCCGAATACCGTAAACCCATGCTCCACGTTGGATTTCACGAACACGGGTTTCGGAGTCTTGGCCGTGGGGTCCTTCAGCGTGGACAAATACGTGGCGAGCGCCTGCACCTCTTCATCCGTCATCAAATCCTTGTACTTGTCCGGCATCCGGCCCTTCTTGTGCTCTTTCTCGAAGCCCTCCGCATACAGGTACGTCGGATCGAAAATTTTTCGCTTGATATCGTTGACCGTCAAGAAACTGCCGATGTTGTCCAGGATCGGCCCCCGTTTCTTGACGCTCCCCTTACCCCCGATCTTGTGGCAGTTGTAACACTCGTATAAATCGTAGACCTCGGCCCCGCGTTCCACCACCGTGAGGGCACCCTGCTTCGGCGGAGCCTCCGGCACTGCGGTCGCCGGGGCGAACCGGCCCAGTCGCGCCATCACCGTTTGCGAATCATCCTGGAGCACCCGGACCTGTTCGAGCCACGTGTCCACCTGGCGTTGTTCGGCCAAGGCCATGGCCCGCTTGCGTTTGAGAATCTTTTCGATCTTCCCCTTCTCCACCTCCGGATCATATTGCGGCCACGACGACGCCCCCCCGATATACATCGCGGATAGCACGAGATAGAACCCCACGAGCGCCGCCACGGCCGTCCATCCCGACAGCCTCCTCATGGGCGGGGCATCCAACAGGAGAAACACCGCCAACCCCAAGGCCACGTACGCCACGAACATCGCCTGGAACACGTGGGGAAAGCCCAAGGCTCCGCTCCCGAACCACGCCGCAAGCGCCAGGACAACGGCCACCGCGATTTTTTTGATACCTGCCGACATCAGTCTTCGATTGTGGACGGAAAGAGGAAGGTGATCGTTCTCAATCGTTCGGGAGAATGGGGACATCTGAAAAGACGTCTACGCACATCTTACGCGGGCCGCCGGTTTCATACAAGCCTTGATTCGGTTGATGCGCGATGGACCCGGACAAGTTCTATGGTCGCCCGATGGCCGGACATGACGGCCAACCGGGCATCGCAGGTGATCAACGGCGCGGCGAGTGACTCCGCGAGAGCCAAGTACGCTGCATCATAGGCGGTGGCATTATGTCGAAGAGCCCAAATGCGAGGAAGAAAGAGGTCATGCGGGTAACGAAGAATCGGAAAATCGGCGAGATCAGCCAAGGCTTGCTTTCCGCGTTGCGGTGTCAGTTCACCTCCCAGCACGTACCGCCGAAGGACTTGCGTGACCTCCAGATCCAAGAGGTGAGGCGCGTGCAGGGACTCTCTACCGGCAAACAGGCGCTCCTGAATCTCCGGCGCCGCGGCCGTTCCCAAGAGCACCTCAAGGACGGCCGAAGCATCCGGGACGATCACCGGCTATCCCGTTCTTTCCGGACCATTTGAGCCGGCGGAACGGATGGATGGACGCGGGGTCGAGCCCGAAGCCGCCGGCGCAACTCATCAACGGTCGGATGCTCGGCATGCCGTTGAATCTCCGCCATCAGGTAATCAGACAGGGATTTCCCGGCCAATGCAGCCCTGGCCTTGAGAACTTTATGGATCTCATCGGGAACGTTCCTCAACTGAATCATCCTGGACATGGGATAAACATACTTGCATGTTTTTCACATGTCAATCTTATCGGCTGCATTGTCAATGGATATATCGCGGCGGCATCGTATGCCTCCAACAACGCGGCCAACAGAAAGAAGCGCCATAAAACGGCGCAACGACGAAGACGGAATCCAGGGTTGAGTTTTTGCGTTAATCTGTCATGCCCGGCTCGATCGGGCATCCAGCGTCTTAGGGTTGCCCGCGGGGTTTCGGCCCCGCACGACGAGGTTCTTTTGTTTCGGCAAAAGAACCCAAAACCAGTGGCGCCCGGGCGTGGCCCCCAAGAAAAACCGAAGGTTGTCATTCTGAACGCAGTGAAGAATCTGTTTTTTGTAGGTAGTCGGTCGCTGATTGAGAGTTCCTTCGCTAGGCCCGTTCACTTCGTTCAGGGCAAGCTCAGACAGTCC
>JAJDVY010000039.1:15000-18796 GCA_022825885.1 Nitrospirales bacterium | reverse complement strand
AAGCCCCAGGCGTTTTCGAATTTCTTCGGGAATGACGACCTGTCCCTTCGAAGACATCTTCGTCGTCGTCAGTTCTGCCATGACGTTTCCCTTCTTGCTCAAATCTTACTGGTAAGATTAGTGTGCTCGCCCATTCACCGGCCAAGCAACAATATTCTGCCTCGTTGAAAAACGGTTGACCTTTTACCCAAACGCTTGCCAATTCGCATACGGCTTCAGTCGGTAAATTTCCTCCACGGGCGTCGGCGAGGTGATGCCATGTTGTTCCAAGAGGTCGGCGGTCTGTCGTAGGGGCAATCCGACAATGGTGGGATAATCCCCCTCGATCGCCTCGATGAACCGCGCCGCCTCTCCTTGAATGGAATACGCGCCGGCCTTCCCTAAACTCTCTTTGGTTTCCAGATAGCGCTTCAGTTCCTGGTCCGTGAACGGCGTCATTCGGACGTGGGCGGTCTCGACTTGGACGAGTGTCACGTATGCAGCCTCGTGGATCAGCGCGATGCCGGTATGCACCTGGTGACTGCGTCCCCGGAGTAGTCCCAACATCGTGCCGGCGTCGTCCAAGTCCTGCGGTTTGCCCACCAGGGTTCCGTCGATTTCAATCACGGTGTCGCTGCCCAATACCAGGTCGTCCGGATGCCGGCGTGCAATGGAGAGCGCCTTATCGAGTGCAAATTGTTTCGCCTGATCCCTGGGACACAGCCCGGGGGAAGGGATTTCCTCGGCCGCGGGTGGGACGACCTCGAACGCGATGCCGAGCAGAGCCAGCAATTCGCGGCGGCGCGGGGAGGTGGAAGCCAGGATGACGGACACGGAACCTTGAGGCACGTTACGCCGGCGCGGCGGTGAGGGTTTCGACGTCAGGGGCGACGTGGCGGGAGACGTATTCGCGGAGTAATTGTCCGACGTCCCCGGAGTTGTTGGTCTTGACCATGTCGGCGCGCAAGGCGGCCGCATGCGGGAAGCCGCTGCAATACCAGCCCAGGTGTTTGCGCATGCGTGGGAAACGGGACACGTCGTGAAAGCGTTCAAACGTGTGCGCATGTTTCAGGATCATGTCGAACCGGTCTTCCCGGGAAACGGCCGGTTCGGGAACCGGATATTGGGCGCGTGCCCTCACGGCCTCCCGGATCACGTCCTTGCCGTGAAAGATCCACGGGTTTCCCAGGGCGGCCCGGCCGATGAGAATGCCGTCCACCTCGCTGGCAAGGATACGGGCGATGCATTCGTTCAAGGAGCCGATGTCGCCGTTGCCTAACACGAGGATGCCTTGTTGGCGGATTTGAGCCGCGGCTTCGGCAATCGCGTCCCAATCCGCGTCGCCCCGGTACATTTGTTTCAACGTTCGCCCGTGGATGGAGATGACCTGCGGTTGGCCTTGGGCCAGACACGCGCTCCATTCCTTGATGATGACGGAGTCGTACCCCAGGCGCGTTTTCACGGAAAGCGGAAGGGCGGCACGCGGCGGGGCCGGATGGTCCTGCGCGGCACGCGCCATGCGCACTTTTTCGACGATGCCGGGTTTGAGCCCGGCTTCGGCCAGGGTCTGCCCGTCGGCCCAATCATGCAGCCCGCGTTCGGTCGCGGCCATGATGTCCAGCGCCAGTTCCGGCGTTCTGATAAGCCCGGCGCCGCACCCGGAGGACGCCACGTTTTTCGACGGGCACCCCATGTTGATATCCAAACCGTCAAATCCGAGTTCACTCACCACGTGGGCGGCCTGGTAAAACAACAGCGGCTCTTTGCCGTACAACTGGGCCACGATCGGATGCTGTCCGTGGGTATACCGTAACGGCTCCCAGCCCATGACGCGGCCCTGGCAAATGTCGTGGACGTTGGTGAATTCGGTAAAGATCACGTCGGGCCGGCCCTTCGACTTCGTTGCGCTACGCTCAGGACAAGCCCCGGTGGCGATCACGTGGCGGAACGCAATATCCGTGACCCCGTCCATTGGCGCCAACCCGATGATGGGTTGTGGAAGGTGATGCCAAAAGCTCATTTACGCCGGCTCGATATCGGTGTGGGTGAAATCCTTGCCCTTAAACAGGAGCGGCTCGCCCGTCGTTTTCGCGAGCGCGTAGGCAAAACAATCGCCCAAATTCAGCGATGCCCGGTGATTGCCTTTGCCGAAACGCCGCCAAGCGAGGCGGGCTGCATCAACGTGATCGGCCGTGACCGGCATCAACGTGATCCCGGCCCTGTCTACGAACGTATCAAGTTCATGCCCGGCCGCCACGCCACCACGAGCTTCGACAACAATAGAGGCCTCAAAGAGATTGATCACGGACATACGGCAATTCGATGCCGTGGCGACCGCCGTCTCATAACGCCCCGCTTCCGGCTCGCGGTTGAGAATGGCCACGATTGCCGAGCTGTCGACGATCACTTGGGCAATCCCCGCTCGTCATATAGCATATCGCCGATTTCCACGGCCGAAGGTCCCGGCCTCATGAGCTTGGCGCACCGCTCGGCAATGGCGTGCAACTCCCGAGCCAGGGCTTCCGCGCTTCGTTCGCGCTTCTCGCGCTCCAGGCGTTCGCGCAACGCCACGGTAATCGCGCCGGTCATGGTCTCGCCGGTCAAATGGGCTAGCTCGCCAGCGAGCCTGCAGGTTTCCTCGTTCTTGATGTTCAGGCTCATCACGATTCCTTATGGTAGAAAAGAGAAGATCGCTTCTACCCTACGCGATATTGCGATGATTTGCAATATCGGTGACCTCATCCGTGGGCGCCAACCCGATGATGGGCCACCGTGTTTCAGTCCGGATAACCCAGCAATTCTTGTCAACGAATGAATGAAGACATACAATGGTTTTTCGAGGAAGGAATGTGTCCATGGAAAAGTCTTGGTTGCAACAGGATCCCACGGTGGTTCTCTACCATGCCGATTGCCTTGACGGGTTCGGTGCGGCGTGGGCGTTGTGGAAAAAATATCCCGACGCGCGCTATCTGCCGGTGGAACATGGACTGAGCCCGCCGTCGGGTTTGGATCACGACCACGTGGTGATGGTGGACTTCAGTTATCCGCGCGAGGTCATCGAACGCCTGGCTGGGTCGACGGCCAGTCTCCGGATCCTGGATCATCACGTGACGGCGCAGGCGGCGTTGGCCGGTCTCCCGTACGCGTATTTCGACATGAAGAAAAGCGGCGCGGTGTTGGCCTGGGAGTGGGCGCACCCGGAGCCGGTTCCCTGGTTGCTGCTCTACATTCAGGATAAGGATTTGTGGGAATGGCGGTTGCCCAAGAGCCGGGAAATCAACGCTGCGTTGGACTCGTATCCGTTCGATTTTCAGGTCTGGGACGGTCTGACGCAGGACACGTTGGAACTCGAAGGCCGGGCGATTCTTCGACGGGAGGACGTCCTGATTGCCAAGATCGTCAGGGAGTCGGTCCTGGTCGACTTTGAGGGTGAAACGGTTCCTGCGGTGTACAGTTCGGTGATGACCAGTCAAATCGGTGAACGCCTGAGTCAGGGATATCCGTTTTGCATCATTTGGCATCAACGGAACGGCCGGCGCTATTTCAGCTTGCGCTCGAAACCGGGGACTGCTGACGTCTCCGCCATTGCCGCCCGGCACGGGGGCGGGGGACACGTGAATGCCGCGGGTTTTTCCATTCCTCTTCAGGACGCGGATATCCTGAATCCCATCAGAAAGTAGCATGGCGCTGCCCGAAAATGACGTGGCATAGCAAGACATCGCAATGCCATAGCAGAATCATAGCAAAAACATCACACCATATAGCAAAACATAGCACGGCATCGCAAAAATATAGCATTTCATAGCAATTAGCATAG
>JAJDVY010000039.1:0-10000 GCA_022825885.1 Nitrospirales bacterium | reverse complement strand
GCCGTAACTATAACGGTCCTAAGGTGAACTCGTTGCCTTAGTAAAATCTGGCTATATGCTGGGACGTCTGAGAATCTCCGGCTACTCGTTGAGAAATCGACAGTAATAATGCTTGGAGTGCAGATAATCAGCAGGAAAGATCGCATGAATTAAACGTGCGAAATCCTCAGAGACTTTACGCCGGACGATCAGGTCGAAAAAAAAGATCGGGTCGAAGAGAAAGTCCGAACTACATGGCGACATGTAGAGTGGGGGTGAAAGCCCCCACCGCCTCTTACTTGAGGTCGAAAAAGTAACAGCAAGAGCGAAATTCCTTGTCGGGTAAGTAACCTTGCCCGTGGCGAGAGCGATCTCGTCCACATAACCGGCTCAAATCGGTGAAGCCCTCACGATAAGATTTGCAGGCTTATCGCGGGTAATACCGAGGGTAAGATCGTCAATTGACGATCCCCGTAACGACTCAGGGAATGAGACCCCTGGATGGAACGCCAAGTTCCATAACACGCCGGCTCTGGGATTTCATGATGGATATAGCCTCCTATATTTCCGGATATGTCGATGGAGAAGGATGCTTCTGTGTCTCTTTTCAGCCAAGTCGACGCCATCGATTCGGTTGGGAAGTCAGGCCAAGCTTCTCAGTCAGCCAAAATGCAGACCGTGCTGAACTGCTTTATCGAATTCGCGAAACGTGGAGGTGCGGGTCTATCCGTCCAGATAGGTCAGACAATACTCTAAAGTATGAAGTGCGAAACATTCGGGAGTTGGTGGAGAAAGTACTGCCACACTTCGGAGAGTTTCCCTTTAGCTTCTTCCAAGCAAACCGACGTTGAGAAATTTTCACGGGTTTGTCAGCTCATGTATCAGCAACGACACCTTGAGCGGGAGGGGCTGGCTGACATTGTACGGATTGCCATGACCATGAATCCATCAGGGAAACGGAAATATTCTGAACGCGAAATTCTCAACTCGCTTTTCCCAGATGAAGGTATAGTCTATGCCACGGGAAACCGTGGGTAACATGAAGTTCCGACCTGCATGAATGGCATAACGATTGGAGCGCTGTCTCGGGGAGTGACTCAGCGAACTTGTGGTTCCGGTGAAGACGCCGGGTGCCCGCAACTAGACGGAAAGACCCTGTGCACCTTTACTACAACTTGACATTGGGTGTTGGGCGACTATGTGTAGGATAGGTGGGAGACGGTGAAGCGGGGGCGCTAGTTCCCGTGGAGTCATCCTTGAAATACCACCCTTATTTTTCCGACATTCTAACCTGGCTCTGTCATCCAGGGCAGGGACAGTGTCTGGTGGGTAGTTTGACTGGGGCGGTCGCCTCCCAAAAAGTAACGGAGGCGCCCAAAGGTTCCCTCAGGCTGGTCGGCAATCAGCCGTCGAGTGTAAAGACAAAAGGGAGCTTGACTGCGAGACGGACGCGTCGAGCAGGGACGAAAGTCGGGCTTAGTGATCCGGTGGTCCTGGGTGGAAGGGCCATCGCTCAACGGATAAAAGGTACGCCGGGGATAACAGGCTGATCTCCCCCAAGAGTTCACATCGACGGGGAGGTTTGGCACCTCGATGTCGACTCATCGCATCCTGGGGCTGAAGCGGGTCCCAAGGGTCGGGCTGTTCGCCCGTTAAAGCGGTACGAGAGTTGGGTTCAGAACGTCGTGAGACAGTTCGGTCCCTATCTGTTGTGGGCGTAGGAGATTTGAGAGGGTCTGTCTCTAGTACGAGAGGATTGAGATGGACGGACCTCTGGTGTGCCGGTTGTCGCGCCAGCGGCAGCGCCGGGTAGCTATGTCCGGTTTGGATAACCGCTGAAAGCATCTAAGCGGGAAGCCAGCCTCAAGACAAGATCTCCCGGAGGGTAACCTCCCTAAAGGCCACTCGTAGACGACGAGTTTGATAGGCTGGATGTGGAAGAGCTGTAAGGCTTGAAGCTAACCAGTACTAATCGGCCGTGCGACTTAACATCAATTTACTTCTGATAGACATGACCTCTCCCGGAGCGTGATGTCAATGACGGGAAAGATGAGGGATGCCGACACTTGCCGCGTTTCTCGTCCCGTCATGGATTCTCGAGAGGACACGGATCATCATATTCCCGGTGACCATACCGGAGGGGCCACACCCGTTCCCATCCCGAACACGGAAGTTAAGCCCTCCAGGGCCGATGATACTGCAGCCGCGAGGCTGTGGGAAAGTAGGGCGTTGCCGGGTTCTTTGAAAGCCCACGGGTATGAATCCGTGGGCTTTTCTTTTGGTCCGCATCCGGACGGGGCGTCATCGGGGACACGCCGCGCATTGCGCCAATGAAATGGGGTGGTCTTCGGACACCAGGTTTGTTACTGTTGGAAAGCTTGGCATCGAGTATCCGGTTCAAGTGAATACGTAAGGCTGCATGAGACAAATTACCTTTGGGACCTCAGGGTGGCGAGCCGTTCTGGGGGAAGACTTTACGTTTCAGAGCGTCCGAATCGTCGCTCAAGCCATCGTCCACGTCCTGAAACAAGAAAAAGTTTGCCACCGCGGCCTGATTATCGGCTACGATGCCAGGTTTCTTGGTCAAAAATTTGCTACGGTCGCGGCTGAGGTGTTTGCAGGCCACGGCATATCGGTGTTGCTGTGTGACCGGGAAACACCCACTCCAACCATTTCCTACCACGTGCTTCAGCGGAACTTGGCCGGCGGGTTGAATGTTTCCGCCAGCCACAACCCCCCGGAATACAACGGTATCAAGTTTACCCCGGAGTGGGGTGGCCCTGCACTTCCTGAAACCACTCGCGCCATCGAACAACGGCTGGTGCATCTGTTGCACGGGGAACACGTCAAATGGCTCCCGTGGGAAAAGGCTGAGCGAACGAAAATGGTGCGAGTGTTTGATCCGTGTCCGGATTATTTGGCCGCACTGGGGAAGCAGGTTGACGTGGACGTGATCCGCGAGGCCGACCTGCGTGTGGTCATGGATCCCTTGTACGGAACGTCACGCGGGTATCTTGATACGTTTCTCAGGAATGCCGGCGCGAAAATGGCGATCCTGCACTATTGGCGAGACCCCTATTTCGGGGGACTCCGTCCGGAACCCACGCGAGAGACGATGGCGGAACTGCAAGAGACGGTGAAACAAAGAAACGCCCATATCGGGTTGGCCACCGACGGGGACGCCGATCGATTCGGCATCGTGGACCGGGACGGCAGCTATATCGATGCCAACGTCATTCTGGCGTTACTGGTTGATTATCTGGCGACGACCAGATCTTGGACCGGAGACGTGGGGCGATCCGTCGCTACCACGCATCTCATTGACCGCGTGGCCCACAAACACGGGTTGGGCGTCCGGGAAACCCCCGTCGGGTTCAAGTACCTCGGGGAGCTCATGGCCAAAGACGAGATCCGGATGGGTGGTGAAGAAAGTGCGGGTCTGTCGATTCAGGGGCACGTGCCGGAAAAGGACGGAATTCTGGCCTGTCTGCTGGTGACGGAGATGATTGCCCGAACCAAGAAGACGCTCGGAGAACTCCGGGAAGACTTGTTTCGTCGAGTGGGCCCGGTCTTTTCTTCGCGCCATGACCAACCGCTCACGGACACGATGCAGGAAAATGCGCTCAAGATCCAGAAAGCGCCACCTGACGATCTCGCGGGGAAATCGGTTCAGGAAGTCAACACGCTGGATGGATGCAAGCTCGTGTTGGAAGACGGGAGTTGGTTTCTTTTCCGTCCCTCCGGGACCGAACCATTGGTGCGCTGTTATGCGGAAGCGTCGACTCGTGAGGAAATGGAGGCGCTGATGGAAGCCGGCCAACAACTCCTTGATCACAGCCCCAAAAGGGCAAATGAGGCGTAAGCGGCCCTGAGCCTTTACACGTCAGCTCCTACCCCGACGTGAACACGTGGTGCAATCAACGCCAGTGCGTGCACGCATACGGCGCTCGTGTTCACCTATCCTCCTCACGCGTTTCAGTGGATTCGAAAAATCCTTACCGATGTTGCGGTTCGCTCGATGCCTCGACGCGCTTAACCGTAGGGACCAACGATCGTTGGTCCCTACATGCCATCTGACGACGGTAACGGAGGGAAGAAGAGAAGACATGAATAAGGAACTGTCGGTGGCCGTGGAATTGGCTCGACGAGCGGGCCAAACCGTGATGGACGTGTATGCCACGGAATTTGCCGTGGCGTCCAAAGGGCACAACGATCCCGTGACCGAGGCCGACCGGCAAGCCAACGACCTCATTGTGGCGGGCTTGAAGGAGGCGTTCCCCCAAGACACCGTGGTGGCAGAGGAGAGCCCTCCCCCTGACGGTCTCCCGGCCTCGGGTCGTGTCTGGTATGTGGACCCGCTGGACGGCACAAAAGAATTTATCGCCAGGAACGGAGAGTTCTCGGTGATGATCGGGCTTGCCGTCGACGGCCAAGCGCAACTCGGTGTGGTCTATCGCCCCGAGGGAAATCTGCTGTATGCCGGCGTCGTGGGAAGTCAGGCGTGGATGGAACATGGAGGCATCCGGTCAGCCCTGGTGATCAAGGAGCAGGATTCCGGAAGACCGCTCACGTTGGCGGTTTCCCGGTCGCATCGACATCCCATGGTCGAAAAAATCGGCCGGCCGCTCGGCGTGGGAAACGAAATTCCATCGGGAAGCGTGGGATTGAAGATCGGCCTGATTGCGAGAGGAGAAGCCGACGTGTACCTGGAGCCGGGTCCTTATACCAAACTCTGGGATTCCTGTGCCCCGGAGGCGATCCTCCGGGCGGCGGGCGGAGCATTTACCACGATCCTGGGCCAGCCCTTGATCTATGGCGAGAACCGTTCCCCGGAGGGTTCAGTCAAGGATCGACTCGCCAACACACATGGCTTGCTCGCAAGCAACGGGTTCTGTCATGAACGCGTGGTTCAGGCCTTGCGGCCCGTCGTGGAAGAATTGGGGCTGAAGCCACGGGAAGCGTGAGTGTGAAGACCGGTTCGTCAACCGAGCGCGTATCCCACGAGTGATCGTTCAGGAGCAGCTCCTCAGGAGTTGACTCATGAAGGGAACCATTTATATTCTCATAGGTATGAGTAAGCGGCTGCAAGTGATCCTTGACGACAAGGAAATGCGTGACGTTCAACGGATTGCCAAACGGCAGCAAATGACGGTGTCGGAATGGGTGCGGCAAGCGTTGCGGGCCGCGCAGCGCCAGGTGCCGCTGACCGACTCGAACAAGAAACTGGGCGTGGTTCGCGCGGCGGCCCGGCATGATTTTCCGACCGGCGACGTCGATCAGATGCTTCGAGACAGTTTGAATCAGCAGGAGAAGATTTCCCCGCAAAGCCTGTTGGCAGAATTACGGCAACGGGGCTTACGCACGCCCAAGGAATTGGTGACGATCGTGAGGAAAGACCGGGATGGCCGTGAAGGTCATTGATACGTCAGCCTTGGTGGTGGCGTTTGCCGAACTGGATAAGACGTTCTCTAAACAGGTGAGTCCCCGAAAGGCCAAGTAGATTTGGATTCTCAGCCTTCGAAAATGGCGGAGCCGGGACAGTCAAATTTGCTTCCGCGGCAAAGCCACGACCTGAAAATTGACAGTGTCCGGAGAATGCTTTAACGTTCAACGTATTGATCAAAGAGACTGGTGAGTGATGGATGTGTGCGATGCCTAACGAATTCACGGCGATTATCGAACAGGATGAGGAATGGTTTATTGCGTATTGTCCGGAAATTCCCGGGGCGAATGGACAAGGCAAAACAAAAGAAGAAGCAAGGAGCAATCTTGCTGATGCTATTGCCCTCATTTTGCAAGATCGTCGCGAAGATGCCCTCCGGGGCACCCCACCTGAAGCGATTCGAGATACGGTGACTCTTGGGTGAAACGGAGCGCCCTGCTTCGCCACTTGCGCAAGTACGGCTGCTACTTGAAGCGTGAAGGTCGCGCACATTCACTTTGGACCAATCCTGCTACCGGCTCGGTCGAAGCCATCCCTCGCCATACCAAAATTCCCGATCGGTTAGCCCAAAAAATTTGTCGAAATCTGTCGTTACCTTTTCCGGGAAGTTAGTACAACCTCTCTCATTTTTTGAATTTTTTATAGTGGGGTTTCGCCCCCGCACGACGAGGCACTTTTGTTTCGGCAAAAGTGCCCAAAACCATTTCCGCCCTGGCGTGGCCCTCTGGGTCCCCTGCGATGCTCGCAGACTCCGGTGGCTGCGCAACTCGCTCAGAGGTAAACAGCTCCCTCTTCGCTCAAACAGTGCTCGCCGAATCTCCGGGGTCCGCTCCGCTTCTCGGCCACGCCAGAAGGCGGGAATTTCTTTCGTGAATGATGTTATATTTGTCTATCCTATTCTTAGGAGTAAAAAATGAAACTTTTCTCAGATCACAAAATTTGGTGGGGTGCTTTGGCGGTCGGAAGTTTAATTGTCGCTAATCTAACGACATCAGATCTGGGCATTGGTGGAATTTTGGGAAAATCAATGGGAATGATCCTCTTTTCTCTCGTCCTGGGAGGCATTCCGTGGTTAATCTCAAAACTCTTTAGAAAGCCAATGACTTCCGTACAGCTCATGACAACAATCACGGTAGCTTGGGGCTTGGTTATCGCTTCACAGCTTATGGTTGCATCTTTTTAAGAATGACAGTTCGAGACGACATTGATAAGTACATTGCCTTCTTTAGGAGTAAGACGGCAGAAATAGGTCGACTTGAAGTACTTCCTATTTACAAAAAAATTCTTTACTTGGTTGAGATTGATACGCTTAGCCGTGCCGCTTTCCCTAGTGAAAATGGCCATAAAAAACGAGTAATGAAATTCTTGGATGTGTGCTCTAGCTGGAGTGAAAGAGACAAGGTCAGTGCAACTCAGCTCAAGTTTTCTCTCGAAAAAGATGGAAAACATTCAGGACCGCTCTTCGATCTCATCAATAACCGAATCGCCTCATGGAACGATGGCAGTCTCATAAAGCCAAGTCAGGATCTAACCTTTGAGGAGGTTAAAGATCGCGCAACGCCGGATGTCCTCAAGTTCGTGGAAGAGAATCGTTATGTAAAGCTTTTCTATAAGTATCGAAATGCATTGATTCATGAATTCCGAGAACCGCGAGAATTTGGGATGGATTTAGGTACAGATTCTCCCGCGCCATATTATCTTGGCATGGTGGTGGATCATCAAAGTACCGAGGAAAGTTCATGGAAACTAGTTTTTCCGGTTAAGTTTCTGGCGAAATTGTGTGAAGGTAGCTTAGATGGACTTGAGAAATATCTTTTGGAAAATAATCAAAATCCTTATGACTCCTACGAAATTGAACCACTATGGTCGCGGTCATGAAAAGCTAGGTTAATCCCTAACTCAATTTCAGACACTTCAAACCCCCTTCGGTCAGAGTTGCGCGCAGACGGCTTTCACTTCGGTGTATAAATCAATGGCTTCATTGGCCATCTCCCGACCCCATCCCGATTGTTTGTAGCCCCCGAAGGGAAGGGCGGCATCCATGATGTTATGGCAGTTGATCCAGACCAATCCGGCCCGGAGCCGAGCGGCAAGGCGATGCGCCTGACTCACGTCTCTGGTCCACACGGAGGCGGCTAACCCGTACATACTGTCGTTGGCCTTTCCCAGGGCTTCTTCAAGATCGGTAAAGGGTTCCGCGCAGACCACGGGCCCGAAAATTTCCTCTTGAACGACCTTCATGTGTTGCGTGGTGTTCACGAGCACGGTGGGCTCGACAAAATAGCCTCTGTCGCCGTACCGGTTGCCTCCGACGACCGTTTGGGCGCCCTCATTCATTCCGGATTCCACGTACCCCAAGACGCGTTGTTGTTGTTCATCGGAAACCAGAGGACCCATGTCGGTGGTCGTTTCCATGCCGGGTCCCAGTCTTATCTGTTTGGCCTGATCGGCCACCCCGGCGACCACGCGATCGAAGATCTTTTTCTCGACGTAGAGGCGTGAGCCGGCACTGCAACATTCTCCTTGATTAAAGAAAATGGCGTTGGCCACCCCGGGGATCGCCGACGTCAAGTCGGCATCGGGCAACACGACACAGGGAGATTTGCCGCCCAATTCAAGCGTCACTTTTTTCAGGTTCCCGGCGGCGGCGTGGACGATCGAACGGCCGACTTCCGTCGAACCCGTAAAGGCGACCTTGTCGACGTCGGGATGCGCGGCGAGCGCGGCGCCGGCCGTCTCCCCGAAGCCGGTCACGATATTCAGGACGCCATCCGGAAATCCGGCTTCACACGCCAACTCGCCCAGCATGAGCGCGGAGAGAGGGGTTTGCTCGGCGGGCTTCAGGACGACGGTACAACCGACCGCAAGGGCAGGACCGATCTTCCACGCCGCCATCAACAGCGGAAAGTTCCAGGGAATAATCTGTCCGACGACCCCGATGGGTTCCCGCAGGGTGTACGCATGGAACTGAGCGCCCGGCGCATACGGGACGGAAAGCGGAATGGTGGTGCCCTCGATTTTCGTGGACCAGCCCGCCATGTACCGGATAAAGTCAATGGCCATCGGGACGTCGCCGCCTCGGGCAAGGGTCACCGGTTTGCCGTTATCCAGAGAATCCAATTGTGCGAATTCTTCCGTGCGCTGCTCCATGAGATCCGCCAGTTTCCACAGGAGCTTTCCCCGCTCGGATGGGGTCAAGGTTTGCCATGGCCCGTGTTCGAACGCGTGCCGTGCGGCCTTGACCGCGCGATCGATGTCCTCTTTTTGCCCATCCGGGACCTGGCACAACACGTCGCCAGTGGCCGGATTAAAGGTGGGAAACGTCTGTTCGGATAAGGCGTCGTCCCATTTCCCGTCGATCAGGATTTTTCGTGAAGATGACAAAAAACTTTGGAGTATAGGAGTGATTTCCGTAGTGGCGGTGCTCATGTTCCTTCCCTCCGGCTTCTTGATCGTAAGATGAACACGTTGCGCTGCTGGTACAGACGAGGAGCGACAAATAACCTGGCCGGCTATACGGCAGTCACATCGTTCCGGAAATCTCGTTCACTTACTGTCATGCTCTCTCTTCGACAATGCCTCCCTCCCGAAGCGCTCGATGGCCTCCAGGGTCTCGCGCACGTCGTCCCAGGTCGTGGTATGGTTGATGATACAGAGCCTGAGCGAAAACTTCTTCCTGAGCGTCGTTGACGACATGAACGCGGGGTCCTCCCAAAAGACGCGGGCGAGTACGTTCCGGTTGAGTTTTGACAGGGCTTCCTCGTCCAAGGTGATGGCCGTGGGGTTGACCCGGAAACACACGATCCCCAGTGACACGGGATTCAACATCTCCAGGACCGGGCTCGCCCGGACGTACGCTTCGGCACGGGCGGCCAATTCCATTCCGTTCGACACGGCTCGCCGGAACGCGGCCATCCCGAAAGTCTGGACCGACATCCAAATCTTCAAGGCCCGGACCGAGCGGCTCAATTGCAGGCCGCGATCCGAGAAGTTGGGATGGTTCGCGCCCCAAATCGTGTCCTGCAGCATATCATGCGGAACGACGAACGCCTTTTCGAGCGCTTTGACGTCTTTTACCAGGAGGCAGCCTGCCTCGTACGGCTGGAAGAACCATTTGTGGGCGTCCAGCCCGATCGAATCGGCGCGCTCGAGTCCCCGCAAGAGTTCTTTCCCGCGTTCGGTCACGACCGCAAAGCCCCCGTACGCCGCGTCAACGTGCAGCCAGATGCGTTCCGCCTCGCAATAGTCCGCCATGGCTTCAAGCGGATCAATGGCACCCGTGCTACCTGCTCCGGCGTTGGCGCACACCGCGATGGGATTGAACCCGGCGGCGCGATCTTCGGCCACCGCTCGCGCGAGCGCATCCATGTCCAGGCGAAAACGATCGTCGCTCGGAAGCAGCCGTATGCACTCGGGCCGAACACCGATGATCCTGGCCGCACGGACGTGCGCGCTGTGGCTCTGGTCGCTCATGTACACGGTCGCCCGCTCGGGATGACCCGCACACTCCCGGGCCGCGACGAAGGCATCGAGGCTGGCCGCGGAGCCGCCGCTCGTCAAAAGCCCGCCGGCGCTCTC
>JAJDVY010000037.1 GCA_022825885.1 Nitrospirales bacterium | reverse complement strand
CTGCCTGTCCTGCTTGTCCTGAGCGAAGCCGAAGGAAGCGTAGCCGAAGGAAGCGTAGCGAAGGAACTCTCAATCAGCGACCGACTCCCTACAAAAAACAGATTCTTCACTGCGTTCAGAATGACAACCTTCGGTTTTTCTGGGGGGCCCCGCCCGGGCGCCACTGGTTTTGGGTTCTTTTGCCGAAACAAAAGAGCCTGCCCTGAGCGGAGCCGAAGGGTGTCGTCCCGCGTCTTTCCAAATAACGACCCCCCCCCAAACCCTGGATCCCCGATCGGGGTCGGGGATGACAGCAGGAGGGGCGGGAATGACAGAAAGAGGGGCAGGAATAACCTCCTGGGGGATCGGTGTGCCATTAGGTAATTCCCGCCTCTTGTCCCGTGCCGGGATACCCGCTAAGCTTGCCGGACTCTCCGGAAACGCTGCATGTCATTTATCGCCGATCTCCATATCCATTCCCGCTACTCCCGAGCCGTCAGCAGAGACATGGTCCCGGAGAGTCTCTATCGCTGGGCGCAGTTCAAGGGGCTTGCCGTCGTCGGGACAGGAGACTTCACGCATCCTGGTTGGTTCACCGAGCTTCAGGAGAAACTCGAACCGGCTGAGCCGGGTCTCTATCGCCTGAAACCGGATCTGGCGGCTCCGGTGGACGCCAAAATGCCGGCGTCCTGCCGGGCTGAGGTCAGGTTCATGCTGACTGTCGAGATCAGCAGTATTTATAAGCGCCATGAACGCACGCGTAAGGTACACAACCTGATCTTTGCGCCGAGTTTCAGCACCGTGGCGAACATGACGGACCGGTTAGCACGCATCGGCAATCTCCATTCTGACGGACGGCCCATCCTGGGATTGGATAGTGAGGAGTTGTTGCGCGTCATGCTGGAGCGCGCACCGGAGGCCCTGTTTGTTCCGGCTCATGCCTGGACCCCCCACTTTTCGGTGTTCGGGGCCAATTCGGGGTTTGATTCGTTGGAAGAATGTTTTGGAGACTTGAGCCCTCATATCCAAGTGATTGAAACCGGACTCTCCTCGGACCCGCCCATGAACTGGCGGCTGAGTCAGCTCGACGGCATTACCTTAATTTCCAACTCTGATGCCCATTCGCCGGGTAAACTTGGCCGTGAAGCCAACGTGTTGAACGGCGACTTGTCGTTCAATGGCATCAAGGCCGCTTTTATAAGCGGCGATCCCGCGTTGTTCCTGGGAACGATCGAGTTTTTTCCGGAAGAAGGCAAGTACCATTACGACGGACACCGGAACTGTCAGGTCCGCTTGTCTCCGGAGGAAGCCAGGGCTCACGATCATACCTGTCCGGAATGCGGAAAGCCCGTGACGCGCGGGGTTATGCATCGCGTCGAAATGCTGGCCGATCAGCCTGAAGGCCATCGAGCTCAGAGGGCGTTGCCGTACCGGAACTTGGTTCCGTTGGTCGAGTTGATAGCGGAAGTCCGCGGCGCCGGCGTGAATACCAAAGGAGTCACCGAAGCCTATCATCAGTTGCTGGCGAGTCTGGGAAATGAGTTCGAGATTCTGATGAACGTGCCGATTGCGGAAATTGAAGAGAACGGGGGCCGCCTTCTGGCCCTTGCGATTCAACGCATGCGCGCGGGCCACGTGACCATCGCCCCTGGCTACGACGGGGAGTACGGAACCGTCCGTTTGTTGACCCGCGAGGACCGGCAATCCCATTCCTCGCAAACGTCGTTGCTCTGAGTACGATCCGGTGGGACCGTTTGCATTCATGTATCCATTCGTGTATTTGAAAGTCTCTGTTCATTCCCGTTGAAACCCCGCCTGGGGATACCGCACGAGTACGAGGAAAGGACCGGTCATGCATTACGCGGGTTGGTTTGTCATGGTGCTGGGGATCCTGTTCCAGGTGCTGGTTCCGCTTGGCATCCCGGGAAGGCCCACGGGTCGATGGCTGGGCATGCCGGCTGAAATCGCCGCGTTGTTTATGGCCACGGGGACGGTGGTTATCGGGATGCTGATCGTCTATCTCACCTGGTTGAAGCCATACGCGGCGCATCTGGACCGGAACATCAAGCAATAGCCGGCAGCAATCATGAGCGTGGCGCAATTCACCATTCTCCTGTTGTGTGTCTATCTGGTAGGGATCAAGTGTATTTCGTATTTTGCCTATCGGATCTCCAGAAGCGATTCCGAGGATTATTTTCTGGCCGGTCGCAACGTCGGTATGCTCGCCCTGACCGGGACGATCATGGCCAGCATCTTCTCGACCGGAACGATCGTGGCCGCGCCTTCCGAGTTTTTCAGGCAGGGTGCGGGCTATTTCTGGTTTTTTTTCTTCGCGCCCATGCCCGTGATCTATTTTTTCCTCGCGACCAAAATGTGGAAGCTCGGGAAAGTGAAGGGCTACGTCACCCCCGGGGAAATGCTCGGCGATTTTTTCCAAAGCCGCTCGGTCACGTTTTGGGCGGGAACGGTCGGACTGCTGGCGTTGTTGCCGTATTCGGTGGCGCAACTCGTGGCTATCGGCAAGACCTTCGAGGCCCTCACTGACGGTCACGTGACCTATTTCTGGGGCGTGACGATTGCCTCGGCGTCGATTGCCGCGTACCTGTACTTTGGCGGCGCGCGTGCAGTGGTATGGACGGATATGGCCCAGGGGTTTCTGTTGGCTTTCCTGTTGATCCTCGCCGGTCTGTTGTCAATGAAATGGGCCGGTGGATGGAACGCGATGGTCGATGCCCTGATGACCCATGCACCCGGAAATGCGACGTTTGCGGGGAAAGTGTCGTGGGCGGGGTATTACGAATACGGGTTGCTGACGCTGTCGTTCCCGTTTTTACCCTACATCTGGCAACGGATGTACATGGCGCGCTCGGCGTCTGCCGTGGCCTTCAGCCTCTGCTCGTATCCCGTCATCTTCATCATTCTGTTTTTTTCCGCCTGGGTGATCGGGACGTCGGCCTTTTCCCTCTTTCCGGACGGGTTGCAGGATGCCGATACGGTCGTGGGAGCGATTTTTCGCGAAAACGCGCCCTATTTCGGGGCGATGGTCCTTGTCGCGGCTTTTGCCGCCGGTATGTCCACGGTTGACAGCCAGATGCTCTCGGCCGGGTCGTTATTCGTCCGTGATCTCGTCCCGCTCGTGGTGACCGGCATCGATCAGCGCCGCAATTTCCTGATCGGTCGTTGGGCAACCATGAGTCTGTTGGTTCTTCTGTATTGCTGGAGTCTGACGCTGCAATCGGAACCGGTCCTGGCATTGATCGTGTTCGGCATGAGCCTGACGGTCATCTTTATCCCGTGTGTCTTCGGCATGTTCTACTGGAAACGGGCCACGTCCCAGGGGGCGTCCTGGTCAATGAGCTTGGGGCTGCTGGTGTTTTTGGTGAAGCAGTTCCGGCTGGCCGGATTGGATGCGTACCTGCCCGTCATGGGTCCCATTACCTGGGCTTTGATTGCGGCGGTGATGGCGTTTGTGGTGGTCAGCCTGTTGACCAGCTCCGAGGGAGTCGCGGCAAAGCGTCGAGAGTACGACGAATTGCTGTGACCGGTGTCGAAATACGCGATGGTCTCGGGTATCATTGATTTGCGGTGATTCAATTTCTGGTGGATCCTTCGGTGAGCAACGGCGAACGTCATTCCCCCCTTCGTGGATTGCTGATTGCCCAGTTCTTCGGGGCGTTCAACGATAACGCCTGGAAGTTGATGGTCGCGTTGCTGGCCATTAAGCAGTTGGCTTCGCAGATGGGGGCCGGTCCGGAATTCGAGGCCGCGTCCCAGGCCCAAACGACCCTCACGTTCGTCGTCTTCACCCTGCCGCTGATGCTTGTCTCGGTCTTTGCCGGTGTTTTTTCCGATCGGCTCAGCAAGCGGTCCGTTATCGTGGTCATGAAGGTCGTCGAAGTGGTGCTGATGGCCTTGGGGACTTTGGCGCTGTACCACAATCCCTCCGGGGGCATCCTGCCGCTCATCGTGTTGGGTGGGATGGCCGTCCAGAGCGCGTTGTTCAGTCCCGCCAAGTACGGCATCCTGCCGGAACTGCTTCCTCACGAACGATTGGCCGCCGGAAACGGACAACTGGAATTGTGGACCTTCCTGGCCATTATCGGCGGGACGGGGACAGGGGGGGTCTTATTGCAGGTGTCGGGCTCATCCCCGTGGTTGGGAGGAGTCGTGCTTCTGGTGTTTTCAGTCGCGGGGGTTGCCGCGTCCCTGTTGGTCCCTGTCGTCCCGCGTGCACGTGACGAAGGCGGGTTGCGAGCCACGCTGCAAGGGGCATGGCAAGCCGTTCAAGCGGATCGTGTCTTGCGATTGGGTATTTCCGGCAACGTCGGCTACTGGACCATCGCCAGTTTGGTGGGGCAGGACGTCCTCGTCTATGCCAAGGCCGTGTTGGGTCTGTCCGATGCCTTGTCGGGACTGCCCCTGGCGACGTTCGGGATCGGGATTGGCTTCGGGTCGGTATTGGCCGGAAAACTCTCGCATGCCAAAGTCGAAGTCGGGCAGATCCCATTGGGCGCAACCGGGCTGATGCTGGGGTTGTTGCTGCTGGGCACGCTGTCCCCGGGATTGACGGGGACGTTGCTGGGTATGGGGTGGCTCGGTTTCTCCAGTGGATTCATCCTGGTTCCGATCAACGCCCTGATTCAATGGCGCGCGCCGAAAGATCGACGAGGCGCCGTGATCGCGTTCGGAAATATCTTTGTGTTCGGCGGCGTGGTCGTCGGGTCGTTGGGAGCCGGGACGCTGTCGTTCGCCGGCCTCAACGCCAGTGGTATCCTGGTTGTCGCCGGGTTGGCTGCGGCCGCGTTGACGGTGTGGGCCGTGTGGCTCATGCCTGAAACCTTCCTTCGCATGGTGCTGTTTCTTGTCACCCACACGCTCTATCGGCTTCGGGTCGTCGGCCTGGAGCACGTGCCTGAACGAGGCGGCGTCATGTTGCTGCCGAACCACGTGTCGTTTGTCGATGGGTTGTTTCTGCTTGCGAGTATCGATCGTCCGGTCCGGTTTCTCGCGGACCGGCGTTACTACGAGATGCCTCTCCTGCATTGGGCGGCCCATGTCATGGGGGTGATTCCCGTTTCCACCGGAGGGTCACCGCGAGCGATTCTCCACGCCCTCCGCGAGGCCGGCCGCCGGCTGGATGAGGGTGAAGTCGTCTGCCTGTTTCCCGAAGGACAGATGACTCGTACCGGCGGGCTCCTGTCGTTTCGTCAAGGATTCGAACGGATCGTCAAGGGCCGGGAAGTCACCGTGATCCCCGTGCATCTTGATCGAGTATGGGGGAGCATCTTCAGTTTTATCGGCGGAAAATTTCTGATGAAGTGGCCGGACCGCGTTCCCTATCCCGTCACGGTTTCATATGGTGAGCCTCTGCCGACGGGTGTCACGGCGAGCGACGTCCGGCAGCGAGTCCAGGAATTGGGCGAAGCAGCCTGGCGCTATCGAAAGTCCGACCGGCGGCTGCTCCAGCATTCCTTTATTCGTGCGGCTCGCCGTCATCCCTTGCGCTTTGCCTTTGCCGACGCGACCCGGTCCAGGGTTTCGAGCCTGGAATCGCTTGCCGGCGCCGTGGCGTTGGCCCGGGCGCTCCGCCCGCACTGGATGAACCAGTTCACGGTGGGCATCATGTTGCCCCCCAGTGTCGGCGGTGCCTTGGTCAATCTTGCCGCCACGCTGTCGGGACGCACCGTGGTCAATCTCAATTACACGGTCGGGCGAAGCGGGATCGAGTCGATGGCCGGGCAAGCCGGGCTCGAAACGATCGTCACGAGTCGCGTGTTTTTTGAAAAGGCCAACCTGGAAATCCTCGAAGGCGTCAAGGTCATTTGGATCGAAGAGGTTCGCAAGACCATAGGGACGGCCGAACGGGTGAAAGCATTTGCCATGGCCTTGGTTGCGCCCATTGGCATACTGGAGAAAGGCGTCGGTGCGATCCATCGTCCGCAACCGGATGATCTCGCGACGATTATTTTCAGCAGCGGCAGCACGGGAGCACCCAAGGGGGTGATGCTCAGTCATTTCAACGTCGATGCCAACATCGAGGGAGTGGGACAGGTTTTTCACGTGGGCCCCAGCGACCGGGTGCTGGGGATTCTGCCGTTCTTTCATTCCTTCGGCTACCTGGCGACGTTATGGTTGGCCGTCAATCACGGGGTGGGCGTGGTGTATCATCCCACGCCGTTGGATCCGGGGGCCATCGGCGAACTCATGGAAAAGAAGCGGGTCACGATCCTGATCGCGACGCCGACCTTTCTGCAACTGTATTGGCGGCGGTGCTTGCCGGAGCAATTCGGATCGGTGCGCATCGTGTTGACCGGTGCCGAAAAATTACCGGAACGCCTTGCCGCCGCGTTTGAAGACAAGTTCGGAATCCGTCCTTTTGAAGGATACGGGGTGACGGAATGTGCTCCCGTGATTTCCGTAAATTGTCCGGACTTTCGCGCGGCGGGATTTCACCAGCCGGCCTCACGCCGCGGGACGGTCGGCCGGCCTCTGCCCGGTGTGTCCGTCCGTCTTGTCGATCCCGATTCGTTTGAACTCCTTCCGGTGGGGACGCCCGGCATGTTGCTCGTCAAGGGACCCAACGTCATGCAGGGCTACCTGAACCGTCCCGACCTGACGGCCGAAGCCATGCATGACGGGTGGTACGTGACGGGGGATATTGCCTTCCTGGATGAAGACGGCTTTCTCACCATTACGGACCGGCTGTCCCGTTTTGCCAAAATCGGCGGGGAGATGGTTCCGCACGGCAAGGTCGAAGAAGCACTGCAGCAGGCCGCCGGTTTCGACGAGCAGGCGTTTGCCGTGACGTCTATCCCCGATGAAAAAAAGGGGGAACAATTGGCCGTGCTCCATACACTCGATGAAGCCGTCATCCCCGGTGTGTTGGAAAAAATCGCGGAGAGCGGGTTGCCAAATTTGTTCATTCCCCGAAAAGACGCCTTCATCAAGGTCGATCGGCTTCCGGTACTGGGGACGGGCAAGCTGGACCTGCGTGCCCTGAAACAAGTCGCATTGGAGCGGCTGTCAGGCGGTTAGCCTGGCGTCATGTACGAGTCTTCTCCCTGCCCGAGGACGGGGACGGGAGCCTGCTCTTACACCAAAGGAAGGGAGCGAATCAGGCCAACGTCGGCCGGTCGCTTCCGCAATTCCAGCACGAGGTAAAATCTCTTTCGTGCGACTCTCCGCAACGGGAACAGGTCCATGCCGTGGATTCATAAGGGCCGGCAGTGCGCCAATTGTCCAAGAATTGTCGAGCCGTGGCATAGTCGGCGTCATTCAGCACCCAGAGTTCGGGAAAGACTTCGGCAAACGGGACTTCACCGGCCAATGAAGAACCTCGTTGGTTCTTGATCCAGGATTCGATGCCCGCTTGATCCAGGATGTCTTTCAGTGACTCGACTTCGACCAAATTCGATGAGACGAATAGTTTCCGCATTGTCGGGGTTATCGCAAGGAACGCAGCTCCTTGGCGGTTCTCCTTGTCATCCCCTTGCTGTCATCCCCGATCAAAGCCTGTCCTTGACGTTCTTAATCGAGGATCGGGGACAAGCGTCGAGGATGACAGAAAGAGACGTTGGGAATGACAAAAGGGGGTTATTTTTATATCAATGGCAGACATGAATGGGGAATGCCTGTCTCCATGAAAATCTCAGGCGTAGAAAATAAGCGCCAGTCCCGTCAGTGCCAATCCGAGAGCGGCAAGGCCTATGAGCAGCGTGCGCCAAAGAATCGATTGCAACGCATCGATCTGTTTCGTCAATTTCTCAATGAGTTCAAGCTGTTGAGTCAGCCTCTGCTCCATTTCCGCAATGCGCGCCTGGAGCGGCTCTTCCCGTGTTTGGGGCTCTGCTTGTTGATGTTTGAGCGTCGAAATCGTGGAGACAATGTCGGGGATGCTGGGGGCGATCAGCTTGAACAAAACCTTGGCGATGGGCCATGCAGCGGGCATGTCCTGGATTGTATCGTTCCTCCTGAAAAAAGAGAAGCGGTTTTTGTTTATCTCCGTTTCGCCAGCCGGTTGACCAACCGGCATTCGTCGGCTTTGGTCTCCACTTCTCCGTTCAATCGTGCATCGAAAAGCCGTTTCAGGAGCCGGTTGTACAGCGGTCCCGGTTCAAGACCCATGGTTTGCAAGTCGTGTCCGGTTAAGACCGGTTTTACCTTTCGATATGTGGTGACCATATCGGTAATTTTCTGTTTTGTCTGTTTCGATCGAGTTGTGGCCATGAGAAAGATCAGCGTCTCTTCCGGGAGGGTGCAGAGCGCCCTGAACGTTTCGGACGGCTTGACGGTCCGGTTGAGGGTCCGCAACAGACGAGCGCCCTCTTGGGCCACCCACAACATGGATTGGGTCTGACGCCCGGGAAGCGTCAACCTGGCCAGGGTTTCTTGAACGGCTGGTTGGGGGAGAGCCTCCATGCAGGCCATGCCATAGACGACCCATGGAGACGCGAGCGGTCCGAGAGAAAGCCCTGCGTGCCATTGAATGGCTTTTTCAACGGCATTCAGCAGCCGAGCCAGGCCGGGAGACCATTTCAGTTGCGGGTGAATGAGTGGCAGCAGGTTGAAGTCCGCGAGCCTGGCAAGGGTTTTGACGGGCTCACGTTCCGACAGCACGTGCAGAAATTCAGCCGAGAGTCGGGACGGGGAGAGACGGTGACAGATTTTCATGTTCACTGCCTCTTTCATCAGGACGGCCGTGTTCCGGTCCAGTTGAAACCCCAGGCGTTGCTCTAACCTGATAGCGCGGAATACGCGAGTCGGGTCGTCGATAAAGCTCAGTCCGTGCAGGACGCGAATGGCCTTGTCCTTCAAGTCCCGCCGGCCGCCGTGGTGATCCACCAATTCACCGAAATGCGGGGTATTGAGCCTGATGGCCAAGGTGTTGATTGTGAAGTCCCGGCGTCGAAGGTCTTCCTCGATGGAACTTCGTCGCACTGTTGGGAGGGCGGCCGGAGAGTCATACGATTCCGTTCGGGCCGTGGCCACGTCGAAGGTCGGCCCGTCCGCCAGTGTCACGGTGGCCGTACCGAACCGGTCATGCGTGGTGACGCGGGCTTGGTATCGTTGGGCGAGGGCCTTTGCAAAACGAATCCCGTTTCCTTCGACGGCCAGGTCAAGGTCAAGGTTCGGGATGCCAATGAGAAGGTCTCTGACGAATCCGCCCGTGGCGTACACGCGGACGCGACGTCGATCGGCCAGTTGGCCGGTTTCCCGTAAGAGGGAACGTACCGGTAAAGGGACACGGTCCTTCATGCAGGAGGAAACCGAATCCATCTCCGTTATGCCGCGTGCCTGCTCATTGCCGCCGTTGGTTCAAGGCAAACGCATGATAGATGGTCGGGACGTCATGATGCCATTTCCGTAGAATGATTGACGCCCAGAGACCTTCCAGGTTGGTCAGGATTCCCAGGGTCAGGGCTCCAAGAAAGCCGGGCCCTGCAACGTCAAACACCAGAATTTCCGTGAATCCGATAAACAGGAAAATGCCCCAGGCTTTGGCGCTCCACATATGATAGGCCGCCGGCCGGCCGAATTTGACGTGGTCAAGAACGTGACGGCCGGCCTCCAACAGAAAAAAACAGGTTAACGGAATCCAGAAGGGGATAAAGATCTGAGGGTGCTCCAGGACGGCGACGAGAAAAACGCCGGCGTAGAAAACCGTGTCCGCCATGCTGTCCAGGGAACGCAACTTCTCAGTCGCCACTCCCCATTTTCTCGCAAGTATGCCGTCAAACACGTCGGAAAGCAGGCCGATTGTCAAGACGACGCCGTACCAGACTGATGCCACGCCGGAGCCGTACATGAGGAGCAGGACGGGCGCCAACAGGATCCTGAGGCCGATGAGAGACAATGGAATCTGGCGGACCATTGACGATGCGTGTGGCGCGAAATCCTGGGCGTGGCGTGCCGCTAACGGGTAAGCTGGAGTCGTGTCGTTCAACCGTGCCGTTGCCGGCTGAGCCGGAACGTTCTTATCCCCGGGAGCCCAGTGCCCGGTCGAGGTTGAACGCGGCGCTGATCAACGCCAAGTGGGTAAACGCTTGGGGGAAATTCCCGAGACCTTCGCCGTGGTGTCCCGTTTCTTCGGCATAGAGTCCGACGTGATTGGCGTAGCCCAATATTTGCTCGAACATCAGCCGGGCATCGTCGGTCCGGCCCGCGCGGGTCAGCGCTTCGACTAACCAGAACGTACAGATGTTGAAGGTGCCTTCTTCGCCTTGCAGGCCATCCTCCGTTTCATGGACGTTATACCGGTGTACCAGGGCATTGGCGACCAAGCCTCCTTTCTCAGGCGATTGGTTGATGGCTTCAAGGGTCTTGAGCATCCGGGGATCCGTCGGAGAGACAAAAAAGACCAGGGGCATCATGAGGTTGGCCGCGTCCAAGGCGTCGCTGCCGTACCGCTGGACGAAGGCTTGTCGGGTCTCGTTCCATCCTTTTGCCATGATTTCTTCATAAATGGTGTCGCGGACTTTCAGCCACCGGTCACGATCCGCGGGAAACGAGCGCCGGTCGGCCAGACGGAGGCCCCGGTCGACGGCGACCCAGCACATGAGTTTCGAATACAGGAAATGTTGTTGGCTGCCACGGACTTCCCAAATCCCTTCATCCGGCCGCGTCCAGTTGTCGCATACCCAGTTCACCAACCGGCGCAAATGGCTCCAGAGGTCGTAGGAAATCGGGCTGCCGTATTTGTTGTAGAGATACACCGAATCCAGCAATTCGCCGTAAATGTCCAATTGCAGTTGATCATAGGCACCGTTTCCGACGCGGACGGGACGCGAGCCCTTATACCCGTCGAGGTGAGACAGGGTCTCTTCATGCAAGCGATGCCGCCCGTCGATGCCATACATGATTTGCAACGACCCGTCGGGATTCAGTTCGTGGCATCGCGCTTCAAGCCAGTGCATGAATTGTTCCGCTTCTTCCGTGAACCCGATACGCAGGAGGGCATAGATGGTAAAGGCCGCGTCACGGATCCACGTATACCGATAGTCCCAATTGCGTTCTCCCCCGATGCCCTCCGGAAGGCTGCACGTCGGAGAGGCGACGATCGCTCCCGTCGGCTCAAACGTCAGCAGTTTAAGGGTCAGGGCCGAGCGTTGGACCATTTCGCGCCATCGACCTCGATAGGTACAGTGGGAAAGCCATTGTCGCCAATAGGCGACGGTCTGACGGAAGAGTCTATCGGCCTGGTCTTCGGAGATGGCCTTGCCGCAGGCATCGATCCGCTCCACTTCCTGAAGAGAAAACGTCAATTCGTGCCCTTCCTGTATCTCAAATACAGCGACGACGCCGTTGCCTTCCCGTTGTAAAGGAATGGTCGACCCCAACCACAAACTCAATCCCGGGGCTTCGAAGTAGGCGCCGTCGTTGGTCAGGGTCGTCGCGTGGGCGTCTCGAGCGTAATTGAAGGCGGGGACACACTCCAAGCGAAACGTCATGTTTCCGCGAATCGCCTGCACGCGGCGAATAATTCCATGATAGCCGGCCTCGGTGGCCTTGAGATCAACCGGCATGAAGTCGACCACTTGGCCCACGCCCTGCTCGGAGAGAAACCTGGTGACGAGCACGTTGGTGTCCGGCCAATAGAATTGTTTTTGCGTGGCGTCATTTCCTTTTGATGCAATTTTCCACCACCCGCCTTTGCGGTCATCCAGGATGCCGCCGAACACGCTTGGAGAATCGAAGTGGGGAAAACAGAACCAATCGATCGAGCCGTTTACACCGACCAGGGCACTGGTTCGCATGTTGCCGATCAGGCCGTACTCTTCAATTGGCAGGTAGGGCATACGTCACTTATATGCGTAACTCATTCGCTGGTCTCTTCCTCTGTGCCCCAATTCCCCTCCTTTGTAAGGAGGGGATAGGGGAGGTAGAGACCATCCTCAGGACGGCGAAACCCCGCGCTTTTTGGGTGGTTGACTCTACCCCACCTGACCTCCCCTTACAAAGGGGAGGAAAAAGACAGGTCTTCTTTCCGTATCCTCACTTTTGAAAGTCGGTTTACCCAAGACGCGGACGGGCAGTCAAGCAAAAAATCATGGCCTGTTCTTCTTTTGATGGTGGCTTTCAACCATTGCCGGTTTCGTTTACACTGTTTCTCACGCTGGACAATCTTCTGGAGAACCAAAAGATGGCTGATCAAACCGGGGAGTCAACGCTTGGCGAACGGGAGCCGGGAGTCCCGTCGAGCGGCGCCCGTGTGACCACGCGACCGAAAGAGCCACCGACGCGTCGAGCGTTCTTGACCGGTGCCACGTCATTGTTCGGGGCGGCTGCGGCGCACGTGTTGCTGGCGCCTTTTCTGGGGCATGCGGCGAACGCTTCCGGCGATCCCACACGAGTGCCTGGGGCCTTGGCAACGGAATATGGGCGACGCTCGCCATTCGAACGTGCCAAGCGGTTGACCAAGCCACAGCGGTCGAGAACGCCCTTACAGGATTTGCATGGCATCGTGACGCCTTCGGCCTTGCATTTTGAACGCCACCATAACGGCGTGCCGCTCATCGATCCTGCAAAGCACCGGCTTCTGGTCCATGGCTTGGTGGACCGGCCGCTGCTCTTTACCATCGCCGAATTGAAACGCTTTCCCGCGACATCACGTCTTGTCTTTGTCGAGTGTTCGGGTAACAGCGGCAAGGAATGGAAGGGGCCGAAGGGCAAGACCGTGCAGGAGATCCATGGCCTGACGAGCACCAGTGAGTGGACTGGTGTTCGACTTTCCACGGTCCTGGCGGAAGCGGGGCTCATCTCCGGGGCTGCCTGGATGTTAGCCGAAGGCAGCGATGCCGCGGCGATGACGCGGAGTCTCCCGTTGTACCGGGTTTTGGATGAAGCCCTGTTATGTTACGGACAGAACGGGGAACCACTCCGTCCGGAGCAAGGCTATCCCCTGCGCTTGTTGGTGCCGGGTTTTGAAGGCAACGCGTGCATTAAATGGTTGCGACGGCTGAAACTGGTTTCCTCTCCATTGATGACTCGTGAAGAGACGTCGAAATATACCGATCTGATGCCGGATGGGACCGCGCGCCAATTCACCTTTGACATGGAAGCGAAATCCGTCATCACGGTCCCTTCCGGCGGGCAGCGATTGAAAAAGACGGGTTACGTTGAAATCAGGGGGTTGGCGTGGAGCGGGCGTGGCCGGGTTGAGACAGTGGAAGTGAGCGTGGACGGGGGAAAGAACTGGCGAACCGCGATGTTGCAGTTGCCCGTTTTGCCGAAATGTTACACCAGGTTTTGTCTCGATTGGTGGTGGGACGGGGGGGAAGCCGTCCTGCAAAGCCGTTGTATCGATGAAACCGGGTACCGGCAACCGACGCGGCAGGAGTTGGTGGACGTCCGGGGGACCAATTCGTATTACCATTACAATGCCATCCAGAGTTGGCACATCGACGAAGAGGGGAACGTGCGGAATGTTCAGGTATGAGGGCGCCGCCATGAGGAAACCGGTTGGGATACGGATGGTGTTTCAACGACAAGCCTGTTTTCTTTTCGCGCTGTTTATCATGGCGGTCAGTGGTTCGGCTGACGCGTGGGGAGTATCGAAGAGTGATCGCGTTCACCTCGGACGGGTGGCAACCCCGGAGGAGATTCAAGCCTGGGACATTGACGTTGGCCCTGACGGTAAAGGGCTGCCGGCCGGCAGGGGGACCGTAGAGGAAGGCGCGCGCGTGTATGCCGGGCGTTGTGCAGGTTGTCACGGCTCGACCGGTGTGGAAGGTCCCAACCCGAAGTTGGTCGGCGGGCAGGGGACACTGGCGAATCTGCGCCCCGTGAAGACGGTCGGAAGTTATTGGCCGTATGCCACGACCCTGTTCGATTACATTTATCGGGCGATGCCGTTTGTGGCCCCGCAATCCCTGACGCCGGATCAGGTCTATGCCGTGACGGCCTGGATTTTGTTTCAAAACGGCCTGCTGGACAGATCCGTTGTCCTCGACCGGGAGACGCTTCCCAAGGTTCGGATGTTGCATCGAACCGGCTTTGTCCCGGACCCTCGTCCGGACGTGAACCGGCCGGGTTCCGATGCGACAAACGCGTCCTCACTTGGCGAGATTGAATTTCCCGCCTCGGGTTCCCCGGAGGCCCAACACCCGTTTCTCCGGGGCGTGTTGCTGTTACACAACTTCGAATATAACGATGCCCAAGCGGCCTTCCGGCAAGCACGGGAACTCGATCCTGGTTTTGCCATGGCTTACTGGGGAGAAGCCATGACGATGACTCATCCCCTGTGGGGGCAGCAGGACGTTCAGCAGGCCTTGGAGGTGTTGCAGCGATTGGCTCCCACGCCCGACCAGCGAGTGGCCGCGGCGCCCACCGAACGGGAACAAGGTTATCTGCGCGCGGTTGAGGCGTTGTACGGGGACGGAGATAAACCGCAGCGCGACCGGGCGTATATGGCTGCCATGCAGGCCCTCGCCCGGCAATTTCCCGATGATGATAATGCCCAAACCTTCTATGCGCTCTCGATGTTGGGGGCCGCGCAGGGCAAACGGGTTGAGGACCTCTATCTGGACGCCGCGTCCATTGTCCGGGCCGTGTTCAAAAGAAATCCGCGACATCCCGGCGCGGTTCATTATTTGATTCACGCGCTGGACGACCCGGCACATGCTCAAGGGGCCCTGGAAGCGGCGCGCGTTTATGCGGATCTCGCCCCGGCAGCCCCACATGCCCGGCACATGCCCTCGCACATTTTTATGGCCTTGGGGCTCTGGGATGACGTCGTTCAAGCCAATGAGCGGAGTTGGTCGGCCAGTGAGGAACGGCGACTTCACAAAGGATTGGGCGTGGCGGAGCGTTCCTATCACGTGGCACATTGGTTGATGTACGCCTTGCTTCAGCAGGGGCGGGTAGAAGAGGCCAAGCCCTTTCTCCGTATGGTTGAAGAGGACGCCGAAGCCGTCAAGTCCCGAGTCATAGAGCGATACCGGGCTGCCATGCGTGCGACGTATATCATTGAGACCGAGGAATGGGACGTGACCGGGTTCGATCGTGATCGATCAACCGTGCAGGCCTCAGCAGCGATGAGTGAGTTGTTCGCCATTGGGCTGAGTGCCTTCAAGACCGGACGGGGAGACGTGGCTGACCGGGTGTTGGCGCAGTTCCGGCAAGCGGATCAGGCGAAGGATGCGGCGCAAGGGCGACCGGTGCACGTGATGAAAAACCAACTGGCCGCCCTGAAGTTGTTTGTGGAGGAACGCGTTGCCGAGGGGCTCACGCTGTTACGGGAAACGGCTTCCATGGAAGATGCCATGCCGTTTACCGCCGGTCCGGTCTTTCCGGTCAAGCCGACGCATGAGTTACTTGGCGAAGTGCTCTTGAGCCTGGGGGAACTCGACGAGGCGCGGCGTGAATTTTCATTGGCTTTGAAGCGTGCGCCCAACCGGGCGTTGTCGCTGGCGGGTGTCCGGTAGACGGAGACTTGCCGAACGGTTTCGGAAAACGGGGTCAGGTGCCCCTTCGACTTCGAAGCGCTACGCTCAGGGCAGGCTTTTGGAAGAACCCGAGGACTTGTTCGTCGTCAGGAACCGCTTCCTGATGCTGCCCCACGCAGGGAGATTGACGACCGACAGACAGGCTCGAATTCCATGGGACATTCGTGCGGACAGGGCGTGGCCGCCGTGTCCCTTTTCGGTCTGGTGAATGGGTTGGAACCTCTTCTTTTTCGCGGACCACTCGATGGCGCAATAGACGACCAGGGCTGCCAAGAGTCCGGCCAGGATCGGAGAAGTCATCATGGTGTCATCCAAATAGCCCATGACGCTGAAAAATCCGAACCCCACGCACCACAAAAAAACGATCACGTATCGAAGAGCATTTTCCATCCGGTTTCCCTTTTCCTCATTGTGCGGCTTTTGCAGCCTTCATGCAAGAGGGGCACAACGGGAAGGTCCTTTATGTCGTACGTTATTCATTATCATTTCGTCCTTGATAGGTTGTTAGTTCCTCCTGATCGATTTCTTCAGGAGGAAGAAGCCTATAGTGTTTTTCGAACGAAATGACGACTCCCTGTTCACTTTCCTCAAACTCGAAAAGTACTATGCGATCGTCACGCATAAACTGGGCGGCGATCGGTCTGCAGATCAGAGTAGGGAACTTGTGTCTGCACAGCGCAATGTCCTGCTCGATTTGTACCACGTTGAGGCGATCTGTCTTGCCCTTCGCCTGTATGGGAAAAACATAGTGCGCACCACGTCTATCCACTCCTATATAGATTTCATCCGTCTCGACTTGTCCAAGTTGTGGAGTTGCGGTGCGTAGATGGCTTTGCAACGGATAACACGTTACCCGTGTAAAGATGTCAACCAGTCGATTGTATCGTAACTTTGCAAGTAGGGCTTGTTCATCATTCAGGGCATACATCGAGATCAGGCCAGGCGTTGCATCCGGCACTTTTGTCTCAGCCATGTACTTCGTCGGTGTGATCTGAGCCATCTCGGTTGCGACAAACCGGTATTGTCCACGTCCGGCCGGACGAATAATCCAATCTTTGCCTTTGGGGGCGCGTTTTCGAATTGAAGACGGCAACGACACACGATAACGAAAGCTGTAAATAACATCCCCAAGGTTTTTCGGCAGTCTGATGTTCAATTGTGAGGCAGCCTTTTCTATGTCGGAACGGCTGAAAAGCACTTCCTGTTGATCCTTCTTGTGAATTGACAGGAAAATGCGTTCGATGATCTGCATATACCGGTTAGGTTCTGCCATAGTCGTATTTCCTTCCTGCAGATCGCCTTCTACCCGGCCACCGCAGTACAAGAACCTCTTCTCGAAGTTGTTCCTTTGTTGCCGTCGCCAATCGTGTTCGGAATAGGTCAATCCTTACAGGTTCATATCCCTGTGATTTCGCCAGGCTAGCAAGAATTTGTCCCGTCCGGATCATGACACGCAAATAAGAAGCCTGGTCTCCCACTACGTACGCTAACTGGGCTCCGGGTTTCAGGACACGCTTCATTGTTTCAAGATGTCTTGCCATCCCGCCGAAATATAACTTCGTTACCCTGTGATAGAGTCGTTCAAACCCTGAGGTTTTGCCAAGCATCGTGCGTCGCTCTTCGATTTCACGCGCAATGGCTTCAATCTCTCTATGTCCCTTCACCCAGCTATCATCATCATCCGTTTTATAGACGCTTCGTGTATTGGATCGTACGAGTGTCTTCTTCAACGTCCGCAGTTCAGGCATGCTATGTGCGAAACCCAAGAGGACTGTTTCAAGCCGTGTGGTCCGCGAATAGTCTTTTTCATTGGGATAAGGAGGGGAGGTAATAACAGCATCGATCGACTCTGGTTCAAGTACTCTGGGAATTTGACGCGAATCAGCCAGAAATGCGCGAGCCGTTGCGCCATTTTTTCTGGGAAGCTGTCGGAGGTCTTCCGTCATGGCGTTGATGCGAGACAGCCATGCCCCCACGACAGGGGTATCGTCTTTGCACTTTCCCACACCGACTTCCGGGCCAAAGTGTAGGTTGCTGATGTCAGTTACCAATGCTTTAGCTAATGCTAACTTTTCGTGAGCCAGGAATTGTTTGTCCTGTTCTTCCTCCAGTACGTTTAGCAGGACCAAAACTTTGTGCAACGGTAATGGACTGATGGAGTTCTTTAGCAGGATCTTCTCGACTTCCGATGGTAAGGCGCGCAGTCCATTCGTTGAGTCTGAGGGAACGGAGAAGAACGGAGCATCATGAATGTTGTCAGCCTTTAAGCGATGCAACGTTTTATCGGCTACACGTCGAGCATGCTCAGCCAGTCCATCAGGTGAAGGGCTCCAATCTGTCTTCACACAACTCGCAAAGTGAGCCATGGGCAATGCTTCAAGGCCGATACCAGAGATTCCTAACTTTTTGCTTTCTACGATCGTTGTTCCGGTTCCGCAGAATGGATCCAGTACCAGCCCGCCGTTCCGTACACCGAAATCATCCAGGTAATCGCGAACCAAATGTGGAGGGAAGGAAAGTACAAACCGGTACCACCGGTGCGCAGCGCTGTCATCGTTTTGAATTTTATTGGCGTCCCAATTGTTGTATTCGCCAAGGGGCTCTTTAACCACTGTTTTTATTGTGCTTGCCATTACCCGCTATCTCATACGATTTGCGTTCGAAAGTTTACCATAGTCTTGAACCTCTGACTTGAGCTTTTTCACTCTTTCTCGATGGTGTTAATTCGGGCTTCGAGTTTCCGTGCCTCTTGTGCGCGGTTGGTTTTCTTCAACAGCGCGGCGTAGTTTTTGAGCATGCGGGCGACAATCGGGTGTTCCTTGCCTAAAGTTTTTTCGTTGATCGCAAGCGCCCGTGTGAAGAGCGGTTCGGCTTTCGCGTATTTCTCTTGTAAAAAGTAGAGCAGCGCCAAATTGTTGGCGACGTTGGCAACTTTTTCATGCTCCGCGCCGAATTTCTTTTCGTTAATTTCCAATGCGTTGGCCAGCAAGGGTTCGGCCTTCTCAAATTGTCCTTGCAGGCGATAGAAGTCTGCGAGTTTGGTCAGGCTGGCCACCAATCGTGGGTTCTCCGGACCAAATGATTGTTCGGTGATGGTGAGCGCCTGCTTCAGCAGCTCTTCGGCTTTGTCGGGGTCGCCTTGGGTCACGAGCATGGACGCGAGGTTGTTGAGACTGCCGAGCAGCCCCGGACTCTCGCCGCCGTATTGTTTCGTATTGATGGCGAGTGCGCGTTTCAGCAACGGGATGGCCTTGTCATAGTCCTGTCTGGCCCGGTACAGGAGCGCAAGATTGTTGAGACGTTCCACCAGTTGAGGGTCGTCCGGGCCCGTGGCATGTTCCGTAATTGCAAGGGCCCGTGTTAAATGCGTCTCCGCTTGGGCATAGTGTTCTTGAGCGGCCAGTACGCCCGCCAGGTTTTTCAGGTCAAGGGTCAAATCAATATGGTCCTTGCCGAGTGCCTGTTCACGAACGTGCAAGGCCCGTTCAAAGAGGGGCAGGGCCTTTTCGTAGTGTCGTTGCGCGAAATACAGGGCCGCGAGGTTACTCAGGCTGGCGGCGAATTGAGGATCGCGATCGCCAAGAATCGTTTCATTCAGGCTGACGGCGCGACTCAACAGCGGTTCGGCCTGCGTGTATTCGCCCTGCGCGTCGTGGAGAGCGGCCAGTTTCGTCAGTGTCCGGGGAAGCCGGAGATCCTGTTCCCCGAAGGTTTCCGCTTCCTTGAGCGCGGCGGCGTACTGTTCCTTGGCCTCCTTGAGCCGCCCTTGTTGGAAGAGAAGATCGCCACGGTCTATATGCCTGTCCCATGGGGCTTTCGCGTCCTCGCATCCCATGAGGCCGATCATCCCAACCAGGCATGCGGCCATCAGTCCTCTCCTCCGCCAACCATTCAGCATGTTGTCACCTTTTTTCGTACGTTCAACATTTTCCTCTGTCAGCTTTGATTGTGTTCACTGATTCGTTGACAGAATAGAGGGATTGAGCGCCCAAGATTGTCATTCTGAGCGAAGTGAAGAATCTCCTTGCTGTCATCCCCGACCCCTCCTCTGTCATCCCCGATCCTCGATTAAGAACGTCAAGGACAGGCTATTTTTAATCGGGGATCCAGGGTCTTTGTTTTTTGCAGTTGTGGTTGCCGCATCTCATGTGGCCTGGAAAGGCCAAGAGCAAGAAACGCCATGAGATGGCGCGGCTACACATACAAAAAGAAAACCCCTGGATCCCCGATCGGGGTCGGGGATGACAGAAGGGGAACTGTCAACGAATTGCCGAATACATACAATTCCCGACGATTGTAAAGAGAGAAGCAGCCGTATGCCAACTGAAAAACGTGAAGATTTCTCAAAACAGCTTGAGTTGATCGGACGGCGGCCTGGTGAAGGTCGCAGGGACGTCGTCTTCTTCTTTCTCGAATCGATGAAAGCCTTCTTTGCGAAATGCCAGATCGAATAATTGTTCGATCGTGTGCCACGTCGATCCCCGGCCTTGGTGTCGCGCGAAGAACCGCTTTTCTTCCAACGTGCCGCCCCTGGTCTCTTTCAGACGATTGGCGATTTTCCTGACGCGGTCGGGAAAGGCCTCGGCCATCCGCTCCAGAAACACCGCTTGCACGTTGTCGTTGAGCCGCAACAGCGTATGGGCGGCGCGCGTGGCGCCGGCCTGTCTCGCAAGGCGAAGAATTTGGGGAATGTCCTGTTCATTCAGGCCCGGAATGACGGGACCGATCATGACGGCCGTGGGAATGCCGGCTGCGGACAGGGCGGCCATGGCCTCCAGGCGTTTGGTGATGGACGGCGTTTGCGGCTCGACTTTTCGAGCGACGTCGTTGTCGGCAAACGGGATACTGAAATACACGCGGATCCAAGCCCGTTCATGAAGGACGTGCAGCAGGTCGAGATCCCGTTGAATGAGTGCGGCCTTGGTAATCACGGTGACGGGGTTGCGAAATTCCGCGCACACGGCCAAACAGTCTCGGGTGAGTTCATAGGTGGCTTCCAGCGGTTGATAGCAGTCGGTGTTGCCGGAAAAGACCACGAGTTCGCCTTGCCACGAGGGTTTCAAAAAGGCCGCGCGAAGCGCCGCCGCCGCGTTGGGTTTCACAATGAGTTTGGATTCGAAGTCCGTGCCCGCGCCGAACCCCCAATATTGGTGACTCGGGCGTGCATAGCAATAGGCGCAGGCGTGGAAGCAGCCGCGATACGGGTTCACGCTCCACCGGAAGGGCAGGTCCGGGCTGTCGTTTCGACTCAGAATGGCTCCGGTTGTTTCCTCAAACACTTGGGTTGCGACGTGGGGCGCCGGTTCGAGCAGTTCCCGGTGATGCGAGTCAAAGGGGTTCGGCGGATTGGCGATGGGCTTCACGGGTTGATCCTTGGGCGGGGGAGTCGAACGGCTTGCATCTTACGGCCCATCATACCGTTCAACGGCCCCTTGAACCAACCGTCTCTCATGAAAAGTCAGGATGGTCCTCGCTTCTTGACGCCAATACGGCAGGGAATGATAATGGACAGAGTCTGACCATCATGCGAAGGGAGTTTTGTGCCGTGAGTCCGAAATTGCAGGAAGAGCTGCTCAAGGAAATGGCTCGGCTATCGCAAGAAGAGCAACAGAGAGTAGTTGCCTACGCGAAGAGCTTGGCTGCATGGCCTACAGGGAAGGCCAGGAAGGACTTGGCGAGATTCGCCGGCGCGATTGATCCGGATGACCTCAAGCAGATAGCCGCGGTCATCGAGGAGGGCTGCGAAAGGATAAACGAGAGTGAGTGGTAGTGTCCTCCTGGACACCAACATTCTCATCGGTATCCTCGCGAAGGACGAAGCCATTCTTTCCCGTTTGGTGGAAACAGACGCAGTTTTCCTTCCAAGCATCGCACTTGGCGAACTGTATTTCGGAGCATTTAAGTCAGCTCATCCCGATGACAACGCCGAACGCATTGACTCCTTGGCAGCTTCCACGGCCATTCTCTACTGCGATGGCACCACCGCTCTGCACTATGGACGGATTAAGACAGGTCTGCGCGCAAAGGGCCGGCCGATTCCTGAAAATGACATCTGGATTGCAGCAATCGCGCAGCAACATGGCCTAACTGTCGTCTCCCGCGACCTGCACTTTAGGGAAATCGAGGACTTGCCTGTCGAGGAGTGGTGAGCAGCGTAGGTCAGTTGCATGTCGGATTAGCGAAGTGTAATCCGATGGGTTGGCAGGGTGTCGGGGGCTAACCCGGCCTACTCACTATCAAGTGCTACGCTTTCCTCACCCATACACTTGCTTGTTCCGTCCCGATCATTGCGGTAGACTTCGATTTTTTTCGACGCATCCTTCCCCGTACGGCATATCGTTGGTTGCCCCCGTAGCTCAGGTGGATAGAGCAACGGTTTCCTAAACCGCAGGTCGGACGTTCGAATCGTCTCGGGGGCACCATGATGTGATAGTAGGTCATGCGAGTGAAGAGCGCGCGTTCTATTCAACCCAGAACAAACTGAGACACACGGTTGGTGGCGGATCATCCGGATGGGCATTGTCGGGAAAACGAAGGGAGACCGTACCATGTTTCGTCACGTTCGTCTGTTCGGCGTTCTTGTTTTCATTCTTGGTTTCACCGGTAGCGCATGGGGCCAGAATTTCAGCAACTTCGTCATATTCGGCGACAGCCTAAGCGACTCCGGCAATGTTGGAAGCCTGCGGCCACTGCCTCCGGGCAGCAGCTTCACCACCAATCCCGATCCGGTCTGGTCCGAGATCGTGGCGGAAACCTTCGGCGCGTCGGGCATGAATTCGCTCGCTGGCGGTTCGAACTACGCCTTTGCCGGGGCTTGCATGAACCCGGCTACGCCTTGCACTTCTGATTTGGTGCCGACAGTGACGGAGCAAATCGACCAGTATTTCTTGAAATCGGACAGGCGAGCCGATCCGAACGCACTCTATGTGATCTGGGGCGGCGGGAACGATGTCGCCGATTCGTTACTGAATGACCTCATCACGGCCCAGGCCCATATGTTGGCGGCATCTGCCGTCAACGTTGAGCAGGTCCGGCGTCTCCAAGATGCCGGCGCCCGCTATATTCTGGCGTACAACTTGCCCGACATCGGTCTGGCTCCCTATGCCGTCAATCTGGGTACGGCCGTCCAAGGAGCGCTGACCGCATTGGGCAACGTCTATAATGAGAGACTCTACGCCGGCATTCGCGAACGTGAGGAAGGCGTCATTCCCGTCAATATCCATGCCTTCTTCAATGAAATCATTGAAAGCCACGAGACGTATGGCTTGACAGACGTGACCGGCACGGCTTGTGGGGAGCCGGACGCCGGAAGTGCGGTTTCGATCATGTGCGGCCCGCAAGGCTCCGGGTATCCCGTGTCCTATGAAGACGGCGCCAACCGGCGATATCTGTTCGCGGACCGAAATCATCCCAGCGGCGCGGTCCACGAGATGGTCGCGAGCGTGGCGACGTCCACGCTGGCGGCTCCGGTCCAAGTGTCGCTTGTCGGCGAAGGGGGCGTCGAAATGGCAGGGATTCACCGCAGTGCCGTGTTCGCTGAACGGATGGCGGAACTCGGGCTCGACCGTTCGGTCGGGAGTTGGCGTGCCTACGTAACGGGACGCATCGGTCGGCATAAGCTGGATGCCCTGCCTCGTCTCGGCGAAACGCAAGCTGACGTACAGATGCTGACTCTGGGGGGCAATCACCGACCGGAGCCCAACTTGTGGTGGGGTGCTGCTTTAAGCGTCGGTCGCTATAACAATAAGGCTGCCGGCGTGGACGTCGATAGCGTTGCGGCGATCGGGTCGTTGTACGGCATGTGGCGTAGCGATGAACTCTACATGAGTGGTGCCCTGAGTGGGGGGAATACGTGGGTGGATATCAATCGTTCGATCACCCTTGGACCGGCGGTGCGTGCGGAACAGGGCTCCAGCAGCGCCACTCAGTTCGGGGCCGAATTTGACGCCGGCTGGATTCTTGGTACGCCCGATATTCTCCAGCACGGTCCCTTCCTGGGTCTCGCCTGGCTTGATCAGACGATCGATGGTTATCGGGAAAACGGAAGTCGCTCCACCTCGATGAACTTTTCCGGTATCGAGCGCGATTCCCTGATCGCGCGGGTGGGCTATCGTGTCACGAGAAATCTGGTCTGGGAACGTGTGACGTTTCGTCCCTATGCCAATGTTGCCCTTGAGAAGGAGTTCAAGGACGATCCGATTTCGGTGACTGCGGCATCCAATACGATGCCGGGACGCTTTACCCTTGAAGGCTTCAGGCCGCCGAGTTATTGGGCGAGTACCGACGTGGGGTTTGCCTTGAGTCTGGATGAGAAGACGAGTGTTTTTGGCGGGTATTCGGGGCGCTTCGGAAGCGAGTCGCGGGAGGATCACCGGATCAGTCTCGGGCTGCGCAAGACCTTCTGACCGGCGTTTTGACGAGGTCAGAGCTGATCACACGATACTGGATATTTGCAATCAGGGCGCTTGGATTTCGTGGGTGGGTTGAATGTCGATGCGTTCACCGAAGGTGTCGAGCGTCCCGATCCCGAAGTGGGGATTGTCAACCATCGTGGTGTGCGCCATGCGACGGTCCGTGGCGTTCTCGAATGCAAACCTGACTTGCAGGGTATCGTCTTTCAGCACGACGGCTTTCATGTCCAGCATGCCGCCCATGCCGGGGTGCCACGCAACCAGGGTATAGACGCCTTCCGGGACGTCCGGGATGGTGAAATGACCTTGGGCATCCGTTACGGCATAATAGGGGTTGGTCACGGCCACGCCCCACGTCTGCATGAACTCGTGGAATCCGCATTCCAGGTAAAAGACTCGGCGTCCTTTGGTAAAGGCGATCGTATCGACGAGCGGCGTGCCGGGGAGGTGGTCGTGAGCTCCGGGGTCGGTCTTGGGGTGATGGGGATTCATGCGCAACGGGCGATGAAACATGACCTCGGACTCGAAGGGAGCGACTTCATACATCTGAATGTCGTGGATAATGGGGTCCATGTTCACGATCCTGATGTCCTGATGGTTCCGTACCGCCATGACCGGCGGAGTCAGCGTGCAATCCCGGGCTTCTATCGTAGGCGGGGCGGCGGGAAATGGTTTGCCCCGGTCAACGCCTTCCAACATGACCACGGCATGTTGCAGGCCTCCATCCGGCGCAACGCGAACCTGGTCAAGCAGTCGCCAGACCGTGCCGGTGGAAATGCGGCCGCAAAAGACGGTTTCGGGATAGGTAATGAGATTAAACGCCTTGGGCGGCGGTGGGGCACCGTTGAGGACGACCTTCCCGGACACGTGGCCGCCGTTGGTGACGGGTTGCTCGGTATAGGCCGAACCCGGTGAGCCCGTGAACAGGGCAAGGATGACGCTGAGCAGTCCTATCGCGACGGATTTAACGGAAGTGATGAATGAAAAAGACACGACTTGTCGGGGCTTGGAGCGGGACGGAACAGAACAGTCGTGAGCCCCGGTCTGCCTGACCAAGGCTCACGGGTTCCATTTATTTCACGCTGACCCGTTCGGCGGCGTCTTTCTTTGGCCGTCCCTGTTTGGCTCGGGTTCTGGCGCGCGTGTTTAACGTTGTGTCGTCCGTCAAATAAAAGAATTGATCGTCCACTGACAACTTGTCGGACCAAGCGCGACAGGCGTCGCACATCCGGATTTTGCGCCGGTCTGGACTCCAAAAGCGTTTTTCACAATGACAGGCTTTTCCACACAGACAATTCACCCAGCCGGCATAGGGAGATTGTTCGGGTTCAGGGATCTCCTGTTGATCCACCAGTTCCCGCGCCTTTTCGACGGCACGGGCCCATGACCCCCAATGCCGAACAAAAAATTGAACCGAATAGGCTTTCTCTTCGGCGAGATCGTATTCCAACTGTGTCAGATGCGGACGGCCTTCCTGACCCATGAATCGTGCCAATTCCTGCAAGGCTTGGTGTCGTTTCCAGGCGCTGAGCGGTTCCAACGTCCCGCGGCCTCCTGCGTTTTTAGCTTTTGGCATGGTGCAACCCCTTATGTCTATATCCAACCGGTCTTCTGTAGTACAGGCGGATTACCTGACGTTTTGAATCGTGAGACAAAGGCTGTGTGTTTTTCAATCCATTCAGTTATTATAATCACACCGGGGCGAAAAGACCGTGTGACGTGCGAACACTCACATCATGAAAACCCCGATGGATGGCTCCGGTCGTCTCGCAAGATTGAGACGTACTAATTCCCAAATTTAGACAGAATAACATGAATTTTATGATAAAGCCAGCAAAAAAGAAGAGAAATAATAATGGACAATACCCGATTGAGTGAGATCGTGGCCGGGGAATGGACGGACCCCACGACCCAGGATGTCGGTGCGACAGTGGAAGAATTCCTGGCGCGCTTGGGCGGGCCGGCGTGGGTATTTTTGACCGGAGAAGATCCCTCCCGAACGCGGGCTGTCACAACTCTGTTGCACGGCAACGAACCCTCCGGGGTCCGGGCGATTTTCCAGTGGCTTCGTGCGGGGCGCAGGCCCCGCGTCAATCTCGCCTGTTTTATCGGGGCTGTGGATGCTGCGTCGGCTCCACCGGGATTCGCCCACAGGCAGTTGCCGGACTGCCGGGACCTGAACCGCTGTTTCCGCATGCCGTTCGAGGGCCGTGAAGGGCGTCTGGCGGCCGGGGTGCTTGACCGGTTGCGCGTCATTGCTCCCGAATCTCTGGTGGATTTTCACAATACGTCCGGTCGCAGTCCCGCATACGGCGTGACGACGCGATTGGGAGAACCACAAAAAGCCCTGACTGCTCTGGTCTCAAACCATCTGATCGTGACGGATCTGCGGCTGGGGACCTTGATGGAAGCTACGGAAGACGATTGCCCCACCATTACTGCCGAATGCGGGGGAGCCGGCGATATCCGTTCCGATCAAACCGCGATGACGGCGCTCAAGTCCTACGCCATGGCGGAATCGTTATGGGACGCGCCCCGGCGCTCTGCGCGCGTGAAAACTTTTCATCACCCCATCCGGGTGTCGTTGGCGTCGGGGAAACAGGTGGCGTATGGTGCCGCAGCCATGCCCGGCGCGGACCTGACGTTGCGGGCGGATGCCGACCACTTCAATTTCGGCATCCTGAATCACGGGGAAATTCTGGGGTGGGTCCGGGACCCCTCGCCCGGCGTGGTGGTGGCCCGTGACGCCAAGGGGCGTGACCGGACCCCGGAGTTGTTTGCCGTGGACGCCGGCCGGCTTGTGGTCGCACAGGCTTCCCGCATCATGATGATGACCACGACCCCGGACATTGCCGTGAGCGATTGCCTTTTCTATTGTCTGCCCGTGTCGTCCTCCGACTGAGAGAGACCGCACGAGTCGAATCGCAGGTTATGAACCGGGCTTCAGTTTGGCGGTAAATTGCTGGCGGAATTTGGCGAGTTTGGGGGCGATGAGGTAGGCGCAATAGGGTTGGCCGGGGTTTCGCATGAAGTATTCCTGATGATAGGCCTCTGCCGGGTAGAACGGTTGGGCGGGTGAGATTTCCGTGACGACCGGGGATGCGAACACGTTGTCCGCGGTGAGGGCGGCAATGACGTCCCTGGACACGGCGGCTTGCTCCGGGGAATGGTAAAAGATGACGGACCGGTATTGCGTGCCGACGTCGTTACCCTGGCGGTTGAGCGTCGTGGGGTCGTGGACGGCAAAAAAGATTTGCAACACGTCACGGTAGGTCACGACGGCAGGGTCGAACGTGACCTGCACGACTTCGGCGTGACCGGTCACGCCGGTGCAGACGGCTTCATAGGAGGGGTTGGGCTGTTTGCCGCCCATGTAGCCTGATAGCACTGTTGTCACGCCCCGTACGTGCTGGTACACGGCTTCGATGCACCAGAAGCATCCGCCTCCGAGTGTGGCGACGTCTTTGTTGTTGTCCGTCGTCTCAGTCATGCGTTTTCCTCCTTGCGATTCCTGAGCCTTGACCGTCAATATTGATTATACCGTGTCCCGGCTCTTTCTTTCGACCCATTCTGCCACTGGCCCGCCTGTTTGTGCCAATCGTGCCTGGCATGGAAGACGGGTCAGCCGGATTTGGCTTTTTCTCTTGCGTCGAGGAATGCGTTTATTTACGGTAGTCGCAGAGCATTGTTCTGGCCTTCGATGCCGGGTTCGGAACGGCACAGCACCGAGGCAACCCCTACAGAGAGAAGGACGGTGAGTGCACGCCTGCTCCGGTTGTATAAAGCGTTCGTGATCGACCGGCCGATGGCGGCCATAGGGCTGGTGTTCGTCCTTGTGGCATTTTTCGGGTCTTACGTTCCGGACTTCAAGCTTGATGCGTCCTCCGAGTCGATTATCCTGGAGCATGATGAAGCACTGAAATATTATCGGGCCAGCCGTGAGATCTACGGCTCGGACGATTTTCTCATTGTCGTCTACACCCCGCACGACGACTTGTTCGCTCCCTCTTCGCTTGCCCACTTAAAAAAACTCCGCGATGAATTGGCCCGGATCGATTCAGTCGAGTCGGTCCATTCTATTCTGGACGTCCCGCTTGTGAATAGTCCGGGGACGTCCCTGACGAAATTGAAAGACGGGGAAGGGATCCGGACGCTGGAGACCCCGGGTACCGATAGAGAACTGGCCAGGAAAGAGTTATTGGAAAGCCCCTTCTATCGAAATAACCTCATCAATTCGGACGGCCGCACGACGGCGTTGCAAGTCATCTTTAAGGAAGACGCGACCTACAATGCGCTGCTGAACAAACGAAACCGGTTGAGAGAGAAGGCGGTCACGTCGGGACTCACGCCGGAAGGCGCCGCAGCCTTGGAGTCGGTCGAGCAGACCTTTCACAGATATCACGCCACCGTTATCGCGACCGAAAATCAAGAGACGGAAGTCGTCCGCGGCATTCTCGATACGTATCGTGAGCATGCCCAATTGTATCTGGGCGGGGGGCGCATGATCGTCGCCGACATGATCAGTTTCATCGAACACGATATTATCACGTTCGGCGCCGGCATCCTCGCGTTCTTGCTTGCGGCGTTGATCTACTTCTTCCGGTCGTTGCGCTGGGTGCTGTTGCCCATGTCCTGTTGCCTGGTTTCCGTTATCGTGATGACGGGCTACCTGGGCTTCATGGATTGGAGGGTAACGGTGATTTCCTCCAATTTCGTGTCGTTGTTGCTCATCATTACCATGTCTTTAACCATCCACCTCATCGTGCGTTACCGGATTCTGAAAGACGAAACCCCGAACGCGGACCAGAACACGTTGGTCTTTCGCACGATGAAGGACATGACGAAACCCTGCTTTTATACGGCCATTACGACAATCGTGGCGTTCTGTTCCCTGATCGTCAGTGACATCCGGCCCGTCATCGATTTTGGCTGGATGATGACGATCGGTATCGCCCTGGCGTTCGTGCTGAATTTCATGTATTTCCCCGCGGTGCTGGTGTTGCTGAAACCGGAGAAGGTCAGTCTGCGAACGGATGCCACCAAAGCGTTTACCATGGCAGTGGCGGGCTTCACGCTCAGGTACGCGAAGCCGATTGTGGCGGCCTCAGTGCTGTTGGCCGTGCTGGGTGGAATAGGGATCAGGCAATTGGAAGTGGAAAACCGGTTTATCGATCATTTCAAAACAACGACGGAAATTTACCGGGGTATGGAATTGATTGACAGGAAGTTGGGAGGGACCATTCCGTTGGACTTTGTGATTGACGCCGACGAATCGATTGCCGCTCCGCTTGAAGCGACGGAAGATCCCTTCGATGATCCAATGGACGATCCGTTCGCCCAGGATGAAGATGCCGCTGGGGAGACTTCCTATTGGTTCAATGGATACCGGTTGACGCAGATCGAAACGATTCACGATTATCTCGAATCATTGCCGGAAGTGGGTAAGGTCCTGTCCCTGGCCACGGGCATGAAAGTGCTCAAGCAGTTGAATGACGGCCTGATGCCGGATGATTATGAATTGGCCCTGCTGAGGAAGTACGTCCCTGAGGACGTGAAAGGAGCGCTGCTGGATCCGTACCTGTCTCCCGATGGCAACCAAACGCGTCTGACCATGCGCCTGATCGAATCCGCGCCGACGCTCAAACGAAAAGAATTGATCGAGCGCATCCAAACGTACCTGGTCGAGGAAATGGGATTTGCCGAGGCGACCGTGCATCCGACGGGCATGGCGCTCCTCTACAGTCATTTATTGCACAGTCTCTATCGGTCTCAGATTTTGACGATGGGCATGGTTTTCGTGAGCATTCTCCTGATGTTTATCGTACTCTTTCGCCGTGTCTCGCTGTCGATCGTGGCGATTCTGCCGAACCTGTTGGCTGCCTGTGCGGTGCTTGGATTGATGGGGTGGTGGGGGATTCCCCTGGACATCATGACGATTACGATTGCGGCGATCACGGTGGGCATCGCCGTCGATCACGCCATTCACTACATTCACCGGTTTCAGGTGGAATTTGTGAAACATCGAACGTATCGGGAAACCATCCTGGCGTGCCACGGCAGTATCGGTCGCGCCATTTACTATACGGCGCTCACGATTACCGTGGGGTTCAGCATTCTGGCCTTCTCCAATTTCATCCCGACCATCTACTTCGGTTTGCTCACCGGCTTTGCCATGATGGTGGCCCTCATGAGCAACCTCACCCTCCTAGCCGCGTTACTCATGATCGTGAAGCCGTTGGGCCGGGAAACAGCGTAGATGTCATTCCCCGTTTCTTTCTCTCCCCACCGTGGGAGAGAACGGGAGGTGAGGGGTTGGTTTGTCTACGCCGTGTGATGCGTGATGATGATGTGTTCTTTGGAGTTGGGCACCGCGAGCAGTTCGCTGTGGCCGAATCCGGCGTTTTGAAACATGGCGTCCCATTCCTTGAACGTGTACGCGTCACCCGCCGGGGTGGTGACCAGCATGATGAGGGTAAAGTCGGCGGACGCGGGACTGATCCGATCGTCATTCGGGACAAACTCCAAGGTGATGACCCGGCCACCCGGCGCCATGGCGCCCTTGACTTTACGGAGGAAATCCTCACATTCCCGGGTCCCGAAGTGATGCAGAAAGTTGGTCAACAGGACCAGGTCGTACCCTTCGCCCAAGTCGACGTCAAAGGCGCTGCCGGGAATGGTGGTGAAGCGGTCTCCCAGCGACGCGGCGTCCGCGTTTTCCCGTGCCACGGTCAGGACGTTGGGCCAATCAACGGCGGTGACTTCGGCGCCCGGAAACCGTTTGCCGATCTCGATGCCATAGAGTCCATGCCCGGCGGCGACGTCCAGCACCTTGAGAATCGTCCCGCCCGTTGACGCCAGATGCTCGGCGATCCATTTCGCCGGTCCGACCATCATGGGCATCATCGCCCGGGCGAAGGTGACCCACTCGGGATGTTCCTCGGCGATCGTCCCCTGATCAGGCAACGTCGTCCCGCCTTTGCGGACGGCTTGGGTGAGGTCGCAGAAGCCGTTGAACAGCGTCGGACTGAGAAGGAATTCCAGTGTCCCACCGAGATAGGCCGGCGAAGTTTTGACCAGAAACACCTCGGAGTCCTGCGTGAGAGCGTACGTGTTTTCCGATTTCGTGAGAAACCCGAGCATCACCAGATAGTCGGCCAACATACGCATGCCCCGCTCCGCCGTGCCGCACCGGTTGGCAAGGGCGGGCACGGTATTCTGCCCTTCCTTGATGGCCGTGAACACTTCCAGATCGACGGCGGCTCTGATGGAACACGTGCGTTGAATCGCAAAAGCCGTTTCTAAAAACAGGACCGGAGACGGAGACGGAGGGTGTGTCATGGCTCTACCTTTTGAGTGAGATGGTGAAAAACGAATGCGCCGGAAAGCGTTGATGATGGTAACTGTACCATGTTCTTGAATCCGTTTCGCAAGGGTGGATGGTATGTTAGAGGTTCGTTGACGGCATAAGAGAAACAGGAAAAAAACGGTTTTTCGTTATGGAAATCGTCACCGGCTTTATTTATACTTTTTTCTTCTTTCGCATTCTTCTCTATAGCCACGTTTCATGTATTCAGGGAGATTCTCGATGAGGTTATCAACGCGGTGGGTGTTCGGTATCGGTGCGGCATTGATGGTTGTTCTCTCGTCCGGTGAAGCCGACGCGGGTCCGGGACGGTCAGGGTGGTACGTCGGCGGGGGAATCGGAGTGAATTGGACGTCCCAAATTGATCAGACGGGCCGGAACCGGGATGTCTATTGCTATCCGGATTCCGGTTTTTGTTCCACCCCGGGTCGCAATGAGACGATACCGGGCTACCGCTGGGCCTATGATCTCGACCTGGACGCCGGCAGCGCCTTTGAAATTTCGGTGGGCCGCATGTTCAACCAGTGGCGACTGGAACTGTCTGCTTCACAGCGCAACAACGCCATTCAACAGAAATTCAAGGATATTGCCTTGTTGGATGGAAGGCGCGACACTCGACCACCCGGCAACATGGTGGAGTCCAACGGCACGTTCAATATTGATGATCTCACGACACGCACGCTTTCGGTCAACGCGTATTACGACTTCACTGACGTGTTCGCGCGGATCACCCCGTACGTGGGTGTCGGGCTGGGGGTTGCGTTTGTCGAGGTATCCGGCGTTCATTTTTCCACGCGCTATGCGGATACGGCCGATCAGTCGAGAGATCTGTCAGGGTTCGACAGCAGACAGGATGCCGATCTTTCCGATACGGTTTTCATGGGGAATCTCTATGCCGGTGCGGATTACAGTCTGACCGACGAGACGGCATTAGGCATGAAGCTGACGTATTCCCTGATGGATGACGTGGAAGACGCGGGCACGTATTCGAAGCATCCGATGCATCAAGAGGATCCTGCTTTCCCCAACCACACCACGTTCAGCGGTCCGCGTCAATTCTCGGTGATGTTGACGGTCAAATACCTGTTCGGTGACTGAGTTTCCCTTCTTGCCGGGTTTCGGATTCCAGTTCGGCGAGAGCTTTGAACAGGTCCGGGTGTTTGAGTCGGTAGTTGAAATCGGACAGGATTTTCCGGGGCGAGAGACGTTTCCCCGCTTCGCGGGTGGCGGTGGGTGGTGGAACGGGGACCTGAAAGCGGTTGGCGGCGAAGCGGCAGATGCCGGCCCAGGATCGTGGGTGGCCGTCGCTGACGATATAGGTCGAGCCGGGTGCCGCACGTTCCAGGGCCAGCAGACACAGTTCGGCGACGTCTTCCACGTGGATCAGGTTGACGTATTTTTCCGAGTTTTTGATTTTTCCGTTCCTGATCCAATCAAATACGTGTCGTCCGGGTCCATACAGCCCGGACAGTCTCAGAACCGTGGCCCCATACGTGATGCGCAGATATTCTTCGCTGGCGACGCGGGGCAGGGAGTGGTTGACCGGCACGCGTTCGTCGATGAGCCCGGAGTTGTCCGCTCGATAAGCCGAGGTGCTGCCCAGGAGGATCAAACGGCTGTTGGCGTTGCTTGCGTGCCGTGCGAAGATCCCGGCCACGTCTTGGGGTAGCGCCGGGAAACACCAGATGATGTCCGACTGCGGGGGGATCTGTTTCCACGTGTCGGATTGCCCCAAGTCAAACAGGATGCGGTGGCCGGGTTGGGCAAAGGCCAGATGCGCTTCCGGGTCGCGGCTGGTTGCGAAGACCGGACGACGGCGCTGCCGGGCCGCGCGGTAGAGAAAACGTCCCGTATAGCCGGCGCCGAGAATCACGAGTGGAGCGTGTGCCATGCGAATGATGGGGTCTGCCGGTATCGGCCGATCAGTGCCGCGGGGGTTACCCCGTCATATAGTCGAGGGCGTAGCGGACGTAGTTCTGGGCCGATTCCTTGAGCCACGCCAACTCGGTGTCTCGCAGGGGCCGCTTGACGCGGGCCGGCGAGCCGACCACCAGGCTGCCCGGCGGGATTTTGGTGTGTTCGGTGACCAGTGCCCCGGCCCCGATCAGGCAATCGTCCCCGACCACGACGCCGTCCATCAGTACGGCCCCCATACCGACTAGGACCCGATTCTGAATGGTGCAGCCGTGAAGCACGACGTGGTGGCCGATTGTGACGTCGTCGCCGATAATCAGGGGATGGGTGTCGTGCGTGACGTGGAGCAGGGAGAGGTCCTGGACGTTGGTCCGCCGGCCGATCCGGATATAGTTGACGTCGCCGCGAACGACGCTGTGAAACCACACGCTGGAGTCGGCTTCGATGACCACGTCGCCGACGATGACCGCTGTGTCTTCAATAAAGGCGGTTGACGCGATGGTTGGGGTGACGCCTTGGTAGGATTTGATCATGGTCGGGTTCCCGCGATCCCGGGCTGCGAATCTGTCAGCCTTTACTGACAATCGACGCCATGACGAGGATCGTCAACGCCGTGATTACGGCAACGTACACGGTCACGCTCCGGTCGTTCAACCAGGCCGTTTGCCAATCTTCCGGGTATAGCGCTTTCCCGACCAGATAGACGTTTTCTTCGTACAGGCCGAGCACCTGTTCCATCCCGATCAGGGTCTGTTTGGCGATGCGGTGGCGATCGCGTTGTTGCAGGATCAGGTAGATAAACAAGGCCGAGAACAGGGCCGTGCCGGTAATGGCAAAGACCTTGATGGTGAGGTGTACGGGACCCGGCGGGGAGAGCGCGAGAATCGTGATGAGGAGCAACACCAGGAACGCGCTGCCGAAGGCCGTAAGGCGCATCATCTGTTCCCGGCGCCGGAACACTTCTTCCTTATACCAAGGGTAGAGCACCCGAAAGACTTCGAGTTGTTCTTCGGTCAATTTGACGGGCGGTGTGCTCATGGCCGGTTGGTCGTCGGGAGATGGGTCTGCATCCAGTTCGCCAGGCGCACGGTCATCCGGCGAAAGTCTTCGGGCCTGCCGAACTGGTGGTCGGCCCCGGGCAGCAGTACGAGTTCCGCGTCGCCGGGCAAGGACGCTTTCAATCGCTCGATCTGGTGGAAGGGGACCAATTCATCCTGTTCGCCGTGGACGGTCAGGACGGGGGCGTTGACGTTGCGCGCGGCTTCATAAGCATTGAAGACCCGGCAGCTTTCGTAAAAGGAAAAATCCAAAGATATGGGTGCCGTCCCACCCGTGACATCGGGAATATAATTGGTGCGTTTCCATTCTTCAATTCCATTGGGACCAAATTCGTGGTCCAGCATTTCCGGAAAATCCGGGACCGGACACTTGAGACCGACGGCCCGCAACTCAGGATGCCTCTGCGCCACCAGGATAGCCAGGAGTCCGCCGAAGCTCGATCCGATCAGTCCCAGATCATAATATCCGCGGTCTCGCATCAGGCTGATGGCGCGCTCCAATTGGTCAACGCACGTGGCCACGGTAATGTGGCTGAACTCCCCTCCGGAGCCGCCCATCCCGAACCAGTCGAATCGCAAGGTGCTGATCCCGTGGGGGCACAGCAGTTCCGTCAGCCGGAGATTCGTCCGACTGTCTTTATTCGAGAGAAATCCATGACAGAGGATCACGGCACGGCCGGTTTTCTTTTCGGGCTCCGCCAGTATTGCCGCAACCGTATTGTCTGCGCCGTCCTGAAAGGTAAGGGAGGTTTCCTGCATGGCCGAATCCTGAAGAAGTGCAAGAGGCGCTGTCAATCGGTCCGGGGTTTCCCTTTGCTGTTATCTCCGGCCCTCCTTCTGTCATCCCCGACCCTCCTTCTGTCATCCCCGACTTGATCGGGGATCCAGAGTCTTTATTTGTTTCGTGCGGGGTTTCGCCCCCGCAGGCGCCGTCCGTTAGGACAGGCACGCAGGCCTGTCCCTACGAGAGGAAATAGAAGTGATTGGCGGGCCCCCGGCCATGGCCGATGGCCAGCCCGTGGCGAATCGCTTCCGTGACGTATTGCTTGGCCGCGTTGACCGCGTCGGGAAGGGGTTTGCCTGCCGCCAGGTGTGCAGTCAGGGCCGAGGCGAAGGTGCAGCCCGTGCCGTGGGTGTGAGGTGTGTCGATCCATTCACCCTTGTACATGCGAAAGAACCGGCCGTCATACAACAAATCGGTGGCGGGGCGTTCCAGTAAATGGCCGCCTTTGATCAGGACGTGTTGGCAGCCGAGCCGGTGAAGCACCTTGGCCGCCTGGCGGGCTTCGGCCAGAGACCGGATCGTCAGGCCGGTCAACCGTTCGGCTTCATGGATATTGGGCGTGATGACGGAAGCCAGGGGAATCAGGGTCTGCTTCACAGCGTCAACCGCGTCGCCCTGCAACAGGGCATGTCCGCTTTTCGACACCATGACGGGATCGACGACAATCCAGGGCACGTGGTACTGTTGCAGCTTCCGGCTGATCAGGGACGCGAGTGAGGCCGAGGACAGCATCCCGGTCTTGACCGCTGCCACGTCGAAATCGGCAAAGATCGCGTCGATCTGCGCTTCGACGATGGACGCCGGCAGATCGTGAATGGCCGTGACACCCGTGGTATTTTGCGCGGTAATCGACGTGATGACCGACATGGCGTAGGTGCCGTTGGCGGACATGGCCTTCAGGTCCGCCTGGACTCCGGCGCCGCCACCCGAGTCGGAACCGGCGATAGTCAGGACTTGTTTCAGCATGGGACAGGAAAGAGAACGGGAGAATGGAAGCCGTGTTGTCGTGTCACGGGCTTCGACTTTAGCATGGGACCAGAGGATGGTCAAATTCCTGCTGGTCCTCATGCTGGGTCTGATTGCCTGCTCCGCCGAGTATCAGGACGTGCAAATCGTCGTCGATGATTTTCGTTTCTCTCCGGCTCGGGTGGACGTACAGGCGGGGCAGCCGATCCACATCGTGGTAAGAAATCAAGGCCGGGAAACACACCGGTTTCAGAGTGGCTTATTGGCCGGCCCTTACGTCGAAGTCGTCTCTGATGCCGTCGAGCCGGCCGGCTCCTTCGAGCAGGGAGTCCCCTTAGCCTCCGGCCAACGGATTGAACTCATGCTGACCCTCCCGCCGGGCATCTATCATTTTCGGTGTCCCATCAAAGGCCATCGAGGCATGCAGGGCATGATCGTGGTTTCGTAGGGGCGGGCCTGCGTACCCGACCGCGCGTGATGCGGGGCCCGGGTGAGTGGCTATCATTCAGAATCCAGCGAGGAAGTTACTTTTTCTCTAGCTGTCATCCTCGACGCTTGTCCTCGATCCTCGATTAAAATAGCCTGTCCTTGACGTTCTTAATCGAGGATCAAGGACAGGCTTTGATCGGGGATCTGGCCAATGTATAGGAATCCAGTGTCCTTGTCCTTCCCTCTCCCACTGGCAGGAGAGTGGGTTGGGTGTTGCTCGCGCAAACATCGCATCGCTATGCTTGCTATGGTTTTGCTATGACCATGCTATGCCATGCTATGATTTTGCTATTTTTTCTGCGATGTCGCTATGTTTTGCTATGATTGTGCTATAAATTGCTATGTTTACCGCTATGAAATGCTATGTTCTGCTATAGTTTTGCTATGTTCCGAGAAGCGGGCAAACAATGGGGAGGAACACGACATGGTCGCGCCCGATGCAGGCTAGATATTCAGTCAACGAATGACTGAACGCATACAAGGTGACAGAAGGCGTGTCGGTGATGGCAGCAGGAGGAAAGGGATAAGGTCACGCGTGGACGGTGGGCATGTGTATCAGTTTACTGCTACACGATTTCCCACTCCACATGCACGGTGCAAGCGGCAAGCTGGATCTGCTTGATCGTGATCTTTGCATCAGACCGGTCAAGGGACACACGAGCCGCGACATCATACCCGCCATAGGAACAGTCAATGGTCGGCCCGTCAGCATTGAACGACACCAGGGGAGCATTTTGCAAAGACTGGAACATTTCGCTCGGTATTTCGACAAGCTGGTACTCTGAGGGGATACCTTGTTCCTTGCGGAATGCCCGTAACATCATGATGGAGTCCACCGCATTCATGTACTCCCGGAACAGGGTTAGGGTCCGTTCACGGCGTTGTTTTGCAGTCCGCATGTCCTGAATCCATGCAGCTTCGGTCAGTTTCGAGATGTGAGCCGAAGTGCGGGAAAGCCGCTGTGCAGCCGTCGATTTCAACGACAGCTTCAGTTCAGAAAAACCATCACGCTTGACGTGAAGGTCCAGAAACCTTCGGGTTTCCGAAACAGGACTTTCCACCGCCCAGCCGACGGATTCGCACGCGTTGCGGAAAACCGTTTCGAAGCCTTTTTGCTCAAGCGGTTGCGTTGTCGTTCCGTGGTGCACGGAAAGCGCGAGACCAAAATACTCAATCCAGTCGGCGGGCAGCCACGTTTTCTGTTTGTTGACTCTTGCCTGCGGAGGCGCCGACAGCGATTTCACCATTCGGGCGACGAATCGAATTCCTGTCGGGGAAAGCGTATCAAGCCGCTTTTTCAGTTCGGCGAGTGTCACCGATTCATAAGCCTGTGTTGCATCAAATCGATGAAGGCTGGTTTCAATTCAATGCCAACCCATTGTCTTCCCAGACCCTGCGCTGCCAACAGTGTCGTGCCTGAGCCGGCATAGGGATCAAGTACGAAGTCCCCGGGCCTGCTTGTTATCCTCAAACAGCGCTGGGCAAGCACCGCCGGCATAACGGCCGGATGACCGTCCACGATACCATTGTTTTGTTTCCGGGGTTCCGTCGGAATTTCCCATGTCGTCCGAAGACGGCGGCCATTTGGTCCACGGACTGCCTTGACATCGTAATAGTAGTCCTGATTTTTCGATAGGAGAAACACGATTTCATGCGCTTTCGTCGGTCGATCTCGCACGGATTCCGGGTGGGCATTTGGTTTGCTCCAGATGATTTCGGATCGAAGCCACCATCCGGCATCCTGTAGTGCGAACGCCAGCCTCCAAGGAAGTCCGATCAGATCCTTTGGCTTGAGTCCGTCCGGTGTGACGGGACGCGTGGACATCGCGCGCGCGCGGTTCTTTTTGTCCGGCGCACGATACCGGCGGTTGCCCGAGGTGTAGGCGTCGCCCACATTCAACCAGATCGTGCCGTCCGCTTTAAGAACCCGTCGTAGTTTGTCGAAGGTCTTCACGATGCCGGCAAGGTAGTCTGCAAGGGATTCGTCGCATCCGATTTGCTCCTTGACAGCGTAATCTCGCAGGGACCAGTACGGCGGTGATGTCACCACCGTCTGAATGCTGTTTTCGGGCAGGAGGTTCAATGCATCCAGTGCATGTCCTTGAATGAGCACAGGTTGCACAAGCGAATCGATAGGTTCGTCGTTAACCGTCATCGAAAGAAAACGGTTTGAGGGCAACGCGGTCGCACGACGGACACGATGACTTCGCACATTTGCGCTGTCGTTGTTGAACATTGAGCGTTGTTCTATGGGAGAGGTCATGAAATTCCTACTGGTTGGAGCCGTGTCGCAAACCGTACCTCATTTGTGGGGGAACACCAGCCATTATCGACAAAATTCTCCGAAACCGCAATCATGTGCCTGGACGTTGGAGTGGCGGAAACAAAGATGGCCACAGAATCAGACTGGAGTCAAGGGAGAGGGTGAAATACAAAAGACAAAGGCGCTGGATCCTTATAGATCGCCTGGATCTCCGGTCAAAGCCTGTCCTTGATCCTCGATTAAGAACGTCAAGGACAGGCTATTTTAATCGAGGATCGGGGACAAGCGTCGAGGATGACAGGAGGAAGGTCGGAGATGACGGACAGGAATCAGCAGCACGTATGATCGCGTCTACTTAGTTAATGTGCTACAGTTTCGCTCGAATTTGGGAAAGGAGTGCGTACGGACCGCTATCCAGGAGGGGATGAACGTGTCGAATAAGATTGTTTGGTGCAGAGGAATCGCGATAGGTGCGGCATGGCTGTTGGCCTTGGTCACGCCGGTCCTTGCCGCAGATCGGGAGCCACCGCAAGGTGAAGTTGGCGAAGCGCCCATGCGCTTGGAAGAGGTTGTGGTGACCGGTTCCCGCATCCATATCCCCAATTTGTCCAGCGCCAGTCCGGTCTATCACATCGACGCGGACGTCTTGTCCTTTCAGGGCAACGTCCGGGTGGAAGACACGTTACGCATCCTGCCGCAGGTGTTCTCCGGCCAGAACGCTCACATTTCCAACTCCTCTACCGGGACGGCCACCTTGAACCTGCGCAACCTGGGTGCGAAGCGGACGTTGGTGCTGATCAACGGTCGGCGCATGCCGGCCGGCTCGCCGATCGGGGGTGGGGTTGGCGCCGATATCAACCAGATCCCCGGCGTGTTGATCAAAAGCGTCGAGATGCTGACCGGCGGCTCCTCGGCAACCTACGGGGCCGATGCCGTGGCCGGGGTGGTTAATTTCCTGATGGTCGATGATTTCGAAGGCGTCAAGTTCGATTACCAGTTCAGCCAGTACCAGCACAACAATGACAACGACCGGTGGCAAGGGATTGTCCGGGATGCCGGCTATGCCGTTCCCGATGGCTCGGCGTGGGACGGCGATATCTCGAATGTCTCCCTGGTCATGGGCAAGAATCTGGGCCGGCGCGGCAACGTCACGGTCTACGGGACCTATCGCAATATCGAAGCGGTCTTCCACGGGGATCGCGATTACAGTTCGTGTGATTTGACCAAGGGTCTGACGGCGTGCGGCGGTTCGGGTACGTCGCCGCAGGGGACCTTCTCCGACTTTGGCGCGCTGGGCAGCCGGGGCCTGAAAGGCTTCGATTACAAAGTGAAGGGTCATCAATTCGTGCCACGGGAAGGGACCCTCTACAACTATGCGCCGACGAACTATTTCCAGCGTCCGGACACACGCTGGACCGCCGGTCTGTTTGCGAACTATGACGTGCATGACAAGGTGGAAGCCTACACGGAGTTCATGTTCATGGACGACCGGTCTGTGGCCCAGATCGCCCCTTCCGGGGCGTTCTTCGTGACCGATACGCTGAACTGCGGTAATGCCTTCCTGTCTCCGCAACAGTTCGAGGCGATATGTGGTGCTTATGGTCTGACGAAGGACGACGTACAGACGGTGAACATCGGCCGGCGCAACGTGGAAGGGGGCAGCCGTCAAAATGATCTGCGTCACACCTCCTATCGTAGCGTATTCGGCCTGCGGGGCGATCTGAATGACCGTTGGCTCTATGAATTGCATTACCAGTATTCCAAGGTGAACATGAAGAACACCTACCTGAACGACCTGTCGATCACCAGGATCAAGCGCTCGCTGGACGCGGTGGAACATCCGGGGACCGGTGAGGTCGTGTGCCGGTCCGTGCTGGATGGCTCCGACCCGGGTTGTGTGCCCTGGAATATCTTTCGGGAGGGCGGGGTGACGCCGGACATGGTCAATTACTTGATGTTGCCGCTGACCGCCGAAGGATCGACCGACCAGACGGTGGTATCCGGTTATCTCACCGGTCATCTGGGCCGGTACGGCATCCAATCGCCTTTCGCGAAAACCAGTATGGACGTGGTGCTGGGCGGCGAATACCGCAAAGAAAGTCTTACGTTCAATCCGGACGACGCCTACCGTAGCGGGGAAGGTGCCGGTCAGGGAGGCGCCAGCCTTCCGGTCAGTGGCGGATTCGACGTGACGGAGTTCTTTTTCGAAGCCGGCATCCCATTGGTTGAAGGCGCTCCGTTTGCAAAAGAACTGGGGATCGACGTGGGATATCGCTATTCCGATTACGATTACGACTTGCAGACCAATACCTTTGGTGTCCGTTCTGGTTGGACCATCGATTCCGGCGTCACCTTGCGGGCCAGTTTTCAACGGGCGATTCGTGGCCCGAACGTGCGGGAACGGTTCTTGCCGCAAGGCTTCAACCTGTTCGACATGCCCAGTGACCCTTGTGGCGGACCCGTGACCAATGGCCGGACGGCCGCGGGCCGCACCTTTGAAGAATGCGCGCGGAGCGGCGTGACGGCTACCCAGTTCGGCAACATCGCCGACTCACCGGCTCAACAGTATAACTTCCTGCAAGGAGGGAACCCCGGTTTGGCGGCGGAAGAAGCCGACACGTACTCCTTTGGTCTGGTGTGGACGCCCCGCTTCGTCCAAGGGGTCCACTTCAGCGTGGACTACTATTCGATCAGAATCAAAAAAGGGATCAGCCGTTTGAACCCGCAGTTTATCCTGAATGAATGTCTGGACGGTGATGCCGCGCAATGCGCCAAAGTGAGACGCGGACAAGGCGGTGACTTGTGGGTGGGGTCCGACGTGGACCGCAGCGGCCACATTGTATCCCTGTTGGACAACCTGGCCATCGAGAAAGTGCAAGGGTACGACGTGACCGCTCTCTATGACCTTGACGCCGGCGAGTGGGGACGGCTCAACTTCAATGATATTCTCTCGGTCACGGCCACGTGGGACCAGCAGGAGTTGGCGGGCGCGCCGACGGTTGACTGTGTCGGCAAATGGGGGCTCACGTGTGGCTCGCCGACCCCGGACCTGCGTAACAATCTGCGAGCCACCTGGATCACGCCCTGGGGTATCCGGCCCAGCCTCATGTGGCGTTACGTCAGTGGCGTTGAAGCCCTGAGCGACATCGGGGTGGATCTCGGAGAGCGACACTATATCGATCTGGCTGCGATTTGGGATTTCGCCGACGCCGCCAGTCTTCGGGTGGGGATCAACAATCTGTTCGATCGAGAGCCGCCGGTCGCCGGTCAGCAGGCAGGGCCAAGCATCGCCGGCAATGGCGGCACCTTTCCCGGTCTCTACGACGTCCTGGGCCGATATGTCTTCATCGGACTGACGGCCAGTTTTCTTTAGCGGCTTTTTTCGTCTCTGCCGATTCCGACTCGTTTTTCCGTCATTCCAACGCTTGTCTTTCCTCTTTCTGTCATCCTTGTATGTGTTCAGTAATTCGTTGACAAGATGCGTTAATTTGTTTCGGGGTTTGGCCTCCCAACGCCTGATGAGGGCGCATCTCATTGTAATACAGCAAATATTGCTCCAATTCGTCCTGAAACTCCGCTAAGCTGGCGAACGTGGTCCCCTCGATCAGGTCCTCGTTCACCGTCCGCCAGAACCGTTCCACCTTCCCGTTCGTCTGTGGCCGATACGGCCGCGTATACCGATGCTTGATCCCCAGTTCCCGCAGCATGCGTTCAAACGGGTGGGTCGCGGGCCGGGTGGGCGCCGCGAACTCCGAGCCATTGTCCGTTAAGACCTCGGCAAACTGGAGCTGATACCGCTGATGGAGCAGATTGAAGCTCTTCAGGGCACTGAACATCACCGTCAGGCTCTTCACATCGGTGACCACCTCGGCCCAGGCCAGGCGGGTACAGGCATCGATCACACACACCAGATAATAGCGGGTCGGGTCGGTGGCAATCAGGTCCTTGCTCAAGTGATGGCAGTCCAGATGCCCCAATTCCCCGGCTTTCTGCTTCACAATGCGCCGTTTCTCCTGTTTGAGCGGGGGCGTTAACCGATTCAGGCCCTGCCGTCGGCTCACCCGATAGACCGTACTCGGCGAGGGCGTCCGGTGCTGCAGGGTGGGTGCCAGCAATTGACAAATCTCATAGCGATTGATGCCCTTCTGCCGATGCTGCAAGATCTGTCGCTCAATATACCCGGAGATCTGGCGACTTTTCCACTTCGGCCCGCGCTTCTGGGGGACCAAGGCCTCCTCGGTGCCCCGCTGCTGGAAGCGGTGATAATATTTCAAGAAGGTCTGGCGGTGGGTCTGATGAAACCGGTAGAAATCCGAGACAAACCGGAATTTGGGGTGACGTTTCCGCTTGACCAACTCGTACTCGTGGATCAGGAATTTCCATTTCCGGACATAGTTGCGATAGAGGGTCTTATCCTCCGTATTTCTGCGCATGGCTTCGCCTCCAGGTGAAAGGATGGGTGATCCTATCATTCTGTCAACGAATTAGTGAACATTTACAATCCCCGATCGGGGATCCAGGGTCGTTGCTTCACGGACGAAGAAAAACCAAAGACACTGGATCCTCGATTAAAAATGTCAAGGACAGGCTTTGATCGGGGATGACAGCAAATAGAAGGAGGCCGCATGAGATACGGCGGCTACCACTCTCTCATAGGGCATAGCCCCGCACTTGCCCCATCCTTGACACTCCAAGGGTTTGTTGTTAGGTTCAACCGTTTATATCATTCATACTCTTTTTGCCGTTCAGGTCGAACAGTTACCGGAGCCTGGCGGCAACGACTTCCGTGACCGTTCAGCATCTTATCCTCTCGCTTCATCAGTTTTGGTCTCAACACGACTGCATCATTTGCCAGCCGTATGATTTGGAAAAGGGCGCCGGCACGTTCAACCCGGCCACCTTTCTGCGTGCCCTGGGGCCGGAGCCCTGGCGCGCGGCGTACGTTGAACCGTGCCGTCGCCCCACCGACGGCCGGTACGGAGAGAACCCCAACCGGTTGCAGCATTATTATCAGTATCAGGTGGTGATCAAGCCGTGCATGGATACGATCCAGTCGTTGTACCTGGAGAGTCTCTCGGCGCTCGGGATCGATCCTCGCAAACATGACATCCAGTTCAGGCAGGATGATTGGGAATCTCCCACGTTGGGCGCGTGGGGACTGGGATGGGAAGTCCGGCTCGATGGTATGGAGATTACCCAATTCACGTATTTCCAGGAGGCCGGCGGACATACCCTTGACCCGGTGACCGTGGAACTCACCTATGGAACGGAGCGGATTGCCATGTATTTGCAGGAGGTTGATAACGTGTACGATCTCCGGTGGTCGAAGGACGTCAGTTATGGCGATGTATTCCATGATTCGGAGGTCCAGTTTTCCCGCTATCATTTCGAGGTCGCGGATATCGTCATGATCAGAACGATGTTTGATTCCTGTGAGGCGGAATGTCGCACGTTGCTGGAGAAGGGGCTTGTGTTGCCGGCCTATGATTATTGTATGAAAACCTCGCACTTGTTCAATGTCCTGGACGCGCGTGGGGCACTGAGCGTGGCGGAGCGAACGGGCTATATCGGACGGGTGCGCGGACTCGCTCGTGGTTGCGCGGACGCCTACGTCGAACGACGCAAGAGCCTGGGGTTCCCATTACTGGCCGGATCAGGGGCGAGGCCCGTCGCGTCTTTCCAGGGAACGCCCAATCGCCCTCCGGCATAATTGTCCATAGCTTGGCCCATGTCGTCCCGACGCTCCACTCCCGTGCCCGCAAAGAAAGCCCCCAAACCCAAGCGCCTTTCCACAACGTCGTTCCTGTTGGAAATCGGGTCCGAAGAATTGCCGTGGCAGGTGATCCAACCGGCCATGATGCAACTCGCCGTTTTGATGAAAGGTTTTCTGGCGAATCACCGTCTCTCCCATGACCGGATTCAGACCTTCGGGACTCCGCGGCGTTTGGCGGTCCTGGTCGAAGGACTGGCCGCCATGCAACCCTCGACCTTGCGGGAAACACTGGGGCCTTCCAAAGCCGTGGCGTTTGACGCCCAAGGGCATCCCACCAAAGCCGCGGAGGGTTTTGCGAAATCCCAAGGGATGGACGTCAGGGAATTGGAGACACGGGACACTCCCAAAGGGGTCTACCTCTGCGCGGTCAAACACGAGAACGGGTTGCCTGCGGCTCAGGTGCTGACCGACCATCTCCCCCATCTTCTTCCACAACTCACGTTTCCGAAAACCATGCGGTGGAATGCCTCGGGGGTCCGGTATCCTCGGCCTATCCGGTGGGTGGTCGCGCTCGTGGGTGCCAAAGCGTTGTCCTTCGATTTCGCCGGAGTGCGTTCCGGGGCCAGGTCGTGGGGACACCGGTTCATCGTTGATGAAAAATCCGGTGAGGCGAGCAAAGGGATCAGGATTCCAAGGCCGGAAGAGTATGAAATGACGTTGGCCGATTACGGTGTGGTGGCTGATCCGGTTTGGCGCCGGGATACGCTGGCCGGACAACTTGCACGGCTTGCCCGTTCGGTCAAGGGACGGGTGTACCAGGCCAATCATGAAGAACTGCTCGAGCAGGCCGTGTTTTCATTGGAATGTCCCAACGTTGTGTGCGGGACGTTTGATCAGGCTTACCTGGCCGTGCCGCATGAGGTGCTGATTGCCTCCATGGAAGAACATCAGGGGTTTTTCTCGGTCGTCAATCGGAAAGGGGAACTCCTTCCCCGGTTTTTCGCTCCCACCAACATGGATATGATCAACATGGAGTTGATCAGGGTCGGCAATGAGCGGGTCCTGGCCGCGCGCCTGGCGGACGCCCGGTATTTTTTCGACGAGGATCGCAAGGTGAAGCTGGCCGACCGCGTGCAGGAACTGCGTGGGGTCGTATTTCACAAGAAACTGGGTTCTTTGTATGACAAAACCCAACGGATCATGAACCTGGTGAGTGACTTGGCCGAGGCCGGCGGGGTCCCGGAGATGGTGGCGTCGTGTCAGCGTGCGGCGTTCTTGAGCAAGGCCGATCTGGTGACGGGGATGGTCGGGGAATTCCCCACGCTCCAGGGAGTGATGGGCGAAAAATATGCGGCGCATGACGGGGAGTCCGTCGAGGTTTCCCAAGCCATCGGGGAATACTACCGGCCTCGCACGCCTGATGATGCCATCCCCGAAACTACGGTGGGCCGGTTTTTATCGCTGGCCGACCGGCTGGATACCCTGGCGGCGTTTTTTCATGCCGGGATCGTGCCGTCCGGCTCCGAAGATCCCTTCGGGCTTCGCCGCAGTGCGTTCGGTGTGATTCGGATCGTGGTTGAAGCCGGGTTGAACCTCAACGTCACGGACGTTTTGCGGCGGGCGGAAGGCCTGGTTGTCGAGCAGGGCGTCAAAGCGGGCGGACACCCATTCGCTCCGCTCAGGGCAGGCTCCGGTCCGCCTCTACAGCAATTTTTGGAGGACCGGCTTCGCTATTATGGGCGGATCGTGGCGGGCTACCGGGAAGACGTGATGGATAGTGTGCTGGCCCGTGCCGATGATGCCACTTGCAATCTCCGCGATTTGTTTTTGCGCATGGACGCGTTGCAGGCGATCACGAGTCGACGGGCTTTCGACTCGTTGATCGTCGGGTTCAAGCGGGCGCACCGGATCGTGGAAAAAGAGGCTTGGACGGACAGGACCGTCGATGCCAAGCTGTTGACCCATCCGACGGAGCGGACGTTACGTGAATCCGTCGAAACGGCCGGCCGTGCCGTCGGGCAGGCGCTGGACGCTCGCGACTATCACGGAGCGCTGAAGCAACTCATCGGATTGAAATCTCCCATCGACCAATTTTTCGATGGCGTACTGGTGAATGCCCCGGAACTCGACGTGCGTGCGAATCGCTTGTCGCTCTTGCGTCAGGTGGATGACCTGTTTTCAGCCTTTGGCGATTTGTCTCAAATCGAGGTGCAAGGTCAATAGTATAAGATGCAAAAAGGTACAAAATTGAGCATAAATGGCACTGAAATACACCTAAAATGATGCAAAATAGGTCAAAAAAGCACCTTTTTGGAGTATTTTTGTATTCTTTGGTTTTTCCTTTGCAGTGTTCCGGACCTTTAGAGAGGTCTCTCCAGCCGGGGACGTGAGCGCCCATGACTTTTTCCGAGTCCGGATTTCGGTGGTTTCGCCATGGGGTGACGTTGAGCCTCATTGTCGTCTGCAACATGGTGCTGCTGGCGGGCTTGTGGGTTTCCGGCCTGGACTTGGATTTCGTGCTCACCAATTCCGAACTCTACGACCCGAAAGCGGGGCATTGTGTCGGGGTTGCTTGGGCCGAGGTGGCCGGAGTCGAGGGCCCGGTCCGGGTGTGTTCGGAATGGCTGGATACGACCGATCCCACCGGGCGGATCCATACCTTGCGTGCGGGTGAGCCATTGGCCATGAGCGACGACGGAAATCTGTATTATGAAAACGCCAGAAATGCCGACCATTGGGTGTTGGGCTTGTTGCTGTTTGCCGTGGCGGTCATCTATCTGGGCATGCGGACCAAACGCGGGTTGTTGATCTGGTACGAGATGCGGCTTCGCAGACAGGAGCCGTGAATAAATTTTTGAGAGAAATCGGAACGTTGTGATAACATCACCTTTTTGGGGTTGGCTGGCGGAAACGAACAGTTGTGCCGGTCAAGAGGGAGAACTCATGCATGCGTAGCAAGAAGTACGTCTATTCTTTCGGCGGCGGCAAAGCGCAGGGTGCCGGCGCCATGAAAGCGTTGCTCGGGGGAAAAGGCGCCGGCTTGGCGGAAATGACCAATTTGAAAATTTCGGTCCCTCCGGGTTTTACCATCACGACCGACGCCTGCCTCGAATATTTCAAAGCCGGAAAACGGTATCCCGCGGGCATGTGGGAACAAACCCTCAAAGGGATGACGCAGGTTGAGCGGTTGATGAAATCGGGATTCGGGGATCCGCGCAATCCGTTGCTGGTGTCCGTGCGATCCGGCGCGCGCGCTTCCATGCCCGGGATGATGGATACGGTCTTGAATCTCGGGTTGAACTCGGAGACCGTCCGGGGGCTGGCCGAGAAAACGAACAATCCCCGCTTTGCCATGGATTCGTATCGCCGGTTCATTACGATGTTCGCCTCCGTGGTGATGAACCTGCCGCGCGAGAAATTCGACGAAGTCCTGGAACAAAAAAAGCAGGAGGTTGGTGCCGAGACGGATGCTGATTTGTCCGCGACGGCCCTTGAGTCGTTGGTTGCCGCGTATCACGGCTTGGTGCGGCGGGAAACCGGCCGGACGTTTCCCGAAGATCCGTTCGATCAACTCAACATGGCGGTGCAGGCGGTCTTCGCGTCGTGGTTCGGCGACCGGGCCGTGGCGTATCGGAAGATTTACGACATCCCCGATTCGTGGGGCACCGCGGTCAACGTCGTGGCCATGGTGTTCGGCAACATGGGCGAGACCAGCGGCACCGGCGTCATGTTTTCCCGTGATCCCTCCACGGGCGAGCGCACGGTTTTTGGGGAATGTCTCTTGAATGCGCAGGGTGAAGACGTGGTGGCCGGGCTGCGCACGCCTCTTCCCGTGTCCGCGCTGAAGGACACGTTGCCCGCCGCCTATCAATCGCTCATGACCACCCAAAAGATTCTGGAGAAACATTATCGCGACATGCAGGATATGGAGTTTACGATTCAGGAAGGTCGTCTCTACATGCTGCAAACGCGGGTCGGCAAGCGCACGGGGATCGCCGCGGTGCGGATTGCCGTGGATATGGTCAAGGAACGGTTGATCGATAAACATGAGGCCGTGCGCCGGGTCGAGCCGGAACAGTTGGCGCAATACCTGTATCCTATTTTTGAACGGGCCGAGGAAAAGAAATTTCAACCGATCGGGAAGGGATTGCCGGCCGGGCCCGGAGCGGCCTGCGGGAAAATCGTTCTGACTCCGGAGCAGGCCGTGGCGCTCAAGGCGCGCGGGGAAAAGGCTGTGCTGGTTCGCAAGGAAACCAGCCCGGACGACATTCACGGCATGCACGCCGCCGAGGGGTTCCTGACGGCCACGGGGGGGATGACGTCCCATGCTGCGGTGGTCGCCCGGCAAATGGGCAAGGTGTGTGTGGCCGGGTGTGAAGACGTGGAAGTATTCGAAGAGGAAGCCAAGGTTCGCATCGGCCCGTCGGTGTTCAAGGAAGGGGATTACATATCCATCAACGGGTTTTCCGGATTTGTCTACGGCGGGATGTTGTCCGTGGTGGACTCGGAAGTGGTCCAGGCGCTCCAAGGCGCGCGCGCGGCGACGCAATCGGACAAGATCCGCTATTTCTTCACGATCCTGAAATGGGCGGATGAGATCCGGCATCTCAACGTTCGAGCCAATGCCGATGATCCGGACCAGGCCAGAATCGCGCGCGGGTTCGGTGCGGAGGGGATCGGCCTCTGTCGAACGGAACACATGTTCTTTTCGGAGGACCGCGCGCCGATCATGCAGGCGATGATCCTCGCCTCGAATCGAAAAGATCGCGAGCAATACCTGGAACGGCTGCTTCCTCTCCAGAAACAGGATTTCATCGGACTCTATCGGGAAATGAAAGGGTACCCGGTCACCATCCGGCTGTTGGATCCGCCTCTGCACGAGTTTTTGCCGAAACGTGAGCAACTCATGGTGGAGATTGCCCGTGCCGAAGCTGCGAACCTCCGGTCCCCGGAGGTTGAGGCGAAACGACAGATATTGTCCCGGGTCGAAGAGTTGCATGAATTCAATCCCATGCTCGGACTCCGGGGCTGCCGTCTGGGCATTACCATGCCCGAAATTACGCGCATGCAGGTGCGGGCGATCATGGAGGCGGCCTGCGAGGTGGCCAAGGAAGGGAAAAAGATCGTGCCGGAGATCATGATTCCCCTGGTGGGCATGGCTTCGGAAATGAAGGCGCAAAAAGCCCTGATCAAGGAAGTGGCCGACGAGACCATGCAACGCTACGGCAAGCGTTTAACGTATCTGGTCGGCACCATGATCGAGTTGCCGCGAGCCGCGGTTACAGCCGGGCAGATCGCCGAAGACGCCGAGTTCTTTTCGTTCGGCACGAATGATCTGACTCAAACGACGTATGGCTTTTCGCGGGACGATGCCGCCAAGTTTACGGGTTTTTACCGGGATCATGATCTGTTGGCGTTTGACCCGTTTGCCGTGCTCGACCGGGAAGGCGTGGGCGCGGTCATGCGGTTGGCCATGCGTGAGGGTCGTGCGGCTCGTCCCGACATTAAACTCGGGATTTGCGGGGAACACGGCGGGGAACCCAGTTCCGTGGAGTTTTGTCATACCCTCGGTCTCGACTACGTGAGTTGTTCGCCCTATCGCGTGGCCATCGCCCGGTTGGCTGCGGCGCAGGCCGCGTTGCACGAGGACGATCAACGGCAGGCGGCAAAACCGAAGAAAAAAGCGGCGTCGGCAACGTCCCGCATCCGCCGCGTGACTGCCGCGACGTCACCGTCGAAAGCTCATGGGCGGTCACGCAAGCCGCCGTCCCGCCGGTGAACGACGTCGAGCAAGACGTTCTTTTCATGCAACAGGCTCTCAGGCTCGGAGCTCGCGGCCGGACAACGGTTCGGCCGAATCCCATGGTCGGCGCCGTCGTCGTGGCACGTGGTACGGTCGTCGGCTCCGGTTATCACAAACGGGCCGGTGGACCTCACGCGGAAATCATGGCGTTACGACAGGCCCGGACCCGGTCGCGCGGCGCCACGCTCTATACCACCCTCGAACCCTGCTGTCATACGGAGAAACGGACGCCGCCCTGCGTGCCGGCGATTATCGAATCGGGTGTTCGTCGCGTCGTCGTGGCGATGCGTGACCCCAATCCGCACGTGGCGGGTCGCGGCATTCGACGACTCCGTCGGGCGGGCGTTACCGTAGACGTCGGGTGTCTCGGCAAGGAAGCGGCTACGCTGAATGAGGTCTATCTGCATTGGATCACCACCGGCCGGCCCTTTGTCGTGCTCAAGGCGGCGATGACGCTGGACGGAAAGATTGCCACGGCTACCGGTGAGTCGCAGTGGATCACGGGCGCCAAGGCACGAGCCCACGTTCACCAACTGAGAAGCCGGGTTGACGTGATTGCCGCGGGCGTGGAGACGGTCCTGAAAGACGATCCGCAGTTGACGGTCAGGGTATCCGGAGGTACACGGCCCGCCACCGGCATCCGTCAGCCTGCGCGGCTGGTCTTCGATAGCCGGCTGCGGACTCCCTTCGGTGCGCGCGTCCTTCAGGGGCTCGATCAAGCCCCGACAATCCTTGCCTCGACGAATTTGGCCGGAACCCGGAAAATTGAACGGTTGCGAAAAATGGGTGTACAGGTCTTGGTGTTTCCTCGAAAGGGAACCCGTGTTGCTCTCGACCGGTGTCTTCACGCACTCGGCAGCATGGGGTTCAGCAGTCTGCTGGTGGAAGGAGGAGGGGAGTTGAACGGCGCCTTTTTGCGTGAAGGCCTGGTGAACCGGGTCTGTCTTTACGTGGCTCCGGCTTTGTTGGGTGGCCAACGGACCAAGGGCCTGCTGTCCGGCCGTTCACCCCGGCGGTTGGCCGAAATCATGCCCGTGTCTAATCTCCAGATTGAATCGCTTGGCGGGGACGTCCTTATCACGGGAGACGTATAAGGAAGCATCAGCCGGTTATCGGCGTTAAAGAAAAAATTCGGGCATAATGACTCGCCGTGGCCGTATCCCCTTTTCTCAGTGCTTCACGTACATTGTCGAGTTTACAGGCATCGTCAATTGAAAGGTGAGGAGACCATTGATCATCCGTGACCGTTAACGTGACGTCTACTTCTGCGAGATATTGTCCTTCGTGGATCAGCTTGGTTCGTTGGTATGTCTTCATGCACGCCTCCTCATAGCATCATTTTCCCAGTAATCCGGGTTTGGTCTATAAGCTGTGACTAACACGGCTGGCGCCAAGGCTCCTCTCGGAATACCCCAAACAACATGGATTGGATTTCCAGTTCGATCGTTCTGTAACACCAACACACATGGGCCTTTGGGGTAATCGGGATATTCTTCAACAACGGTGCCATTTGCGATGCCCTCGACAACATCACGTGCATAGATATGATCTGCCGCCAATTCATCGTATCCATGATCGGAAATGCGGATAGATAAAGTTTCTACGAGACGTTGAATTCGTTGAAATAGGTTAGTCACCCTCCAATTTTACTCTTTATTTATGTAAACGTTCACAACAATTGGAGTATCTGATAGATAGTTGGATTGCGTGGATGATATTATTTCATGGCAACTCGGAGAGTGCAATGCAGTGAAGGAAAAGAGATGTGTGACGTTGCCAGCTAAAAGATTTATTGTGCGTATAGACAACAGCATTCAGGGAGGGTGTCATGAAAAAAGTCGCGGTTGTGTTATCGGGGTGTGGATTTTTGGATGGAGCGGAGATCACCGAAGCGATCAGTACATTGGTGGCGATCGGGCAGCACGGTGCGGACTATGCGTGCTTTGCGCCGGATAAGGACGTGGCCGAAACGAATCACCTGACGCAACAGGCTACCGGCCAATCCAGAAACGTGTTGCAGGAGGCGGCCCGGATCGCGCGCGGGGACGTGCAGGCGCTTGAAGCCCTCAAGGCGGAGGATTTCGATGCCCTGGCCTTTCCCGGTGGGTACGGCGCAGCGCTTCACTTGTGTGACTTTGCGCAAAAGGGGAGCGGGGGCGAGATTGATCCGCACGTCCTGCGTATCGTGAAGGAATTTCACGAGGCCCGGAAACCCATCGCCGCGATTTGTATCGCGCCGGCGATCATGGCCCTGGCGTTCGGCGAGAAAGGCGTGAACGTAACGATCGGCGAGGACCGGGATACGGCGTCGGAGGTCGAAAAGACCGGGGCCAAGCATACCAATTGCGCCGTCGAGAAGTTCGTAGTGGATTCCTCCAATAACGTCATTACCACGCCGGCCTACATGTATGGAACGGCCAAACCGCACCAGATTTTCGAGGGCGTCAGCGGCGCCATCGCCGAATTACTGAAGATGGCGTAAGGACTTCTCGTGGAACTTCTTCGGTCCACCGATGACGCGCTTCGGCTTCTCCGGACCGTCTTTGGCCATTCGTCGTTTCGTTTGCGCCAGGATGAGGTGATCGCGGACCTGCTGGCCGGCCGGGATGCCTTGGTGCTGATGCCGACGGGTGGAGGTAAGTCGTTGTGTTACCAGATCCCGGCCATGATGCGTGCCGGGGTGGGCATTGTGGTGTCACCCCTGATTGCGCTGATGAAAGACCAGGTGGACGCGCTTCGGCAGTGCGGGGTGCGGGCGGCTTGCCTGAACTCCACCCTGGACTTTGAGGAGGTTCAGACGGTGGAGGCCGCGGTGAACGGCGGACGGCTGGATTTGCTCTACGTTGCGCCGGAGCGGCTGCTTCAGGAACGGACCCTGGAGTGGCTGGACCGTCAAACCATTGCCTTGTTCGCCATTGACGAAGCGCACTGCGTGTCGCGCTGGGGGCACGATTTCCGCGAGGAGTATTTGCAGTTGTCGGTCCTGCACGGGCGGTATCCCTCGGTGCCGCGTCTCGCCCTGACGGCCACTGCCGACCAGTCCACCCGCGACGAAATCATCACTCAATTGCAACTGGAAAAAGCGAACGTGTATATCCACGGTTGCGATCGACCCAACATCCGCTATGCCATCTCCGACGACGAGAACGGGCGGGAGCGCATGTGGCGCTTTCTGCAGAGCGAGCATCCCGATGACGCCGGAATCGTCTATTGCCTGACGCGCAAAAAAGTGGAGGAAACGGCCGAGTGGCTGCGCGCCAGGGGGCGTAATGCGCTGGCCTACCATGCGGGCCTTTCGGATCACACGCGTCGCCGTCACCAGGAACGGTTTTTGCGCGAGGAAGGCGTGGTGATTGTCGCGACGATCGCGTTCGGCATGGGCATCGACAAGCCTGACGTGCGTTTTGTCGCCCACCTGAGTCTCCCCAAGAGCATTGAGGCCTATTACCAGGAAACGGGTCGCGCGGGTCGCGACGGCCTGCCGTCCAGCGCGTGGATGAATTACGGCCTGAAAGAAATCATCGTCTTCCGTCAATGGCTGGCCGAATCAGAAGCCGATGAGGCGTACAAGCGGGTGGAACACCAGAAACTGGAAGCCATGATCGGCCTGTGTGAACTTCCCACGTGCCGCCGTCGGGCGATCCGCGCTTACTTCGGGGAAGAGCCGGGCAAGGACTGTGGCAATTGCGACAACTGCCTGAACCCGCCGCAAATCTGGGACGGCACCGAGGCCGCGCGGAAAGCCATGACCTGCGTCTCCCGAACCGGGCAGCGCTTCGGCGTCAACTATCTGGTTGACGTGCTCGTCAGTAAAGACCATGCACGCATACGCGACTGGCGACACGACCGGCTGGAAGTCTTCGGCAGCGGCGCGGAGCACAGTGCAACGGAATGGCGCTCCATTTTCCGTCAACTGATCGCCCAGGGTTGTCTCCGGGTGGATGCCGATCGCTTCGATGCCCTGTGCCTGACGGATCAGTCGTTTCCGGTATTACGCGGAGAACGCGGGTTGACTTTGCGTCGCTTGCGTCGCGCCGCGCCGGTAAAAAAAGACAAGAGTGCCGTGTCCGCTATGCCATTTGAGGGAACCGACGAAGTCTTGTGGCAGGCGTTGCGCAAGACGCGCATGGCCTTGGCCAAGGAGCAGGGCGTGCCGCCGTACGTCGTATTTCACGATACGACTTTGCGCGAGTTGGTCCGGCTCAAACCCCTGAGGCTGGTGGACATGGAGCGCATCCAGGGTGTCGGCGAGAACAAGCTGAGGAAGTATGGCGAAGCGTTTGTCCGGGTCGTGCGTGAACACGCGCCAACGGAGCGTGACGGTGGATAGAAGGATCTTGGCTCGCCGTGTTGTGGCAAAGATGCCGTGATGCGTGGCGGACCAGGCCGAGTGAGGCGTTGGTGCCGGCTACTTTGATAAGACCTTTTGTTTTAGTGGCGGGGCTGGCACGCCGGTGAGCATGCCGAGAGCACTGAGGTCTTCATCAATATCCGGCCAGTGGACCCCTTGTCCCGTCCCGATAATCTCAAAGTGCTGACGTTGCGCCGGGGCCGCATTAGATAAACGCCACGACCACGTTAGAGGGACGCTGACCGTGCGGCCATCTGCGAGATGAGCGACGATCAAGTCGTCAGTCACCTCTACCGTCATAATCCGTGGATCGTTACTCGCTACAATGCTCATGCCACGCCATAGAGACTTGTGTGTCAAAATCCGCAGCCAAAATTAAGGAATACTCACTTTGAGTCTTTTATTGCTGAACGAGTCAAACACGCTGGACAGTGACACTCTTCCGTTGATGGCTTACGATGTACCAGACCGTGCATAACTCCGCCCTCTTTATCAAAACGGCCGACAATTTTGTCGAAGTAGCGTGTGTCGCTGTGCTCATAACGCCTCCAAACCGCCCATGCAAGTAAGTCTGAAATCTGGATTAGACGAGAAGCAGTAGAATCTACGAACAGCGGTACTTCAGCAAGATTCGCAAGTGCTCCCCATCTTGTGCCATCTTCTCGAAAGCGTCGTGCCAGTCTTTGCAGAGCTTGTTCATAATGCGAATTGTCCATGACAATCAATCCACGGTGTTGTCCTTCACCGTTCCTCCACAGCCGTGAAAGGAAATGATTGAAACGGTTGCAGATTTCCTCAAAAGCATATTCAACGGGATCGCTTAATGGTTTTGCATGTTTGTCCACGGCTACAGCGAAGGCTCGTACGCCCCAATGAGCATCTCGAAGCAGGCCTAAACCAAGATCGATAACCTTGAGACGCTCTTTTCTTCCCATCCCTTTCCATGGGCTTCTTTTCCCATTCGCGATCACGCTACCATGTAATTCAACATCATGGACGCCACCTAGATTAAGGGAAGAAACAAACTTATCAGTTTCGGTAATGAGATGATAAATTTGTCGCTCGAATACACATATGCCAGCAAGAACAAAATGTTTTTCAGTGGGGTTTTGAACGGATCCTGAACCGTCAAGATAGAGCAAGTACAAAGTGCAGAGCCCTCAATAAACGTATATTAGGTGAAAAAAAAGCAGCTGGGTGGAGCACCTGGCTCCAACGGACCGCGATTACACACAGCCCTCCCAACCGCTGATATGAAATATACCTGTCTGATAGTTATAGTGCAACTTTATTCTATAAAGAATTGTGTCTTAACCCTACTCCGTGGTTTCTGATACATGAATCCCGATCTGGGATATTGGAAACTGTTGGCATGTCATCTGCTTTATAAAGATGCCAGTCACGCAGAGAATAGGGATTTAAAGAATACCTGATCTGTGCCATGAGAGTGATTTATTATTAACATTTATGCCCAAAAAGCAAAGAGAATTATATACTTAAGGGGGACTACGCCGTGGGGAAGGGGCTTTATTTGGTCAAGATCGTGGAGGTACTCGTCTTGATGCACGGAGTCTGGCAAGATCGTCACAGAGACTGCCTTGAGGCCAGTGAGGGGCAACGAGACCTTTCTGCAGGTTGTGTTGTGCCCATAAAAGAATTTTGGCTCTCATGGCGCGTCTCGCTTCTGCCTTTGTTCGTCCAGCAGAAAAGATGCCAAGCTCCCTACAATAGAATGTACAGCATCTGGCTTTTGGGTCTTCCCAGACCTCAGACGTGAAAACTCTTTCGTCACTAGAAACAGTCTTCATTGATGAGTGCCTCCTTCCTGAGAGAGTAGAGAGAAAGGGGTAACTTGATTAGGCGGAAGATTTCGCTTCGAGAGAACGTGTGCCAGCGTATCTCAATACATTCATAGTCATTCTGCGATAGAGAGGTATGTCAACCAGATTAAAAGGCTTATCAGTCAAACGGATGACCTCGTTATGGCAGTCCTCAGCCAAGGCCCAATAGACGGGAGGTTCGTCTGTTTCGATGGCAATGCGCGCTTTTTTCCACTTGGCGTAGTTTTCTTCACTTGGAGCATTCGTTCTCAAGTCAATCGCCAAGTCGCTGAAACGCCGGAATAGCATTTCGTGGTCTCGTGAACGGTGAGAAGGTTTCCAAACTAGGTCAAACGCGGCCAGACCTGTCGCCAAAAATACAAAGTAATGATGCCATCCCTGAACTAACTCTGAAAACGCAGCCGACCCCAAAATGATGATCGAGAACATAATTACATTGTGGCTCCATTCACAGAACCCACGTCGTCTCTGATGATAGCGCATGGACATTTCGACGCTGAAATTCAGCTTCTTAACTTTCTCGTCCAGTGCATCGCCTTTCATAGTGTTTTAATCCTCTAGAGGCTCAGGAGGGTGTGGGTTTGGTATTTGGACTGGTTGTGGCGGTACATGACGTTCCTCACGACGTTTTGGCTCTTGTGTGTCTGGTATAGGCCCTGGTTGCGGCTGAGGCGGCTCCTGTCGTGGTCTCTCAGCCCTCAGTACATGATCTGTTTTTTCATACACACTCATGGTATTGTACCCCCAACTACGTAGGAAATAAAGGCCCCTCTTGAGCCGCATTTACCATCTACTCTGACCGTACCTTTTACATTCCTGCTGCCACAAAGTCACGAACTATTTACTCTGTCTGACACGGTACGGTATACCCCTACCATTCTGTTCCACTAGGACGACCCCATTGTCGGGTCGGACCTGCAATACAAGAGCCTCGCATCGCCTCCGTGGGTAGCTCCCATGCCGGACGATGTTGTTTTCCAACAGGTAAATACAGGCACCGCCAATCGTCTTGGTGGAACAGAAACGGCCTGACCTTTGTTGTCTGGCCAATGGTCAATCCTGTTTCGACAAAGGAGGTCTGTCATGCGGCCCATCTGCACCCTCTTGCTACTCGGAATCCTGCTTGTGTTATCCGTGTTTGGTTGTGGAGGCAGAGGCAGAGGCAGAGGCAGAGGCAGAGGCAGAGGCAGTCTTGGCCCTATCGTCCAACCTCCTCTAGTCCTTCCATCGCTTGAAATCACGCTTCAACAGGGGGTCGGCTCCAGTTCGGCTGATATGGTGGAGTATTTAGGCATTCATGCCAGTGGAGGTCCGTGGACTTCTGGATTGGAGTATGAGTGGCAACACGATCCTGGACTTGTCAGATTTGAAGAACCGCCAACCGTCTATCTCGTGCAAGACATGACTGACCGTGAACGAGCCATTACACACTATGCGGTTGCACTCATTAACCGAGCCTTGCCATATGACTGGCATATTGAAATTGGCTCAGATGTGCCGGTCTTCCTTCAGGAAACAGCGGTGTCTGACGGTCAAATTCATATCGGCTTTCCGACTGGGGCCCCTGACTATTTCACTGGGAGACCTGGATCTGAGGCGGCGTCGGGTCAATCCGTGTACCAGGAGTACGACGAACAACAGCAACGATGGGAAAAAGTGGGTTTACGGGCTGCGAATGTGTGGATGAATCGGACACATTTTGATGCTCGTGGAGACGACGAGGCCACGCTCTCCGTTCTTGTTCACGAACTGATGCATGCGTTGGGGTTACAAGGGCATGTCGAAAGTAGCCAATTTACTGAGCCTAATTCGTACCAATACGGGGCATGGAAGCCATTGACAGGAGGACTGGTTGAGAGTGATGCCAATGCGATCTACGCCCTATATACCCGTTTGGGGCCTGTCACGGAGCCGGAAGAACTCTCTGCTCAGAGTTTGGGTCCGTGGGATCAAGAGACAACAGTTCTGATGGGCCAATTCGGGGATCTGTCCTTCGGTGTCACACATCAAAATGGACTGAATCGTCCGTGGACCAACGGGACAAAGCCAGACACCGACTTGTCAGATAACCGTGCGCTCACCGGAACCGTCACCTGGGAGGGCGGACTGGTCGGCTTCACACCCACTCAAAGCCCTGTCAGTGGGGATGCGTCACTCAGTGTCAATTTAGGGACGTTAGACGGGCAAGCCTCGTTTACCGAACTTCAATCATGGCCGGTCGAGACCGTCCCGACTCAAGGGATGGGCGGGATTCAGTGGAGAGACGGAACCTTGGAGTATGACATCGCTGTCAGTGGGAATTTTCTGCGAAGTACGGGAGGCGATGACGGGGTCGTGAGTGGAACCTTTTACGGACTGGCTTATGAAGGCGTGGCTGGATCATTGGAGAGGACTGACCTAACGGCGTCCTTTGGAGCGAAGAGGGAGTAAGCACGGTGGCCCTAAGACCATACAAAGAATGTCAGCGCCTCCTCGACCAGTTCAAAAATGACCAAGGATATTATCCTCTAGGTTTATCAATCCCTGGCACAACGCTGACGCTTGAGCATGAACCGTCAACGGCAAATCCGTACCGTGTCTGCCCAAACCCGTTTTGGACTCCTTTCCCAATAATCACACCGCCCCTCCACCTCTGACGGAGGTCCCGCCGTTAAGTATATAATTCCCAAAGCAAATAAGAGTATTATTCATATGTTGAGTTCTGTCAGCAGGTTTCGAAACCTTGTACATTGTTGTCAATCTTCTATATCCAGAAACTCGAATCGGCCATCACGAAGCAGGTTATCGCGAGCACGTTCGGCGTTCTGACGTACGCTTTCGTTACTGCTTGCAAGACCCGCTTTCAGGATAGTTCGTACATTATCGGTCTTGAAAAAAAACGTGTCATTTTTGAGCCGGTCGGTAAGCTTGGCAAAGCATTCGACTACCTTTCCTGTGTGGTCTGCGAGCATTCCGCATAATGCTCCCAAATCACGTGAAATTCTAAGGCCCTTCGTTTGGCTGACATCCAAAATCTTAAGGTATGCATCCAATCGCCATTCAGTCTCCAGGCATTTGGCTTCCAACCAGAAGGAAAACTTTTGCAGTTCCATTGCTTCGCCAACCTCAAGCCGCCAGTCGAAGAACTGAATGCACTTGTCTTTTAAGGCATTATCAATATGCTTGCCGCTGCTGCTTAACGACTCACCCACGAAGTCGAATAAGCTTGCCCAGCGCATTCGGTCAACATCCGTCTCATGGTAATATCGTTCAAGTAGGCTTTTATCTCCTCTGAGCGGATATCCGTCCCACAGATAATACATAAACAAGTGGCGCCCGAGGGCATTGGTTACATCTTCGGAAGGTTGCTGTCGCTCTTTGAAGTTGGCCAGATGTTTCAATGCAAAATCAAAGTCGTCGTAAAGAATATCGAAGATTCGCTTGAACGGGTGGTTAGAGCAGACGAAACCCTTGAATGCCTCCAACCATGCAGGCAATTCATGTTGTGGGAAAAAGTCTGATTTGTGCTCAGTCGCCCACGCCTCGTCAAGGCTTAAAATACGTCCGTAGTGCCTACCCAGAATTGCACGTTCGGGCAGTGATAAAGGATATTCCGTTTCAGGAGCGAAGCGTTTTTCAAGGATTGTCGTTACCATGGCAACGTCAGCCGTTTGATCATGTCTCCGCAACCAAGAACCAAAAGCGATCAGACTCCCCAGTGCGCAACTCCGGATATTGTTGTAGGCCTCCGTGAGTTGGTCGTCACGGTTTAAAATGACTGGCTTATTTCGATCCAGTCTCCAATCAAATTGCGCACAAAGCATTTCCAGGAGTCTTGCCAGCGGCTTCCGCGCAACCTGCGCATCAACGTTCTCGCTGAGACAGGCTGAAACAAAGTCACCGACTGCCCGTCGTGAACTATGCCAATGAGGATGCTCCCGGGACTCGTCGCTGAGTCCGGCGTCTTCTTCCGGGTCTTGGTCCGGGTGCGAAAGTACCCATTCGCAAAACATTAACCATTCATTGAGTTTGTCGAAGTTTTTCGCCTTGACGCGTTTTTTCATCTCATCGACCATTGCCCGGATGTAAGTAGGCCGCTCGATCCGTTCACGATTATCGATCCAAAACCTGAGTCTGTTCACATCCGGGATAATCAATTCTGTGAAAATGGCTTGAAACTCTTCAGCAAGTGCTGCGATATTGATCTCTATTAACCAATTATCTTCATCATGGTGTTCCGCCTGCCATTCGTTAAGGTAGGTCAGTAGCGATTCATCAGTGAGGCTTGCGAGGTCTTCGCGTGATCTTGGGCTACTTTGACTTACGTATCCGCTTTGTGCTCTGACAACTGAATAGTCGTTGTCGGAAATTTCGTCGTTGGCTTCAACTTCCAATTCTTGGAAGTAGGTCACATACTCCCCAAACAGTACGGAAACAAAAGGTTTGAACTGCATCCTATGGAAATACCGCTGACGTTGTATGAAAAACTCTTCTGTGAATTGATCGCCCATAAATTCCCGGTAATTCATCTTCGACGGGCCGCTACGAATGGAATTGAAGATTGACGTGCGCTCTTCTTTCGTGAGCAACTCCGTACCGAAATGTTCACAGGCGAGTCGTATCATCCGCTGAAATTCATAGTGATGTTTCCATTGAGAGTAATTTTCGTGTGTCAGAATCAACTCTCTGATCCAAGGCTTGGTTTGCTCGTTTGGGTGTAGGGCGTAAAGGTGTTGGCGAAGGCGTTTAAAAACCTTCCACCGCTGCTTGCGTAGAACTTCATCCATGGAGGTGATAGAGCCAAGCGATTTTTCGTAGACTTTCTCGCATGCAAAAGTCAGGGTATACACAAGTGCCGTCTTGGCGTCCTGGTAGTCGCTATCTCGTTCATCAAGTCGAGGCCACCATATTTCAGATGCGTCTTCGTCTTTGACTTTGTTAAGTTCATCCTGATGTTTGTGGAGGTAAATCATATCAGCCGTAGCGTCAATGAGAATCCTGGCAACTTTGAATGGTTCCTTCATCACGAGAGGACGAACACCTTTTTCCAATATCTCCTGGTATTCCCAATGCTCGAATCTCGGAGAAGGTGCCAGCCACGTTGTTCCATCATCCGGATTCTCCTTCAGTTGCGATTCCTTGCATTCTGCTTGAGGGTCAGGCGCAAATTTAATGAGTTTTTCTAGAAGATCTAACGCAGCTTGTGTTTGATTCTCTGCTGTCCAATGAGCTAACAGATCTGCGTATTTGTGCGCCAAGAACTGGTATTTTATGCTGGCATATTCAAGCATTTTTGGCCGAAGTTTCGCGGATTGCTCGCCATGCAGTCGCAGTGCGATATCGAGAATATCATCATAGACCCTTGGGTTATCGACTTTGGGAAGCTGTAATACGATTTCAATGACTTCATCAGGCGAATGATCAGACATGTTCTTAAGGTATTGAAGCTCTGGCCAAACCAGTAATTGGATATAACCGTCCGGTAAATGTCTGATTTCTGGAGGAGATTGAAAATAGGCGCGCTCAGCTAACGGTTGAATCCATAGGGGGTTTTTCAACCGGGAGAAGAAATACTGACGGTCAGTTTCTTTTTTTACTGACGTCAGGGTCTTATCTATCAGTTCATCCGTTGGTCTCTTCCAGGATGTCATGGATGTCCCTTATTCGTTCGAATTCGCTGCTTGCAGCCACGTATAGTAAGCCATCCAGCGTCTGAAAATTCCTTGCCACTTCAGATGGCGCATCCGCGGCAAACTCTCCTGCTCGTAGATGGGTGTGGGCCAGAAACCATTTTTTTGCCGCCTTCCATTCCTTTAAGAAATTTTTGGGTATTCTGTCTTTGTCGTCGTAATCCAAAAAGGTTCTAAAAAAGAGGATATCAGCCATGTTCTCTCTTTCTTGACCTGTTTCGTGATCAGCAATCAAGTCTTTTATAATCTGGCATATGTCGTAAGGAATCAAATGTCCCACTTGAGCATTATCGGATGTTGTTAATCCTTGGCCTCCCCATTCTGGTTGCCATTTAGCCTGTAACTTGGTGACATGCGTACGATACTGAACCAAACCACCCTCAGTGCCGGTGATGGTTCGGGCAAGAGAGTTCATTATGTCCCTACCAGTATGGGCCACGAAGGTAATGTACCCCGGCGGCTTCTTGTCCAGGAGATCCAGTGCTCCTTTGTACGCTTCAGCAAACACTGGTGCTTGGAGCTTATCGTTTAACCAATCAAAGACATTTTGTTGTTTATTTGTAAGCATCATGCTGGTCTAGATGCCCTTTAAGAACGACCTATCCAAGTCTAGTCTCTGTCCAAATTTCAGGGACAACTTCAGTAGTCAGCTTGCATGAGTTTGCTCATGGGGTTAACCTCAACTTATGTGCGTATTATATCTTAATCACTAGCCTAAGTCAGACAGATTGCTAGAACAGCCCCCAAAAGAGAAAGTTGCCGTGGCATATGTGCCGGTTGCACCAACTGACGCGGTTCTGTGGCAGGCTTTGCGAAAGCCACACATGACCTTTGCTCGCCGTGCTTTGGCCATCATGCAGCGATGCGTGGCTTTTGTTGGATTACTGGCTGTTGGGAGCTTGTCCGTTGACGCCGGTGCCCGGGGTCAGGTCGAGCGATCCGGTTCGGCAACCGTGCAGCTTCAGGCGTCCGGCCCATCTTTGGCGACGCGAGTCAGGAAATATCTGGCCGTTGAAGATCGTGACCGGGCCGAAGCGTTGTTGCAGAATATCCTGCTCCACCCCCAAGCGAGTCTTGAGCGAGTCAGCGAGGTCCTTCACGAAAACCGGACCTATGATGCGGCTCCGGTGGGGATGCTGCCAAGTCAGCCGGTTCGGGTTCGCGGCAAAACCTTGTCGTATGGGTTGTTCGTGCCTCCTGCCTATGATCCTGACGTTGCTTCGCCCCTGGTGGTGTGTTTGCACGGGGCGGGATTTACGGGCGATTCATACTTGGAACGCTGGGCTGCGCGGTTGGGCGAGTGGTCCATTCTTGCCTGTCCGACGACCATGGCCGGGACGTGGTGGACCCGGCCGAGTGAAGAATTGGTGCTGGCGACCATCGAGACCGTCCGCGCGCGCTATCGCATTGATCCCGATCGCATGTACCTGACGGGCATGTCGAACGGCGGAATCGGCGCGTGGATTATCGGGATGCACCACGCGCCGCGGTTTGCCGCGGTGGCGCCGATGGCAAGCGGTATCGACGACGTCTTGTTTCCCTTTCTGGAAAACCTCCGGCATACGTCGTTGTACGTGATCCATGGAGCCAAGGATCAGATCATGCCGGTTTGGTTGAGCCGGAACGTGACCAATGAGTTGGCCCGGCTCGGTATCGCGTATACGTACCGGGAACATGAGTGGACGCATCCGCATGCCGGTGGCCATTTTTTCCCTCGACAGGAATTGCCGGCACTGGTGGAGTGGTTTCGGAAACAACGCCGTGATCCGTATCCGCGGAGCGTAACCGTGGTTCGTGACGCGAGTCATTTGGCGGATTTCGGTTGGGTGCGCATTGACGCCACGGACCGAATCGCCATGTTTTCGGAGCAGTTGATCGATCAACATGGCGACCTGATCAAAAACCACGTCTACGCGAAGCTGGCTGTTGACGTGAGGGGCGAAAATCATATCGAGGTCAACGCCGAACGGGTCAGGCGATATACGCTCTTTTTGAACGACACGCTGATCGATTTTTCCAGGCCCGTGACCGTGGTGACTGACGGGAGCACCAGTTTTCAGGGCACGGTGACGCCGCGAGTCGAGACGCTGCTCCGCAACGCGAGGCGTCGCCGGGACGTTGATACCCTCTTCCCCGCCCAAGTGACGATTGATGTTTCACGATGAACGTTCAGGGCACGTGTCCTGTCTCTTCGTTGACCATGTCTAAAGCCCTTGCCATTCTCGGAACGGGTTCCGACGTGGGGAAAAGTCTCGTCACCGCGGGGCTGGGACGAATTTTTCATCGTTCCGGCGTCAGGGTGGCCCCGTTCAAAGCCCAGAACATGTCGCTCAATTCGTTCGTGACCATGGAGGGCGGGGAGATGGGCCGGGCCCAAGTCCTGCAAGCGCAGGCGTGCGGGCTTCGTCCGCACGTGGACATGAACCCCATCCTGCTCAAACCGGAGGCCGACCGGCGTTCGCAAGTCGTGGTGCAAGGAAAAGTGTGGGGCAGCCGGGAGGCAGGGAGCTATTTCGATTCTCAGGCGGAGTTGGCTCATTACGTGCGGCAGAGTTATGACCGGTTGGCCGCGCAACACGAGTTGATCCTCATTGAAGGGGCCGGCAGTGCGGCCGAGATCAATTTGCGGGACCGGGACATCGTCAACTGGCCGGTGGTGCGGATGGCCGATGCCAAGGTGATCCTTGTGGCGGACATCGATCGCGGCGGCGTCTTCGCCCAGGTCATCGGTACGCTGGAGTTGTTGGAGCCTCATGAACGGGAACGGGTGCTCGGGGTCGTGATCAACAAGTTTCGCGGAGACCGGCGGCTCTTCAATGACGGCGTGGCCATACTCGAAAAACGGACCGGGGTTCCCGTTCTCGGCGTGGTGCCGTTTATGCGCGAACTGATGCTCGACCAGGAAGACAGTGTGACGGTCGAATCGGGTTCGACCGGGGCTGGTTTTTCAGCGGAGACGGTGAACGTCGCGGTCATCCTGTTGCCGCGCATGAGCAACTTTACGGATTTCAACGGGTTGGCCGCCGAAGCCGACGTGGCGTTGCGGTATGCCAGGGCTCCCGAGGACGTCGCCAATGCGGACGTGATTATCCTGCCCGGCAGCAAACAGACGATTCAGGATCTGCAGTACGTCAAGGACAAAGGGTTTGTTGCGGCGCTGGCCTCGCACGTTCAGGCCCGGCGGGAGATGGTGGGTGTCTGCGGAGGGTTTCAAATGCTGGGCAAGCGGATTGCCGATCCTCATGGGGTCGAGGGCGGCGGGCAAATTGAAGGTCTGCATGTGTTGCCGGTGGAGACCGAGTTGCATCACGACAAACGGACCGTGCAGGTGACCGCGAACGTCCTGCTACCCGGCGTGTCCGGAGCGGAAATGGTCCGGGGCTATGAAATTCACGTGGGATTGACGGTGCGGGGCGAGGGAGACCCGTGTTTCCGCATACTCGGCGAGGCCGGTAACAGGGAAGACGGCGCCGTGTCCGCGGATGGTCTGGTATGGGGCACCTATATTCACGGCGTGTTTGATGATCCTTCCTTTCGCCGTGCTTGGCTCAACCGCGTGCGCGTCCGAAAAGGGTTGGCTCCCCGTGCCGTGGCGGAATCCATGGACGTGACGCGGAGATTGACCTCGGCCCTGGATGAATGGGCCGATCACGTTGCGCGTCACGTCGATATGACGGCCGTCTGTCAGGCCATGCAACTCCCTCTCGCTTGACAAACGGATTTCGTGTTCCCTAAAGTCCTGCCAATGACAGATATGAGACGCACGGGTGCAGGGAAGAAGGTGTAACTCCTTCGCGGTCCCGCCGCTGTAACCGGAAACGAACTCCGCGAATGCCACTGTCAACGATTTGTGTTGACGGGAAGGCGCGGGTAGTAGGTTGGTATCCGGAAGCCAGAAGACCTACCCGAGCTGAGAATTCCGCTTTCGTCGTTCCATGGGGTTGGCGAACGGGATTCGCGACCTTCGATCCCTCGTGGGCTGGGGAGCGGGTGAGGATGAATACGCGGGAAAAATCCTCAGGGTCGTTCAGGCCTTGGGGATTTTTTATGTTTCGTCAGCTTTGCCGGGATGGCCGTGTCATGAACCGGTCTTCTCGCCTTGCGCTGATCCTGATGGTGGCGTTGTTGGCCTGTATGGCCGGCGCTCCCCTTTGGGGTGCCTCCGATTCTTCCAAGACCATGAAACGTCGGCAACAAGGTATTCTCACCGGCATGCCGTTCATGGCCAACGTGGCTCCCCGCACGTTTGTGGACGATCTTGGGCGAAAGACGTATCTGGCCAAGGTTCCCAAGCGCATCGTCTCCCTTGCTCCGAGTATCACCGAAATGCTGTTTGCCATAGGCGCGGGCGAGTCGGTCGTCGGCGTGACGGAGTTTTGCAATTATCCGCCTGAAGCCCTGGACAAACCCAAGGTCGGGTATGCCCAACCCAATCTGGAAGCCCTCCTGGCTTTGCAGCCGGAGCTGGTCGTTGCGCCCAAATCGTTTTTGCGCGTTGATTTGCTCGAGCGTCTGGAGCAATTGAAGATCCCGGTGTTTCTGTTCGATCCCAAGTCCGTTGAAGATATTTTGGCCCATATTCAACTGTTGGGCCGCATGGTGGGACGGGTCCCCGAATCCATCAAGGTGACCGAACGGATTCGCAAGAGGATCACGGCGCTTTCCGAACAATTATCGGGACGTCCGCGGCCCGTGTTGTTGTTCGTGCTCAATACCGACCCGCTCATTACGGTCGGCCCGGGGAGCTATATTCATCAGTTGATCGAATTGGCCGGGGCAAGAAATGCCGCGGAGCAGGCCGCCATGCCGTATCCGCGTCTCAACATCGAGGAAGTGCTTCGGCAAAACCCCGAATTTTTGTTGTTTCCCGCGGGACAATTTGAAGGCATCCCTCAGGCCGAGCAGGACCAATGGCGGCGATGGACGTCTCTCGAAGCGGTCAAGCGGAATCAGTTCATCCAAGTGGACAGTGACGTGCTCAACAGACCCGGCCCGCGGGTGATCGACGCCTTGGAAGCGCTCGTGACCATCCTCCATCCCGACGTGGTTCAACCCGCGAGGCAGGAGGAATGAGCGGGGATAGATCGATGTCATGACTGTTCATTCAAAAGAACCCGGCACAGTGGAGGCGAGGGCCTTGCCGACGTCGGCGTTGTTCGCACGGGCAACCCCTGCGGATGGTCGCGTGGCGGCGGAAGGACAATCCGTCCGGGAAGCTATCGCTTTCTCGCCCGTGAAATGGCTTGGCGTGTCTGGAGGGTTGGGGGCGGCGGCGCTCGTGGCCTTCATGGTATGTCTGGGATTCGGGACCGAGGCCATTTCGTTTCCGCAAGTGGCCACGCTCCTGATTCAAGGGGTGGTTGCCGAAGGGGGGGCACAAGACACGACCCAATCCATCATCCTTTGGCAGGTCAGGGTGCCCCGGGTCCTGCTCGCGTTTATGGTCGGCGGCAGCCTGGCTGCAGTGGGCGCTTCGTTGCAGGCGTTGCTGCGGAATCCCCTGGCCGATCCCTACGTCATCGGCATTTCGAGCGGCGCCGCGCTCGGGGCGGCCGTGGCGATCCTGTTCGGTGTGGGCCTGTCCGTTTTCGGTCTCTCCGTGCTGCCGTTTTGCGCGTTTCTCGGGGCGTTGATTTCGCTCTTCATCGTCTACCGCATTGCCGTGGCGTACCGGAGTTTTTCGGTTCATACGCTGTTGCTGGGCGGTGTGGTGCTGAATGCGATTTTTTCCGCGCTCATTCTGTTTCTGACAAGTCTGGCCGATCCGTATAAGGCCTCGGGGATGTACGCGTGGCTCATGGGTTCGCTCACGGGTCCGGATTTTCAAACCGTGTCGGTCCTGGCGGTGTATCTCGTCTTGGGGGTCAGTATCCTGGTCGCGCAGGCTCGTTCCTTGAACCTGCTCACGCTTGGCGAAGAGGCGGCTCGTTCCCTGGGCGTCGAAGTCGAACGGGTGAAGCGCGTCATCTTTGCCGCGTCCGCGTTGTTGACGGGATCGGTTGTCGCGTTCAGCGGCCTGATCGGGTTCGTCGGCCTCATCGTGCCTCATGCGGTTCGCTTGGCGTTCGGCGCCGATCACCGGTTGTTGTTGATTGCGTCGGGACTCGTCGGCGGTACGTTCCTCATGGTGGCCGATACCTTGGCCAGGACGCTGTTGAGCCCGACGGAAATTCCCGTGGGGGTGGTCACGGCCCTGGTCGGCGGGCCGATCTTTTTGTACTTGCTGGTGCAGCAACGGAGAAGAATTGTCTCATGATCCAACACCGGGAAACGTCGAATGTTCCGCCCTTGAGGCTCACCGACGTGACGTTCGGGTTCGGACGAAAGGAGTCGGCCGCCCAGTCTCCGGTTTTGAGAAACGTCTCGCTCACGATTGCTGCCGGTGAGGTATTGGGTATCCTGGGGCCGAACGGATCCGGGAAAAGTACGCTCCTGAAAATTCTCATGAGAATCCTGGTCCCTCAACAGGGAACAGTCGAATGGTTTGGGCAACCCCCTGATGCGTTTTCCCAGTCCGACATCGCCCGGTACGTGGCTTTCGTTCCTCAGGAAACCCAGCAGGCGTTTCCTTTTACGATCAACGAAATGGTGTTGATGGGACGTTATCCCCACCACGATCGCACGTGGGGGTTGGGTTGGGAAGGCTCTCACGATCGCGCCGTAGCCATGCAGGCGATGAGGGACTTGGACGTGGCCCATTTGGGCACCCGGCTGATTACCAACGTGTCCGGCGGAGAGCGGCAGCGAGCCGTCGTTGCCAGGGCGTTGACCCAGGAACCGGAGGTCCTGTTGTTGGACGAGCCCACGGCGTTTCTGGATCTCCATCACCAACTGGACATTGCCAGGATCATTCGCCGGCTGAATCGGGAACGCGGGTTGACCGTGGTCCTGGTCTCCCATGATCTGAATCTGGCCAGTCAATACTGCGACCGGTTGTTGTTGTTGCGGGAAGGGGAGATCGTGGCGATGGGTACGCCGGAAGACGTCATTGTCGCGGCGTCCCTTGAGCCGGTGTACGGATGTTCCGTTCTCGTGGATCGACATCCGCAATCGGGCCGGCCCCGGGTGACGTTGCCGGTGTGACGCGGAACGGGAGACACGGATCGCGCAACGGATGTTTTCAAGATAGCCGACGCGGTGACGGCTTTGAACATTCGCCGTCTGTAGAAAACACATTCAATCATTCAGGAGGCGTTCCTAAGGAAAAACCAACGACAGCGACGGGGAAGATGGTGCAAAACCATCACGGTGCCGCCACTGTAAGCGGGGAGTAATCTGCAAGAGACCACTGTGAACGGAACGTTCATGGGAAGGTGCAGGGAAGTGATGATCCGCGAGTCAGGAGACCCGACTGTTGTTGACCTCTGGACCCACCCTTCGAGTCAAAGGGAGGTGACGTATGTTGTATCGGTTCGTTTTCATCTATCTTCTTCTCCATGTGCTGTTTGTCCCCGCATTCTCTTTTGGTGAGTCAGCGGCAACGTCTTCAGGCGTCCAGGTCCTTGAGCCCGTGGTCGTGAGCGCCACAAAAACACCGGTTCCTCTTCGTCAGGTCACGAGTGCGGTTGAAGTCTGGACCGAAGAAGACCTCCAGCAACGACAAATCAAGACGGTGGTGGAAGCGCTCCGCCTGACGCAGGGCACGGCCGTGTTGCAAAACGGCGGGCCCGGCGGTAGTACGAGTGTGCGGATTCGAGGCGGCAGTTCCAGTCAGACCCTCGTCCTTATCGACGGAGCGATTGTGAACAGTGCGACTTTGGGGCAGTTCAATTTTGCACACTTGACCACCGACAATATTGAAAAAATTGAAATCGTTCGGGGCGCCCAGAGCACGCTTTGGGGGGCTGATGCCATGGGTGGCGTGATCAACATCACGACGAAACGGGGACAAGGCTCTCCGAAGGCCGGTGCGTTTTTTGAATATGGATCGTTCAATACGTTACGGGAAGGGGGGCATCTGTCCGGTAGCAAAGGGCCGGTTGATTTCTCGTTCGCACTTTCCCGGTGGGATACAACCGGCATATCGCAGATCAATGATCGAAGAGGGGCGACTGAACGCGATGACTACCGGAATTGGCAGGCTTCGTCCCGAGTCGGAGTAGCCCTGCCTCGTGATGGTCGCCTCGATTTCAATTTTCGGTGGTGGGATGGTTCCTTGAATATCGATAGCAGTTTCGGTCCTTCTGACGTATTAAATGCCAAAAGTGACAGCAGACGATTCAACTTTGGCGGAACGTATCAACAACCCGTGACCGATTGGTGGAATCACGTGTTGACGCTGTCTCGCTCTCAAGAAGCAAGTCTGTTCGACCCGGGAACGTTACAGCGTAATTTGACGACAGGAATGACAAGCACACCCTTTGGTGACCCTAATGAAACTCGCGTCGTGGCGAACCGGATCGAGAGTCAACACGATCTTCGTCTCAACCAATATGTCACGTTGACGGCAGGCTACCAATTTCGTGAACAACTGGGAGAGAATGACGCGGGCATCTCGGAGAAAATCGTTTCGTCACATGCAGGGTTCGGCCAAGTGCAACTCAATCTGTTTGATCGATTCCTTGCCACCGCGGGGTTGAGGCATGATGCGTATAATACCTTTGGCGAAGCCACGACCTATCGCGTCACGGGAGGATATCTGATCAAGGAAACGAATACGAAGGTACGCGGCAGCTATGCCACGGGATTCCGGGCCCCTGCAATCAATGAATTGTACTGGCCGGGTTTTGGCAATCCCGATCTGCAGCCTGAAGAAAACCAAAGTTTCGACGTTGGTGTGGACCAGGCATTGTTCGGCAACAAGGTGAATGTCAGCGCCGGTTATTTTTGGAATCGGTACCGCGATCTTATTCAAACGATTCAGAGTGCACCAATATGCGGGACAGGCTCTTTTGGCGCCAACTTTTGTCCCGTCAACGTGGCTTCGGCAAAGACACAGGGATGGGAGGCCATGGTGAATATTGTCCTGGCTCAGGAACAACCGTTGATGAAGCGGCTGGAATTGAAAGGTCAATACACCATGACTCTGACCCGCGATCTTATGACCGGCGGCAGGTTGCGTCGTTGGCCCGTCAATCAAGCCAGCCTGAGCCTGTCTTATCAACCCATGGATTCCGTGAACACGATTCTCGATTTTCGTTTTGTGGGAGAACAATATAATCGGGCTGGGAATGCTCAGCCCGTTGGTTCGTTCGAAGTGGTGAATCTGGCGGTGAACTATGATTTTTTCGATCAATTTCAAGCCTACGTCCGCGTGGACAATCTCTTTGATGAACACTATGAAGAAATTCTGTATTACGGCACCCCGGGACGCTCCGTGTTCGGTGGAATTCGCGCGAATTTCGATCTGCCGTTTGGGGCGGGCATGAAGTAGAATGTCGTTTCTCGTGGTATAGGCAGGTTCCAGAGGGGTTATAGGAGACGACCGTGAGCGAAGCGACTGACCATAAAGCGAAAATGCAGCGGGTGAAAGCCTCGGTCGATCGCCGCATTGAGGCTGCCAAAGAAGAGCGTGGCATTCTGATCGTGTACACGGGTGCGGGAAAGGGGAAAACCACTGCGGCGCTGGGCATGGTCATGCGCTGTATCGGGCACGGCATGAAGGTGGCCATTGTGCAGTTCATCAAGGGGGCGATTGATACGGCCGAACAGCGGGCTTTACGCGATTTTGGAGACCTGGTGACGTTTCTGCGCCTGGGGGAAGGCTATACGTGGGAAACCCAGGATCGTGAACGCGATACGACAGTTGCCCGGAAAGCCTGGGGAAAAGCTGTCGAATGTCTGCAAAATCCCGAGTATGCGATGGTTGTGCTTGATGAATTGAATATTGCCGTTCAACATGATTACATCGACGTGGTGGATGTCCTGGAGGCCGTACGGAACAGGCCGGTGATGCAACACGTGGTGATTACCGGACGGGGGGCGAAACCGGAATTGCTGGAGGCCGCGGATCTTGTGTCTGAAATGAAAATGGTGAAGCATCCCTTTCGGAAAGGGATCAAAGCCCAAAAGGGAGTTGAGTTTTAACGTGTCCCGGCCGGGTGGAGGTTCGGAGAAAAAGAGGCATCCCATGCGAATCAGTAAGGTCTATACCAAGTCGGGCGACGCCGGGAAAACCCGCCTGGCCGGTGGGCAGGAAGTGTGGAAGGACTCCTTGCGCGTGGAAGCGTACGGAACGGTCGATGAACTGAATTCCGTGATCGGTCTTGCCCGTGCGTGGAACGCGGACCAACCGGAACGCGTGCGAACCAGGGCAACACTCGAAGAGCACCTGCGGTGGATTCAAAACAAGTTGTTCGATCTCGGAGGGATCCTTGCCACGGCTCCGGGAGAAACCTTCAAGAACATGCCCGTGGTGACGGCTGAGCACGTGACCCGGTTGGAGCGCCTTATTGATGCCTGCCAGGAGGACCTGGAACCGTTAAAGGAATTTATCCTGCCGGGCGGCGGACAGGTGTCCGGGTTTTTGCACCAGGCTCGAACTATTTGCCGGCGAGCCGAGCGAGTGTGTGTGCATTTGTCCCGCGAAGAAGACGTGCCTGCCGATCTCGTGCGGTTTTTGAACCGGTTGAGTGACACCCTGTTCGTGTTGGCGCGCTGGGTTGCGAAGACCCAAGGCGAACCTGAATATTTGTGGGAACGGGAAACCTGAGATGCGTGATCGACGTGCCACTTCAGCCTTGCGTCGTTGTCCATGAGCCTCGCCGTCGATTCTTCTCATGTGTGTTTGATTCTTGGCGGGGCGCGTTCCGGAAAGAGCAGATTGGCCTTCACGTTGGCAGGGCAGGCGTTGCCCAAAGCCTTTGTGGCGACCGGGGAGGCACGGGATGAAGAGATGGCTGCGCGGATCCGAAAACATCAGGAGGACCGCGACCCGGCTTGGGAAACGCGGGAAATTTCCGTTGACGTGAGCGGGTGGCTCAAAACCCATGGTGCGGCGTATAAGACGGTCGTCATTGATTGCCTGACCTTGTGGTTATCGAATCTTCTGGGTAGCGGGATTCAGGCGTCCCAAGTTCGTGCTTATACGGATGAGCTGATGCAGGCGGCCCGGATGGTTCCCGGAACGGTGGTGTTCGTGAGTAACGAAGTGGGTATGGGTATCGTGCCGGGAGATGCCGCGACGCGGCAATTTCGGGACGTCGCGGGAATCATGAATCAGCGCGCGGCCGAAGCGGCCGATTCCGTGTATCTTGCCGTGAGCGGACTACCCATGAAATTGAAATAAGGGTGGAGACAATGACTGATCGCAACGTGGGCGAAGGCCACCTGTCTTTCGTGCTTTCGGCGCTGGAGTACCCCAATGAGGACGTTCGGACTCGGGCTCAGACCCGGCTGGATTCGCTGACCAAACCCGTTGGAAGCCTGGGCCGGCTCGAGGACGTGGCCGTCGACTATCTCGGGATCATTGGGAAGGTTGCTCCCCCGCGTCTTGATCCGGTTGTCTTTACACTGGCGGCCGACCACGGCGTGACGGCCGAAGGCGTGAGTGCGTACCCGCAATCCGTCACCGCGCAGATGGTGAAAAATTTCGTTCACGGCGGTGCCGGCGTGAACGTCCTGGCCCGGCATGCCGGGGCCTCCCTGTGTCTTGTGGACATGGGGGTTGCCGGAGATCTCGGCCAGTACGGCGGTCTTCGGAACCATAAGATTGCCCCCGGAACGAAGAATTTCCTTCGTGAACCTGCGATGTCCCACGAACAGGCATTGCGGTCGATTCAGGTCGGGATTGATTTGGCCAAAGCTGCGTGTGCGGACGGAAAAAACCTTCTTGCCGTGGGGGAGATGGGTATCGGCAATACCACGGCGAGCGCCGCCATCGCGTCGGTGCTGACCGGGCAACGCGTGGAGCAGGTCACTGGTCGGGGAACCGGTGTTGACGATCAACGCCTGAAACATAAAGTTTCCGTCATTGAGCAGGCGCTTGCTTTACACCAGCCTTCTTCCTCCGATGGCCTCGATGTGCTGACGAAGGTAGGCGGATTCGAAATTGGCGGGATGGTTGGTCTGATGCTCGGGGCAGCGGACTGTCGTCTGCCGATCGTGCTCGATGGATTCATCACGGGGGCGAGTGCGTTGATCGCCGTAGCCCTGGAACCCAAATGCCGGGAGTATCTGGTGGCTTCACATGTGTCGCAGGAACCGGGACATCGGATTGTTCTCGATCACCTGGGGCTGGAACCGCTCTTGGATTTGCGGATGCGTCTTGGTGAGGGGACCGGTGCCTGTTTGGCCGTGACACTCATTCACGCCGCCTTGAAACTCTACAGTGAAATGGCCACGTTCGAGGAGGCACGGGTTGACGGTGCGCTTCCTGCATCCTAAGAGCGAGCCCGGACGTTCATGATACAATCCGCCCTGCTGGCGTGGCATTTTCTCACGATCATCCCGCTTGGTCGCGCTTCGTGTCTTCAGCCCACTCCGCGTGAACTGGCGTCCTCCATGCAATGGTATCCGGCGGTCGGTTTGATGATCGGAGGAACGCTCGTCGCCTGCCACGCCCTTCTTGGTATGGCGTTGACGCCGGATCTGACGGCCCTGCTGGTCCTTTGCGTCCTGGTCGTTCTGACCGGAGGCTTACATCAGGACGGCTTGGCCGACACCATCGACGGGTTGGGCAAGCGAGGAAGCCCGGCGGAACGGTTGGCCGTCATGAAAGACGGGAGCATCGGCGCCTTGGGCGCGACCGGCTTGATCCTGGCGCTCGGGTTACGATTTGAAGGTATCCTGCACCTGCCGGCTCCGGATCGGATGCTGCTGTTGCTCTGTATGCCGGTGTTCGGGAGGTGGGCCATGGTCGTGGCGACCTTCGGCAGTTCGCATGCCCGGGCTGATGGCGGCCTTGCCTCGGATTTTTTTCATGAACTCCGGTTAGGGGACATGCTGTGGGCCACGTTCTGGACGGGCGCGTTGCTTTGCGGAACCCTCGGGTGGCAGGCGGCTGGCTTGTTCCTCACCCTGGGCGCAGCCAGCGTGCGTGGAATGGTGTGTGCGTGCTCCCGCGTGTTCGGCGGCATGACCGGAGACGTGCTGGGGGCGATCAATGAAGTGACCGAAATCCTGTTTCTGCTGGCCGCCCCGGCAGTGCTGATGGTGGTAGTTTTCTGAACCGTGAAACGCCATCTGAAAAAAACGTGTGGAGTTTGCGGCTGCGGGTTTACGTGCGGGCTGTATGGATGCTGGTGCAGCGACGTGACGGTTTCCGACGCTCAATACGCGGTCATTGCCGAACGGTTTGCGGATTGCCTGTGCCCGACCTGCCTGCAGGCTCTTGTCCATGAAACCCCTGAACTCCCTCAGGCTGATGGCTGAATCATGATCGCCGTGAATCTCCTGGCCGTGTGCGCCCTGGACGGGATGCTCGGAGACCCCCGATGGTTACTCCATCCGGTCAGGCTGATGGGGGCGTTCATCAATTGGTGCGAGCCCTTGGTCCTGAGCCGGTTCATTTCTGGCACCGGCAGGCGGATGGCAGGAATCATGCTGGCTCTGTTCGTTGCCGGGATGAGTTTTTTTGTTGCGTGGAGCGTATTGGAAGTTGCCTTTCTGGTGCATCCCTGGCTCGGCCATCTGTTGTGGATTGTACTGGGGTATACGACATTGGCGGCGAAAGATTTGGCCACGCATGCATGGGAAGTCCATTCCCGCCTTCGGGCCGGATCCGTGAATGAGGCGCGTGACGCGGTTGCATTCATGGTCGGACGGGATACCGACCGGTTGACGGAACCCGAGATCGTGCGGGCCACGGTCGAGAGCGTGGCTGAGAGTACGTCGGATGGCGTGATTGCGCCGTTCTTCTATCTGGCCATCGGCGGGCCGCCGTTGGCCCTGGCCTATAAAGCCGTCAACACCCTTGATTCGATGGTCGGGCACCGGGAAGCTCCGTATGGCGATCTCGGATGGGCGTCGGCCAAACTCGACGATCTCATGAATGTGATTCCTGCGCGACTCAGCGCGAGGCTGTTGGTCCTGTCGTCTTGCTTCCAGCGTGCCGCGGTCGCGAATGTTTGGCGCATCTATCGACGGGATTGCACCAAGCATGCCAGTCCCAACAGCGGGCATCCCGAGGCGGCCATGGCCGGCGCGTTGGGGGTACGATTGGGAGGTCCCAGTGTCTATCAGGGCGTCCGGATCGATCGCCCACAAATAGGCGATCCCGCAAACGTGCCGCAAGCTCGGCACATTCCCATGGCGATTGAGTTGATGTGGATATCATTAGGACTGGCTATCGTCTTTGCCGTGGCCATCACCACGTTGTGGAACGGGATCTGAGTCACGGCGGGAACGTGTATCACGCCGCCCGGATGTTGTCCCGGGACACGTCGGAATTTTGCGATTTCAGCGCCAGTATCAACCCGCTCGGCGTTCCTCCTGCTGCACGGCGCGTCCTGCGAAACGCTATCCACCGGATTCAGCATTACCCCGATCCTGAAGGGTTGGCCTTAGTTCGAGCCATTGCCGAACGCCATCGCATCGCACCCGAGAACGTGCTGTTGGGAAACGGTACGGTCGAACTGATCTATGCCATTCCGGTTGCCCTGAACATCAAGCGTGGGTTGATCATCGGGCCGACCTTTTCCGAATATGAACGGGCGCTGCGGTTGTCGAATGCCCGCGTGACGACCATGCTGGCGCGCGCGTCAGATGGGTATCGTCAGCCCATTCATGAAGTGTTGGAAAGAATCAATCCGTCGCGCGCCTCCGGTTCCGGTAGGCGCCGTTTGTCGGTTGGGACGACGTTTCTGTGCAATCCGAACAGCCCGACTGGACAGGGCGTCTCGCGTAACGGCGTGTATCGTCTTTTGGAAGCCGTCAAGCAGCAACGCGGCTTGTTAGTCGTCGATGAAACGTTCGTCGAATTTTGCGAGGAAAAATCCGTCCTCCGCCGGGCAGTGCGCGATGACTCGCTGCTGGTGCTGAGAAGTTTCACGAAATTTTACGGGATTCCGGGCTTGCGGATCGGTTACGCGGTTGGAACGGAGAAGACGCTTCGGGCCGTCAGGAATCGACTGCCGCCCTGGTCCGTGAACACCCTGGCCCAAGAAGCCGCCCTGGCCTGTTTGCAGGACCTTCGGTACAGACAAAGGACGTTACGGTTTTTTGAAAGGGAGCGTCCGGTCTTCAGACGGGCGCTTGAGCGGATTCCGGGGTTTCGGGTATACCTTTCAGCAGCAAACTTTTTTCTCGTCGAGTTGACCGGATCGTTGACGAGCCGGCAGGTGCAGGAGACGTTAATGGAACGCGGCTTTCTTGTCAGGGATTGTTCGAATTATCCGGGACTTCATGGACGAATGCTCCGGTTTGCGGTAAGAACGTCAGCCGAGAATGCCCGGTTGGTCAAACACTTGCAGCACGCGGTAAACGCTCAACCATGAACATTCGCAGCTTGACCTGGATTGGCATCCTCGGCGTGCTGGTTGTCGTGGGGTTTCTGTTTTCACGTCCACAGGGAGGCACACCCGATATTCCCGATGATCCCGGTGCCCATGAAGCGTTGGAACTGGTGCGCTCCCATCCGGCCCGCAATGATCCGACCTTGGAGGATGCGGTCAACCGGTACGTCGAAGAGTTGAGAGCGCGGGGAACGTCCCTGCATCGGGGCGAGTGGCAGGTGGGCAAGGAACGCGACGGCGTCTATGCGGTCAGGATGTTGGTACGCGAGAAGGGGTTTAACGAATGGATTGAACGGGAGTTTGCCTGGCGGGTCACGTTACAGGATAAGACCGTCCGGGTCATTTCCCTGGCCGCGATTCACTTCATGCCGTTTCACGAGTTGCCGCCGCTGCCGCACCAGGACCAGATCTCAGGGATCTTTATGGCGTCTTCGTGGGAAAGGCGACCTGGATGATGCCGTTTTCCACGCGGGTCGGGAAACAGGGAACAGCCCATTCCGGCGTGGGATTTTCCAGGCATTGTCCCGTGCGCACGTTGAATTCCCATCCATGCCACGGGCACTCGACGACGTCTCCGGCCAGCGACCCTTCCCCGAGCGGACCGCCCGCGTGAGGACAGGTGTTGTCCATGGCCAGAATTTCTCCGTCCACGTTGAATAAGGCCACTCCGGGAGCGTCGCTGTCTTCAACCGACAGGCACGTTCCCGGTTCAAGGTCTTCCAATTTGGCAACGTCGCGATATTCCATGAGAGTCAATCTCCGTGAAAGACCTTAGCAAGGCGAGTCCTTGAGTTGCAAGCCATGGCACGGGGTGTGTTATTGATTCGATCTTGCACCGGATGCTATACACACGTTCAAATTTTAGGTGATTGATGACGCTCCTGTTGAATGCCACCTACGAACCCTTGCGGGTTGTCCAATGGCAAAAGGCCGTGACCCTGCTGTGTCAGGGGAAGGTCGAGGTCCTGGAATTTTATGACCGGGACATTCGAGGGGTGTCGATCACGTTCAAACTGCCCTCGGTGATGCGACTGTTAAAAGTCGTCAAGTTGAAGTCGAACCACCGGGCCGTCAAGTTTTCCCGGATCAACATTTTTACTCGTGACAAATATACGTGCCAGTATTGTTGCAAGCGGTTCCGTACGGAAGAACTCACGTTCGACCACGTGGTGCCGATTGCGAAAGGAGGCACGAAAACGTGGGAAAACATCGTGACGGCGTGTTGGCGCTGTAATAATAAAAAGAGCGGTCGAACGCCGGAAGAAGCCCATATGCACTTGAAGAAGAAACCTCAAAAGCCGAGATGGAATCCGACCCTCACCATCATGATCGGTATCCGGAACGCGCCGGAGAGTTGGCGGGATTACCTCTACTGGCACATGGAATTGGACTCAGATGAATAATACCGGTTTTCAAATTTCCTTGGATTTGTCCGGCCGCTTGTGTGTGGTCATCGGCGGTGAAGACGAAGCGGCTCACAAGACGGCCCTGTTGCTGGACGTGGGGGCCAAAGTCACCGTGGTGAATCCTACCCTGAACGTGGAATTGCGGAAGCTGACGGCCGCCGGAAAGGTTCTGCACCGGGGGCGGCGGTTTCGATCCACGGATACCCAGGGAGCCTTTGTCGTACTCAATACGTTGCCGGATGATCCGGAGTTTGCCAAATCGTTGCGTGACCTGTCGGAAGCGGAACGGTTTCTGGCGTGGTCGATTGACCAGCCGGAGGTGTCGAACTTCATGATGCCGGCTCTGGTTCGACGGGGGGCGCTCCGCGTGGCGATCAGTACGGGTGGGGCGTCTCCTGCGCTTGCCGGCACCTTGCGCCGGGACAGCGAAGAGATCTTCGATGAGGAATTCGAGAAGTTTTTGGATTGGCTGGGAGGATTACGCCAGGACGTCCAAGCCAAAGAGCCAAGTCCGGAGAAAAGAAGAGAGCGATTGAAAGCGGTGGTCGAAGGATTCCGGTTGACCGGGACCGTCGAGTACCCCGCCGCGTGGCTTGCGCATAAAGCGTCTGCCGGTTCGTAACGAGGATGGTGCGGAAATGGTCTTATTGGAATTCAGTATGTCTCCCCTGGGAAAAGGCGAGAGCGTGGGGAAATACGTGTCCCGATCGTTAAACATTATCGACAAGAGTGGCGTCGAGTATCGCTTGAATCCCATGGGGACGGTGCTCGAAGGTGAATGGGATGACGTATTCGACGTGGTGCGGCAATGTTATGAACGGATGAAGAAGGATTGCGGCCGCATCTCCTGCACGATGAAAGTCGATTACCGGAAAGGTCACACGGGCCGCCTCAGCGGGAAAGTGGCCAGCGTGGAAAAACGGCTCAAGAAGAAACTGAAGACGTGACGTCCGCCGCCGGTTCATACACGCGAGGCACTGTGGGTCCGAGGTTGCAGAGGACCTCATAGGGAATCGAGTCCTGCCAGTTCGCCAGGTCGGAAGCCGTGATCGCCTGGTTCTCCGATTTGCCTATCAGGGTCACGTCGTCGCCCGGTTTGATCGCGGGGTCGTTGGTGACGTCGACCACGGTCATATCCATGCAAATCCGTCCGACGACCGGGAATCGTCGGTCGTGGATGATGACTTCTCCTTTGTTGGAAAGCCGCCGATTGTACCCCTGGGCATAGCCGATGGGCAGAATCGCCAATCGTGAGTCCCGTTTCGTGCGATAGAGGTCGCCGTAACTCACGGGTTCGCCTTTTCGCGCCGTTTTCAGGTGTACGACTTTGGTTTTCAGGGACATGACCGGCCGAAGGGAAACGGGTGCATCCCTGTCCGGCGCCGGCATGTATCCGTATAACAACAATCCGGGTCGAACCATATCCATGTGCGCATGAGGGTGCCAGAGTATCCCCGCGGTGTTGGCGGTATGGCGGCAGAGGGAACGTGCGTTTGCGGGCAGGTTCGAAACGACTTCGTGAAATCGGTCGAGTTGGTGAAGGGTGAACGCCGGGTCCGGGTTGTCGGCATCGGCCAGGTGAGTCATGAGGCCCCGGCACAAGAAGGTGTGGGCAAACATGGGCGATTTCAAGAGGGAGGGGGCGTCCTCGGTCTTGAACCCCAATCGTCTCATGCCGGTGTCTACCTTCACGTGAACGGGGTAGGGGGTCTTTTCTTGTCCAACTTCCCGGCTCAGCGCGTGCATGGCGTCGGCATCGGAGAGTACGGGAACCAGGTTGGCTTGAACGAGCGCTTTGACTTGCTCCGGCAGGATGCCTCCCATCACGAGAATGTCTTCGAGTCTTCCAGCTTCCCGCAGGAGAACCCCTTCGTGTACCGTGGCCACGCCGAACCGCCGGATGCCGAGTCGTGACAGGGCGTCGGCCATGGCCAGGCACCCGTGGCCATAGCCGTCGGCTTTGATCACCGCCAATATGTCAACCTGCGGCGCGAGGATTCGACGGAGTTCGCGCAGATTGTGCGCGAGGGCGGAAAGATGAATGGTAGCCAGGGTCGGTGACAGCGCGGAAGTCGTGGGCATTAAATCTCTAAGATTTCTTCCTCCTTTTTCGCGAGCAGTTCGTCGACCAGCTTGACCTTGCCGTCCACGATTTTTTGTATGTCCGCCTCGCCGCGTCGCAGGTCGTCTTCGGTAATCGTTGAGTCTTTCTGGAGCCGCTTGAGTTCATCATTTCCCTCTCGACGAATGCCGCGAATGTGGATTTTGGTCTCTTCCCCGTATTTTCGACAGACTTTCACGAATTCCTTTCGACGTTCCTCGCTCAAGGCGGGAATCGGAATGCGGATCACCTTTCCGTCGTTGGACGGATTCAAGCCGAGATCCGAGGACAGAATAGCCTTTTCGATGTCTTTGATGCTTGTGGGGTCCCACGGCTGGATCATGATCGACCGGCTGTCCGGCATCGAGAGGTTTCCCACTTGTTGCAGCGGAGTCGGCGTTCCGTAGTATTCAACTTTGATATGATCGAAGAGCGATAAGGATGCCCGGCTGCCCCGAATCGAGGCCAGCTCTTTTTTTAGGTGCTCGACGGCGCCATTCATCTTGTGCGTGAGCTGTTCAATCGTTGTCTGAGACGGCATGATGAACCCCGGTTAATTGAGGACCGCGTCGTGTTTGACCACGGTCCCGATTTTCTCCCCCAGCACCACGCGTTTCAAATTGCCCGGCTCCGTGAGATTAAACACGATCAGGGGAAGGTTGTTGTCCATGCACAGCGTGATGGCCGTGGCGTCCATGACTTTCAGGCTCTTGTTGAGGACGGACAGGAACGGCAACTCATGAAACATTGTGGCCGAGGGGTTGTCCAGAGGATCGGAATCATAAATACCGTCGACCTTGGTGCCCTTCATGATGACGTCGGCCTTGATTTCCATCGCTCGCAGGGCCGCGGCCGTATCCGTCGTAAAATAGGGGTTTCCGGTGCCGGCGGCGAAAATCACGACCCGCTTTTTTTCGAGGTGCCGGATGGCGCGCCGGCGGATGTAACTTTCGGCCAATTGCCGCATTTCGATGGCCGAGAGCACCCGCGTGGCCACCCCGGCTTTCTCCAGCGCGTTTTGCAGCGCGAGGGCATTCAGCATGGTGGCGAGCATGCCCATGTAGTCGGCCGCCGCGCGTTCCATCCCGTCCGCGCTGGCGGCCAGGCCTCGAAAAATATTGCCCCCGCCGATCACGAGCGCGACCTCGACCTCCATGTTCACGACGTCCTTAATTTCATCGGCGAGCGCCGTGAGGATATCGGGGGTAATGCCGTAGGTTTGGTTCCCTGCAAGCATTTCCCCGCTGATCTTGAGGAGAATGCGGCGGTACTGCACAGGCGTCATTCCTGGCCTAATTGATATCGCGTAAACCGGGCAATGGAGATGTTTTCACCAAGCTTGGCAATTTTTTGCGTGAGGATTTCCGTGATCGAGACGTTGGGATCTTTGATGAAACTCTGTTCCAGGAGGCACTGTTCCTGGTAGAATTTTTCCAGTTTTCCCTGAACGATTTTATCGATAGCCGCTTCAGGTTTCCCGAGTTCTTTCGCCTGGGCCAGGTAAATCGCCTTTTCCCGTTCGACCTGTTCGGATGGGACCTGCTCGCGTTTGACGTAGGACGGGTTGGCGGCTGCAATCTGCAACGCGACGTCCTTGACCAATTCCTGAAATTCTTCATTGCGAGCGACGAAGTCCGTTTCACAATTGACTTCGACCAACACGCCGATTTTGCTTCCCGCGTGGATGTAGGATGAGATGACGCCTTCCTTGGTTTCCCGCCCGGCTTTTTTCTGGGCCGCGGCCAGACCGCGTTGCCGAAGGAGATCAATGGCCTTTTCAATATCCGAATCGGTTTCTTTCAGCGCGTTTTGGCAGTCAAGGATTCCGGCTCCCGTTTTGCCGCGTAGTTCTTTCACCAAGGTACCCATGCTGGACATCGTGTATCCGTCTCCCTTTATTTGGCTAGGATAAAAAACGCCGACGACGTGCCGTGACGTTCTACGCGGAAGGCGATTGAACGCTTTCCACCGGATTCTCGGTTGTACGGGTGGAGAGCAAGTCGCTCATAATCGTGTCTTCTTCTCCTCCACTCGAATCCTCTTGCTTGTTTCGAAGGTCCATGCCTTCCATGCAGGCGTCGGCAATCCGGGCGGTAAAGAGTTTCAAGGAGCGAATGGCATCGTCATTCCCGGGGATGGGATAATCGATCCGTGTGGGATCACAATTGGTATCCACAATGGCGACAACGGGAATGCCCAAACGATTGGCTTCCTTGACGGTAATATGTTGAATGCGCGTGTCGAGGACGTAGATGCAGCCCGGCAAACTTTCCATGGCCTTGATGCCGCTCAGGTATTTCTCCAGCTTGCCCCGCTCTTTTTCCATCAGCAACACTTCTTTTTTCTTCAGCCGTTCATGGGTTCCGTCGGTTTGGGCGGCTTCGAGTTTCTTGAGTTGCCGGATACTTTTCCTGATGGTTTCGAAGTTCGTGAGCATACCCCCCAGCCAACGTTGGGTGACGTAATACATGCCGCACCGCGTGGCTTCTTCCTCCACGATGTCGACGGCTTGACGTTTGGTCCCCACAAAGAGGACCGATTCGCCGGCGGCAACGGTATCCCTGACAAAATTATAAGCTTCGAAGAAAAATTTGGCGGTTTGTTGCAAATCAATGAGGTAGATGCCATTTCTTTCTCCGAACAGATACGGCTTCATTTTGGGATTCCAGCGATTGGTTTGATGCCCAAAATGCACGCCTGCCTCTAACATGTCTTTGATGGATACCATCTTTGGGTTTTTCGCCTCCATTCAGAGAGATGAGGAATTAAGCCATCCTTGTCATCCGTGTGACGGTGAGCGTCGATCCTGACGCGAGGCGACAGTCCGCCCACTCAAACCAAAAAGGTTTAACACAACCTCTGTTTTTAATGCAAGGTCAATTGCCATGGCTTCCCGTAAGCAAGGAATACGGTGAAAGACGGAGCACAATTCACGAAATGATCCTCAAAAGGCTTGGACGTTTTGACGGCGATTCCTGATTGTGGGTAAAGTGACCTGACGGCTCGATGGATGCCACCTGCGTAACTGTTCTTTGGAACGTCCATTTGTCACGCTACTCAATGATGCCAGAGTGGTCATCCTGAACGAAGTGAAGGGATCTGCTTCATTCCTTCCAGTGTGGAAACGGTTGAGTGGTCAACAGAATTATACGTCATTCACGATTTTCGAAATGAGGGGTTACGAATGGTTGAAGTGCCTATCAAACTGTACATTCAAGGTCTTGCGAAGGAAGCCAATGCCGCGACCCGCGCCGTGGCGTTGATGACGAGTCATGACCGGACCGCGGCCCTGACGGCCATGGCGGAACGGTTGGAAACGAGCATGGACGACGTGTTGACGGCCAATAAGGAGGATCTCGACGCGATTCCCAAGGAATGGGGGCCGGATGAGTATCGCAAAGCGAGAGAGCTCATTGCCGTGACGGAAGAAGGCCTTCTTGATATTGCCGCCCATATCCGGAGGATTGCGGAGGAACCCGATCCCACGGGAGAAACGTCGCAGGCGTGGTTGACGCAAGACGGTCTGCACGTGCATCGGGTGCGCGTCCCTATCGGGGTGATCGCCGTCATTGCCGAATATGGTCCGGCGGTGGTTGCCGAATCGATGGCGATGTGTCTCCGGTCGGGAAACGTGTGCGTCGTGCGGGGCGGCAAAGAGTGGTTTTGGACCAATTCCGCATTGGCGAAGATCTTGCGTGAGACTGCCGAACGGCACGGTGTGCCTCAAGGTGCCCTCACGTTTGTGGATCGTCCCGACCGTGAGGGAGTGCTTGAACTGACCCGGTTGAGAAACGTGGTGCACGGCGTCGTTCCCAGAGGAAAAGCGAGCTTGCGCAAAGTCGTGATGGAGCAGTCACGGGTCCCCGTCTTGGGGTACGATGGTGGCCTGTGTCACGTCTACGTGGATAAAGACGCGGACGTGCCGTTGGCGCAAGGGATCGTGGTGAATTCCAAGATTCAGGATCCGGTCGCCACCAATGCCGCGGATACGCTGCTGGTCCATCAGTCTATCGCACGGCAGTTATTGCCGGGCCTTCTCAGGCGGTTGCTCAGTGAATTTACGGTTGATCTCATCGGCTGTCCGAAAACCGTCTCCATGATGGGCATTATGGCCATGACCGGACACAAGGGAATTCGAGCGGCCAAGGACGAAGATTGGGAACAGAAAAGACAGGCGCTGGCGTTGGGGATCAAGGTTGTCGGTGATCTCGACGAAGGGCTGGCTCATATTGCGGCTTTCGGACCGGGACATACCGACACCATCGTAACCCGTCGTTATGATACCGCGATGCGATTCGTCCGGGAGGTGGATTCCGGGTCAGTCCTGGTGAATGCCTCAACCCGGTTGCATTCGGGTTCACAGATGGATCTGGGTGAAGAACTGGGAACGAATACGTCGCATTTCCACGTGAGAGGGCCGTTGACGCTTCGATCCCTGACCACGGAAAAATACGTCGCCTTCGGGAATGGTCAGTTGCGACAGCCTCATCCCGTTCCCCAGGCGTATCAGGATGCGATGATGCTTTCTTCCAAGTTTTAGACGTTTCGTCGAGTGTTCTTCCACACAAAGAGGGTGCAAGGCCCGGTTTTGCGCTCATGGCCAAATTGGACATTGTCCGGCATCTTGCCCGATGGGGTCTTCGCCGGTTTACGGATGAAGATTCCTATTACGCCTGGCAACGGCAAGCCTTAGCCGAGGAGAGACTTCGGCTTCTGCAGGAAGCGGCTAAAGCTCGTCGCGATGGAGAAGACGCGGACCGGAGCTTTTATGACCTGGCGGCGTCTCCCGACGTTCTTCCCGTTCTCTACAGCCAGCGATACGGCTATTACGACGTGCTCGGCCCGGCGGTCGCCGACGTCGTATCAGGGGCACAGTGTGTGTTGGACGTGGGGTGCGGCGTTGGCATTCTGACGACCTGGTACGCGACCCGTTTCCCGGGCGTGACGTTCGTAGGCATTGACCGGTCTCTGAAGTCGATCGACGTGGCCAGCCGGTTTGCGCAATCCCATCACCTCGAGAACGTGAGCTTTCATCATTGTGACATCTCTCAACACGAGATACCCGGAAGCTTCGATGCCATCGTGGCCACGCAGGCGATTTTTCAATCGGAATCCGACCCGGGACTGCCGAGCCGGAGTTGGATGACGTTTGAGCGCAGCCGGGATGTCCGGAAACAGCAGGATTTGGAGGAGCGCACGGGCATCGGGCCTCGTTTGGACCGGCTGTTGACCGTGCTGGAGGCCTCGGGCAGGGTCATTCTGTTTGAAAAGGCCGTTCACCTGGGCAGGCGCGTGTTGTTCCAGCGGTCTTTGGAAACGAGGGGATATGCCCTCGTTGAGGAACCGCGATTCCTGACCTATTCGGATCTCGGCGAGCCGGTTGAAGATGGGCCTTTGTACGTTGTGCGCCGGAGCCCCGCTGCTCCTGCCGTGGAGTTTAAGGAGGACGTGCGACAGGATTCCCAGCAAGGGCTATATCGTTGCCAGGGAGCGTGTGCGGAATTCGTCTATGCCAAGCTGCCGAAACACGACGTCCGGTTGAACCCATTTGGGATAAACCCCGGGGAACAAGATCATTATCTCGAAACGGGTCGAACGGACTGGGGATTGGGGTACGTTCGTCTCATGGTGCGCGGATCGTTTTCCGGTCTTCTGCTCGGCCCGATGGAGCGGCAATCCCGAATGGTCGAACTGGTCAGTCATGGACTGAAACAAGGATGGGAGCCCATTGAGATTCGACTCAAACGTATCTGGTCCGGACAGGAGAGCGGTCCGCCGGAAGAATCTCCTCTCTATGAAAATCATAGTCCCGCGGCCGAGGAAGTCTGGCGGCGCCTGCCGGACCGGGTCGTCCTGCGACAGCAGACAGACGAGGAAGCGGATGGGCGACAACGCCACATTGAATGCGGGCGCTGTGCGGGAGATTTTCTCTACCTGTACTGGGCGAACACCTTTGATCAACGGCAAATCGTGATCATGGACCGGGAGCGACGCGCGCTCCTGGAAACCTATTATTCCGAAGCCATTGGTGAGCGATAGGGAACGGTGAGGCGGGAGAGGCGGGCGTGTTCAGGTCCCTGCCGGGGAAATGGTGGCGGTGAAGGGTTTCGAACCCCTGGCCCGCGGCTTATGAGTCCGCTGCTCTACCAACTGAGCTACACCGCCACGTCACGTTTGAGGATGGGTATACCACAGGGCACGCGGTTTCGACAATTCCACTCTTCGAAAACTGGCAATACGTGAGGGGTGAGCGAGGACACAACGCGGCCCTGTGCCCGGTCTGCCATACATCTACGTGGTGCGTTTGTCGTCGATTTCACCGGCCAACGCATTCAGCACGCCAAGCGCCTGCTCACTGAGTTCCACCGGCTGCTCATCAGTCTGTTCGGCGGGGAGGGCATCGTCTTTGGATTTCGGTCTTGTGGCTTTCAGCAGGTCCTCTTCAAGCTCGTCCAGCGTGGGCTCGGAATCGGATTGAATGGCGAACAACCGTTGAAGGGCGAAGATGGCCCTGGCGTGGCTGTGCCAAGGCCCGCTGTGTTCACTGTCGTGGATGCGCGTGATCAATTGCCAAAAGCCTGATTCGGCGGCTTCCGGCATGGTGCCGTCCGCAAAGGTCTTGAGTTTTTCAATCAAGGCCTCTTCCGTTCGTTCGATACCCGGGATGAAGGTCACGATTGACCGCTGGGAGGGTTTTCTGGCCAGCACGCGCAACGTCTCTCGCCAGAGATCCGTATGCGCCTGCTCGGTGCCGGTTGTTGCGGACTCCTGCTCGAGTCTGTTTTGGAGAGCGGTGATATATTGGGTCAAGGCCTTGACCTTTCGCGCGGAAAGGCTGCCCAGCGGAATCCCCCAAATATGCGCGACTTCGTGGTCTTGCAGGGGAGCAAGGCCCGAGAGTTCGTGCTCCTGCTCCGCATTTTTCAATCGCCGTCGTTGTCGTTCCCGTCGCCTGACCAGGGTCTGATATTCAATCAGCAGCCGGTCGCGGTGAAAGGCGTCTTCGGCGATTTCCTCCTGTTCCAAGGCGCGTTCCAAGCGGCGGATTTCCGGTCTCGGGATCGCGGACACGGCCGATTGCTTGCGTTCCTTCAACTCCGACCGGTCAACGTGAAATTTTGACGTGAGTAACCCTTCAGCCGCCCGTATGGTCAGGTCAGTCAGGGCCACCTGTTTCTTGAGGCATTCGACTTGCAGCCAGGGCCGTTCCCGCTTTTGCCGCAAAAACCCGCTGTATTGTGCGATGCGCTCGTTGACTTCGCGTATCGCGGCCACAAGCGATTTTTTGACTTGGGGTTGATCTCCGGCCATGAACCGGGAGTCCGGCTGATCCTCCACAATAAATTGAATGTCGTCTTCGGCCGGTTCCAGGTACTGGAGCAGGAGCAGGCGGACCATGATCCGGCTTTGGACGGGCAGGGCCTCAATGACGGATTCGATGAGTTCGGGCGTGGGAGCCGAATGCGTCAGGGTGGCGGGCAGGGTCATCAGGCTTCGTCTTTCGCTTCCAGATATTGGGCGACGTATTCACGGACGTCTTGAATCGTTCCTTCGGAATACAATTTCCGGGGAATTTCCACGATGTGCAGGTCTTCCAGTTTTATACCTCGCTCAATCGCCCATTCTTCATCCGAATACAGGGTGACGGCGCCGTCCGGATGACGATAGACGAACAGGATATCCTTTTCTTGGTCTTGGGTCTCTTCCATGAGCTTCTCGAAGCGCGATGTTTTTCGGATAACACACTGGAATAAATTCTGTCAAAAGCAGGGCGGACACCGCCCCTACACCGGGTCATCCCTACGTAGGGGCAAACCTATGTGTTCGCCCGCCCCGTTCATGCCATTTTGGCGTAACGGGGTCGAAAACAGGATCGACGCCAGAAGACGTAGACGGTAAAGGCCACCAGCGAAAGAAAGAACGCCGTGCGAATGCGTCCGTACCCGAAACAGGCAAAATTGGCCATGGCGTTGCACAGGCCGAAGGCGGCATAGGCCATGTAGACGAGGAGTGCCCAGGGACGGAGTTTCAGAAATCCGTAGCCGATGGCGAGATGCAAGGTGGGGGATTGGGCCTTGGCCAGGAGACCCGGTAGGCCCTCGGGTTTGGAGCAGAACAGGGTGAGACTATATTCGGGATTCTCGAGAATAATGTAGAGGTCCGTGAACGCGGTGAAGAGAAATAACCCGCCCAGGTATCGAACGTCATGAGCCCGGCGCCACGCCGTTTTCAGGGCTTCCAGTTGGCCGGGCGGGGTGGGCAGGGAAGCTTCATAGGCTTGCAGGCACCACCATGGCACGATGATCATCAGGGCAAAAAAGAAGCCGGCGCCTGCTCCGCCAAGCTGGCCCAGTCCCCACGTGACAATCGCCAGGAATCCGCCCACGCCCAGTACGCGGGCCGCGTGGAGGAGGTAGCCGCGCACCCATTGACCGAGACCGGGAATCAGGGAGGACAGTATGGCGCCTTTGCCGGAGGATTCAGGGAGGGGTGTGGCCGATGAATCCGATGGCTCCATGGTTGACACCGGGCTCACGGGAACAAAGTCGGATGGGGGAGGGCGAGAGGAAAATCTCGCCGTGAAAATCGGGTGCGGGATTACCCGCCGAGGGTATCGAGTGCTTCCTTGAGGCTCTTCATGATACAGGTGAAGATAGGGATGTCCCGTTTCGTGTATCGACTGCCTTCCGCTTCGCGCAGGTGCATGACGAGATCGAGAAAGTCCTGGGGCTGGTCCGTTTCAAACGCTACCACGAATTCCTGGTCATCCAGCCCGAAGGAGTAGGTGGTATTGAGTTTGACGGACGGGTATTTGTGGCCGATTTCAATATGTTCGTCCATCATGCCCTGCCGGGCGGCTTTGGTCAGGAGATACCACTCACGGGTTTTCTCGAAAGGATAGATGAAAATGTATTTGCTGCGCCCCGGCGTGATTTTCAGCCGGCGGCTTTCCTGGCCTTCATGCACGTGGTTGTCCACGTAGACTGAACGTTTTGTCATCGAAAGGTAGGAATAGGGGATCGTCAGGTATTTCCCGAGTCCGGTGGCCAACGCCTTGGACATTTGTTCCTGAAAGAGCTCGAGATCGTAGGTAATGCGCCAGAGCAGAAAATCGCAGTCGCCCCGAATGCCGACCGTGGAATACGGGACGACGATGATCTTGCCGGTGAATTCCTCAATGGCCCGGATGAATTCCTGCTTGCCGGCTTGCCGCTCGTCGTGCGGGAGTCTCCGCCATGCCGGATCGACTTTAAAAAAGATGAAATTGACGTATTGCCGTTTGGCTGGTTGTTCTCCTGCAGCCATAGGAATTCCTCCCCGGACATATGAAGTAATCTGTAGGACGATTATCTATCAATTTTTTAGCGGCGTTGTCAACGAAGCGTCCGGGTTCACCATTTCTACCCTCTTTCTTGTAGCCGCGCCATCCTCTACTCTCCTTCTGTCATTTCTGTCATTTGTATGTTTTCACGTATTCGTTAACAAGATGAGGGAAAGACAACACCAAAGACACTGGATCCCCGATCAGGTCGGGGATGACAGAAAGAGAACGAAGGAAAAAACAATGACACTGAATCCCTTAAGCTGTCATTCCCGCAAGTTTTTAGCGGGAATCCAGGGTCTTGGCTTTTTTTTCGTCCATGAAGACGAAAGACACTGGATTCATAAGTACACTGGATCCCCGATTAAGACTGTCGGGGACAAGCGTCGGGAATGACCAATTCGGGCACTGTTGGCTGTTTTTATGCCGAAGATGGAGAGCGGGGCGCGGTTGAATCCGTAGCAAGAGCCGTTTACGGTGTGCATCGGCGAAAAAGAGGATGCCATTGATGAAATCCCGGTTCCATTCAGCAGGGGTTGCAGGGATTGTCCCCATGGGGCGGATCAGGATGTGCCTTGTGGGTTTTTGTCTCCTCTGTATCGGGGGAACCCTTGGCGTCCCGGCTACGAAAAGCCTGGCGATCGAGGTGTCTCCGACGACCGTGCAGGTCGGGCAGGCGATCAAACAGGGGCTCCAAGCGGCTACAGATCGCGTGCTGCCGAATCGACTCTATGCTTGGTTCGGATCGGATGAGGAATTACGCCCGAAGGGGTTTCTGATGACCAAAATGAACGGGCTGACCGTGCTGGCAAGCCATTTCGGGCTGCGAGGGGAGACGCCATCAGAAACGGAAATCCAGCGCATTCTTGCCGAGGAAACCATGCTCGTGAGCGTGACGATCTTCGGCGAAACCCCGGCCTTTGCCGATAACAGTTATATCGTGTTAAACCAAGGCGAGAAACTGGTGAAACCGCTGAACGTGCGATTCGACGGCGTGGCCCAACGGACAAAGGTTTGGCCCGATGCGCCGCGTTACAAGGCCAAGGTGATCGGCTCTTTTCAATATGACGCCTTCGATCCGAATGCAAAGACCAGGATCATGGTGTTCCCGAGTCAGGGAGGTGAGGTCTCGTTTGACGTGGAATTTTCACGGATTCCGTAGGTGGAGATAGGGTTTGCTCTCACGAGAATGTATCTTTTACTGCACACTAAATAATAAAATTCATAGCACTATTGACAATATTGGGCAAAAATTATATGGTTCCGTTCAGTTTGGATATTGTTATAAATCCTGAAAGAAAAGGAGAAGCCAATGAAAAAATACATTGTTTCAGTCTTGGCGTTTGTCATGGCTTCATTTGTGATGGTCCCAAGCTGGGCGCAGGCACACTCGGAAGGGTTCTACATCAGCAGTGACATTGGCCTCAATATCGCCTCTGGAATTGAGACCACCGGATACAGCAACGATCGTGCCAGTGTGTGTGATGAATACATTAACCCGAGATATGCCGAGGCCCATAGTGATAAGGTTAATTGCACTGGCCCCAATCGTGGATCGACCGGTGACTGGCATAACAAATTCGACGATGCAACGGGTATTTTGGCCGGAGCCGCAGTGGGTTATAGCTTTGCAAAGCAAAACCCGAACAGCCCCTTGGGTGGTCTTCGCGTGGAATTGGAATATTTCTACCGGCAATCAAACTATGATGAATCAGCCGAAGTTCCATCGGGTGAAGGTGAGAGCGGGGACAAGCTCCAACAGGAAATTGTGCGAGCGACGGATCGCATCGACAGCATGAGTTCGCACAATATCTTCGGGAATCTATACTACGATTTTGCCAACACCAGCCGGTTCACGCCTTATATCGGCATTGGCGGCGGCATGGGGGTTACCGATATGGCGTATAGCAGCGTCTGGGCGAGGAATCATAACGCGGCCAGGATTGAGACAGGTAATGGTTTGCCTAATGCTGCCCAGATTCAACAAAACCTTGCCGGAACGGTAAGTGTGGCCGAAAACACGCTCAGTGATACGCTCTGGGGTCTTCAGATCCTGTTCGGAGTGGATTATGCGGTGACCGAGGCCATGTCTCTTGGGCTCAAGGGTCGCTACGTCATGTTTAATTCCTTCGATAGTGGTGCTGGACCTGTTGTTTGGGACCCGCTACGGGGTCATCCGCCATATCTGCGCACCTCAGGAACCGATCGCGAATACGTGTCGGGCGGGCTCAAGACTGACGACATCCAATTCTTCGGCATCAGCCTCAATATGAAGTATCATTTCTAAGGCATCCCGCTTTTCGCCGGCCCGGATACAGTAACCGGGCCGGCTGAGTGCCTCTCCCGCAGTACGCGCCTTCCATTGTTTCTTGCTTGTATTCCCGGTATGACAATAGTCTTTGACGCTTCCTGTCATCCTTGCGTACGCGAGGATCCAGCGTCTTTATTCTTCACGGACGAAGTGAAAAGCAACGACCCTGGATCCCCGATCGGGGTCGGGGATGACGGAAAGAGAGAACGAATCTTGTCAACGAATTACTGAACACATACAGGGATGACAGAAGGAGACTGGTGGAACTTGTCAACGAATTCGTGAACCGTTACATTTCCACTCTCTTCCCGCGGTTGTTTTCACCTTTGCCTTCTCTCAATGACCACGGCTGAAATCATTGCGGTGGGTTCGGAACTGCTGCTTGGCGGGCGGGTCGATACCAATTCGCTTTTTCTCAGCGAGTCGCTGGCGGAGCATGGGATCGAAGTCCGGTTCAAGTCCGTGGTCGGGGACGACGTCGAGGACATCGGCGTGGCCGTGACGAATGCGGTCAGGCGGGCGAGGCTCGTGCTGATCACCGGCGGTCTTGGTCCGACCGTGGACGACGTGACCCGCGAAGCCGTGGCTTGTGTGACCGGGAAGCCGTTACGCCTCCGCCCCCGGGCCCTCGAATCCATCACGAGGCGGTTGCACTCGGCCGGAAGGGCGGTGACCGCAAACCAGCGCCGGCAGGCGTTCCTGCCCACCGGCGCAAGGCTCCTCCACAATACAGCCGGAATCGCGCCCGGGTTCGCCGTCGAGTGGAAGCGCTGTCGAATTGCGTGCCTGCCCGGAGTCAGTCACGAGGCCCGCAGGATGTGCGCGGAATCGCTTCTGCCGGTTCTCCGTCGGGCTGGGCTTCTTTCTTCGGCTATCGAAACCCGGACAATCCAGACCTTTGGTCTTCTGGAGGGAGAGATCAATGATCGAATAGCAGGACTTCTCCCGGCCTCGGGCGCCTTCCGTCTCGGTCTTCTCGCCTCCCCGCTTGGGGTTTCGGTGTCACTCACGCGATCAAAGACTGTTCAAAGAATGCAGGCTCGGAAAAGATCCGTGACCCAAGCCAGTACCTCACTCGATGCCCTGATGGGTGCCGTCATGACCGAATTGGGGCCGGACGTCGTTTCCATCGATGGACAAACCATGGAGGAAGTGGTGGGGCACCGTCTCCACGATCGAGGATTGACCATTGCGCTGGCGGAGAGTTGTACGGGCGGGCTGATTGCTCATCGCCTGACCCGGGTGGCCGGCAGTTCGGCCTATGTGGACCGGGGGGTGGTGTGTTATGACAATCGGGCGAAGACCGAATTGCTGGGGGTGTCCGAACCATTGCTGAAAAAATATGGAGCCGTGAGCGCGCAGGTCGCCAAAGCCATGGCTCAGGGCGTTCGGAAGAGAAGCCATGTGGACGTGGGCCTGAGCGTGACGGGCATTGCCGGGCCAAGCGGCGGAACGGGACACAAGCCCGTCGGCTTGGTCTACGTCGGTCTGGCCACGTCGAAGGGAGCCTCGACGGCAGCCTTTCGGTTTCATGGAGAACGGGACGCGATTACACTCCGGGCCTCGCAGGCAGCCCTTGACGTATTGCGGCGCTGGTTGTGTCATGGTTGCCCCCGGCCACCGAGCGGGTCGGGGATCGGCCCTGATGGGGGATCTAAGGATTTGTAGGGGCTTCTCGCGTTGGGTCGTCGTGAGATTTCTCACTTGACAGGGAGAAGAAGAAAGGGAAAAGAAAATGGGGTTTTTACTCTTGATTTTGATCACGGGCATCTGTCTTTTTTTGCCGACCCCGGTGCAGGCGGGCTCGGGGTTTTACATCAGCGGCGAGTTGGGAGCCAACGTTGCCTCCGGATTGGATAACTTCGGACGCGACGACGACCGGGCCAGCAAGTGCGACGAGTACATCAACCCGTTTTTTGCGATGGTGCCGGGCTGTACTGACCTCGACCGCGGTGGGGACGCATCGAAGGCCGTCTATGATGGTGCCAAGGGGGTCTTGGCCGGAGCAGCCGTGGGCTATCGGCTGAAAGACGCGTACCCGGGCCGCTTCTGGGGTGGTTTTCGGATTGAGATGGAATATTTTTTTCGAGAATCGGAATATGATCAATCTGTGACGGGTGTCGCCACGCGGGCACAGACCGTCGCCAAACAGTTGGGAGAAACGGCGCTGGCGGCGAAACGTGTTGGGAGTGTGACCTCCCACAACCTGTTCGGAAACCTGTTTTATGATTTGAGCAACACCAGCCGGTTCACGCCTTACGTCGGGTTCGGTGTCGGCGTCGGGTTTACGAACATGGACTGGAGCAACATTAATGCCAGGAATTCCGATCCGACGGCCATCACGTCGATCGGCGATGATCTCTGTGATGGCATTCCCGGCTGCGACGTAAGCGAGATACGCAAGAACCTCGCCGGGACGACGACCAGCGAACAGGCCGCGCTCAAAGACGTGCTCTTTGGCTATCAGGTGCTTTTTGGCCTGGACTATGCACTCACGGAGTCGGTGTCTCTGGGTGTGAAGGGGCGCTGGGTCAATTTCAATACCTTTCGAGACGGTGGCAGTTGGGATCGGCTACGGAGTCACGAGTCCAACCTGAGGCTTGACGGAAGTGAGCCGGTGACCTACCAATTGATGACGGACGACGTCGAATTTTTCGGTATCAGCCTCAACCTGAAGTACTATTTTTAGCGTGTTGCTTTAGATGGTTTTTGTCGCTGTGCTATGAGGTGGATATGGGGGTACGGACGTTTTTGGCGATTGATCTGCCTTCCGTTTTGTCTTCGGCCATAGGGCAGAACCTGCGAACGGTCAAACGGGAATTGCCGGGACTCTCCTGGAGCAAGACGGAACATCTCCACGTCAACTTGAAATTTCTCGGTGAGACGGCGGAAAGTCAGGTCGCTCAAATCCGCCGGGCGGTGGAGCCGGCGATCTCCCACGTTTCGCCTTTTGTTCTTGAACTCAAAGGGTTCGGGGCATTTCCGGAACACCGGTCCCCCCGTGTGTTATGGATTGGTCTTGGCGGCGCCCTGGATCGTTTGTCCGCGTTGGCCGAGGGTGTGAGCCGGGCGGTGGCCCCCTTGGGATTTCCTCCGGAGGGAAGGCCGTTTCGCCCGCACCTGACCGTGGCTCGTGTCAAAAAGGATCATCGTGAGGTCGGGCGCGTGCTGGGCGCGTTGGGCGTGTTGACGGATCCCTTCACCTGCGGGCCGTTCCCCGTTGAACGAATCGCCTTGTTTAAGAGTGACCTCCGGCCAACCGGACCAATCTATACAAAATTGTGGGACGTTTCCCTGGATGCCTGAGGGGGGGCTTTTTCGTTGGTGAAGGCTGGTTGGCCTTCTCCCGGTTTTTCAGTATGATAGAGTCATGATGGCTTGAATCGAGGAGGTGTTATGGGCGATCGAACTTCGGAGAATCAGGGGAAAGTCAAAGCATTGGAACTGGCCGTGACCCAGATTGAGCGGCAATTTGGGAAAGGCTCGATCATGAAATTGGGAACGGGCGACGTGTCGGAGGACGTGCAGGCGACGTCCACGGGGTCGTTGACTTTGGACTTGGCCTTGGGCGTCGGCGGGTTGCCGCGAGGCCGGGTGGTGGAAATTTTCGGGCCGGAATCCTCCGGGAAAACCACTCTGTGTCTGCATGCCATTGCGGAAACGCAGAAAGCCGGCGGGTCCGCGGCGTTCATAGACGCGGAACACGCGCTGGACGTTTCCTATGCGAAAAAACTTGGGGTGCGGACGGACGATCTGCTGGTGGCCCAGCCCGACACCGGGGAACAAGCCCTGGAGATTGCCGAGACGTTGGTCAGAAGCGGGGCGATCGACCTGGTGGTCGTGGACTCCGTGGCCGCCTTGGTGCCCCGCGCGGAAATCGAAGGGGAAATGGGCGATTCGCACATGGGGCTTCAAGCGCGTCTGATGTCTCAAGCCCTCCGCAAGTTGACGGGGGCCATTTCCAAATCCCTGACCACGGTCATTTTCATCAACCAGATCCGGATGAAGATCGGGGTGATGTTCGGCAATCCCGAAACCACGACCGGCGGGAACGCCCTGAAGTTTTATTCATCGGTGCGGTTGGACATTCGGCGGATCGAGTCCATTAAGGATGGGCAGGAGGTGATGGGGAGCCGGGTCCGCGTCAAGGTGGTGAAGAACAAGACGGCGCCGCCTTTTCGTCAAGCTGAGTTTGACATCATGTTCGCCGAAGGCGTGTCCAAAGTCGGGGAACTCATCGACTTGGGCGTTGAAAAGAAAATCGTCGATAAGGCCGGAGCGTGGTATTCGTTTCGCGAGGAGCGGTTAGGCCAGGGCCGTGAAGCCGCGAAAGCGTTTCTGAAGGAGAATCCTGAGACTGCCGCAGAAATTGAAACGAAAATTCGGGAAAAAGCCGGACTGGTTTCGCTGCCGCCGGATACGGGTTCGACCGTGCCGGAAAAGAAACGGGCACCCGCTTGAAGAAGAGCCTGGAAAAATGTGTTCACTTTAGCAACTGCCGGTCCTTTTCCTCTCCATTCCTCCCTTTTGTAAGCAACTGTCTGGAGGTTAAGGCGTCACATGCATCGGTTCTTGCCAATAGGTTCGATGTTTGAGCATCGCATTCAGGATCGTCAACAATTTGCGCATACACGCGACCAAGGCGACCTTGCGTTGTTTGCCGCGGG
>JAJDVY010000023.1 GCA_022825885.1 Nitrospirales bacterium | reverse complement strand
AAGATGGCGGTGTCGGCCTTCTATTATCTGGTGATGGAGCCGCAGATTCCCCTCACCACGTACGTGTATCCGGGCTTGATCACGGTGGGCATTGTGATTATCGAAGGCTGGGTGTTGGGCCGCCGCGCCAACCGGCGCAAGGCCTGAGCGCCTGCGCCTAAGCGAGAGAACCAGGAAGGGGGTGGACTGGCGTCCACCCCCTTTTTTTATTGAGGACGTTCTTCTCAGAAAGAGGCAGTCACGGGCCATATGTGAAACAAAGGCTACATGGAAAAAAGAAGGTGTGAGTAATGATTGGAGAAGTTTCAGGTGTGGTGTTAGCCGGCGGGAAGAGCAAAAGAATGGGGACGGACAAACGCCATCTGTTCGTTCATGGAAAACCGCTATTAGACAGGGTCACTTCTGTTTTGCTGGAGCTTTTCCCTGAAGTTCTGCTGGTGTTGGCTGAAGAGGATATCGAAAAGCCAAACGAAAGAATACGGACCGTCACGGATCTTATACCGGGCTGTGCGGCGGTAGGTGGACTGTATACCGGGCTGTATCATTCCTGCCATCCTCGTGTATTCGTTGTGGCCTGTGATATGCCGTTCATCAATGCGGCCGTCATTGAGCTTTTTCTTCAAAATGTCGATGCAACGGATATCGTCCTGGCACAATTGATGACGGGGATTCAGCCTCTGCATGGGTTGTATTCAAAGCGGTGCCTGCCGATTTTGAAGGAAATGATTGATGATCGAGACCTTCGTCTTCAAAACGTTGCCGACAAGCCTGGCCTCACCGTGCACCGTATTCCCGAAACGGAAATCAAAGCCGTTGATCCTCAAAGCTTGTCCTTTTTGAATGTGAATTCACCAGCCGACCTTGAATTCGCAAACAAAATCAGTCTCGGCTAGCTTCCATTCACGGGCAATGTATCGAATGGCCAACTTTATCCATCCTTACGGCGGAGACAAGGAGAACAACCTCCGATGACTGAAGCGCCTCTTTGCTTGCGAGGCCCGGAAAGCCTGTGCTAGATTTCAGGTCCTCTTCTCCCTGAGTTCCCACTTATTTTTCGATACCATCATGTCTGCCGGAATTGTTCAAGAACGGGTTGCCTCTGCCATTGCCAATGCTTTGTTTGAAGCAAGGCAACGCGGTGTCTTGCAATCAACAATTTTCCCTGAGCCTGTGATTGATTTTTCCAAGAGAGAGGAATGGGGAGATCTGTCCTCAAATGTGGCTATGAGCATGGCGAAAGAGGAGAAACGTCCGCCGTTGGAAGTGGCACAGGTGATCGCGGATCAACTGCGGACTTCGTGTTCTTTTCTGGAAAACGTGTCGGTGGCTCCGCCAGGATTTTTGAATTTCACGATTCGCCCGGACTGTTGGTTTTCGGTACTCGAAGAGATTGAGCGGACGGGCGACCGCTACGGCTACGGCACGGCGGGACAAGGACAGCGGGTTCTTTTGGAATTTGTTAGTGCCAATCCCACGGGCCCTCTCCACATGGGACATGGACGCGGAGCGGCCCTGGGTGAAGCCTTGGCCAGGTTGCTGAGCGCGGCGGGATATGAAGTTGACAAGGAATATTATATCAATGATGCGGGTCGCCAAATGAAACTGTTGGCCGATTCCGTGTACGCACGGTATCTGGAACTCCATGGCCGTGAGTTTTCGTTTCCCGAGGACGGTTACCATGGAGACTACATCAGATCTCTGGCGCAAGCATTGGATCGAGAAAGGGGCATGGACCTCTTGAGCTTGGATATGGACACTGCTCAACGGGAATGTGGGCAATGGGCATCCGACCAACTCGTACGAGCCATCAAAGATGATCTTGAGCGATTCGGGGTGAAGTTCGAGACGTGGTACAGCGAGGCCTCGTTGTTTGCCGCGGGGAAAATCGAGGCGGCCTTGCAGGACCTTGAACAACGGGACCTGGTGTTTGCACGTGACGAGGCGACGTGGTTCCGGTCTTCTGACTTTCAGGATGAAAAAGACCGCGTGGTCCGCAAACAGGATGGCGACTATACCTACTTGGCCTCGGATATTGCCTACCATTTCGATAAGTTGGGGCGTGGCTACGACTGGTTGATTAACATTTGGGGTGCGGATCATCATGGTTACGTCCCGCGCATGAAAGCCGCGGTCAAAGCCTTCGGCTACGGCGACGATAGTTTGCGGGTGGTTTTGGTTCAGATGGTGCGGTTATTGCGAGGCGGGGAAAAAGTCGAGATGTCCAAACGTGCGGGTGAATTTATTACGCTCCAGGACGTGGTCGATGAGGTGGGGGCCGATGCCGCCAAGTTTTTTTTTCTGATGCGTCGTTCGGATACGCATCTTGAATTTGACCTTGAGTTGGCCAAGAAACAGTCCTCTGACAATCCCGTCTATTACGTTCAATATGCCCACGCGCGGCTTGCCAGCTTATTCAGAACGGCCTGCGAACGAGGGTTTCCCGTCCTGCCGGTTGGCGAGGCGCCTTTGTCCGCGTTGGTGCAGCCGGAAGAAATCCGGCTGGTGAAGCAGTTGTCCGTTTTCCCCGGGTTGCTCGAAGCGAGCGCCAAGGCCTTGGAGCCTCATCGTATCACGTTCTATCTTCAAGAACTTGCAGGATTGCTTCACGTTTTCTATTACAAGCATCGCGTCCTTCCGCCCAGGACCGACGGTGTCAAGGGAGATGAAGCAGATGAGGCTGGAGAAACGAGTGAATCGGTTCGGGAAGATTTGTCCAAGGAACTGACCATGGCCAGATTGGTCTTGTTGAAGCAGGTTCAAACGGTGATCAAAAACGGACTCGGGTTATTGGGCGTTAGCGCTCCGGAAACAATGTAAGAATGCCGGCAATATTGCACGGTCGATCGGGAACAGGAACGTGAGGAGTTTTTATTTTTTCATCGACGAACCTTCAATGGGTTGAGCGCGTATCGTGACGGCCTTCTCCGTAGATCAGCATGATCCTCAGTGCGCGGCCCGCGTTGGTGTGCTGTCCACCCCTCACGGCGCCATCGACACACCGGTGTTCATGCCCGTCGGCACGCTGGGCACGGTGAAGGGTACGGCGCCCGATGAACTGCGGGAATTGGGCTTCGGTTTGATGCTGAGCAACGCCTATCATTTGTATTTGCGACCCGGTCATCGACTCATTCAGGAGCAGGGCGGGCTTCACCGGTTTACGGGATGGAACGGTGCGATTTTAACGGACAGCGGAGGCTTTCAAGTGGTCAGCCTCGCGGATTTGCGGAAGATCACGGATGACGGCATTGCTTTTCGTTCACATTTGGACGGGTCTGCCCATCAGCTCACCCCGGAGTTGTGTATGGAAATTCAAATGGCCTTGGGCTCGGACGTGATGATGACGCTGGACGAATGCCCGCCACATCTCTGTTCAAATGAGCAGGCCAGGATTGCGGTTGCGCGGACCACGGCATGGGCGAAACGGTGCGCCGCGGCTACACGCGACCGGCGACAAGCGCTGTTCGGTATTGTACAGGGATCGCTGGATGCCGATTTGCGCAGGCAGTCCGCCCGCGATCTGGTTGAGATCGGATTTGATGGGTACGCCATTGGTGGGCTATCGTTGGGGGAAGATAAGCCTGCCTTGCTGGCCATGCTGGAAGTTGCGGTCGACGAACTGCCTCCTACCCGCCCTCGTTACCTGATGGGTGTCGGTCTTCCCGAAGACCTTGTCGAAGGCGTCATGCGCGGGGTGGATATGTTTGACTGCGTGATTCCGTCTCGTCACGGGCGGACGGGATGGTTGTTCACGACTCACGGGAGGGTCTTGATCAGACATGCGCGATATGCGAAGGATGATTCACCGATCGATGCGCAGTGCGAATGCCCGGTCTGCCGCAAGTATTCCCGGGCGTATTTGCGGCATCTGTATCTGTCGAATGAAATGTTGGGGGTGCGACTCAACACGATGCACAATCTTTGGTATTATCGAACGCTGATGGATGCGATGCGTTCAGCGATTCAGTCCGGCGCCTTCCCGGCATTTCGCCGGGCATTCTATGAACAACGTCGTGAGTATGAGAAGAGTGCCGCGTATGCCGAACTGGTCGGCGTCACAGCTGTGGCTGAGGAATTGACAACCGGAGAGGATGGGTAAATGGGAGTGGAGATCGGCTCGCTAGCTTGGGCGCAGGGAGGGGCTCCGGAGGGAGCGGCAGGATTATTTTCCCTGGTTCCTTTCATTTTGATTTTTGTCGTGTTTTATTTTTTGTTGATCCTGCCGCAGCAAAGAAAACAAAAACAGCACAAAGAGATGCTAACGAAGTTGAAGAAGGGCGATAAGATTATTACGTCCGCCGGCATTTGGGGGGCCATCACCCGGTTGGATAAGGAGACCGCCACCGTACAAGTGGATGACAATACGAAAGTGAAGATACAACGTGAAAACATTGCCCGGTTACGGACGGATGACGAAGGATAGAGGACAAGCATGAAAAAAATTCGTGGTCGCTTGTTTCTCGTGTTGTTCCTGTCCGTGGTCTCGTTCTATCTTTTTCTCCCCTCCTGGCCGGGACTGTATGACCGGATCCCCGAGAGCGTCAGATGGTTGATTCCTCCGCGCGGCGTCTCGCTTGGTCTGGATCTGCAGGGCGGGATTCACTTGGTCTTGGAGGTGGAAGAGGAGCGGGCCGTCGAGATTGCCGTCGACCGTGCCGCCAAAGCCATGCAGGACCTGTTGACCGACAAAGAGATAGCCTTCGATATCATTGAACGGGTCGGTAGCCTCCAGGTTCAGATCGAGTTATCGAAAGAAGGAGTGGTCGAAGAAAGCGCGGAGCTGATTCGTGATGAATTCCCTTCGTATTTCCAGGTTTCCAAAGGGGGCCGGATTTTCGTCGTCGAACTGCTCGACAGCGAAGTCAATCGCATCAAGAATGCCGCCATCAATCAGGCGTTGGAGACGATTCGCAATCGAATCGACCAGTTCGGCGTCACGGAGCCGCTACTGCAACGCCAGGGTCGTACGGAACTGGTGATCCAACTGCCCGGCGTCAAGGATCCCGAGCGGGCGAAGAGCCTGATCCAGGATACGGCTTTACTGGAATTCAAAATGCTTGATGAGGACAATCAACCGGGACTCGGGTTGCCCGTGCAAGTCAAACGGAGTGAAGAATCGAGCATTCAGGAGAAATTTGCCGATCAGGTTCCCGAGGGTTCGGAAATTTTGTTTGAACCCATCCCCGATCCCAAAGGGGGCCCCCCGGTGTTCAGCCGGCCGTATCTTGTGCAAAAAAACGCGGTGTTGACCGGGGACGTGTTACAGGATGCACGCGTCAATTACACGGAATTCAGCGAAGTCTACGTGGGCGTGACGTTCGACAGCAAAGGCGCGAAAGAATTCGGGCGGATTACCAGTGCCAACGTGGGCAAGTTCATGGCGATTGTCCTGGATGGCACGGTCTATTCTGCGCCGCGTATTAACGAACCCATACTCGGCGGGCGGGCACAGATCACCGGCAATTTTACCACGGACGAGGCAAATGACCTGGCTATTGTTCTTCGAGCGGGTGCGCTTCCCGCGCCGATGAAAACCATACAGGACCTGACCGTGGGGCCGTCCTTGGGGCAGGATTCCATTGAGAAGGGTCTGAAGACCACGCTGATTGCCGGCCTGATCGTGCTGATCTTTATGGTGATCTATTACCGGATGTCGGGCGTGATTGCAGATATGGCCCTGGTGTTGAATCTTCTCTGTTTGTTGGGTGCGTTATCCGGGCTCAATGCGACACTGACGTTGCCGGGAATTGCGGGCATCATTTTAACGATCGGGATGGGGGTCGACTCCAATATCTTGATCTTTGAACGCATCAGGGAAGAATTGAGACAGGGGCGTCCCGTTCGTTTGGCGGTCGATGCCGGGTACGACAAAGCCTTCTTGACGATCGTCGATTCCCACGTCACCACGTTGATTACCGGATTGGCGTTGTTTTTGTTCGGCACGGGGCCCATTAAGGGGTTTGCCGTGACCTTGTGTCTGGGTATCGGGATCAATCTGTTTACCGCGTTAATCGGGACCAAAGTCGTCTTCGATCTCATCAATCGACGCAAGCTGGAGCAGTTGAGCATTTAGCCTGTCCTGAGGGTTGACCATGTTGGAAATTATCGGAAAAACGAATATCGATTTCATGGGGAAACGCCACGTGGCCTTCGGCGTCTCCGGCCTGCTGGTTTTGTTGGGCTTGATCGCCCTCGTTCAAATCGGGACAGGAGCCGCCAATCTCGGCATCGACTTTGCCGGCGGTACGGCCGTCCAATTGAAGTTCGAGAATGCGATCGGGATTGAGCAGGCCCGCCAGGCATTGAGCAAACATGGATTGCAGGATGCTGAACTCCAGGAATTTACCCAGGACCATAAACTGCTGGTTCGCGTGAAAACGGAAGACACGCTGGAACAAAAGATTGCGGAAAAAATCGTGGAAGTATTCCAAACGGAATTCAGCCAGAACAAATTCGTGATCGATTCCAGTACGGAGATCGGCCCGACGATCGGGCACCGACTGCAACAGGACGCGTTGCTGGCGATCACCATTTCTCTGATCGGAATTATTCTGTATGTGGCCACGCGCTTTGAATTGCGCTTCGGCGTGGCCGCGGCAGTTGCGACCTTTCATGACGTGTTGGCCGTCCTGGGTCTCTATTATCTTCTTGACAAGGAAATTACGTTATTGGTCGTGACCGCGTTACTGACCTTAGCCGGATACTCGCTGACTGACTCCGTCGTGGTTTTTGACCGTATTCGAGAAAATCTTCGTGCCCGGCGACGTGAGACCATCTTGAATATTATCAATGCCGGGATCAATCAAGTGCTCACCAGAACCTTGATTACGACCCTGACAGTGGTGTTGGTGCTCGTCCCCTTGACGATTTTCGGCGGGGAAGTGCTCCATGATTTTTCACTCGCGCTCTTATTGGGTGTGCTGATCGGTACGTATTCCTCCGTGTTTGTGGCGAGTCCTCTCCTGTTGATTTGGCCGGGCGGCAAGGGCCGGCTCTTGAGTCGAAGCACCTGAACGCACCATTGTCTTGTGCGCAATCCTTGACAAGGGTGCCCCTCTCTGAAAACATTCTCCCGAACATTCAGCGGTTACGCACCAGTCCGTCTTTTGGGGTATCACGGCAATGAAACGGTGGCTTTGGTCGCAGAGTCTCCAGCGCAAAACGATTCTGGGAATGGTGCTGGTCGGACTGCTTCCCCTTGCCCTTTCGTTATTCTTGACTTACGTGGAAGAGCGCCGGGCCCTTCGGGAGATTACCGGTTCAAACTTCAAGGGCATTGCCGTTGAAGTGGCGCGAAAAATCGAGACGCAGATCATGCGGGGTATTAACGAGGCTCAACAGTTAGCCACCATCCCCTTTATTCGCGCCGCGGTGAAGGAAGCAAACCGGAGTTACGAAGGGAGAGAGTCCGAGAAAATCAAGGCCTTTATCGAAGAATGGAAAAAGCGGTGGCGGGCGAGAAAGAATCCTCATGAGTTTCCCGCCTTTGTGAACCGGATTGCCACGAATTACCTGGTTGACTGGCATGCCGTCCGCAAGTCCGACTACCTGGGAATTTTGGTGACCGATAACCAGGGCGCGTTGGTACTCAGTTCCTTGCCTCAAGTGCGTTTCTACCATGGTGACACTGAATGGTGGGCGGCCGCGTTCCAGCAGGGTCACGGTCAAATTTACGTGAGTGATTTGACCTTCGATCCCTCATTCGGAACCCATGTCCTGAACGTGGCCGTTCCTATTTTTGATCAAAGCCGTCACCAGGTGTTGGGGACCGTCAGTATTCTGCTTCGAAGGGATTCACTGTTTCGTTCGATTTCCGAAGTGACGGCGGGCGTCACCGGCCATGCCATGCTGATCGACGTGGATGGGACCCCCTTGATTTGTCCCGTCCTGTCGCTGGAGCAGCATACCGCAAATCCCGCCATGGTGGCCGCCATTAACGAAGAACAGACCGGATGGGTCCACGTGACGCAGGATGCCCATGGCGCACGGGATTCCTTGGTCGGCTACGCCCATTTGCGGATTCCGGAGACCTTGGCTTCCGAGAGTTTCCGGGGCAGACAATGGTTGACGATTGTGCGGCAGAATCCCGAGGAGACTTATGCTCCTCTGCAGCAATTGCTGGTGAAGGTGGCGATATATGGTGTCGTGGTGTTGGGCATTTTGTGGTTGGCGGGCCTGATCGTGGCCAGAAAACTTGTGAGCCCGATTCGAACCTTGCATGAAGGCGTCCAGCGAATCGGCGCGGGCAATTGGGATCATCCTCTCGTCCTGAAGACCGGCGATGAAATTGAAGCGCTGTCTCATGCGTTCAATAAAATGGCCGTCAATCTGAAACAGTCGTTCTCGCAGTTGAATACGCAAATGGCGGAAATCCGTCTCCTCGAGGAACGCTATCGTGACCTGATCGAAAATTCTCCCGAGATGATTCATCAAATTGACAAGGCCGGTCGTTTTGTTCACGTCAATCAAACCGAATTGGAAAAATTGGGCTTTACGTTGCTGGAAATGCTTTCGATGCATTTGTGGGATATTCTGCCTGCGGAAAGGAAGGCGGCAGCACTTGACTACGTCAACCGGTTGCCCACGCAACCCCGAAGCTCACTTGAAACGGTGTTTCTTACGAGAGACGGGACCCCGATCGACGTCGAAATTCATTCCACGGCCCTGATCAATACGGACACGGGCGACCTGGTGTACACGCGTGCGTTTGTGCGGGACGTGACCGAAAGGAAGGCGCTACAGCGACAGATCGACCGGTATACCACCCACTTGGAACAGGAAGTGGCCGCTCAAACGCAACAACTCTCCGAATCGGAAAAGCGGTATCGTGTGCTTTTTGACCGCTCAGCGGATTCGATCTTCATGGTGGATCAGGCCGGTGACATCGTGGCGGTGAACGAACGTGAGCAAGAGGTGTTTGGCTATAAACACGAAACCTTGCTTTCTCAATCCTTACTGACGCTCGTGCCGGATTCATATAAGGAAACGGTCAGGCAGTTGCTGGACACGGTGGTGTCCGACGAAGAGAAAATTCCGGCGACGGAACTGGAAGTGCTTGACGCTTCAGGGAAACTGCGCTCCGTGGAAATGGACGTAATTCGCGTGGGAGAAGGTTCGACGCTTTCGATTATGGTACAGCTTCGTGACATTACGGAACGAAAACTCTTGGAAGATCAGCTCCAGCGGTACAGTGAAGAATTGGAGGAGAAAGTCCAGGTCCGGACGCTGGAGATTCAGAAAACGCAGAAATACCTGGAAAGTCTGCTCGAAAACGCCAATGACGTGATCTATACCCTCGATCGTGATCAACGATTTACCTACGTGAACAACAAGGTGGAGAATTGGGGCTATCGTAAAGAAGATCTGTTGGGCCGGCCGTTTTTGACCTTACTCGCCAAACGCCATCGTAGTCGTCGCCTTAAAGACATCCTGGAGTTGGAGGTCAAACAGGAATACGAAGTGGAGGTGATCAGTCAAAGCGGGGAACTTCGGTCGGTGCTGGTGAGTGTGTCGCCACTGGAAAACGAACGGCACAGCGTCATCGGTGTGCTGGGCATTGCTCGGGATATTACGGACAGAAAGCTCATGGAAGAGCAATTTCGAAATACCGAGCGTTTGGCCTCCGTCGGGAAACTGGCCGCCGGGGTCGCACATGAGATCAACAACCCGTTGGGTGGAATTTTGAATTGTCTCTATAATATCAGGAAAGGCACGCTGCCGTCCGAACGCCAGGAAGAATATTTCACCTACATGGAAGACGGGCTTTTGCGCGCTCAAAAAATCGTCCGGCAATTGTTGGACTTCTCTCAGCAACACGAGCCGGAATTTTCCATGAATGACATGAACGGATTGGTCGATCGCGTTCTGGTGCTGACGAAGCATGCCATTGACGAAAAACGGCTTCAGCTACACAAAGCCTATGCCCACGGCCTGCCGCCGTTGTTTGTCGATCCGCAGATGATCGAGCAGGTATTGACCAACCTAATTCTCAATGCCGTCCAGGCGACCGGCGAGGGAGGGTCGATCATCCTGCAAACCCGGCTCGTCCACGAGCGCTGCGAGATCGATGTGGGAGATACCGGGTCGGGCATCGACCCTGAGGTTCGTCCTCATATTTTCGATCCGTTTTTTACGACGAAAGGTACGGGCGAAGGCACGGGGCTGGGGTTGTCGGTGAGTTTAGGTATCGTGGAACGACATGGAGGACAATTGACGGTGGAAAGTGAAGTCGGGAAAGGCACCGTCTTTACCGTGAGTCTTCCCTTGAGTGCCAACCGGGCCGCCCAGGTCAAGGTCTCCTGATGACCCGGTCAATCCTCATCATCGATGACGAACCGCTGATGCGGTTGTCCATGTTGGATGCGCTCAAAGCCGAGGGGTATCAGGTCCAGGAAGCTTCCAACGGTGAGGAAGGTATTAAAAAAATCAAAACGAGTCGATATGATTTGGTCATCACCGATTTGAGAATGCCCCGCAGTGACGGTCTTGAAGTCGTCCGGGCATGTAAGGAGTCCTCTTCTGAAACCGAGGTCATTGTGATTACCGCACATGGTTCGGTTGATACCGCGGTCCAAGCCATGAAATTCGGGGCCTATGATTACGTCACCAAGCCGTTTGCCATGGATGAACTGTTGCTGACGGTAGATCGAGCAACCAAGGTCCAGGCGTTGCGGCAGGAGAACACGGCCCTTCGACAGGAGCTCGAAGGAAAGTTCAATTTCGACGGCATGGTGGGTAAAAACGAGCAGATGCGGCAGGTTTTGGAAAAAGTCAAACTGGTCGCCACCACTGATGCCACCGTGTTGATTTTCGGTGAAAGCGGAACCGGGAAGGAAGTCATTGCGAATGCGATTCACCGAAACAGCCCGCGTTGCGGGCAGGCTCTCATTAAAGTGAGTTGCGCCGCTTTGCCGGAAACCCTGCTTGAAGCCGAATTGTTCGGGCATGAAAAAGGCTCCTTTACCGGGGCGTTGAAACAGCGGCTGGGGCGGTTTGAATTGGCCCATAAAGGCACCTTGTTTTTGGACGAAATCGGCGAAATTTCCCAGATGGTCCAGGTCAAACTCCTCCGGGTCCTGCAAGAAAGGCGGTTCGAACGGGTAGGAGGCACGGAGACGATCGATAGTGACGTTCGGCTGGTCTGCGCCACGCAAAAAAATTTAAAAGAAGAAGTCGAAGCCGGACGATTTCGTGAAGACCTGTTCTATCGTCTCAACGTCGTGCAGGTGGCCCTTCCTCCCCTGCGGGAACGCAAGGAAGACATTCCGGTTTTAGCCGAGCATCTCCTGCAACGGAGTGCGAGCCGGACCTCGCGCGTCATGAAAGGATTTTCTGGAGCGGCCCGGGACATGCTCCAGCATTATTCCTTTCCGGGCAACGTTCGTGAACTGGAAAATACGATTGAACGAGCGGTGGCATTGGCGCAAGAAGGGGAGGAAATCCAGGTGTGGGATCTCTGTGGCCAGACCCAGTGTCCTTTCATCGGAGGGCCCGTACAATCCGGGTGCGGGTTTTGTCAGGAAGGATTGTCAAGCGTCACGAATGCCCCGCAACAAGGTACGCTTGCCGAAGTGCGGGAACGGTGTGAACGGGACTATATCCTGGCCGTGTTGGAGCGGGAGGGATGGAGTCGAACCGCGGCCTCGAAATCCTTGGGCCTTTCGCGTAAGGCCCTGTGGGAAAAATGTAAACGCTACGGTCTCGCTACCCCCAACGGCGATGAAGGCGATGAGTCATCCGCTTAAAGGGGCTTGGCCTGCAGTCAGTCTTCCGACCCGTCTCCCCCTTTCCACAATTTTACGGTGCGGTCCCAGGAGGCGCTGGCGAGATACCGGGCGTCCGGGGAAAAGGCAATGCCCCTGACGGGACCTTTGTGGTCCTTGATCACGCGAATCTGCCTTCTGGTCTGAATGTCCCACATCTTGATGGTGTGGTCGTCACTACAGCTTACCAGGAGTTTCCCATCCGGAGAAACGAGTAATCCCCGCACCCATTCGGAATGACCTTTCACGGTATGGACTTCTTTCATGTCGGGCATCTCGAAATATTTGATGGCCGTGTCCCGGCTGCCGGTGATCATGGTCTTGCCGTCCGGTGTAAACGCGATCGCGCCGACCCAATATTCCATGGGTTTTTGAAAACCACCCTGTTCATCCACGAAAAATCCCCGTTGTTCGGTTTCTTCATCGTCGGGTTCGTCGCGCCAATGGCCCTCATGGACCAGTTTCTCTTCTCCACTGGGCAGGACTTCGTATAACTTCAGTTTGCCGATATCGCTCCCGCCCACCAGGTGAATGCCGTCCGGAGAAAACGCGGTGCAGACCGTCCAGTGATGGTCATATTGATCCTTGCCGAGGAGCGTCATGACTTCGGTGCCCGTGGTGATTTCCCAGATTTTGATGTCTTTATTCTGTCCGGCCCTGGCCAGCATGAGGCCATCCGGAGAAAAGGAGAGGCTGGCGACGGCGTGATCGTATTGGGTAAACAGCAGTCGTATGGTTTCCCCCGTGTGAGGGTTCCAGAGTCGGATGGTTCTGTCGTCGCTGCCGGTGGCGAGTATCTGGCCGTCCGGGCTGAAGGCGACCTGCCGTATATCGTTGGTATGTCCTTTCAGGGATTTGAGCAGGCGACCGGTTTCAATTTCCCAGATGCGGAGAAACCGGTCCGCGCCTCCGCTGACGAGCGTCAAGCCGTCCGGAGCATACGCCACGTCCCAGACGCCGTGGGAATGTCCCCGAAAGGTTCGGACTTCGTGAATGCCGGCCTTCCAATATGCCAGGGCGTCGATAGGCGGCAATGCTGGTTTGGGTTCTTCCGAGAGCGTCGTGGGGGGCATGTGTGGAAGCGGGGGTTGAGCCATAAACCGAACGTCCTTTCGTCGTAATCTCCGTCACTGGGCCTTGCGTAGAAAAAAGAGGCCTGCCTATAATGCCTGCGACGTTTCTGGAGAGGGATACTAGCGAGCCGTTACAGATGTCGTCAAGCAGGCACGAGAGGCGACACCAGAGGATTTCCCTGCTCGTGAGCACAATCCTTCAATGCAGGAGTGAGACAGGTAAGGAGTCAAAGAATGGACATTCGATTTCAGCCGGCGTTGCTTCAGGAAGTCATTGATTCGTTCGCCGAAAAAACCGAACGGGAGGGAGACCCCACCTATTACAACGAGTTTCATGAGTTGGCCGACCCGGTGTACGAGAAATTTTCCCTGGACGACCGGGAACCGGAATTCAAGAAACTCTATCAACACCTCTTTGCCAAATGGGGTTTCGCCGATATCTTGAGAGACGGCTTTTTGGAATTCCCCGACTTGAAGGAAAAGGTCGGCATTGTTCTCGTTCGCGGTGTCCTGAAGGAAGATCAGGAAGGTGTGGATATCCTCAGAAAATGGGGGACCGTGGAAGAGAAACTGGCTCGTCAATTTGAGGAAAAGGGCCAGAAAGGCGTCGGGATCAAGTTGATTCCCCGGCGGTTTTACGATCCGGCCATTAACCGGTACCTCCGCCATGAATTTACGCACATCTCCGATATGCTGGATTCTGCGTTCGGATATGATCCCGACACGAAAGTCGGCATGAATCCGGGCGAAGAGCATCTCCTCCTGAACCGGTATCGCGTCCTGTGGAGTTTACACGTCGATAGCCGGATTGCCCGGTCTGGGAAGGAACCGATGTTCAGCCGTGAATACCGCTTGCGGGAATTTCGTTCCTGGTACCGGAAGATCCCGCCCACGCAAGTCGAATCAGTGTTCGAAGGGCTTTGGCAGACGGAATATTTCACTCATGCCGAATTGGTGGAAATGTCTCAAGATACGGTCCGCGTGATGGAACGGGCGGTGGAAGTCGAGGAAGGTGAACTGCCAGCGGACGTGCCGGCGAAGCCTTTGCTGATGCCCGGATTTCCGTGTCCGCTCTGTCGTTTCCCCACCTATTCCTGGGTCGAGGATCTTGAAGAAAAAGTTGAACCCTACGTGCTGGATTACATCAAAGAAAATCATCCTGGCTGGGATGTCGAATATGGTGCGTGCGACCGTTGCGTGGAGGTTTACAGGCTTCGTGCTGCCGGCGTCGTGTAGGCAATGGGGCCGTCTCCCGCAGGACGTTCAAGACGAGCGTCTGAGTCACGTTGGGGCTCAATCGGTTGACCGCATACAAAAAGGGCCGGTGCATGGCACAATCTCCTCCGGGATCCTCCAAATATCCTGAGCCCTCCTACGGACGAAGGAATTTTCTCAAACAGAGCGTCGTTTCCCTGGGAGTCACGGTGCATGAGTACGTCAAGCACCGGGATGCAGAAGATGTCAAAGAAGAACAGCCGGAAAAAAGACGAACCGATTGGCTGAGACCGCCGGGCGCCATTGAAGAACCCCGATTTCTTGAAAGTTGCACGGGCTGTGGGGAATGTGTCGAAGCGTGCCCACATGAGAGCCTCCGCATTCTCGACTCCGACGGTCCTGAACGGAAAGAGACTCCCGCTATCTATCCGGATGAACAACCTTGTTATCTCTGTGAGGATTTTCCGTGTATCGCCGCGTGCGAACCCGAGGCGCTTCGACCGGTCGGTACCCCCAAAGACGTCAACCTGGGCCTCGCCGTCGTTTCCCATAAGATCTGTACGGTCGGACAGGGCTGTAACGCCTGTGTGGCCGCGTGTCCGATGCGAGCCATAGCGATGGATTTTGCTTCGCTGTCCATTCGGGTTGATGGGGATTTGTGTGTCGGATGCGGGATTTGCGAGCATATTTGCAAGACCGTGAACGATCGTGTGGCGATTAGAGTCGTCCCGTCTAGATCAAGTATATAACCCTAAGTTTATAGACATATTTATGTCGATACCTCAAGTGAGGACGGGTACCGCTCCTGAATCGTTTATCAGTTCAGCCCGTGGATTTTTCGCTGGTTTTAGAACTTGACTTCGATCAGCAGTTGGCCTATTATCTGTCCCCTCTTCCGGTGGAGAAGGGCCCACGGATGAGGTATAATTATTGATATGGGTAGGAGCAGAGGCTGTTCCTGTTGAAAGAAGAGGAGGTTTATGGCCACGAAAGTCACGGGAGAACAAAACGGGGAGGTAGCAACTTCTTCCGTCACTCAACCAGTTGGGTCGTCGGTAAAAGATTCCCCGGCTGTTGAGCGGGCTTTAGCCAGAAGCAAGCTCTATCTTCTTCTGTCGTGGAGTTACCTGTATCCCGAAGACGATGAATTTTTGGATTATCTGCAAAGCGGAGAGTTGGCGGAGGACGGACGAGCCGCGCTGAATAGTTTAAAAGCGGCTTTGCCTGCTCCAGCCATTCAGGAGGCCGAGGAAGTCCTGCAGGGGATCGCGGAGCATTTCGACGCGGTCGAGAATTGGGTTTCGTCCGAGGGCGTCAATTGGGATATCCAGAACCTGAGGGATGAACACCGGAGGGTATTCAGTAACGTCATCGCTTTGGACTGCCCACCATACGAAACCCTGTTTGGGAATGATCACGTGTTCGGCCAATCCTATGTCATGGGAGATATTGCCGGATTCTATTCGGCCTTTGGCGTCCAACTCTCTCAAGATATCCATGAACGTCTGGATCATTTGAGTGTGGAACTTGAGTTTTTACATTTCCTGGCCTACAAGGAATCATATGCGTTGTGCCATGACGGCCCGGAAAAGCTCAAGACGGTGATTGAGGCCGAAAAGAAATTCGTGAAGGAACACGTGGGAAGATGGGTTCCTTTATTTTCAGGCATGTTGAAGAAGAAAGCTGAGTATGGGTTCTATAAACTCGTTGCGGATTTGACGGCTCAATGGGTGGCTTTTGAAATTGCTTATTTGGGTGTGACTCCTCAACCATACTCGGAAACGGATTATCGTCCGGCTAATTTTGTCTCTCCGGAGGGGATTTCCTTCGAATGCGGAGCGCAGGATAAAGGTAATGAACTCAGTCTCCTGATGGACGAGGTTGGTGCGCAGGCCTATCTGGACAAGGATAAGCCGGAATCATCGGGGCAGCCAGGAGGTACGGCGTAGATCGCCACACACTGTGAGGTGTCTCACGAGTGGTTTTGAGTCAGTAGTGAGTAGTGCCTGTCATGCAGTTTTAGAGGAAGTAGGTAGTCCGCAGTTATTTTTGTTTTAATCTTTATCAAAGGAGGATGCGTCATTATGAGAGTGGTGCAGACGCGTAACAAAGGATTGGTGTTCGGCATTCTTCTCTCTGCCTTGGTCGTCGGCGCGGTCTTGACGCTGGGGCAGGTTCCGTTGGCCGTCAGCCAGCCCGTGACCATTCCGGTGGGGAGCATCAGTGGGCCGATTCCGATGGACGCGGCCAACCCGGTGTGGGAAACGGTGCCGGGGATCGTGGTGCCCTTG
>JAJDVY010000032.1 GCA_022825885.1 Nitrospirales bacterium | reverse complement strand
ACTTGGCAACTCTGTCGGACGAGCGCTTTACACGCCTCGTCCAAGCGTACAATAATACTCCACGCAAGTGCCTCGACTATCAGACCCCCGCCGAGGTGTTTAGAAACCATCTGTTGCACTTCAAATGTGAATCCACCTCCTCGCCTGCGCAAGGATGACCACTCCTGTCATGCCCGACCCCGATCGGGCATCCAGCGTCGTTGGTGTTGTCTTTTGGTCATTCTGTTAACGAATGAGTGAACATTGACAGGAATGACAGAAGGAAAATGCATGAGCCGTGGCCTGCCCTGACGCACGCCATCAACGAACTTCAGCGTTGACGGCGTTCTCTAATTGCTGTTTGGCGGCGGCGACGACCCGGTCCACCGTAAAGCCGAAGTGTTGAAGTACATCTTTATACGGGGCCGATGCCCCATAGGTGTCGATACCGAGACTCGTGCCGCTCGATCCCACGTACTTGCTCCAGCCGAACGTCGTCGCTTGCTCAACGGACACCCTGGCCATCACCTCCGGAGGAAGGACGCTGTTCCTATACTCCCGGCTTTGCTGTTCGAAGAGTCCCCACGACGGCATGCTCACGACTCGCGCATGGATGCCCTGCCCTTTGAGTTCTTCATACGCTTGCACGCAAAGCGACACTTCACTCCCGGAAGCCAAGAGCAACACCTCGGGGTTGCCGTTCTCGGCGTCAGCCAGAACATACGCGCCTTTGGCAAGGCCGCTGGCCGGCGCGTACTGCGTCCGGTCCAACGTCGGAATGGCTTGCCGCGTCAGGACCAATATCGCAGGTTGCCGTTGGGTCTGCATGATGACCCGCCAGGCCTCCACGACCTCATTGGCATCTCCCGGCCGGATCAGCACGAGATTGGGAATCGCGCGCAACGACGCCAGATGCTCGATGGGTTGATGCGTCGGTCCATCCTCGCCAAGACTGACCGAATCATGCGTAAACACGTACACCACGGGAAGATTCATCATGGCCGCAAGGCGGATGGCCGGTCGTCCGTAATCGCTGAAGATCAAAAACCCGGCGCCGTAAGGACGAACGTTCGAGAGCGCCATCCCGTTCAGGATTGAACCCATCGCGTGTTCTCGAACGCCAAAATGAAAATTGCGCCCCCCCTCGGACCCGGCTTGAAAATCTCCGGCCCCCTCGAACGTCAGGAGCGTTTTGGTCGAAGGCGCCAAATCCGCAGAACCACCCATCAACCAGGGAACTTCCCGGGCAATGGCATTGAGGACTTTACCGGATGAGGCCCGGCTGGCCATCCCCTTGGGGTCCGCGGGGAATTCCGGCAAATCCCGGTCCCAACTTTTGGGCAATTGCCGGTTTTCCATTTTCGAGAGTTGATCCGCCAATTCGGGATACTGTTCCTTATACGCATGAAACATGGTCGTCCAGGCGTCCCGTGCCGCTTGTCCCCGTGCTCCGATGCCGGACCGGAAATGATCCAGGACTTCCTCGGGCACCAGAAACTTCGCGTCTTCCGGCCACCCGTAGTTTTTCTTCGCCAGGCGAATTTCATCTTCGCCCAAGGGTTCGCCGTGCGCACTATGCGTATCCTGTTTATTGGGTGCCCCGAACGCGATATGACTGTCAACGATGATGAGACTCGGGCCCTCGGTTTCGTTCTTGAACGACTCGAACGCCTTCGCCAACGCGTCCAGATCATTGGCGTCCGCAACGTGTGCGACCTTCCATCCATAGGCTCGAAACCGCGCGGCCACGTCTTCGCTGAAGGCCAATTCGGTTTTGCCTTCAATGGTAATACGGTTGTTGTCGTACACCCAACAGAGATTCGACAACCTGAGATGCCCCGCGAGCGAGGCGGCTTCGCTGGACACCCCCTCCATCAAACACCCGTCTCCGCCAAAAGCAACCACGTCGTAATCGATCACGTTGAAACCGGGACGATTGAAATGCCGGGCCATCCACCGTTGCGCAATGGCCATGCCGACGCTGTTGGCCAATCCCTGTCCCAAGGGGCCCGTCGTGGTTTCCACACCGGTCGTACAATGCTGCTCGGGATGCCCGGGACATTTGCTGTCCAACTGCCGAAATCGTTTTATGTCGTCTAGTGATACCGCCAAGTCACGGCTTGGTTCAGGCCCGTCTCCGGCCTCCTTGATTTCGCACAGGTGCAGGATGGCATACAGCAGCATGGAGGCATGACCCACCGAAAGCACAAAGCGATCGCGATTGGGCCAAGTTGGATCAGCCGGGTCAAAACGCAAAAACCGGTTCCACAGGCAATAGGCCACCGGGGCCAGCGCCATGGGGGTGCCCGGATGGCCGGAGTTCGCGGCTTGTACCGCGTCCATCGCCAACGTCCGAATGGTATGAATACTGAGCTGCACTATTGATTGCTGCCCTCCCATAGCCGTTACCCTTTCATCATAGGCTTTCGCGATTACGATTCACGGACATATACGTAAATTTACTATGAACGCCAATTGTTCCGGCAACCATTTCACCAAACGCAGAATACCTTTTTCACAAAGGTCTTGCCAAATGAAGACCGTGGAGGTCGGCGGTTCCACGGTTCATTGCAAACCGGCTTGCCCCGGCCTTATGATACGGCCTGCCATGAAAGTCCTCGTGAGCAATCCGCGTCAGGAACTGGAAGTGCCGGGACCCACCAGGGTCCAGCAACTCCTGAAACGGCTCGACCTGACCCCGGAAGCCTACCTGGTCATCCGTGGAGACGAGTTGGTCGCGGAAGATACGGTGCTTGAAGATACTGACTCGATTGAAATCAGGTCGGTGATCTCCGGGGGATAATCACACATGCGTTGCCGAAAATGTGCCCATCCCGCCGTCATCAAAATGCCCAGGCACAATATTTCGCTGTGCAAAGACTGCTTGACCGAGTTCGTGCACAATCAGGTCCGTCGAGCCGTCAAAACCCACCGGATGTTCACAACGGACGACCGCATCCTGGTGGCCGTATCCGGCGGCAAAGACAGCCTCACCCTCTGGGCTATCCTGCTCAAACTGGGGTACCGGGCGGATGCCTTGTACGTCGACCTGGGGATTGGTGAGTACTCAATCCAGTCCAGGCAAAAGGTCCAACGTTTCACCGATACCGTAGCCGCTACGTATCAGGCAAAACTCCACGTGCATACGGTTGAACAGGAGCAAGGCGCCGGCATCCGGGAATTGGCGACATTGGTCCATCGACCGACCTGCGCGACCTGTGGGACCATGAAGCGCTACCAGTTCAACCGTGTGGCCGTTGAAAAGGATTACGACGTGATGGCAACCGGTCACAACCTGGACGATGAAGCCGCCAGGCTCCTGGGCAACGTCCTTCACTGGCAGACCGATTACCTGGACAAACAAACGCCGGCGTTGCCGGCCTCGCTCGGAGGGTTCGCCAAGAAAGTCAAACCTCTCTATCGCCTGACGGAACGTGAAATCGCAGCCTATGCGGTCATCCATCACATCGACTACATCGTGGATGAATGCCCCATGGCCAAAGGCTCCAAGATGTTGGCTTACAAACACGCCTTGAATCGACTGGAGACCGAGTCACCGGGAACCAAGCATACCTTCTATCTGACCTTTCTGGATCGTCAGGCCAAACAGCATGAAACATCCGGCAAGATTGCCGAACAGGATCGTCAACACCTCCGCCCCTGCACCATCTGCGGGCAACCGACGTCCACGGAAGTCTGCTCCTACTGCCAGATGATGGCCAAAGCCGCAGTGGCAGCACAACGCGGCTAGTTTAACCGGGAATCCAGTCCCGTTGTTGCGCATGACAAGAAAGGCAGATGCCACCTCCCGGCGCCTCCGGGCGGGGCTGCGCCCCGGTCCCGCAAATTCTATATGGGGGCGAGGCCTGTTTGAGCGAAGCGCCTGTCCTGCCTGTCCTGAGCGAAGCCGAAGGAAGCGGAGCCGAAGGAAACGAGGTGAACGGGCCTCGCGAAGGAACTTCGTCGCGCGGGGGCGAAACCCCGCATGACAAAGCAAAGACCCTGGATCCCCGATCAAACCGGGGATGACAGAGAAGAGGCGGGGATCAAAGCAAGCGGTGTGACTCCACCATCTGTCCTGGTACAAGACGCCGGTTCGGTCATCCTGAGCAACGCGAAGGATCTGCATTTTGTACATTTTGTACATATTATACGTTTTGTAAAATTTGTTACATTTGTCTAGTTTTGTAATATTTGTACACATTGTACACTTTCGTTCATTTTGTACGGTTTGCACCCTTCATGACAGACACGCCTGCCCGTCATTGTGACTTCCGGCCGGACGCCTCAAAATTGACCGGACCGCTTCCGCTATGCCACAGTCAGTCTTTCTGATGACCTAAAGACACAAAGACCGTTGGAGGACTCTTATGGTTTCGGATCTGAAGCACAAAAGTCGTGAGTTGACCGAGGGACCGGGACGGGCGCCCGCCCGGGCCATGTTGCGGGCCGTGGGGCTTCGGGATGAGGATTTTGGCAAACCGCTCGTGGCCGTGGCGAATACCTGGTCAGAGGTGACGCCCTGTAATTTCCATTTGCGTGACATTGCGGACAAAGTCAAAGCGGGTATCCGCGAGGCCGGCGGGGTGCCCCTTGAGTTCAACAGCATCGTGATATCGGACGGCATCAGCATGGGCACCGAAGGTATGAAAACTTCCCTGGTCAGCCGTGAGGTCGTGGCCGACTCCATTGAATTGGTGGTCCGAGGGCATTTGTTTGATGCCGTGGTGGCGATATCCGGGTGCGACAAAACCATTCCCGGTACGGTCATGGCCCTGGCCCGGCTCAATCTCCCGTCGCTGATGCTGTACGGAGGCTCCATCCTGCCCGGCCGTTTCCAGGACCGGAACGTTTCGATCCAGGAAGTGTTCGAGGCCGTGGGCGCCCATGCTCGCGGCACCATGTCGGATACCGACCTGCACGATCTTGAGAGTGAAGCCTGTCCTGGCGCAGGCGCCTGCGGGGGACAATTCACCGCCAATACCATGTCGATCGCCTTCGAGTTCCTGGGCATTTCTCCGATGGGCTTTAACGGTGTTCCCGCTTTGGACTCGTACAAGGAATCCGTCTCGGCCCAATGCGGGCATCTCGTGATGGACCTCTTGAAACGTGACCTCCGGCCGAAAGACATTATGACGCGGGATGCCCTGGAAAACGCGATTGCCGCGGTGGCTTCAACCGGCGGGTCCACAAACGCCGTCCTGCACCTGTTGGCCGTGGCCCATGAAATCGGCGTTTCCCTGGACATCGATGATTTTGACGCCGTGAACCAACGGATACCCCTCATCGCGGACTTGAAGCCCGGCGGCCGCTATATGGCCGCGGACTTGTATCAAGCCGGGGGCACCCGCCTCGTGGCTCAACGATTAATCGAGGCCGGCCTGCTCAAGGGTCACTGCATGACCGTCACGGGACGCACCATCAAGGAAGAAGCCCAAACCGCCTCGGAAACGCCAGGGCAACAAGTCCTGTATCGCCCGGAAGAGCCGATCAAGACCACGGGCGGTCTGGTAATCCTGCACGGCAACCTGGCCCCCGATGGGTGCGTGGTCAAAGTCGCGGGCCATAGCAAGCTGACCCATACCGGTCCGGCCAAGGTGTTTGATTGCGAAGAAGACGCTTTCGCTGCGGTCCAGAACCGGACCATCGTGGATGGCGACGTTGTCGTCATCCGGTATGAAGGGCCTCAAGGAGGCCCGGGCATGCGGGAAATGCTGGGAGTGACGAGTGCGCTCGTCGGTGCCGGCCTCGGCGAAACCGTGGCCCTGCTCACGGACGGCAGATTTTCCGGAGCCACACACGGCATGATGGCCGGCCACGTGACGCCGGAGGCCACCAAAGGCGGTCCCATTGCCATGGTTCGCAATGGCGACACGATTACGTTCGACGTCCCCAACCGGCGCCTCGACGTGCAGGTTTCGCCCGATGAAATGAAGGCCCGGTCACAACAATGGACCGCGCCGCCGCCAAAGTACACCAGCGGAGTTCTCGCCAAGTACGCTCGCGCCGTCTCATCGGCGTCCAAGGGTGCGGTCACCTGAATGGGTTGATTTTTGATTGTGGATTTACAATCAAAAATTCCTCCGCCCCTTCACCCCAGCCCTCTCCCTCGGTGTGGAGAAGGAGTTGGTGGAGTTAGCCTGCGGTTTTCTTGAAATCCTTCAAGAGAATATTTTCTTTATAGCGAATGATTTGGACGGGTTTGAACGCGCGGTCCTTCTTACCCAGGGCCGCCCGCTGTTCGACTTCTTTCACGAAGGCTTCAGACCCGTAAATGGGGGCGTACGTCATGGTGACAATCACGTCCATGGACGGGGCGTTCTTCGGCGTCGGGAAGGTAAAGGTTTCAACTCGCTTCTCTTCAGGCTTGAGAACGTTCTCTTTCAAGACCTTGGCGGCTTCGAAGTCGAAGACCGTGGGTTTTCCGTCTTTCGCACCGAACACCCGTTCATAGTAGCGCTTTTCCCCGTAGGCTTTCCGCAAATTTTTCCCGAGAATCGTCAGGTCGAGTTCCACGCGAGACCATCCCGGGTGAGGCAACGGCAGGTTATGCGGGACCAGGCTCTGGACCATGACCTTGACCTCGGATTCCTCACCTTTGACTTTGGTCTCGACTTCCACTTTCACGGCGTCGGCACGCACCTTGCCGAAACGGCCGGGGAAACTGTGGTTCGAAATTTTTCGATTGCGTTCTCCGTTGGCTGACTCGCCGAAGGCCTCGGGCATATGGCACGACTGGCAATGTTTCCCCGCCTTTTGGGTTTTGGTCTCCTGCCAGGGACCCAACAGATCCGGCAGTGTTTCATGGCCCGGTAAATTTTCATGACAGGTCACGCAGTATTGTGATTGACTGTAGAGTTCCGTGGGAACGGATTGATGCGCCAGATTCTCGACCGGTTTCTTATAGCTCCCGAATACGGTGCGTTCCAGTTGATAGGTCGGGTGCGGGGGATGCTGTTTGGGATCGACGTCTTTGATCAGGTGGCATTGGGAACATCCCACCCCGTCCAACCGTGGATCGCCGGATTCAATTTCCTTAATATAGAGACGCGTATGTTCCGGATACTCCAGCACACTCGGGGCGTGGCACCGGAAACACATGGTACCTTCCTCATCGCCGGAGACCGACCGGTATCGTTCCAACGAGACACGAAAAGGCGAACTCAGAATCGACCGTGATTGGGCGGAAGCCTCCCATTCTTCGAACACGCGCAGGTGGCACCGCTTGCATTTCTGGGAATGCGGGAACGCCTTTGCCATCGGTTTCTTTGCGCTCTTCTCGGCGGCGACAGTTTGGGGGCCGGGAAAATCAACGGCAAACGTGAACACCGTGACCACCGCGAACATGCCGATAGCCCAACCTAGTGCATGGATGATTTTCTGCATGAAGTCGCCCTCAATTGATCAGGTTGGAATGCGTGAACGTCCAAGGCCGATTATAAAGACTTCGTCCGGAACGTCAGGAGTCGTTGCGATGAATAGTCCTTGATGATCTCTGCGGCTTTCTTCTTCTGTCTTTCGTTTGCCAGAGTCCCCAGATACTGATCGAGCAATGCCTGGCTCGGCTCGGGGATCAACGCGTAATTTAATGAGGCCTCCACGTAACTCGGCGCGGCACCTTCTCCGACCTGTATGGAGAACGGCACTTTCCGCGTGGTTCCGCCATTGACGAGCGGGCTGGGAATCGGCCCGCGCAGGATCTTTTCAAACGGCAAACCGAAGCGTTCCCGTTGAGTACCCAATACGCGCCCCTCGGCGTCCTTGACCGTAATCGTCACGAAAAACTGCTTCAGCACGGGGTCGCCGCCGGGAAACACGTGGGGGAGACTCCCGTTCCTGACCAAGACCCGACCTTCGACACCGGCCTCCGACTGCTTGACTTCAAGGTCCACGCGCGGGAACCATTCGGCTTGCAGGTTTCGATTGCTGAGCATGATGCCCGGGATCACAATCCCTTGAAACCAATGCCGTCCGATGGGCCGCGTCAGCGAGCCGCGTTGCGAGGTGGAACTCCCCGTAGAGCGCTCCATGTGGCAATCCTGACAAATCGTCCCTTTCAGGATTTGTCCGGGCAATTCGGCCTTGGTCACGTCCTTGACTTTACTGAAGTGACAGGACGCACAAAACTGCGCCCCCTTATAGACCTGCGCCTGTTTCGAAGGGTGGACCAGGTTTTCTTCGGCATTGGCATAGGGGCCGAAAAAGGTCTCTCCCGGATTGATCTTGAACGACGGGAATTCACCGTTATGCTGTTTGACCGAATCAATCAGGTGGCAGGACGAACAACTGATCCCTTCCGCGCCATGGGTCTTCTTCGCTCGCCTGCCCCGTCTTTTCGGTTTTTCCGACAGAACCTGCGCAATGAATTTTTCCGTATGTTGCGGGAACACCGTCACCGCCGGAGCATGGCACGAGAGACATCGGGTTTTCTCTTCCGCGGTTGGCTCCGTTTGCAGCCACAGGCCGAGGACGGTTTGAAACACGGGAGACGTGAGCGCAGTCCCGTGCAACAGGGCTCCATCCACGCGCCCGAACGTTTTGAGATCCGGGGTCTGCTCACGCATCCCTTTCCATTCCTCGTAGTGACGATCATGGCACTGCTTGCAATGATCGGAAGGCAGAAAGATGTCTTCGATTTCCTTGATCCACTTGTGGGTTTCGGGGACGCTGGGTGTTTCCTGCGCCATTGCGCATGGAACCGGAACCCACAAAATGCCTGCCAGAACGATCAGCAAACGGCTCTTGACCCGTCTTGTTGTCGGGCTGTTTTGAAAAGATGGCATGGTTAATCTTTCTCAACGCGTACGAAGTGGAAGTTCAGTCCGCCGCCAACACCCTGATCATCGATGCCGGCCGGTTCAAACGTCGCCACCGAGAAATTCTGAGTCGGCATCGCCTTTTCGAGCGCTGTTCCCAAATCCAGCATGTTCCGGATGTCCTTTCCGTCCACTTCCTTGATAACGGCCTTGACCTTGATGCCGGCGCGATCCGCCGGCGAGCTTCCGATCACGCCAAAGACCACGACGCCTTCGGCTTTGGTCAGGCCGAGAACTTCCTTGATCTCTTCATCAACTTCGCCAACGTCGAGCCCGAATTCTTCCGCCAAGGCATACGCTCGATCCTCAGTCATGTCTTCGGCGACGGACTCTGCCACAGGAAGGGAACCCCACCCTGCAACGCCGCTGCCGCAGAGGGCCAACACAAGACTAAGCCACCATCTGACCATCATCATTCGCCCTTCACGCTATTGAGTCGGAGAACCACATGAAGATAATGGTTAGCCTGTTCAGGACTTCGTCGAAGCCTTCGTGCCACCGACGGGATCGACCAATAGTTGAAGCCACGACGCCACTGCCTTTTGGCCGTTTCTTTCCTTATTCTCGCCGTTCCAGACGGCAAAGGCCACGGCTTGCATGCGGCCGGGGACCAGGAGGGCCTCATTCTCCGTATCGTCTCCGTCTTTGGTCAACGGACGCTTCATAACGACTCGCCAAAACCCTTTTTCCCATTCGGCTTCGCCTTTGACCTTGCCTTGCCGGGTCTTGCTCGTCAACGTACTGAACCCGCCACCGATGAGATCCTCGACCGAAGAGGGACGGCGAGGAATCACTTCGAATTTACGAATGCCTCTTTTTTTGCGTCCGCGCTCCTTGGCCCTGGCTTTCCGGCGGTCCACGTCGCTTTGCCAATCCGCCTTCCAATGCCAGATGTTGACGTAGTGATCCAATTGGCCCATGCAGAAAAACGCCGGCGCATTCCCCAAGGGAAGGGCCAGTGCCGCCCCGTCACGAAAGACTCCCGGGGTCAGTTGTTCATTTTTGGTCGCATCCTGCCATTCCACCAGGAATGCGATGTCCTTGCCATCATGAACCGACCGAACCGAAATGACTTTGGCACTCGGTTCGGGCCAAACCGGTCGAGTAATGATCTGGCCGCTTAGAGGGATGGGAATGGGCGCGATGGTCTCCCAAGCCGCGTCATCGGGTTTCGTCGGCAGCGGACCGTCCGTGAAATGGGAACGGATGACAATCCCTTGAGAACTCACCGCAGGAATCCCAAACCAACCCAGCACCATGGTCAGACACACAATGCCTGCCCCTATCAGGATCAGCGAGCGAGGACACGTTCGTTTTGATTTCACGGAACCGCTTCGATTGTTTGATTGTCCCATTTCACTCACCTGACACCCTCACCAAAGTTTGACGCGCCGGACCTTATTTTCGTTGCGTTCGCAAATATAGAGAACCCCCTGACCGTCAAGGGCCAAGCCCGACGGGGCATTCACCACCGCCTCCACGGCGAGGTTTCCGTCGCCATGCTTCAGCATACCCGCGTCTTCTTTGGCCACGAAACGCGCGGCGCCGCAGCCGCCCATGTTCTTATCCTCGTACCCGCTGTCTCCGTTCCCTGCAATGGTCTCGATCATGCCAGTGACAGGATCGACTTTGCGGACGCGATGATTCATCGAATCGGCGATATAAACGTTGGATTCTTCGTCGACGATGGCCGCCTCCGGCACGTTCAACATCGACATCACCGCGGGTTTTCCGTCGCCGTCATACCCGAAACGACATACCCCGGCCACGGTTGAAATCGTGCCCGTTTGCGCGCTGATTTTGCGAATACGGTTGCTGGCTTTATCCGTCAGGTACACGTTGCCATGTTGGTCCACGTCAATCGCCACCACATCCCAGAGCTTCGCTTCCAGTGCCGGACGTCCGTCGTCCAGATAGGGCGACAAGTCCAAATTATCTGAGCATTGCGGACGAAGCCAGCCTTGATCGTCGCTAAAGTCAATGCCGATCGCATCCCCGGAAAGCACAACCAGGTTTTGCGCGGTCAAGGGGCTGATCCAGTCTTCATCTTCCCTGGACCATGTCCCCGCAATGGTGGTCACCATGCCCGTTCGAGGATCATATTTGCGAATGCGGTGGGCTTGGGTATCCGCGATATACAGGTTATTGTCCGAATCAAAGGCAATGGCCCCGGGATAGGTCAGGTTGACTTCCAGCGCCGGACCGTCGCCGTTGAAACCTGCGTCTCCTGACCCCACGACCGTGGTAATCATATCGGTCTCGTGATCGACTTTGCGAATGCGGTTACTCCCGGAATCGCAAATATACAAGTCGTTATTTGCGTCAATCGCCACGCTCAAGGGCAGATACAGGCCGGCTTCGCCGCAAGGGCCATAATCCCCGCTGTAACAGGTCTCTCCAATACCCGCATAGTTATGAATGGTCCCGGCTTCCAGATCGACCCGCCGGACCCGGTCCGACCCGTTTTCCGCGATGTAGAGCCAACGCCCTTCCTTGTCGACACATATGTGATTGGGCAAGGGAATGCCCGCTTTCTTCGCACGTTTCCCGTCACCCGTACTCCGGGATTTGCCGTTTCCCGCAAACGTTTCAATTCTTCCAACCGGTGACTCTATGCTCGTTTCCATATCATGCTCCTGAATGTGTTCTCGCGCCGGAACCACGGGCGACTAATTCTTCGACGTCTCAGCCGATTCCGGTTGAGTGGCTTGTATTGGAGAAACCGTGTGATCGCTTGGCGGAGCCGGCGACGGCGCCACGTCCGCACTTGACGGATTCACCTGAGCCTGTGGTTGCGGATCTGCAAGATTTTGCGCCTCAAGATCAACGGCTTCCGCCTCATTCACGGATTTCTTGAAACCTTTGATCGCTCTTCCGACCCCCTCACCGAGTTGGGGCAATTTCCCGGCACCGAATATGATCAGCACAATGAACAGGATCAGAATTAACTCGGTAAAACCTAAACTCCCAAACATGATGGCATTCTCCTTTCAATCTGTCATCCTCGACGCTTGTCCCCGACTCGATCGGGGATCCAGACAATCCATGAGGATCCAGCGTCTTTGTTTCTTCCCCTATTCGTTAAGAGAAAGAAAGACGCTGGATTCCCGATCAGAGCCTGTCCTTGACGTTCTTAATCGAGGATCGGGAATGACAGAAGGGGGCTCTCTTCATACCAATCCCGCTATTCACGCGCCCGTTTGGCAAACCGTTGCTTTAAGCGTTGCCGCGCCTCTTCGGCCTGCTCGAACATTTTACACTTTTCATAGGTATTAATGAGATTGTAATACGCCAACGGCTCATCCGGGCTATGTTCAACGGCTTCTTCCATGATTTTTACAGCCATGTCGGATTTTTTCAACGTAAAAGCAATGTCCATCAGTTTAAAACTGGACTCCAAATGTTTGGGATCGAATTCCAACACCTTCATATAGGCCTGAACCGCCATGTCCAAGGTGTTGTAATCCGATATTTGCGGATTATCCAACTCTTCATAGACGCTTGCCAGATTATACCAGGCAATCGGGTCTTCCGGGGTAATTTCGATTAATCGCTCGAAATATTCCTTGGCCTGCATATATTCTTTCTTGTCGTTATGAAGCCTGCCCAAATTGAACAAGGCCAACACGTCATATTGGTTCAATTCCAATGCCCGCTCGAATTGGGGACAAGCATCATCCATCATCCCTTTGGTGCCATAGATCGTGCCAAGGTTGGAATAATACATGGCCAGGGATCGATCCATTTCCGTTCTCAAGCCCTCAGCCATTTCGATGGCCTTTTTCACTTCAGTCAGGGCCTCTTCCAGCTTCCCTTTGCCAAAATACAGCTCACCCAGCCGGCAACGGGCCTGAAAATCGTCTGGCTCTTCACTGAGCAACTTTTCAAGTTCCGCAATTTCTTCATCCGGAGTCAATTGTTGCTCTTGGGCCTGCGGCTCGGCCACCCCGCCTTCTTGCTCTGTTGCGATACGTTCTGCTTCCATGATCGTTACATATCCTCTCAACGTATTTGACTGAATGCAGGAGTCACCGTGGAATAAGCCACGGCTCCTGCTTTATTGCGTAATTTCCCCAGGGTGCCCCGCTTATCGAGCGTCATCAGCATGAACCCGACAATCACCATTAACGTCAAATGCGACAATTGCAAGGCATACCCTGCCATGAACATCAACCCCAAGCCATAGCCTGCCAGACGCCCAATCAACACCAGTTTAATGACGGTATACGCCCAGCAGGTAAACCCTGCCATATAGAGGGCAAAGGGTAAATAGAACGTATACCCCATGCCCATTTGAAATACCCAGCCGATTCCCTGCCCCGCCTTTCTCGCGTCTTCGGCAAGCGCGGGGCTATACAGCGACAGGAAAAAATCGATATAGAGCAACACGAAAAAGGTCGCACTCCCGCTCAGCAGAAGCGTGACGGCCCACTTCCTTTGGGTCTTATTTTTGGTGAAGAGCGACGTGCTCCCGTACGACCATAGCACCAGGATACTCGCCAGGACCATGAGGGCCTCACCTCCCCGGCTGATTTCATGCACAAGAGGCGGCGCAGAGACAATGCCCATTAAGCCATAGGTGGTGGACACCGTCTGATAGTAAATCCAGCCCATGATGCCGAATAAAAAACACCCTACGGTGATACGCTGTGCCCACAGATGATGCGTCGTCAGAAATTCCGCCATCAGGATGGCCAGAATGATGAAGGACACGACATTGTAGACAACCGATCCCAACATGGCGGGCGGGAACAGGAGGTAGACGACCGTCAACACGACAAGAAGCGAGACGGCCGGAACCAGGAATCCGTCAAACCGCCCCGACCATACCGATTGCCGTACTTTCTGAATCAACAGAATGAACAGGATCAGGAACAGCAGGATGGAAGTGACATTGAGAAGAATAAAACCCAAGGAGGAGAGGGTCTGAAACGTCAGTCTGACGGCTTCGGATTTTTCGGCGAGCTTGGCCATGTGCATGCCCAGCCGGGAGGCCAAGCGATACAGCACGAGTTCCAAAAACGCCGAAAGCAGGAGAAACTTGAGCGCGTATTCAAACAGGATACCGGAATTCGTCCCGCTTTCGTGACCCGATGTCGGCACTGCCGTCATATCCGTTCCGCCTTTTCTTCTCTTTCCCGTGAGATCAGCACTGAGAATACACAGACGGCTCTTCGCGATTAAGAAACGGCAGTGAATTCCGGAGCATGTTGTCGTTTATGTCGAGCGATGTACAGCAGGCCATCGGCCATGGAATAGTTAAACGGCAATTCCACGACCACCTCGCTGATTTTTTCATATACGTGTTGATACAGTTTTTCGGCCTGTTCAGGCGTCATGCCTTCCTTGACTTCATAGAAGAAGCCCAAGCTCAAATCTTCAGCGGCCGGTCGCATAATGCGTTGAATTCCGTAGCCTCCCGGATCGTTCATGATAGGAGCTTCTTTTTCAAGATCGAAAAGACAAGGCTGACATGAAAACCCATACGACGAATTCAACTTTGCATTCTCCAACACGAAATTCATCGTTTCGCGCGCCTCCTCTTCCGTTTCGGTCGGAAAACCGACGATGACGTAGCAATGGACTCCAATGCCCAAATCAACGCAATCCGAACAAATCCGGTCGACGTTCTCCTGGGTAATGCCTTTTTGCATGAAGTCCATCATGCGCTTGTTGTAGGTCTCCAACCCGAATACAATCTTGTGGCACCCGGCATCCCGCATGAGGGCCAGCAATTCTCTCGAGAGATTCTTTTCAAAACGCAGTTCGGCCGTCCATTGAAAGTCGCATTGCCGTTTCAGGATTTCTTTGCACAACCGGCGCGTGGGCGAGAGGGCCAGGCATTCATCGGTGAAGAAGAAAAACGGCGTGTCATACTTTTTGGAAAGCGACTCGAGTTCGTCCACGACCTTGATGGGATCCTTTTGGCGGAAATTCTGATGGTCCAACGTCAGGGCGCAAAAGGCGCAGTCCTTATAATAACACCCTCGCGAAAACTGCACCGGCAACACGGTCTTGGGCGCCAGATACCGGTCGAGCGGGAATCCATCGTAATTGGGAGCCGGATGTTCCGCTAAATTTTCCGAATAAAACGGCTGATTGACGATGACCTTTCCGTTTTCCCGATAGATGAGATTGGGAACCTTGGCAAAATTCTTTTTCCCTTCCAATTGATTCACCAACTCCAATAACGCCTTCTCTCCCTCAAACACGATAAAATCGTCCGTTACCTGGAACAGCCGGTCACCTCGACGCAGATTATCCACCAGCCTGGTGAAGATACTGCCGCCCACGGTCACGTGTATGTCGGGATTCGCTTCCTTGATGAGCCGACACAAAGTGAGGCCGGGAATGATCTGAGACGTTGCGGTGATCGATACGCCGATCAACCCAGGGCTTTCATCGAGAATGGAGGAGAGAAAATGTTGTCGATATAAGTCCAGATATGGATTTTGTTCTTCATCATGAATCGCGTTGAGAATTTCTCGAGAGGAATAGATGGAATAGGAAAATTGGTTGTCGACGACGGTAATCCTGGTTGGAAAATACACCGAAGACACGACCTCCAACCAACGGTCGATCAAAAACAGACATTCCCGATACCGCTCAATGTCATAAAACTCTTCCCCACGGAGTGAGGCTTTGGCGGGTTCAATCTGATCGATTAAATGGGGAAACCGGTCCAAGGCTTCCACAATGCGACCGTAATGTTCATCGCTCCCCGGTCCCGTCTCGCCTTCACGCGAATGCTCCAATTGCTTCAGTTTTTCAACAAGTTTTTCATAGACTTCCAAACCATACGTTCTCGAAAGAATCGTATCGAGAAGTTCAATATTCAGATCGCGTTGACTCTTGTCGGTAATACCGGCCTGGTCGAGAAAAGCCGTTAAACACGGGAGACTCAGATAAGGTTGCGAGGGATGCCAACTGGGAGGAAACAGTAAAGAGATTTTCACATTGCCTCCTTACATGAAGTAGTCTGGTGTCCCGTGAACATGCATCTTCCGATCATCAGCGTTGTTAGTCAATTGATGCACTGAAGGATCTGCAATTCTTATACACGGCTTCTGGTTTCTTATGCAACTCTACGAAAGGACTGATACTTTTCAGGCAATTCTGCCGAGTGACTTACGCTTCACCTGCATGCGAGATTCTTCAAAAATATTCCGCATAAAAAAGACCCTGGGATCCCCCTTTACAGGAAGGACTCCAGGGTCTCTTCAATTCCTTACTTCAAATAAATTCGGTACGGCTTACGGCATTTTGGCGGTGAACCAGGTGGAGATGCCCTTCATGCCATTGCGTTCCACGTTCTGGCCATCCCACACCGCAAACGCCACCGGGACACTCGCCCCGGCTCCGAATTGGACGTCGTTCGCATCATTCGTCGTCAACGCCCGCTTCATCACCACGCGCCACGTCGGCCCGCTGCAGCAGCCGCCCTTCAACGCGCCGTACGGCTCCCACAGGCCATTCCCCATCACGTCCTGCGAGGCCTGCGTCGTCAACGTGCTGAACCCGTTCGCGTTCAAATCTTCCACCGAACTCGCCCGTAAATCCGGATCCGACATGATG
>JAJDVY010000041.1 GCA_022825885.1 Nitrospirales bacterium | reverse complement strand
ACTTGGCAACTCTGTCGGACGAGCGCTTTACACGCCTCGTCCAAGCGTACAATAATACTCCACGCAAGTGCCTCGACTATCAGACCCCCGCCGAGGTGTTTAGAAACCATCTGTTGCACTTCAAATGTGAATCCACCTCCTGCGTGCGCAGGAATGACAGCTTTGGGCTGTTTTCGTATCAATGACCGAAAGTTCCTAACCATGACCCAGGATGAAGCCCGCTCGTATCTCAATTATCTGCTGACTTTGGGACTCCGCCGCGAAGAGGCGTTTGGCCCTCTGGCGATCGCGTTTCTTCGTGAACAGGACCTGACGGCTCTCGGCATCGCGCCGGAAGAGCAGTTCAGTTTATACATCGCGACGACTCAGGCCATTGCCGAAGAACCCAAACGGTATTCACTCAAATTGGAACTGCTGCAAAAGGCCCGCCAACTGCTCGCGACTACGCGCTTCTTCGATCCCGAATTGGATAAGGATTTAGCGCACGATATTCAGAAGACCACCGCCGAGTTGGCCATCTATAACGACGCCATGAAATCGTCCCGGAATGCGTCGATCGACCGTCACACGTTGATCGTCGAGACGGATCTCCCCGACTATTTTCTGGACTTGGCGCAGAAGCGGGCCGGGGCGTATTACCAGAACAAGTACCGGCTAACCAAGGAGGCCAAGACCGCGCAACATTTTGGCGGCGCGCCCAAGCGATTCGAACCCGACAATGAAGCCCTGCACAAGGAATTTCCCGGCGCCTGCGCTCCGTTTATGGCCGTTCGAACGAATGGGTTTCATATGATGCTCCCCTTCGATCTGAAGATCAGCCGGCAGCCCGATGAGCCTCTCGATGCGGGCATCAGGATTTTTTACGCGAAAATGGGATATTCGTATCCGCTCCGGTACGAGATGGGAAAACTGTGCAGTTACCACGACGGGCAGGTCTATGACATCGCACTGGATGACCCGCATCTTTTATTCGTGTCCGTCTCCGGCATCAAGGATGCCGAGTTTCCCGCGGAGTCCGCTTCTGCTTCCGGGAACGTGCCGCCGGAGTATGCCTACCCGCTTGCCGTGCTCGAACATACCGGCAGTCTCGGGCCGTTCATTCAGATCAGTTGCAATTTCAAAGTCTGGTTCGATGCCTCCAAGGTCTCCGTCCTGATCCAAGGCGCGCCGGACCTGTATGAATACGGGCTTCAGGGCGGCGCGGGGCTGATGACCCGTTCCTATGCCTCGGACAAAGTCCCCACCTACGCAGAAGCCCAATCACAACCCTGGCAGGAAGGGTTGAGTTTCAATTTCGTCAATCTTCATTTGACCTTGAGCCCTGGCATGGAGACGGGCTTTGTTCCCCACAGCACGCCGATCTTTACGGTGTTTCCCGTTCTGAGCAAGCAAAGCTACAAGTTTGACCGGTTGGCTGAGAAATAGAGAGAGGCCACCTCTCGAAATTCAACCAAACAGGGCGTTCTTTTCCCGCTTTTTCATGAAAATCCGGCACACCTGTTGATACAGAGTGAACGCCTATGCTAGTATACCTTCTCCAATGGATGACGACGGTCCCAGACGAAGTTTCCGTCACCAATTCAATACTTCATGCCCACCTTTTCGGTTTTTCTTTGCCCGTTTTCCAACTCCTGACCACTACCCGTCGAAAGGCTTGATTTCTCTATCGTTTCAGGCCTCGCCGCCCAGGATTGGGGTTTCATTCTGATCTGATCCGATCCCATGGAATATCTCGTCATTCTGATTTGCTTGGTCTTATCCGGATTATTTTCCGGAGCGGAAATCGCCTTCTTTTCTCTTCCCGAAAGCCGCTTGGAAACCATGAAAGAGGAAGGCCGCCGGGCCGCGAAATTGGCGCTTTCTCTCAGACAGAACCCCCAGCGGCTTCTGTCGACCATCCTGATCGGAAACAACGTCGTGAACCTGACGGCCGCTGCGTTGATTTCCATGGTCACCCTTGAACATTTCGGATCCGAAGCGGTGGCCATTGCAACGGGAATGTTGACGATTTTCATACTGATTTTCGGAGAAATCATTCCCAAAACCCTCTGCGCCAAACACGCCCCCACCGCCGTCCAATTTTTCGCGTACATGATTTATTGGGCGGAAAAGTTATTCTCTCCGGCCCTGTTCTTCCTGGAACCCCTGATCCTGAAGTTGACCGGCGGACGAGGGCTTGCCGTCCCATTTGTGACGAAAGAGGAACTGAAAATCATGATCGAGGCCGGAGGCAAAGCGGGGGTGCTGGAGACTGAAAAAGTCGAGATGATTAAGAATGTCTTCGAGTTCACCGAACTCACGGCCAGGGACGTGATGACCCCGAGAATCGATTCAATTGTCATGGACAGCAACCGGACGCTATACGAGGCCAAAGAAGACTTATTTAACTTCAAACATTCACGGATTCCCGTGTATGACGGTATCCGTGACAACGTCACCGGCATTCTCTACCGGACGCACGCCTTAATCGAACTGGCCCAGGGGAATCACTCCATCCGGCTCAAGGATTTGGCCCTCCCGCCACTCTTCATTCCCATTTCCAAACCAGTCGGTGATCTGCTGAAGCAATTTCAGCAGGAAAAGCGCCACATCGCGATGGTCGTGAACGAATTCGGCGGGGTCATGGGATTAGTCACCACGGAAGACCTGTTGGAAGAGGTCGTGGGCGACATTCTCGACGAGACGGACGTGACCGAGGAACTCATCAAGCGAGTCGGCAAAAATGAGATCTTGGTGAGCGGACGAACGGAAGTTCGAAAAATCAATGAATTTCTGAAAGTGGAATTGGATAAAGATGAAGATATCGTCTTCTATACCATCAGCGGCCTGATTCAACAACACCTCGGCCATATCCCTGCGGTCGGTGAAGAACTCCATGTCGCCGGGTGTTTACTGACCATTCGGGATGCCGATACACGGTCCATCAAAAGCGTCCAGATTCACAAGCTGGAGAACGTGTCCCAAAAGGAACCGGAACCCGCGCAAGCCGGTTCTTCCAACTAACGCCGGCCGCTTCGTTGCGACGGTCAATCGCCACCGGCCCGAAGTAACTCAAGAAACCCGGCTTCATCAAGCACCGAAATCCCCAGACGTTTGGCCTCGTCCAATTTTGACCCCGGGTCTTTTCCGACGATAACGTACGCGGTACGTTTGCTGACACTGGAGGTGACCCGTCCACCGAGTGCTTGAAGGCGTTGCGTGGCTTCCTGCCGGCTCACGCTCTCCAACCCGCCGGTGAACACAAAGCTTTTCCCTTTCAAGAGTCCGGCACGTTCGCTTGTCGTACGGAGAATAGTCTGAACGGTCACACCCAATACTTTCATATCCGTGAGTACGGCCACATTTCGCTCTTCGGCGAAGAAGCTGACCACGCTTTGCGCAATTTCAGGTCCGATATCCCGAATGTCCTGCAATTCCTCACAAGTCACGGTCAGAAGCTTTTCCAACGCACCAAACTCCGAAGCCAGAATCTGCGCAACATGATGACCAACGTGGTGAATGCCGAGACCAAAGAGAAACCGGTCCAAGGCCGGGGTTTTGCTCTGCCTAATGGCCGACAGCAATTGAGTGGCCGATTTCTCCGCGAATCCATCCAGGCTCAGGAGTTGATCTCCGGTCAAACGGTACAGGTCCGACAAGTCTTTGACAAAAAATTTATCGACCAATTGCGAAACGGTTTTCTCCCCCAGTCCTTCGATATTGAGGGCGCCTTTTGAGGCAAAATGCTGAATGCCGCCCTTCAACTGCGCGGAGCACACAATTTGCCCCGTACAATAAGAGACAGGGCCTTCACGCACCACGGCCGACTGACACACCGGACAAGCACGAGGGACTTCGAACGGACCGGCACGTTGTTCGCCGGGGATCTCAATCCGCTCGACAATATCGGGAATCACGTCTCCGGCCCGCTCAACCTTGACCGTATCTCCCACCCGCACGTCCTTGCGCGCAACTTCTTCCACGTTGTGCAAGGTGGCCCGGCTGATCGTCACACCGCCGACTTCGACCGGCGTCAACAATGCAATGGGCGTCAGCGCGCCCGTCCGGCCGACCGACACCACAATGTCCTGGACGGTGGTTAATTCCTTGCGCGGAGGGAATTTAAACGCGACCGCCCAGCGCGGACTTCTGGATTTTTCGCCGAGTTGCTCCTGGAAATCACGGGAATTGAGCTTCACCACGATGCCGTCGATTTCAAACGGTAAGGTTTCGCGTTTTTCCAGCATGCCGCGGTGAAAGGCTATGACCTCTTCAATACCCTCACAGACCTGGCGTTGCGCAGGGTCCGGGACCGGCACCCCCCACGCGTGGAGTGCGGAAACGGTTTCCCAATGCGTGCGTGGCAACGGATCGGAGGAAACCATCAGGTCATAACAGGTGAGCGCCAGGAGTCTCGATGCGGTAATCCCGGCATCGAGTTGCCGGAGCGAACCGGAAGCGGCATTGCGGGGATTGGCAAACGTTTTTTCTCCGCGCTCGGTCAATTGGCGATTGAGGGCCTGGAAATCGGGAAGGCGCAAATACACTTCGCCCCGGACCACGACCCGCCGCGGCACGTTCCCTTCAATTTTCAGACACTGGAACCGGGAAAGAATCGATCGAATGTTGGGGGTAATCAGTTCACCCGTTTGCCCGTCTCCCCTGGTCGCGCCACCGGTGAACATCCCGTCTTCATAGACAATGACAACTGACAATCCATCGTACTTCGGCTCAACGACGTACTCGATTTGTTCGGCGTCAAGTTCTTTCCTTACGCGTTTGTCGAACGCGAACACGTCATCGGCAGACAAGACCGAATCGAGACTCAACAACTGACGGTCGTGCGGGACCTTCTTCAACGCCGTCGCAGAAGCGACCGTCGGAGGCAAACTGACATCGGCTTGACCTGCAAGATATCCAACGCGTTGCGTAGGCGAATCCGGGGTGACCATATCGGGATATTGCTCTTCCAAATCCCGAAGGGCCTTGAAGAGTTTGTCGTATTCCGAATCCGAAATTTCCGGCTCGCCATGACCATAATAGAGACGGTTGTGCCGATGAAGCTGTTCGCGTAGTTCGTCGATTCGAGTTTGAACCTGGAGCGGAACGTCGGATGGGGACATGCCTGCACGCAACAACCCTGAACTGCCCAGGGCTTGCTCCTATCCTTGAATGAATTGACCGGCGAAACTCCGGATTTCGTGCCCGTTCAGCACGTGAAATCGTCGCAGCCGGGCGACGGTTTGTCCCGAAAACCGGGACAGGGAAATCGGGATGAGCCGGCGCTCGAACTTTCGGGCAATGTGTTTCCACCGGGCCAACGGCGGAACCGGACTCACGAGCGTGATATGTTTTTCCTGTGAATGGAGGGCGGCACCGGCAATCAGGCGCTCCTCCAGGGTTCGAGCAAAATCGAGACGGGGATCCTCCCAAATATCCGGAATCGGCCGCGGAGGGAACAGGAACAGCGTGCCCCCGTATTGGGACTGACCGATCCCCGGTCCGATCATGTTTTCCAAAAACGGAGAGGCATAAAAACAGAGCGTGGATTCTTCGAGGTGCTCCGCGTACCACGTGGCCTGCCACGAAAATTTCTCGCGGTCCGCCGGCACCTCGAAAATAAACACCACGATTTCCACGGCACCGCGGGACGGAGGGATTTCTTTCACGTACAGGTCGGCCTCCTTCTTCCGGGGGTCCCAATGGCGCAACGTTTCCCGCACGTCGATCCCGTCGCGAATCGAGGTCGTAAATTTATCGACCCGGGCAAGATCCTCCCCAAGCAACGCTTGACTCCGTTCCCGAACGTGGGCCGTAAAGCCTTCGATCCGGTTATCTTCCGGCGGCCAGGAACATTGCCCCATGGGATTCCAACGATACGCCCATTGACGTTGCGTGCGGGGATCTCGCCGGGGCTTCAGCGACAGAGTCCGCCATGAGACCGGTGCGCCATGCAACCGGTTCTTCGCCGTGGAAACGAGGCCGTCCGGAGACTCAAGCCGGCCGAGGCCCATGGAATACGGCGGCAACGCCGCGCACAAGGCTTTGTCCGGCTCATATGAATAACTCTTTGCCGTTTCAAGCAAGGTCACCGCAAACTCGTCTCCGGCAAACTGTTTGGCTGCAAGCGCCAAGGTATACAAATCCGGAGTCAGTCGTCGTTCACACAACGCAAGATTCCTCACGTATTGCATGTACATCCGGAGCATTTGAGGCGTCACCCAATTGGATTCCCGTTGCAAATGGGGCGGTCGCATGGCAAGCCAGTGCAGCCGGGTTTCGAGCAGCAGTTCCTTGATCCCATCCACGGATAAACCGGCATCGGAACGCGCTTCGGCCCGTCTTTGCTCGAAGAGCTTCGTGAGGAAGGGCAATTCACAGAACAGGAAGTACAAGGTCCGGGATTCGACGAGATGGAGTGCCGGACGGCCTGCCAGGGATTCGGGAAGATCATACGGCCACCGGTTCCGGTACGCGTCGCGCAACCACGGCCAGTCTTCCACGCCGCACAGACATAGAATCGAGTGATAATCCAGTTCAAGCTCGTGCAATTTGAACGCCATCCATTTGATCCGCGACCACCGCTGGCTGTGCGGTTTGGGATACGGGAGAAAGGGCAGCGCAGCACCGGAAAACGAGGCCAGCGAAACGCTTTTCAGGGCATACGGATCAGGAGTCGGATATTCCACGGGGTCATACACGGTCACGTCCCGGTCGATATAGGCCCGGTCGATGCCTTCCTCCATGGCCGTCCTGATCGTAGCAATGACGGGTTGGCAAGGATCAAGCGGGACGTAGCTGCATTCCGGACGTTCGTGACGGTCCGGCTCAGGCAGCACCACGACGCCGGCGACGGGCAATCGTCTGACCCCTTCCTCGACCGCGTCCTCAACGGACGCCGGTAACGGCAGGGCCACACAATCGAACTGCTGCTTCAGCCACAAGTCCCGAACGGCCACGGCGACGTCCGCACTGCCATGACAAACGGGCACGACTTGCACGCGCGACGAAAGGCGAAACACCGCGTTGTCCCGTTGCGACAAAAGACTCATGGACGCTTATTTGTCCGGGTGCAGCGGATCATCGGGTTCAAAGAAGAAATCACCCAACCCCCGGGGGAATCCCTGTTCTCCGACGGCGCGTTTTCGCCGTTGAGCCAGGGCATCCAGATCCAGCGCCTCTTCACCGAGCACCTTGATAAGCGATTCTCGCCAGATTTCATCGCGGGACAGGGGATGTGACGGGTCCTGCGCCAACCGTTTCAGCGCATACTGCACCAAGTGGATTCCGTCTCTCACTGAAAACCCAAGATCGAGTCGGTGCGCCCGTTGCAGGAACTCCACGGTCAGGGTCAGTATTTCCTGCGGAGAAAACGGCAGGTGATAGTGGAGGATGGCCAACTCGTGTTCACGAGCCGGAAATTCGAGTTTCAGACTGGGCTGGAGACGCGAAAGGATGTAATCCGGGACCTCATAGGTGGAGGCGTCTTCATTCATGGTCACGCAGCACCGGAAATCCCGATGCGCATTGACCCTGATCCCGGCCACCACGGATTCTACCGATCGCCGGTGATCGAGCAAGGGAGCGAGTGACGCCCAACTTTTCTCGCTCATCCGATTGCCTTCATCCAGTAAACAGACCCCGCCGGTCAACATGGCGGTCACCAAGGGAGACGCCTGGTACTGAATCGTGTGCCCTTCCGCAATCACCGGAGTCACCAACAAATCCTCGGGCCTCGTATCCGCCGTACATTGGTACACGTAGCAATCCTGTTTTCGCTCCCGCGCGGCGGACGTGGCCAGGGTCGTCTTGCCGATACCGGGCTGGCCGATGATCCGCGGACACAGAGGAAGATCTTTTTCATCGACCACAAGCCAGCACGCAAGAAGTTGCTGGAGGACTTCCCTGTCGCCGATCCATTCCTGCTGAGACGTATCAGGCTGGGCCAGACGCAGGGCAATCCCCTCGACTTCCATCATGCCGTGCTGATCAGGGTCTCGTTGGGAACGGTGCGACATGGGATATCGTGTTTGTCAAAATGGAACGCTACGGCCAAATACAAGCTAGCACAGGCGTTTTCGAGGGTCAATGAACCGAGCATCGCTCTTCCGATCAACGGGGCATTTGACATCCTTCCACGTCCCTCTCTATTCTAAAGGCCGGGCCGTTCATACACGTCTCCCGAACGTATTTCCGGACTGACACTGAAATTCAAAAAAGAGCCTGCTGATGTCTCCAAGACCGCGGTCCGAAGTCCAATGCCAATCGGCGCCCTCCTCGCGCTCGACCGGATGGATGTTTCACGCAGGCTTACTCTGTCTGTTAGGCACCGTGCTGTCAGCGGGATGCGTCAGTTCCGAAAGACTCGATGCGGAAAAAGTTCGAGGCCTGAACTTTCAACGCCTGTTGGCACAAGAAGAAAAACGCACAGACGCATTAAAGGCCCAATTGGAGCAAAAGAACAAGGACATTGACGAACTCAACGCTCAATTGAAAGAAACGCAGAATAACGTAACGTCATTGGAATCGCAGAATCGTGACCTGACCGCTGAACTCAATGCCCTGAAAGACCAAGGCCAACCCGGCCAGGAACCCGTTCCCACCTCCCCTGACCTTTCAAAAGACTCCGGCGAGGACGCGCCGCTTTCCAAACCATCACTTTCCGATCCTTTTCTGAGCGAGGAAGAACTGACGAATATGCTTGAGACCGGAGAAACGCAATAACCGTCAGAACATCGGACCAATTCACAAACTTCCGGCACGCCGAAATTTGACATTTCCGATCTCTCCTTTTATTCTAGTCGTTGATGGTCAACAGCTTTATTCCAACCTCACCATCAACAGATATATTTTCCGCACCACACATTAAACCAAAAAGGGAGTCTGGCGATGACCTTCAATCCTCAATCCGGAACACGATACCAACAGCACCCGGATAGGTTCTCAACGAGATTGACACTTCCGGTCGGAATCCTTTGCCTCATGGGCACGGCCTTGATGGCAGGATGTGTCAGTTCAGGCCAATATGAGGCAGAAAAGGCACGGGCTCTGAACTACCAGCGTTTGTTGGCCCAAGAAGAACAGCGAACAGGCCAACTCGACACCCGTTTGCAAGAAGCACAGCAGGAAATCGCATCCCTGGGATCCCAAAACCGTGAACTGATCGCCGAACGCGACGCCCTTCGAGAACAAGCCGGACGTCAGTCGGAACAGGCTTCAGCCAGTGAGATGGCCGACATTTCAAGCGATGCGGACGTCTCGCCGGACATGTTTTTCTCCGACCCTTCAATCTCGGAACTCGAGATGAATGATTTTTCGTTTAATGATTCGGACTTCAAAGACCTGGATGCGGATAAAACCGACGTCGCCGGCCTGGACATGGACCAGTCCTCCGATGTCGGGACGCCAACCTATTATACCGTTATCAAGGGAGACACCCTCTATCGGATTTCGCGTATGCACGACGTGACCGTTGAGCAATTGAAGCGATGGAACAACCTGACGGACAATATCATTTCCATCGGTCAACGGTTAATCGTCAGTCAGCCGTAACCCGTCCCTTTTTCGGGACCGGGCACGTTTATCCTGTTTCTTCTGCAATGGAAGGCAGGGATCCTTTGGAGGTGGAGTGTTCAAACCGCAGCCCGTTCACCGCGACGTTCCAATGCCAGGACTCCCCGTTTCGCGCTGAGGACATCTCCACGTCGATACGATTGCCTCGGTCCACGGAAACGGGACGCTCAATGGGGAAAAAGGCCAGCCCCCAATGCGAAGCTTTATCCCGGGGGCCATTGGAAATAGAAAGACCAGGGATCAATTCGGCGTTGAACCACCCCGCCAGTCCGTGAAACCAACCCTGTCGTCTGGCATGGACGGAGAAGCCTGCCGTCACTTCCGTCTGCGCGGTTTTCCCGAATTCAACTTCTTGCACGCGCATGGGATCGCCAAGAAACGTGCCTTCATGCAATTTCAGCGGATGAAAGTTGTTCACCGTCAAATGCCGAACGGGCGAAAAATCGAATCCCTGACATCGGTTCACCCAAAAGTCGACCACGTGTTCGTAAAATTGAGGCAGTTCGACGGGGACGAGAAACAGGTCCACGCCGTGGGGGATGAGTCTTCCGCCTTTTTTCAGGAAACGATCCCGGGCATCGGTCAGCGATCCGAGAATCCCTTCTTCAAATCCAAACGTGCCCATCGTCTCCGTAACGATCACGTCCGCCGGTTCGGGCAATTCCACGTTGAAAGACGAAGCATTGTAGAACGTGATCCGGTCCCGAACCCCGTTTTTCGCCGCCACGAGTTCGGCAATATTGATCACGGGTTCGCTTTCTACGGCATACACGTGACGGGCACCGGCTCGACACGCAAAAAACGAAAGAATGCCCGATCCGCAACCCACGTCCACCACGACGTCGCCCGGTTTTACGACCTTGGCAATCGCTTGACTGTAGGCACCCGTCCGCGTCTCATCAACCAACATCGACAGATGATAGTTGATGAAGTCCGTATACTTCGTCATCGCTCTCTTTCTCCACGCCTGCCTCCCCCATCAACGCGACCCGTCACGCACCCGCATTCTCTTGAGGTACGTCTCATACTAGAGCATGGTACACTACCGGGCAAGACCTTGACGTTCGACTTGATTTGAACCTGCCCCGGCATTTCAGGTTATCGGAAAAATGCGGACCATCTCGCACTCCTGGCGACATTCCTTGCAGGCACTCGGCCATCCGCGAGTCGTCACCATGTTGTTTCTCGGTTTTTCCGCCGGGATTCCCCTCCTGTTGATTTTTTCTTCACTCTCTTTGTGGTTGCGCGAGGCCGGCGTCGAGCGTTCGGCCGTCACCTTCTTCAGTTGGGCGGCCTTGGGTTATTCATTCAAGTTCGTCTGGGCGCCGCTCGTTGACACGCTACCCGTCCCGTTCCTGACGTCAAAATTGGGACGGAGACGAGGATGGATGCTGCTTGCGCAAGGATCCATTATTGCGGCGATAACCGGTATGGCCTTCGTTGACCCGGCCCAGGGACATCTCGCCACGATGGCCTTGATTGCCGTGCTGCTGGGATTTTCAGCCGCGACCCAGGATATTGTCATTGATGCCTACCGGATCGAATCCGCGGACGTCTCGCTCCAGGCCCTGATGTCGTCCACGTATATCGCGGGATACCGCGTCGGGATGCTGGTCTCGGGAGCGGGAGCCCTGTTCCTGGCCAGCGCCTTCGGGTCGGCCAAAGGTCACTATCACTATCAGGCCTGGCAGGAAGCCTATCTGGTCATGGCCGGGGCGATGTCGGTGGGCGTCCTCACCACGCTCATAATTTCCGAACCAACCGTCCGCGACGAGCGCGCGCCTTCACGGTCGACTGCGGATCATGCACGGCTCCTGTTCCTGTTCATCGTGGCCGTCGCCGGATTCATTTTCGTTTTTCATTTTTCTTCCGAACCGGCTGCCGCACTCAGCAACACGTTGACCGCCGTACTCGGTGCAGAAACCGGTGCGCGGTTTCTGGCCGAAACGGCGCGACTGGGCATAGGCGTGACTACGGCATGGCTGTCCGCCGTCCTGATGATTCACGCCGGAGTCGTCAGCCGGGACGTGGTACAGGCCACCTACGTCGCGCCGCTGAAAGACTTCTTCGGGCGATACGGACTGAAAGCCGCTCTCCTGCTGTTGTTGCTGGTCGGGGTCTACAGGATTTCCGACATTGTGTTGGGTGTCATCGCCAACGTGTTCTATCAGGACGTGGGATTCACCAAGCCGGAAATCGCCGGTGTCGTGAAAACTTTCGGGCTGTTCATGACCATTGCCGGCGGATTTCTGGGCGGTCTCCTATCCGTCCGGCACGGCGTGATCCGCATCCTCCTGCTGGGAGCCCTATTGTCCGCAGCCACGAACCTCCTGTTTATCGCATTGGCCGCCGCGGGACACAACCTTGGCATGCTCTACCTGGTGATTTCCGTCGATAACCTGTCAGCGGGATTGGCCAGCGCCGCCTTTGTCGCCTTTCTCTCCAGCCTCACCGATATCCGGTTCACCGCCATGCAATATGCTATTTTCAGTTCGCTCATGACCTTATTCCCCAAAATCCTGGGAGGCTATTCCGGCACCATCGTGGACAGCCTGGGCTATTCACGCTTTTTTAAATTGACCGCCTTGCTGGGGCTGCCCGTCCTCATCCTCGTCTGGCAAGCGGGCCATTATTTGAACCCACCACGAACGGATCGGTCGTAAGGGTTCACTTATGAGTTAAAGCTGCTCACAACATCTGAATTGTCATTCCTGCGGAAGCAGGAATCCCGTGTCTTTCTCTTCATCAACGAAAAAGCCAAGGCGAATGACAGAAAGAGAAAAAAGAAATGGGATAATGGTATGCGCCACTGCATTTCACGCTTCCTCGGACACGGGATTGACAAGCGTGCCGATTCGTTCGATTTCAATGGCAACCCGGTCCCCTTTTTGGAGAAAGACCGGCGGGTTTCGTGCAAACCCAACGCCTGACGGCGTCCCCGTCAGGATAACCGTCCCCGTCAACAACGTCGTCCCTTCACTCAAGAAACTGATCAGGGAGGGGACGTCGAATATCATGTCCGCGGTGGTCGAATCCTGCACAATTTCGTCATTGACCGTGGTTTTGATCCTGAGGGTATTGGGATTCGGAATTTCATCGGGCGTGACCAGGCAGGGACCGAGAGGACAGAACGTATCGAACGATTTTCCGCGGCACCACTGCTTCCCCCCGCCCTCTTTTTGCCAGCGCCGCGCACTGACGTCGTTTGCACACGTGTATCCCAGCACGTGTTCGAAGGCCTGATGTCGTGCAATGTTCTTCCCGGGTTTTCCGATGACTACCGCCAATTCACCTTCGCAATCGACTTGCTCCGGAGCGACCTTGGGAATGACGATGGGGGAACCGGGATCGGTCAGCGCATTCACCCCCTTGAGAAACAGCACGGGGCATTCAGGAAGGCCCGCGCCCATTTCTTCCGCGTGCCGGCGGTAATTCAAGCCCACGCCCAGAATGCTCGTCGGTTCGACGGGAGCGAGGAGTTTGTCAATCGCCACGACCTCATCGGAGACCGCGTACTTCTCATCCACCGTTTTTTTGAGAAGCAGGGCTGACCACTCCTTTATCCATTCGCCATAGTGAACGTCGCCTGCAAGGTCTTGAAACCGGATGATTTTCATCAAGTCAACCTGATTGCACTCTTTTTCTGCCCCGTACGTTTCTCTACCTGATTGCCATATTGGAATGGACTATTATATCATACCTTTCCGAGTCAATTTCCTGAAAACCATCTTCGTTCTTTCTTTCCCTTCTGATCGACACACGTAAAAACGGCACATCCGGGTAAGGAGAACGCCAGTTCGTCTTGTTGAAGGAACGAGACAAAACCGTCACACAAAAGGAGGTTGAATAATGCAAAGAGAATGTTCTCGCAAAGCAGGGCGTTGCAGCACAGGAATTATCGCCCTGTGCCTGCTTTGGTCTCCGACCACGGCATCTGCTGACACCATCAAGGCTACGCTTTCAACGGCCCCGAACGTTCCTCCTCCCATTACTCGTACCAAGCCGGCAACGGTTGTGGTTGAAATGGAAGCCAAGGAATACGTCGGCACGATCGCCGAAGGGAAGCAATATAAATTCTGGAGCTTCAACGGAACGGTGCCGGGTCCCATGATCAGGGTCCGGGTTGGTGATACGGTGCAGATCCATTTAACCAACAGCAAGGACAACAGCGAAAGTCACAATATCGACTTCCACGCAGTCAACGGACCGGGTGGCGGTGCCGCGAAGCTGAATGCCGAACCCGGGGAAAAAACAGGGCTGAGTTTCAAAGCAATAAATCCCGGCCTCTACGTGTACCATTGCGCCACCGCCTCACCGTCGATTCCGGCCCACATTGCCAACGGCATGTATGGCATGATCCTGGTGGAACCGGAAGGCGGCTTGCCGCCCGTGGACAAGGAATTTTACGTCCTCCAAAGCGATTTCTATACCAAGGAAGGTAAAGACGGCATCCTGGAGTTCGATCACAAAAAAGGATCGGCTGAACACCCGACTTACGTGGTGTATAACGGCATGGCCGGTTCTCTGGTGAAGAATCCGCTCACGGCCAAAGTCGGCGACAAGATACGGATCTTTTTCGGCAATGCCGGACCCAACCTGGTGGCGTCGTGGCACATCATTGGCGAAATTTTCGACAAGGTCTGGAGTGAAGGTTCGCTCACGACGCCACCCATGGAAAACGTGCAGACCACGCTGGTACCGGCTGCGGGATCTTCCATTGCGGAATTTGTCGTCGAAGTGCCGGGCACGTACATCTCGGTGGATCACTCGATCTTCCGTATCGAGAAAGGGGCGCTCGGTCTGCTGAAAGTGGAAGGGAAAGAGAACCCGGCCATCTACAAGGGCCTTGAATAAGCCGTCCTGGCCAAGAGCGGATCGGCTTGGCCTAACCCTTCAGTGTTTCCAGAATTGTTCATATTCTCGCAGATTCGTGAGTGTGCTCAAGTCCGGCAATCGATCCAAAAAAACCCGGCCATGCAAATGATCCACTTCATGCTGGATAACGCGGGCAAAAAAACCTTCGGCGTCCAATTGGACGGCTTGGCCCCGACGGTCAGCGGCACGGATGTTTACCTTCGTCCAGCGCGGCACACGCCCGCGTAAATCCGGCACGCTCAAACATCCTTCCCATCCTTCCAGCGTGGTCTCCGCGTGCGTCGTGATCGTGGGATTGAACAAGACCATGAGTGGAACGGCCGGCTGGTTCGGATACCGCGGGTTCTCCGGTGAGACTTCGATCGCGATGATCCGCTTGGACACGTGAACCTGAGGCGCGGCGATGCCCACGCCGTGGGCGTCGCGCATGGTTTCAATCATGTCGTCAATAAGTCGCTGGATTGCCTCCGAATGCATTTCTTCTGCAGAAACAGGTTCCGCTTCCTGGCGAATTTTCGGGTGCCCCAACCTGGCAATTTTCAACAATGACACAATCGACTCTCTCCTTCACCCTCACCTGAATCCTCTCCCATCAAGGGAGAGGAGATTTTGCTAGGACGAAGCAGCTGTCTTCTCGGCTTTGTGCTCTTCGACGACTTTATTGACGACTTCACGGGGGGCTTGCTCATAGCCGGAAAATTCCATGGCATAGGAGCCCTTCCCCGCAGTGATGGAGGTCAGGACGGGTGCGTACTTCAGGATTTCAGCCAGCGGGACCACGGCTTTGACGATTTGATTGTGACCCTTGGCATCCATTCCCAGGATGCGGCCGCGCCGGCTGTTCAGGTCGCCGATCACCGTACCCACCATGTCGTCCGGTGCCGTCACTTCGACGTTCATGATGGGTTCGAGAAGCACGGGCTGTGCCGATTCCATGGCTTTTTTGAATCCCATCGAGGCCGCGACCTTGAAGGCCATTTCCGACGAGTCAACCGGATGATGGGACCCGTCGTAGACCGTCACTTGTACGTCCACAACCGGAAAGCCGGCGAGAATCCCTTCGTGCATTGCCTCAACCACGCCCTTCTCCACTGCGGGGATGAAATTCCGTGGGATGACGCCGCCAACGATTTTATTGAGAAATTCGAATCCCCCGTTGCGCGGCAACGGGTCGATCTGAAGCCAGCAGTCGCCGTATTGCCCGTGACCACCCGTTTGCTTTTTGTATTTTCCCTGGGCTTGGGCCATTTTTTGAATAGTCTCACGATAGGCGACTTTCGGGGTATGCAGGTTGACGTCTACTCCGTATTTGCGGCGGAGTTTTTCCAAGGTCAGTTCGATATGCGTCTGCCCAACTCCACTCAACAACATCTCCTTAGTCTCGTCATTCCGGATAAATTCCAATGATGCGTCTTCTTCGACCAGCTTGTGGAGACCCAGGCTGACTTTATCGATGTCCCCCTTGGATTTCGGTTCCAGCGCAAATGACATTACGGGCCGGCGGAGCGGCACCGCCGGAAAGACCACCGGTGCCTTGTCCGTACAAATCGTGTCGCCCGTCTGGGTTTCCTTTAATTTACCCATCACCACGATCTCTCCGGCCTCGGCCTGTTGCGTCTGCGTGCTCTTCTTGCCTTGCATGTAATACAAATGCCCTCCTTTTTCTTTGACGTTCCTCACGGAATTGAAAAAGGTTGAATCGGCTTCGAGCACGCCCGAACAGACCTTGAGATACGTCAGCCGGCCCATAAAGGGATCGATGGTCGTCTTGAACACGTAGCCGGAAAACGGTTCTTTGGCATCCATGGGCCGCACGATTTCTTCGCTCGTTTGGGGATGAGTCCCGACCGATGGAACGGTTTTAGCCCGGTCTTCGGGAGAAGGCAGGCATTGAATAATGGCATTCTGCAGCACCGTCGTGCCAAGATTCAGAAGCGCCGAACCGCACAAGACCGGAATGAATTGACGCGCTTTCGCGCCCAGGATCAACCCTTGCAGGACGTCTTCTTGCGCCAGGTCCCCTTCATTCAAATATTTCTCCACCAGGTCGTCATTGGTTTCGGCCACGGTTTCGACCAATTGTTTCCGCAACCCGGCAACGTTCTCTTTCAGGTCAGCGGGAATGTCTTCTTCTTGCACCTTATAACTATTGGGAACGGGAATCACGGCCTTTTGTGTTACCAGGTCCACCACACCGCGAAGATTTGCTTCTTCCCCGATCGGATAGGCTATCGGCAGGCACTTGGTTTCAAGTGCTTCCTGAATCTCCGCCAATGCGGAGTCGAACTTTGCCCGCTCCTTATCCAATTCGTTGATAAAGATAAGACACGGCAATTCGCGCGTTTGAATGTATTCCCAGACCCGGTCCAATTCCGAGCGTATACCCGAAGTGCCGACGACCAATACCGCGCCGTCTGCCACGTGGATCGTATTTTTGGTATCAGCAAAGAAATCAAGTGAACCGGGGGTGTCGAGCAGATTCAGGAACGTGCCTTTGTGTTCATACTGAAGGAGGGCCGTACTCATGGAATGGTGGTGTTGAATCTCTTCCGCCTCGAAATCGGCCACGGTATTCCCGTTGGCAGTCATTCCCATTGCTGACGTTACACCTGCGGAAAACAGCAGGGCCTCGACGAGCGAAGTTTTTCCGGCACCGACATACGACGTCACCACAATGTTTCGAATAGATTGAGAATGTGTCATACGCCCTCCCTTTGTATGTGGGGCCATTCTAGGCTTGGCCAAATTGGGGTGTCAATGAATTGAGGAACGGAAGGCAGGCGGAAGCGTTCACGGATTTGTTGACAGAGCAAGGGGCTGACGACACCATAGCTGTCATCTCCGATCCCCGATTAAGAACGTCAAGGACAGGCTCTGATCGCGGATCCGGAGTCTTTGTTTGTTCGTTTGCAAGGATAAAGGCACTGGATTCCCGTGTACGCGGGAATGGCAAACACGTACTATGTTATAGCAATGACCAAACGTCCCAAAGCCCTCTCATTCGCCAAGGACTTCTCATGACCAATGCCGGAACCCTGCTGCCTCGCCTGATGGGAATGCTTTGTTTCGGACTTTTTGTCAGCGCCGCGGCTTTTGACGGTTTGCAACCCGAGAACACGTTTGCCTCGGATCTTCATCGAACCATCTGGTACGGGTTTCAATTTGGCTTGCCGCTACTTGTCGGCGGAATCTGTCTGATCGGTCAACGCTGGAGTGCCATGGCCGGGGTGATGTATGGAACAATCGGTTTGGCCTTGGACATCGCCACATGCGTACAGAGCATGACCTCCGGAACGGATTCACTTCATATAGTCGGACTGATTTTCCTGACTGCCTTTTTGAATTTTCTACTTATTGTCATTGGCGGGCGACAGGTCTTAACCGTCTCACAGTTCTAGACTCTCCCTTCGATGATGACACCGTCCCAATCGCCGGTTCCTTTTTGTAACTGAAGACACTTGGTTTTCTTGAGCCCGGAAGTCTTGAGCCACTGTTGGACGTCCCGGACGTCATAGGTATTACCCGTTGGGGTAAACAGGAGCATCGTCACTGCAAACAGGTTCGTTTCCAGGGCGTCGTACCCCGGTTTATTCATGAGGAACGTATCCTGAATCAAAATGCGTCCGCCGGGATTGAGCGCACGTTTCAGTTTCTTGAACAGAGTCTTGTTTTCAGCCGGCGAAAAAATATGAAGCACGTTCGACACCCACATCACGTCGAATGTGCCCGGAACCGGGTTTTCAAAAAGATCACCGGGATAACAGGACAATCGTTTGCCGTGGCGTAACGGTTGGGCAATTTCCCTGGCGACTTCAAGCGCGGGCTGGCGATCCCAGATGCCTGCGCGCAACGTGGAATTGTTCTTCAGGAACTCCAAAGCATACGTGCCGGGTCCTCCCCCAACATCCAACAGCGTTTCGGCATTGGTCAGATCGAGTTGGGCGGCCACTTCTTTTGCCGGTCTTCTGGAACGCTGGTGCATGGCCCAAGTAAAGGAACGCCGATATTCCGGATCGTCCTGGCCGTCACTTTCAACCGGCTTGCCCGTGCGAACGGAATCGGTGAGACGCGCCCAATCTTCCCATTGGCGATGGACCAGTTCCAGGTACGCGCCCTGATAATCCGGGCTGTTCCGGTTCAGAAACGTGCGGCCAAGTTTTTCCGCGCGATAGGACGTGCCTCGTTGTGTGAGCAGACCGGCGGTCTTCAGGTTGCGAAGGAGAATCTCGATTCCCCGTTCACTGGCCTTCAGCGTCCTCGCCAAAGATTTCGGCGTCCAGAGCCGTCTTCCCATATGGGTAAAAAGATCGAGATCCATGGCAGTTGCAATTACCCGTGACAACCGAAAGGTATAGACCACGTCACGAAAATCATCCATGGTACGAACCGGAAGTTGCGCATTCATAGCAATCCCTTTTGAGTCTGAGGTGAGAAAAATCAGGCAGTGGCAAATTGACGGCAGTATCGCGTGATCAACTGATCGAGTTCCGTGAGGTCGTTGAAATCAACGGGACGCTCGAAAAACACCGCGACGTACTCATCGTTCATTTCCACCCGTTCACTGAACCCGTCCTCGACGAGACGATCGCGATATTTCGACACGACTTGTTGAATGTAGAACTTGGCCTGTTTGGCCAATTCATCGCTCCCAAGATCTTCGGCTGTGCCGTCCGAAAGCAGGCTCTGCATATCTTCCATGGCGTATCCGGCCTGACAGATGAGCAAGCCGGCCGGCGTAATTTCGAGTTGCCAGTCTTCATCAGCCAATTCAAGGGTCAAAGCTCCACCGGGTTCATATTGAACGAAGTCCCGGTTGGCTTGCTTCAGATGATCCTGGACGTGTCGCCAGCCGGGATGGGATTCATCACTCATGAGGCGCCCTCCCTCGTCCCGGCGCTTACACCGTTTTGCAACCGCGCACGAAGCGCGTCAAGACGCCGGGTATTTTCTTCCAGTTTGGGTAATTCGTATTTTTGATCCACGCAAACCACGCGATGCAGGAATTGGGCTTCCCGTTCCTCACAACCGACGGCTTTATGGCAATCGGCCATCACGTACCAGGCTCCACCCATCCGTAGTTCGTCCCGAAGCCGCTCGGCAATGGCCAAACTTGTTTGAGCACAAGCGATCGCGTCGTCATAACGCTCCCATACCAGATACATTCGCGCCATCATCTTGAACACGTCGGCCTCACCGGCATGATTGGCCACTCGCCTCATCAAGGCAATGGATTCGGAATAATAGTTCATGGCCTGCTCGAAGTGACGGGTTTCTTTGGCCACCAACCCCAAATCGGAGAGCAGCACCGCCTTCGCGGCGTCATCTTCAAACAGTTCCAGTCTGTCCAGGGCCTCGAGATAATAGGCGCGGCCTCGCTCCCATTCGCCGGCGTCCACGTGCAGGTTGCCCAAGTTGGCCAGTGTTGCGCTGATCCCGCGGTTGTCCCCGACCGTTTTCTGTAACTCCAGGACCTCCTGGTAATATTCCTGGGCCTGTCGGCGTTTGCCACTGACGGCACAGATGTTCCCAAGATTTCCCAGCGTTGCCACCAAAGCCCTCGGGTCGCCGCTTTGTCGATCGGCCTCCAACGCCTTGGCGTAACACTGGTAAGCCTCCGTGTAAAACCCCCGGGAAAAATGGACATTGCCTCGTTGATTGAGTTGAGCCGAATGAGATTGTCGCATGGTCGTCAACGACCTCTTCTTCTGTCATCCTCGACGCTTGTCCCCGACTTGATCGGGGATCCAGACAATCTACGAGGATCCAGGGGTTTTTTATTCGTCCGTGAAAAGAACGATTCTGGATTCCCGATTACTAACGTCGGGAATGACAAATAGGGCTATTCGTATAACAGGCAAGGCATGGATCCCGTCTATTCCAAGGCCTTCGTCACAACGGCTTTGGCTCCGGTCAAAATCGAAGTCCCGTCGCCGACCAGCAGCGAATCGAAATTATACTTGAGCAGGCGGCACAGACCTTCACGAGCCTTGGCGGGATCAGTGTATTTCTCGGCCTGCAGCATGCTCACCGCCCCTTCGGGTTTGCCGAGTAAGGCGTCACCGACAATCAGAATGCCTCGTCCCTGTTGGATAAACAGGGCCGATTCTCCGGGCGACTTTTGATTGGAAAGCTGCACGACCCAAATCCCGCCGGGCAGCAATTCTCCGTCAACAAAAGTCTTATCCGGAGACACGGACATTTCCTGTGCGTCGGCCTGCGGCACGTACACGCGGGTATTCAAGGCCTCTTGATATGTGGCGCTTTCACGTTCATGATCCCGGTTGGTGAGCAGGATGTAGTCAACCTGTCCGGCATTGGCCAGCTTTGACAAATCGTCGTCCGAGAGAGGTGGCGGATCGACCAGAATTCGATGTTCGCCCACATCCAACAGGTGGCCGTTAAAATTCAGTTGTTTTTCTTCGGAAAACCACGACCATGTGGCTATCCCCGGCAGAATGGGCTTCATAACTCGGCAATTGCCTCCTGCAGCATGGTTGTTGTTTTGGAGATAATGTCGTCTTCCGAAGGCAGATCGAGAATGTCGTCTTCGGGCACCATTATGAATTTACGATTGCCGTCCTTGGTCAGAGAAATCAGAAACCGGCCATTGGAAGGTGTGGTCGGGATAACGACTTCGACCGTGCTTTCGATGCCCTTGACCAGTTCAAGAAACTTCGTTTTCCCCTCTTCAAACTCATCCATGTCGTTCTCGAATCCTTTCACTCAAATGGAAGAAATCAGGACGGACTGACATGCCACATCATTGCCGGTTTCAGCCCAACGCCGAGAAGCGTAGGCTCCAAACGTCATAAGGCAGTTGATCCGGAAGACGCCTTCAACAATGTGCTCACTTCATCCAAAATCGCCGCATGGTCCGCCAAATCCATATTGCCGACCCGTTGCCATCGGATGACGCCGTTCTGATCCAGAATGTACACGTTCGGAATAAAGCGTCCGCCTCCGTACAATTTATCGGTAATCTGATCAGGGTCCGTGAGATAGGGATAGGTAATTTTTACGGGGAAGGCACTGAGAAATTCCAGGACGTCGGACTGGGAGTCGCCTGAAGAGTTCACACCGATTACCGCAACGTTCTGCCCGCGCGTGGCCTCATAGACTTTTTGCAAATTCGTGCCTTGCACCAAACACGGTTCACAAATATGAAACAGGCCCAGCACCACGACTTTGCCGTGGTAGTCTTTCAGTGAAACGGGTTCCCCTGTGACCGAGGTGAGCGAGAATGGCGGCGCCGGCTCCCCGACTTTGAAGAATCCTGCGGCCCATGCCGTCGTGACCATGGCCGTGGAAAGCGCAAGCGTTAAAACGAGTTGGCGTTTCATAACATCCTCCACTTTATTGAACAGCGGTCAATGCAAACAACTGTTGCAAAAATCTTAACACACGATTTTGGGGGCGGGCAATCAATGAAGGCTGTGCGGTTTCTTGAATAACGTTTGAAAGCAAATAACAGCCGAAGCAAAACGTGACACTTTTATGTCGCAGGGTACAGGCAACAAACGGACACGAGGAATCTTCCCCAACAAGCCGTCAGCTATCTAGAAGAATTCGCGTCAAACAAGCCGAGTTGTTGTTCTTCGGCTTTGGTAAAGGGGATGGGATATTGTTCGGTGAAGCAGGCATGGCAATAGTGATCGTTTCGGCCAGGGACAGCGTTCAACATCCCTTCCAAGCTCAGGTATTGGAGGCTGTCGGCGGTGATATATTTTCGAATTTCCTCGATAGAGTGACTTGAACCGATCAATTCTTTTTGCGTGGGCGTATCAATACCGTAAAAACAGGGGGCGACCGTCGGCGGAGAGCTGATGCGCACGTGGACTTCCTTGACTCCGGCGTTCCGGATCATTTTGATGATTTTCCGGCTCGTCGTGCCACGCACGATGGAATCATCCACGACAACGACGCGACGTCCCTTGAGGACTTCAGGGACGACGTTCAATTTCAATTTCACGCCGAAATGCCGGATGGATTGTTCGGGTTCGATAAACGTCCGGCCGATGTAATGGTTGCGAGTGAGCCCGATTTCAAACCGAATCCCCGTCCCTTCCGCATATCCCAGGGCCGCGGGCACTCCGGAGTCCGGCACGGGAATGACTACGTCGGCGGGCACGTACGCTTCCTTGGCCAGTTGCCGGCCCAAAGCTTTCCGAATGGGATAGACGGCGTGATCGCCGAATATTTTGGAATCCGGTCTCGCAAAATAGACGTATTCAAACACGCATTTCGCAGGCTTTTCGGGAAGGACAAACGGCTGATGTGACGTCATCCCGTCGTCGTTGATGATAATGAGTTCTCCGGGCTCGACTTCCCGCACGAACTCGCCGCCCATAAGATCGAACGCACAGGTTTCCGACGCGACCATCCAGGCGTCTTTGAATTTTCCCAAACATAGGGGCCGGAACCCATAAGGATCCCGCACGGCAATCAAGGCGTGATCGGTCAACAGCACCAGCGAGTAAGCCCCACGAACCAGGGAAAGCGCTTCGGTCAACCGGTCGAGTAACGTATCGCCTTTGGAATGGGCAATCAGGTGGATGATCACTTCCGTATCGGAATCGGATTGAAAAATCGCACCGTAGGCTTCGAGTTCACTGCGCAGCATCCAGGCGTTGGTGAGATTGCCGTTATGCGCCACGGCCAGGTTTCCGAATGCGAAATTCACGGTGAGCGGTTGGACGTTGCGCAGGTGGCTGTCTCCGGCGGTGGAATACCGGTTGTGTCCGATGGCTTTATTCCCGCGCAACCGGCGAATTTCTTTTTTTGTAAAAATATCCGATACCAATCCTATGCCTTTTTCCGTGTAAAAATTCCGTTCATCGGACGAGACGATTCCGGACCCTTCTTGCCCGCGATGCTGTAACGCGTATAACCCCAGGTAGGTAAAGTTCGAAGCCTCTCGATGCCCGTAAATCCCGAATACCGCACATTCATCCTGAAATTTGTCCGGGGCAACCACATGCAAAGGCGCGCTTCTCTCTTTCGACGAGTTATTCATATACCGCTCTCCACCTCCCCTCTCCTTCCAAATGGATTGCTCGACTGAGCGGCGTCACGTTTCATTCCGTATTACCTGCACGGCCCCCAGGAGGTGTCAGCGTGGCGGGCGTCAGCGCATCAAAGAACCCCGTAAACTGCCCTTGCGAGCCATCGTCTTCCGCGAAATGCACATCGGTCGAGCCGACCACACGGCGGGGATTGCCGTCCACGTCCGGCACGTTCGAGAACTGACCCTGCCACGTCCCGGCAGCATGCGTGATGGTGCGTTCGGAATGCGTCACGGTGATGGCTGTATCCTCGAATGTGCCGTTCGCGCCAAAGGATGAGGCAAAGTGCAGTTCGTAGTCGGTCGGCAACGCCTCAGGATCGTCTCCTTGCCATGGCACGAGTGGGTAGAGGTAGCGACCTGCTGCGGTTTCAATTGACCCTTCACACCCAAGGCACCCCGTGAGACGATTCTGGTTGAAGTCGGCGGTCAGCGACATGGGCCCCACAAACTCCGTGAGCTCGGAAGTCTCGGCCAACTCACCCCACGCACGACCATAGTGATACGTGTATAAACCGCTCATCCCTCCGACATAAGCAGCCGTGCCTGTGAGGGGGAGATCTGGCGGTCTCGCAGGGTCGAGTTCCGGTCCATCGGCAAAGATCCCCCGTGTGGCAGAATCGAAATCCGTATAGGGAACACCAGGTGGGTAGATCAGCCACCATCCTCCCGCAAGGTAATCCGTCTCATCGGCGTCGTTCCACGAAGCGGCGACATAGGCCATAATCCTGCCGTCATAGTGGTTCTCCGAGAGTAACCATTCGCGGCTGGAAAAATTGGGTTGCACGGGGCGGGGAAGGTACAGCCCCCACGACCGTTCCACGTGCCGGACGGTATTGAGGGTGCGGGTACGGCCGTCAGGGTAACGCACGTCGATACTGAGGACACCGTCGACAAAGGTGGTCTCTGTCCGAAACGGTTGAGGGACGGGCGTGAGCGTGGGGATGGGGATATCAGGCAGCGACCCGCCGCTCCCCAAACATCCACTGAGGACCATGATCCAGCCCGCCATGCCCATTATCAGCATTCGCTGCCCTCTCATCAGATTGATTCCTTTCTGCTGTTCGCTCATGGGTTCCTTCATGCAACCAAAACGTGGCATCGTTCAGATAACGGGCCGTTGGATCAGGAGAACCTGACGCCATAAATCCCCTTGTATCTGAACGTCGTCAATCGTGTCTTGCCTTCACTCAAGCCGACAGCTTGGATTCCAGACTTCGGCTCCATTGTTCGAAGAGTGCGGAAACCGGCACGTCGATCGTGGGGCAGTCATCCACATGCACAGTCAAACGGTCACCGCCGACCGTACCAATACCCCTGGCGGGCACCTCATACTCCCGGGCAATGGCCAGCACGCGCTCGACCTGTCCGGGTGATGCCGAAAGAATGATTCGTGAGGGGCTTTCTCCGAAGAGCAAGGCGTCAGTACGAAGGCTGTTTGAATTCAGTTGAATTGTCGCACCCAACCGCTTGTCCTGAGCGACCTGAGGGGAAAAACAGCATTCCGCCAAGGTCACGGCCAATCCACCGTCTGAACAATCATGAGCGGATTGCACCAAGCCCTCCGCCGTCAAGCGGAGCATGCAATCGTGCAAGGTCTTTTCCGCATCGAGATTGAGCCATGGAGGAGCTCCCTGCTCACGATAATGTACGACTTTCAAGTATTCGGTTCCACCCAAATCTTCCTGGGTTTCACCCAAAAGAATAACGCAATCATCGGGACTTTTAAACCACTGGGTAACCATGCGGTCGGCCGGCTCGATGAGCCCGACCATGCCGATAATCGGCGTGGGATAAATCGACAGACCGTTGGTTTCGTTATACAGGCTAACGTTGCCGCTGACAACGGGGATGCCGAAAGTTCGGCAGGCATCGGCAATGCCTTCGACAGCCAATACGAACTGCCACATGATGTCCTGCCGCTCGGGGTTGCCGAAATTCAGGCAATCCGTGACCCCGATGGGTTGCGCCCCCGAGCACACGAGGTTCCGGGCTGCTTCCGCCACGGTCAAGGTGCCGCCCACGTACGGGTTCAAGAGACAGTACCGGCTGTTGCCGTCCGTTGCAACGGCCAAGGCCTTGTTTGTGTCTTTGATGCGCATCACGGCCGCATCCGAACCCGGACGGACAAGGGTATCGATGCCCACCATGTGGTCGTATTGTCGATAGACCCAGGCCTTGCTGGCAATCGTCGGCGAATCCAGTAAGCGAAGCAAAACGTTCTCCGCATCCTGGACGTCAGGCAGATTTTCAATCGTCAGGGATTGCAGGAGATCCTGGTATTCGGGAGGCTTGGCCGGACGCTCATACTTCGGACTCTCATCGACCAGGGCTTTGGCCGGCATTTCCGCCACCACGGTTCCCTGTTCCTTGATGCGGATAAACCCGTCATCCGTGACTTTTCCGATCACAGCGGCATCAATCCCCCATTTTCGGCAAATGGCAATGACCTGCTCTTCTTTGCCGGCACCGGCCACGAGTAACATGCGTTCCTGGGATTCCGACAGCATCAATTCGTAAGGCGTCATGTTTGGCTCACGACGGGGTACGTCGGCTAGTTCCAGTTCAATGCCCGTCCCGGCTCGTGAGGCCATTTCACATGATGAACTCGTGAGACCGGCTGCGCCCATGTCCTGAATGCCGACGAGAAGACGTTGGTCCAGAAATTCCAGGCAGGCTTCCAGGAGCAATTTTTCCAAAAAAGGGTCGCCAACCTGAACGTTGGGTCGCTTCTGTTCAGAAGTATCATCGAAACTGTCTGAAGCCATCGTGGCCCCGTGGATGCCGTCACGACCGGTTTTGGCGCCGATATACAAGACCGGATTACCGACACCGCCGGCACGGCCTCGAAGCAACTCATTGGTTTTGACGATGCCCAGGCAAAAGACGTTCACCAGGGGGTTTTTGGCATAAATGTCGTTAAAGGCGATTTCACCGCCGACCGTGGGGACGCCAATACAGTTCCCGTACCAGGAAATGCCGGAAACCACGCCCTTTAACAGATGACGATTCCTTGGAAGATCCAGCTCGCCGAACCTGAGGGAATCCAATAAGGCAATAGGTCGTGCGCCCATCGTGAATATGTCGCGTAAAATCCCGCCGACTCCGGTCGCCGCCCCTTGAAACGGTTCGATGAACGACGGATGATTATGGGATTCCATTTTAAAGACCACGGAAAGGCCGTCGCCGATATCCACAGCCCCGGCATTCTCGCCAGGTCCTTGGACTACCCACTCCCCTTCTGTGGGAAACCGTTTCAAATGAACACGGGAACTCTTATACGAACAATGTTCGCTCCACATCACCGAAAAGATCCCGAGTTCCGTCAGGTTCGGTTCACGGCCCAAGTGCTTGAGGATCTGCCCATATTCCTCTTCCGTCAGGCCGTGTCGTTGAATCACTTCAGGTGTGACGTTGATGGACGATTGATCCATAACAATTAAACTTTTAGTTCAATTAAAACATAGAAATACATGAAAATATTATTTTTATTTTATCATTGTGTATTTCGTCAATTGGGATTGACGCCAAGAATATACGTCACCCATGCCGAATCGGGTTCACCGCTCTCCGCCCGGTGGTAGGTGCCTGTTCCTTCGTTCGTTTTTCGATTGGTACCTTCCCAAAGAAAATGCACATCTCGGAATCCGGCCTCGTTCAATAATTCCATGACTTCAGGCATGGTCCACATGCGCCAGTCATAGACAAAGGCGTTGCGGAGTTCACTGCCGTCTTGAAAAGCAAAATGCATGCGCATTGTACAAAAATACGTGGCGGGGTCGAAAGCGTCCTGATCCCAAATATAGGTAAAATCGCCTATCTTGTCATCGTCGGAGTTATCGATGTCACGCGGTTCTTCCTGTAAAACCTGACTTTCACTGCCTCCCCAGATGTCCAGGAGAAACATGCCGCCCGGCGCTATCGCTTCTTTTGCTCTTTTGAAGTATTGCAGGAGCGTGGGACGATCCTTAAAGACCATATAGCTGAAATTCAACGCCATTGCCAATTGTACGCGTGAAGGATGAGCGTCCAGCACGTTGCCGTGAATGAGCGTCAGCCTGTCTTGCTGATCCACGGTCAAGGGCGATACGTTATGTTTGATGCCCCAATTGAGCGTTGGCCAATCCAGGTCGATCCCGATAGCGTGATTCTCAGGGTGTTGCGTCACAAAATACGTCGACAACGCCGCGGTGCCACAAAAATCTTCCCGCAATGAGCGCAAGGGATGCCCCGTATAGTTCTCAAAATATTCGGCAAAAAACGGAATGTCGAAATCCGGACTTTGGACACTTTTCTGATATAGAACATGAGGGTCGGCCCGGTCAGCCATGGTCGGACGTTTCCTGGTCCGCTTACGCACTCTTTGCATCAAACAAATCCTTTGCTTCAATGCGAATTGATTGATCGTGAAAGATCGGGGTGCAACATCGTCCGGGAGAACAAATTTGCATCATAAGGGAAAACCTTGGCAGGGAACAACGCTCATTGTTCCCTGCCTGCGAGCTTCAGTTGTCCTCTTCCGGTGAATTTTCTATGATATGATAACGATTGTTTTCAAATTTACTCACGTCCGGTTTTTAGAAGGAAGGAGCGTCTCTCGAATGGAAACGTATACACGTGAAGAAGGCAAAACCGAAATTGCTGATGATACCAAGGCTCGCGAACTCTTGCGACGTGCATTTACAAAAACCTCACGGTGGCCTGAGAACTTTGGAGGGTTCGAAGCCGACCTGCGCATCAACGTGAATGGGGAAGAAACCGCAGGAAAAGTCACGGTGAAATCCTCAAAGGAAGTCGAAGTATCTCTTCCGAATGAAGAACTCCAACAATGGGCTCAAGGTCAAATTTCGATGATCGCCACGCATCGTGGGCCGCGAAGTTTCGAGGAATCCGATGGAAAATACAATCTATCCTTTGAGGGTGAGGAAAATCATCCTCAGGGGCCCCGCATCGGGTTGGGCGATTCCATGGGCTCCAGCTATCGCATCAAAGACGACCGCATCACCCAAATTAATCGGAAGATGCCGCACGTGGCCTTTACGATTAACGTCGAAGACAGCGCGCTGACGCAGGACGAAAAATATCTGACGACCCGCTATACCGTGTATTACTACTCGCCCAAGGACGGATCACTGGCCAACGTGGAGAGTTTTTCGGATTCTCACACCAGAGTGGGCCATGCGGACCTGCCTGCAACCCGCCGCATCATTTCGTATGAAAAAGGCGCCACGGTGACGCGTACGATCACGTTTGAAAACCACAAGCCGCTGTAGAAGTGAAAATGAGGAAAGGTTGTCCGCCTAGCCAGGATTCCAGCAGTTCGTTCATTCGCAGATGAATTCCACTGCCTATTTTCCCTTCCCCTCCTTTGTAAGGAGGGGCCAAGGGGAGGTAGAGGGATTTCCCGGATCTACGGCATGCGTTACGACAACCCCTGCCCTCTCGTACTTCCGCCGAACCCGCCGAAGTTACCTTTGAATCCACCCTGGCCTGTACTCCAATACCCACCCCGTCGCCAACGTTGAAAAGGATGCCGCCGTTCCGGGCGGGTGAATCGCCAGAGGGCAAACAGCATGGCCAACGCTACGGCCAGGTTCATCCAAAACCCCGCGCTCGACGAGCGTTTGGGTTCAGCGGCCGCTTGGATCGCACTGCCCGACGCCGAGGCCAGGCCTACCGCGGTCCGGTACAGGGATTCACCGTACCGGGTATTTTGGAACATGGGGATGAGATATTGCTCGGATAATTCATCCAGCTTCGGTTTTCCGACTGCCGAGAGCAAGCTACGTCCGAGGACCACGACGGCTTGCCGCTCTTTCAAGGAAGCGAGCAACAACATGCCCCGCTCCTGCTGGGCCGCGCCGATATGCCACTCCTTATACAACCCTTCTGCATATGCCCGTGTATGTGAGTGCGGGCTGGCTGTTTCGATCGCAACGACGATCATTTCAATCCCCGTACGGTCTTCCAGTTCTTTGCAGACCAGCCGAATGCGATTCTGCCAATCGGCTTCCATCAAATCCGCGTAATCACTGACGTAGCCAAGCGGCTTCGGGAAAGCAGGTTTCTTCTCTCCCCCGGCGGCACTGGCTCCTTCTGGAGACACGCACGCAAACAGAACAAAAAGAAAGAATAGAGACGCTGAACGCCACAGTATCTTGTCAGTCAGCAATTTTCTCATATAGCGCCTCAGGAGCAATGTCTGCTCCATTGGGCCACGCCATAGTCAAACGCAACATGAAAGACGTAACCTTGCTTGCAGGTAATCTTTAGACGCCATCCATGTTCCACATGGCTCCAGCTTTACTCTTGAGGGAAGGTCGCAGCCTCATGCACTACGTGATGTCAAAAACAATTTTTAAGGCATCGCCAATTTTGACCATATCCTGAGCTTCAAGCTCACCACGTATCTTGACTAATCGAGTACGGTGATCAATTGGGCGGGTCTGCAGGCAATCTGCCACTGATTGTTTGGTCAATCCGTTGCGGGAAGACGGCACAATTTTCACATTGGTTATCACGCGTGTTTTCTTCTCATGCCATGCCGTTAACGGCACGACTTGGATAACCGGGACACGCGCATTATACGTATCGTTCATGACGATCACACATGGCCTAATTTTTCCGGTCTCCGACCCCTTGGTGGGATTAAGATTGACGTCGATGACCATCCCCCGCTTTAACACACTCATGTCGGCCACTTCGAGAGTGCCGTATCTGTCCATTCTTGCGTTTCATCATCCTTCTCGTAGGTTTCAGCATACAGATCAGCCGATTCGCGCAAGCGTTGCCGGGCTAATTCGGCATGCAAGTGATCCAAAGCAGTCCGGACAACGTCGCTCTTATCTTTAAATCCATACTGCTTGCGTTGTTCGAGAAATTGGATGTGCGATTCTTCAAGACTGAATTTGGCTTGAATCATGATGGCCCCCAGAATAACCCCATATCAAGGCCCTATATTGAGACCCTATATTAGGGCTCCATGAATATAAGGTCAAACCATTTTCCTAATGATACATTTTGGACCTTCTTGCTCCACTCATTGAAATCGCTCATCCTGTTTCAGCAAATCAACCCGGTCCACCAGTTGTCCAAATCCGACAAGATAACGCTCCAACAGCTTGGGCAGTTCATGTTTTCCGGGAGTACTGAGACCGCGCTTCAGGCGCCAGACTTCCTGGAACACTGAAGGATCCACATTTAACGTGGTTTGCAATTCTTCCAGCACTTCCGGGGATTTCATGTTCGATGGACGATCCAGCAGGCGGTACAGGCCGCGGAGACACGGAAGCAGCGAGGTTAACGAGAGGGGTAACAAGGTTTGGATGGCTTCGATCCTGCCCCATCCTTCGACGTAATTCTGACGGACACGCAAGAGGTTGGCATGGATTTCCTGCCGGCATTGGAGAAACAGGTTCGTGGTATTGACGTGCAGTTCCGGAAACGGATCACGTCCTTCCAGGAGGACGCGTTGTTCCTTGATACCCAGAAATTCCAATGGAAACGCGTCCGATGATTGTTGAAGATCCCTATGCGTGAGAAACAACGGGGCGACAATCTTTTCCCTGGCCCATTGTTTGTGGATACCGCTCCATTGTTGAAGAATAGGTTGCGTAATGTGTTCGAGGATGATCAGGACGTTGATGTTGGAATATCCCGGCAGGAACTCACCTCTCGCCGCGCTGCCATAGACAAGGATGGCTTCAAATTTCAGGTCCTTTTGTTTTTTGATGGAACGGAGAAAACCGCGCAGCGGGTCGTGCGTCTCTTCCTGTAACTGTGCCCAGGGTGAATTGGTGGACATTCTTACGGCCTCATCCGTAATGCGTCGTGATCATTGATTTTATGAAAGTGCATGAGGTGGTCGTTGGTCTGCGCGAGGATCAGGCACCAGACCCAAGGCCAGGAAACGATCCAAGGGCCCGAACGGTGGAGTTTCACGAAGTCCGGCGGTTGCCGTTAAGACTCGATATTTCAGCCGCCGATTCTGATCGATGGTGGAAAAGACCCGGTTGCGCAGCCACGCGAGTGCCGGATTCCCCGTATTCCAAAAAAAGGCTTCTTCATCGGCAAGTCGCTGTAGCATTTCGACTTTGGGACGACGCTGTTTTTCGAACGTTTTCAAACGCGATGTTTGAAAATTGTCTTCTGCCAGACATGCAGGAATCAGATCCGCCAAGACCGTGGCATCGACCATGGCCTGCATGCGTCCTTGAGAGGCATGAGGATTCATTCCATGGGCGGCATCTCCGATCAGCACGGCTCCATCGGTCACCCACGTTTGCGCACGGGTACGCCCCGTGGGCATAACCGCTGTTTGCTCCCAACCCGTGAATCCTTGAAACGTAGCCGACAGTTCAGGGTAAATGGCAGACCAGCGTTTATGAAGGGGGGCTACTCCGGCGGCGCATATGCTGTCTTTTGATGCTGCCTTGATCAGGTAGACGAGATAGATTTTCTCTTTGGCGGCCGGGAATAAACCAAGAATTTCTTTTTTTCCGAGAAAATACTGCGCTTCCTCCAACTTCTCGGGACAGTCCAGGATGGCAACGAGATAGCTTTCGGGATAGCGATACAGTTTGGTTGGAATGTCGAGTGCGTCGCGAACTTTCGAGGCCGGTCCATCGGCCCCAACGACCAATTTCGCGGCAATACGTACAGGCCTATCTTGAACCTTTGCTTCGACTCCGACGACGTGGTTGCCTTTTTTTATGACATCGGCAAACGACGCGTTATACCACAAGCCCTCGGGATTCTGTTTTTCCAACGCGTCGAGCACCGTCCGATGCGCGACGTGTGGCAAAGTGACAAGCGCGCGATTATAGGGAGGAGGCAATTCGTCGTAATCAATCGAACACAGCCGCTCCCCCCTAATGTGCCGAAAATGAAAGTGCCGAACGGGCTGCACCGCGTTTTTCGGCAATTGATCCAACAAGCCCAAATCGTCCAAAATTTTTTGCCCGTTTGGCTGGAGGATTTCTCCTCGTATGCCGTGCGGAGGACCTGAGGCTTGTTCGAGGACAATGGTCCGAATACCTTTCCTGGCAAGCAAGAGCCCCAGGACCGCTCCTCCCCCCCCGGCACCGACCACCACGACGTCAACGTGTATGTCCATACGAAACAAGGAGAAAGAAGCGAAACGAACGGCTCAGGAATAGAATTCCCGGGCAAGCCCCCTAGTCAAATATTTTTTGGAAATGCTCATCGGCTTCTTCCCATGCGGCAGGGTTCGTCTTTTTCAGCCAATCTTTCAAGAACGTTTTCTGTTCAGGCGAGAGCATTTGCTTGATTTGGTGGGAACGGCCTTGCAAGGGTTGTAAAAACCCGACTTTTTTGACCGGATCGAGTGTAGCTGTACGTACATAAATATTCGTATATGACAAGGGATCATCATTCTCCCCCTCCCCTTGGAGCCAAACCGATAGATATTTGTCCATGGTTAATCCCGAGCTGTCCATTGCCGGATCCGTTTCATGAAACACCTCATTCTCCGTTTGAGGCAACGGCACGGCTTCATGGGCCCGGAAGAGAAAATTTCGATTCCACATGAGGAAAGAGAAAGGGGTCACAGAGTGTGACCTCATAGTGGCAAGGAGCAGACAGGAAAGTCAAATGACGGCTTCTTGCACAAGATAACTCTTGTATTTTCTTGTCAGCTTGTCATAGTGTTACCGGATAAAACTCTCTTCGAATATTGGGCGCCGGGATTGTCCTATGGGAGGCGCTCATGAGATATACAGCACCACTTATCGAACCACATAAAAAAGGAGTGTCGCCTCATGAAACCATGGTGTCTCACGGGATTTCTTATGGCCGTTCTATTCATTTCCGGATGTCAAGCGCCTGGACAAATTATCAAATTACGCATCCAGCATGTCGAGTCCGCACGTGAATCCAACGAGTCGCCCCTTACGGTCGCCGTATCTCCTTTCGATGATAAACGACCAACGTCAGAGCACTTGGGCATGCGATATCGTGGCGGAGGAAGTAAGACCTATTTTGACGTGATGGACGGCACGTTGAGTCAACGCGTCACAAACTCTTTCGTCGATTTCCTGAACCAGGCGGGATTTTCCGCAGCACCGGCCAATGGCGCCGGTTCCGCCAATGTAAGAATTGAGCCTGCCATTCAAAAATTCAAGGTGGGGGCGATCGATGAAGCGTTGGCTACCCACTTCGAAGTCGACACAATCATGGCATTCACCGTCCATAATGCAGCCGACGAAAGTACCGTTCGAATTTCGATTGGAGTCGGCGGAACAGATCATGATGTGTTCTTCAATGAAAAGGATCTGGAAAAGCTGATCGCGGAAGTCCTCACTCAGGGTTTCGAAGAATTTCTTGAAAAGGTGGAAGTTCAAGGAGAGGTCCTGAAGTTTCGTCTTCCTGAGCAAGCCTCTTGAGCCCTGATACAGGACCTCCTTGTCAGGGCTCTTCAATCGCACCAAAACAACGATAGCGATATCTGGCCGCAAATTCGTAGACAGCGACCATGGCCTGACGGCACAGGGAAAACTTCCAGAAAAACATGACCAGTTTCCCGCCAGTCAGGCCGTAAAGAAACGGGAAAAACGCCTCAAGCCCGCCGACAACCATCCCCTTCTCATCAATCCAATAGGCCATGGAAGGCCGAGAGTCTGCCTGATGGAGGCTTCCCAGATATTCGGCCGCCTCTCGACTGTCATAGGGAAAAAACTGCACAGTCGTGGAGCGCCGCTCCAATTTTCGTTTCACGGCTACGCAAAGACGGCAATGGGAGTCGTAAATCAGACATCCTGACCGTGTTTGACCATGACCGTCGTTGCTCATATTCCGATCCTGGGCCTCAGGCAGTCCACCTAACGCTCAAACGTGTCTGCGATCCGCTCCGGAGATACGACCCCCTGCTCGGTAATAATTCCTGTGACGTATTTCGCAGGCGTCACGTCAAAGGCCGGGTTAAAGACATCCACGCCTTTTGGGGCAATCCATGTCTCTCCATTCATGGTCGTCACTTCATGGCCGGGACGCTCTTCAATAGGAATAGCGGAACCGGATGGCGTTGAAATATCAATGGTCGAAGAAGGCGCCGCCACGTAAAAAGGGATATGATGGGCCTTGGCGAGTACCGCAACGGCATACGTCCCGATTTTATTGGCTACGTCTCCGTTGGCGGCGATGCGGTCGGCGCCGACTACGCACAGATTGACTTTACCTTGCCGCATCACCACTGCGGCCATGCTATCCGTGATCAGGGTGACGGGAATGCCGTCTTCCATCAATTCCCACGCCGTCAACCGGGCTCCCTGAAGAACGGGCCGGGTTTCATTCGCAAAAACGTGTACGTTTTTCCCCTGCCCCGCCGCCGCCCTCACCACGCCCAAGGCCGTACCATATCCGGCAGTGGCCAAGGCTCCGGCATTACAGTGCGTTAAGACGTTGTGTCCATCCTTGATCAGACCGGCTCCTTGTTGGCCCAGGGCCTTACACATTGCAAGATCTTCGCGTTGAATCGTCAAGGCTTCCCGTACGAGCCGGGATTGGATCTCGGCTACCGTACAGTCACGATTTTCCCGCACAACCTCCTTCATGCGCGTCAGGGCCCAAAAAAGATTCACGGCCGTGGGGCGAGTCGAGGCTAACTGATCACAAATGGCGAAAACGTGCCGTTCAAACGTCAACATATCGTCCACGGATAGGGATTGCGCTCCCAACGCAACCCCCATGGCGGCAGTTATACCAATGGCCGGTGCCCCCCGCACCTTCAGCTTTTGAATGGCCGATGCCACGGCAGCAACGTCTTTACACTCAAGCAGTTCGGTCCGGCCGGGCAACAGGCTTTGATCAAGAAGCCACACGCTCCCTTCTCTCCATTCCACGGTAGGAATCATATCCCAAACCTTTCAGGGTTGCTCAAGAACTGGAATGCTTAACCTTTGATGTTTCCTATCGGCAATAATTCGGCGACTTTTCTGGTGATCCCCGCAGCATGCACCGACTCCACGACGTCGGATATATTTTTATACGCGATTCCGGCTTCTTCGGCCAATCCCGACATCGAGACCGCTTTTACCAGGATGCCCCGTTGCGCCATGGCTTGCTGAAGAGTGGCCCCGTGGACCGTTCGTTTGGCTTGAGCACGGGACATCGTCCGTCCGGCGCCGTGCATCGTCGATCCAAAGGATTCCGTATTGGCTTGCGGCGTCCCTACCAGCAGGTAGGACCCGGTCTCCATGGAGCCGCCGCAGATCACCGGCTGACCGACTGTTCGGAACGGTTCAGGAACATCGGGGCTCCCCGGGCCAAACGCCCGGGTCGCGCCTTTACGATGGATCAGGAGTTCCTGCTTGTCGTATCGTTCGACCTTGGCGATATTATGGGCTACGTCATAAACCTGCCGCATACCAAGTCGCTCGGGAGATTCCCTGAATACTCGACAAAAGGCTTCACGAATTTGATGAGTAATAACCTGTCTATTGGCAAAAGCCGTGTTCGCCGCACAATTCATGGCCGAGTAATAGCGCTGCCCCTCCGGTGATTGATACGGCGCACAGGCCAATTGTTGATCTTTCACGCTGATGCCGTAACGTTTCATGGCCTTTTCAAAGATTCGAACGTAATCGGTGCCGACCTGGTGCCCGAGACCTCGAGACCCGCAATGAACCATGACGACAACCTGGTCATGCCCGTGGATGTCAAACTGTCCAGCCACGTGCCGGTCAAAAATACGGTCATTCCTGACCACTTGGATTTCAAGATAATGATTTCCCGATCCCAACGTTCCCAATTGCCCCATTCCCCGTTGGCAGGCGTGCTCCGAAACGTGTTCAGGGTCAGCCCCGGACAAACAACCCTGCTCTTCCGTATGAATGAGATCACTATCCCATCCATATCCCTGTTCCACGCTCCACCTTGCTCCTTGACGCATCACGTCCTGAAAAGTACGCCGGGACAGCTTCACGAAACCTTTTGCTCCGACCCCTGCAGGCACCGTGCGAAACAATTCCGTCATCAGGGCATCCAAGCGCGGTTTCACGTCGGAGAGCGTTAAATCCGTGCGGATCAGCCGTATCCCGCAATTGATGTCATATCCCACGCCGCCTGGAGAAATAATACCGTTGTGAACGTCAAACGCCGCAACGCCTCCGATGGGAAATCCATAGCCCCAATGTCCATCCGGCATGCACAGAGCATACCGTTGAACGCCGGGCAAACACGCCACGTTCGTGACTTGCTCAAATACGCCGGCGTCCATTGCCCCGAGAATCTTTTCCGTTCCATAAATTCTGGCAGGAACCAGCATGCCAGATTTTTCCGTTTCAGGAATTTCCCAGACAGCATCGGCAAGTCGATTCACTTGCATGGCAGTAGAAATCTTCAATTTTTAAAAATTAAATTACACATTTATATTTTATTTATAACTAATTGAAAATAAAATATTTTTATTGAAAAAATTAAATCTCAAACATCCAAGACGACGCGAGCATGCCAACTATCTTCGTTTGATCTGATGGCATATAAATGCTTTGTTACGGCTTTCACGTCCGCCCTTAGATCTTGCCGAATAGCATCAACGTGGTCACCGATGAGTGTGGCATCGAGGTGCCAGAGGTTGCTCTCCCCGTCAAATTTTACGGTGGCAAGGGCATCATGAAAGACAACACTTTCAGCATCTTTGATATACACAATGGCATTCAACCACTCGAAGAACAAATCATCTATTGCACTTTCTGAAAGTCGACAATCCTGCGTCCAATTGGTCCCTACGGTTAGTGGGTCCGCCATGGCTTCAATCAAAGCCAAAGCCGCCGTGGCAAACAACTCCGACAACGAATCACCGGTGGCTTCAAAGGCAAGATCCCCCAAGGCAATCTTATCGAGAAACCGGTATGCTTTTCCCATATTGTTTGCCAATGAAAATCAGAGAAACATGTTTTCTTTTACAGCCTTCCGGAAGAACCATGGCTGAAAAAGAATGAAATTTCAGCCCTCTGAAGAAACGGAACGCGCCGTCATGGACACCGTTCAGTACGTTTCCTCCATCGACGCATCCTCGGATTCCTGCTCTGTTGGCTCGTGTAATGGAGGCTCGGATGCTTTATGGTCATCAGGGAACAGAATTTTCTGTGGCAACGTGACCGTATTTTTCAGAATCGACAATGCCAATTCAGCGAATCCCTTTAATCCAAACGCCACGGACTCCACGGTCAGAGTCTCTACGACCGGATCCTGAAACGGTCCTTTGACAGAAAACATGGCCAAATCGATTCCCTGCTCTTCACCGTCAAGCAGGAGATGCACCAATGGAATTTCTTTGAGAAGCTTGAAATACGAACCCAAAGGGCTGACCGCGATCACCACATCCAAATCATCGTTCACCAGGTTGTATTGCCCTGCAGCCGTCATTTTCACAACGGGTCCTTCCATCACGATATCCGTCGAGACAATCCGGCCATCGGCAACGGTGAACGTTCCCGTTTGCCGGTCAAAGGGATACCCGTCTTTTTCAAGATCAATCTTTCCCTGCAACATATTCGGCAAGTTCATGATGGCTAAAATTTTTGGGATCACGACTCCTCGTTTGATCCGGGCGTCTTTGACCGAAAGTTTCAATGTTCCTTTGAGAGTCGGAAGTACGCCCAAAGGATTTCTACCATGTCCCTGCATTGTGCCTTCCGCGGACATCAAGCCCGTCACCAGACGTGTATCGAGTGTTTTCTTGTCGAGAAAAGTTTTTTTCAGGCTCAACAAAGGAATCGAGTTGATCTGAAACCACGTTTTCATCGTGGCTGGTTGTTGCACGGGGAGATTGACCAACAGTCGACCTTGAATCGTCCCGTCGTCGGCTTTTCCCCGAATACGATCGACGCGGATGACGCCGTTCTCGATGTTCAATTCACCGGATAATTTCTGAATATTCAAGTGACGGTACAAGGCATGATTGAATCGAAATTTTCCGGAGACTTTGGCCGTGTCGGCAATTTTTTCCAAAAACACCCGAAGAGGAGAACGTTGGTTGTCTTTTGGCAGCAAAAGATCGATGTTGAATTGAGACGCAGTCAGTGCCAGTGTCACGTCTGGCTTGCTGTCCCACGCTAGAATCATTCCTTGAGCCTGAGTTTGACTGTTTTCGAGATTCCAGCGGAGATCTCTCAGGTGGGCGGCATGGCCATTCAGTTTCACCTGAAACGCCACTTGAGAAAGCGGCGACCGAACCCCTTCGATGTTGACGACTCCATTTGTCAAAGTCACCCGTCCCGATTTGCTCCATGATCGCCAATCATTTCCTGTTCCTCGAAGATTGATGGACCCTTCCATGGTCCCTGAAGAAATGATTTTCTCAAATAATCTCAGGTCCGGCGGCAACGACTCGAAGTGTATCGGTCCGGCCGTCAGCGAGGCATTGAAGGTCAACGTCTGGTCATAATGCAATTCACCTTTTCCGGCAACGCGAACCGAGGGAAGATTCAGGAGCATGCGTTCAAACGCGAATTGATGCTTCTTGCCCACTCGAACGTGAAAATCCATATTGCCGGCAAGGCTCGCAGGTTTGTAAAGAATACCGGGCAAAAGGATTTCCAATCCTTGCAAGGCCACCCTCCCTTTCACCACAGGGTTTCGCAGCCGGCCTGAAACCATCATGAAATAGTCCGTCTTGCCTGAAACAATTTCATGATCCTGAATTGTTGGAGCGGACAAAAGGCGTGCCAGATCGTTGTCGGTGATACGACCTTGAATTCTCAATTCATCGGCATAGGGTTGATCTTCAAGGGCAATCGTCCCTTGGACTTGAAAATCGCTTTCTCCGAAGAGCCCCGTGACGTCTTCGAAGTGAAGATTGTTTTCAGAAAAGGCAATCAAACCCTTTACCTGGGTAAGAGGCGCGCGCAGCCCGGGCAGTTGCAGAGCGACTTGGTCAGGATGGTATTGAGCACTTTGGAACGCGATGGATTGAGGATCGTTCAGCGGTCCGGCAAATCGCAGAGTCAACAATCCGCTTCCGGCCTTGCCCTGCAAAGTTTGTTCCGGTCGTTTTGGTACGTTCCACCCGGCAATGGTCTGCATAAGATCGATAATTTTTTTAGCCGAGATCTCCCCTCCAAACTCCGTGGTCAACCAAGGTCCTTGTTCGGCGAAGACAACCATCCCTTCGCCTTGAGTAACGGACAGTTCGTTATATTGACCACGAAGGTCAAAGAATCGAATTTCATCAACCCCAATATCGATGGCGCAAGTGAGCTCTTTGGCATGCCCAAACTTGGAACCCAAGTTCAGTCTTCCTTCCGAAAGCTGAAATTTTCCCGTCAACGCATAGCCGGATTCCTTGCGGGTGGAACCCGTAAATGTTGCTGAAATCGTTTGAATTTTCCCACTGATGGACTGACGGTGAATGGCCTCGGAAAGTTCAGACGGAAACAACGCTTTGGGTAATAATTGCGATAAATGTTGAATGGCGACAGGTGCGCTAGACCAGTGCCCCGAGAAGGTTGGCGGTTCAGACCGCCCTAACCCCGTCACGGTTACTTCTGAATTCAGATCAATGCTGTCGGTTAAAACCACGAGATCGGATACCAAGAGATCATAGCCCTCAACACCGTGAGCAAAATGGAGGTGTCCTTGGACCTTGGTTCGACCTTGCAATCCAATCGGCACTTCAGGGACTTCGAAAAGATCGGCCAACTGCACAAGCGCCTTGCGATCAAGATCCATACGAGTATGGAGATCGAATTGAGGCGATGCGTCGCGGCCTCTTGTCGTACCCTTTCCGAAAAATCCTCCGATATCCTGAATCGTCCCATAAGAAGAGAACACGGACCCCACGTCCCCTTCGGAAAGTCGCGCAGACAGAAATATTTCCGTGGGGCCATCCCACACGAGTTGCTCAACTTGCAGTTCTATGTCTTCTACGTGGATGACAAGCGTGGATTCACGGCGATATCGATCCTCCAGATGGACTGTGCCGCTGGTCAATTTCAATGAACGCCCCAAGAGCCAGCTCCCTATTTTTACCTGATCGGATGATTCCTCTTGAAGAACGTTTCGGTAATTCCATTGCCCGTTTTCGTCTCGTTTGAGGTTAAAGAAGGCGTTTTCGATGATCAGGGCATGCGGCATGGGTACATCCTGCAACAAGGACAAGAAATTCAAGTCCAGTTGAATGTGCGCAGCTTGAAGAACCGGCGTGTCTTGATCCGGAGTTTGAATACTGACGTCTACCAGTTCCACATGGGGATAGGGAAACAACCCTACCCGTACGTGTTCGATGGCGACGTGATCGCCCATGGATCTTGTGACAAGCTCTCGAGCGACCACTTGCATATCCTCAACGTGAAATGTCGCAATATACACGACGCCCATAACGCCAAGAATCATGACCAGAAGCAGGATGGAAATCAGCCGCTTGCGCTTGAAAGCCATGTCTTCATTCCCTGTCTTAAGAGTCGTAACGTTTTGGGGTTAGACCAATTGGTGTTTCGCTGAGGTCCGTTTGGGCGTATCAATCGTTATTATGGCGTCTTCTTGACAGTCTAAGGAATTCACCGCTATGGTCCTCCCCCATTCTAACGAAAGTGCATTCGTTATTCTATCGGCAGTTTCCAGGCCATGAGAGCAACGTCCTCTGTTCCACGTTCATACACGCTACTTCTCGTACCCCGGTCCGTAGCCGTCGCATTGCTGAAATGTTATGACTACCCTCACCCGCATAAACCACGGGGCATTATCAGAGGTTACGACAAGGCTCATGCCTTTCGAACGGCGAAAATGTGTGCGGTCGTTGCCCAACACCTTTCGTATGAACGCCCACGCGTCCGTCAATTTCAAATTGCCTGTCTGTTGCATGATTTGGGAAGAGCAGGACTTGAGCGTCAGCTTTTTGGCAAAATATGGTCATGGGCGCGCAGCCAGAATATTCCCACGAGACCTGCCGAATGGCGGTTGCAACACCCTGATTCGAGTTATGGAAGGGAAACCGAAGCGTTTGTGAAGACGTATCGAAAAGCATTGGCCGAACAAGGATTGCCGCTCACCGAATGGGTATGCGAACACATTGAGATGCGGTTGGGATTTGCTCGCCGCCATCGTCGGCAACTCAAAAGAGTCGCCCCTCTCTTGGCAAGCCTGGACGTTCGCTGGTTGCCGTGGATGGAGCAAGTCACGTGTTATTATTATTACCCTGAAAAACTGGCGCAATCTCCTGACTGGGTCAGAGAACTCGGAGAAATCCTGGTCGCTTGTGAGCAGTTGGAAGCCTATAGCAATCGTCGACGAGGAACCGATTACTACGCGCGTTCGAATGAAAGCTTTCACGAGGCCTTTGGCTATCTCGACTCGTTAAAACGACAGGGACGATTGCGGACGAGGGTCGTCAAAGCGGTTCGACAATTGACAGCTTCCGGAATCTTTGATTCCATCCTCAAAGCCGCCCGAGGGGGAACCGTCTCACGGTCCGAACAACAATTTCTTCGGTCCCTCCAATAGACAAGAGAAATGAGCCGATGCCTGTCTTGACCCATTACTTCTCGGTTACGATGCAAGGCCATTCACAGATCGAGAATATCTCCGACCGTGTCCGGCAGTTCCTTGCCGCCACATCCATACAAGCCGGCATTGTCACAATCTTCGTAAAACATACCACGGCTTCTGTTCTTATTATCGAAGATGAACCGGGCTTGCGCGCCGATACCAAAACCGCCTGGGACAACCTGATTCCGGCGACCTCTGCCTGGCAGCATAACGTGAGAAATCCCGGTGAAAACAATGGTCACAGTCACTTGCGAAGCCAAATCCAGGGCCAATCACTCACCGTTCCCTTTGCCGACAACCAATTACTTTTGGGAACTTGGCAAGAAATCGTCATTCTCGATTTTGATACCCGGGCACGCTCTCGGGAGATCGTCGTCCAAGTGATGGGCGAGTGAGCCTGGATACACGTCAGACCAACTTGGGAGACACCTTCTTTCGAGCAACCGTTTCCAAAGCACGGAAACCCATGAACCGAGAGATCTTTCTTGCTTTTTTTAGAAAATAGGAGACAATAAACCAGAGGACGGGAGGGGACAGAGCTTCTTTCATCATGCCTTCGCGGAGGGGATAATCCATGATACAAAAAAACCCAGACGACCAACAGCGACACAAAAACCCGTTGTTCTTGTGGATGACAGCCTTTCTTTTTTCTTGCTTGTGTTGGACCCCCGCTTGGGCTGACAGCCTGGATCAACAACAACTCGTTGAAAAATCCAAGCATACCCTTGAAAGTTTTATGGAAGATCCAAATTTCACGTGGTTTCAGGATCACGTCAAAGATGCCAAAGCCCTTTTGATCATTCCACAACAATTGAAGGCTGCCTTCTGGGTTGGCGTGGATGGAGGAAGCGGAGTATTGGTCGCACGTGACGCAGAAACCGGAGATTGGAGCGAACCGGTCTTTTATAACTTAGGAGGAGTCAGCTTTGGATTTCAATTCGGCGGCGAAGCCTCGGAAGTCATCATCATGGCCAGGACACAGGGCGCAGTTGAAAAACTCTATGCCTCATCCTTTAAAATCGGTGGGGATGCCGCCGTTGCAGCCGGACCCTACGGAGCCGGAGCCGAAGGAGCGACCTCGGCCAATTTGAACGCTGATTTTCTCTCATTTTCACGTTCCAAAGGCGTCTATGCCGGCATCTCCCTGGAAGGGTCGATCATCCACGTCAACGATGAAGCCAACAAAGCCTATTACGGGAAAAAGGTTCGTCCCGTTGACATTCTTGTTATCAAATCCGTCAACAACGAACATTCAGCCGGTCTTCGCAAAGCCATTGCGACGGCGACCAAATAAATGCGGATTCTTGCGGGAGCATGAGTCGCAACACAATGGGAGGTAGGCACGACTATTTCCGAATGGTGGGAACGATCATCATCTCTCCGTCTTTGTAATCGACCGTCACCGCGTCGCCGTCTTTTATCTCTCCCGTAACCAACAGCTTTGACAATGGCGTTTCCACGTCGTGTTGGATCAGGCGTTTCAACGGCCGAGCGCCATAGATGGGACTGTAGCCTCGAGACCCCAAGTTCGACAGCGCCTCGTCGGTCACCTCCAACCGGATTCTCCGGTCCTCCAGCCTTGCCTGTAATCGTTTCAGTTGAATGTCCGCGATTCGACCAACCTCATCCGAACGCAGCGGATGAAACACGACCGTTTCATCGATACGATTCAAAAATTCCGGGCGGAAGTGTCGTTTGACCACGTTCAAGATCATGGCTTGTAATTCTTCATAGGTCTGTTGACGTTCCTGCGCCTCAAGAACTTCCTGACTGCCAATATTTGACGTCATAATCAGGACCGTATTCTTGAAATCAACGGTTCGTCCCTGGGAATCGGTCAACCGGCCGTCATCGAGAACCTGAAGCAGGATGTTGAACACGTCATGATGGGCTTTCTCGATCTCATCCAAAAGGATGACGCAGAAAGGACGGCGCCTCACGGCTTCAGTCAATTGGCCTCCCTCTTCATAACCGACGTAACCGGGCGGGGCGCCAATAAGTCGCGCCACGGCATGCTTTTCCATGTATTCCGACAGATCAATCCGTATCAGATTGGCTTCGTCGTCAAACAGGACGTGCGCCAATGATCGAGCCAATTCGGTTTTTCCGACGCCGGTCGGACCAAGGAACAAAAACGAGCCGATCGGCCGGTTGGGGTCCTTGATGCCCGATCGTGCTCGAAGGACGGCGTCGGCAACGGCTTGAACGCCTTCATCCTGGCCAACCACGCGTTGATGAAGTAAAACTCCCAGTTGCATAAGTTTTTCCATTTCCCCTTGGAGGAGCCGGCTCATCGGAATGCCCGTCCAACGACTGACGACTGACGCAATATCTTCTTCGTCCACTTCCTCTTTCAAGAGACGCGACTCTCCTTCCTGACGGTCCAGATGCGCTTCTTCAGCCTGAAGTTCCCTCTCCAGCCTGGGCATTGTTCCATAGCGAAGCTCCGCAACGCGATTGAGATCATAGTCGCGTTCGGCTTTTTCAATCTGGTGCTTCAAATCTTCAATGTGCTGTCGAATCTGCCGCAAGCGCCCGACCGCGGATTTCTCCGCTTCCCACCGCCGCTTCAATTCGGCAAACTCCCGGTGTTTGTCCTCAAGTTCACCTTCCAACGTTTCAAGCCTCGCCTGACTGCCCGGATCCTCTTCTTTTTTGAGGGCTTCCCGTTCAATTTCGAGTTGCAAAACCTTTCGGGACACTTCGTCCAATTCCGCGGGCATGCTGTCGATTTCCGTACGCAGTCGTGCAGCGGATTCATCAACGAGATCAATGGCCTTGTCCGGAAGGAACCGGTCGCCGACATAGCGATGGGAAAGTCGTGCGGCCGCAACCAAAGCCGCGTCTTTAATACGGACCCCATGATGAACTTCATATCGCTCCTTGAGTCCCCGCAAAATTGAAATCGTATTGGCCACCGACGGTTGTTCCACAAGCACGGGCTGGAATCGGCGTTCGAGCGCCGCGTCTTTTTCAACGTGCTTGCGATATTCATTCAAGGTCGTAGCTCCAATCAAGTGAAGTTCCCCTCTCGCCAGCATGGGTTTCAGCAAATTGGCGGCATCCATGGCTCCTTCCGCTGCTCCCGTACCAACGACAGTATGCAATTCATCGATAAACAACAGAATGTCTCCTTGCGACGACTGAATTTCTTTTAAGACGGCCTTCAAGCGTTCCTCAAACTCCCCACGGAATTTGGCTCCAGCCACCAAGGCTCCCATGTCGAGGACGACCACGCGTTTCCGTTTCAACCCTTCCGGCACGTCCCCTTTGATAATCCGTTGAGCCAATCCTTCGACGATTGCCGTTTTCCCAACTCCGGGCTCGCCGATGAGTACGGGATTATTTTTCGTCCGTCTCGATAAAATTTGAATGGTCCGCCTGATTTCGTCGTCACGCCCGATTACCGGGTCCAGTTTCCCCTGGCTCGCCAAACGGGTCAAATCCCGGCCATATTTGTCCAGCGCCTGAAACGTCCCTTCAGGATCCTGACTGGTCACTCGTTGATTGCCGCGAACCTGCTGCAATCCGGCCAACAGCGTATCTCGCGTCACCCCCAGATCCTGTAACGCGCCGTCCCGGGCTGCCATGGCTAACAGGAGATGCTCGACACTGATGTATTCGTCCTTCAAGGATTGCTTTTCATCTTCGGCACGAGCCAGCAGCGAGGCCGTGCGTTGAGTCAAGTGAAGCTGACCGGGCGCGGCTCCCGTGCCACTGACTTGGGGCACTTTTGCGAGTCGTTGCTCGGTCTTGGCTTTCACGGCGGAACCTGACACTCCGCTGTGTTCCAGGATCGGACCGGCAGATCCGTCAACTTGCTCCAATAACGCCGCCAGCACGTGCTCGACGTCGATGCCCTGATGATTGCGGTGCATGGCAAGGGCAGACGCGGCTTGCAGCGCCTCCTGGACTTTGAGCGTCATGCGATTCATATCCATGATTTCAGATTCCCCGTTCCTCGTTCAATTTGCTGAATGGCCAAGTTTCACAGATAAAGATAATCATCAACCCTCGAAAATCAAGGCGTGCAGACTGAAAGATCCGGTAAAAGGAAGTTTGAGCGTCTGTTCTTTTCGAACGCTCAACCCGGCCAAGATAATGTCCGTGCGTAGATGGCTTGGACCCGGGTTCTGATGGATTCGTAGTGAGCAAGAAACTTTGTCGTTGCGGAAGAAGGAGGTTGGTCTGTATAGCCCATGCGGATGGCACATTTGGTCAATTCAGAACGGTCATTCGGCAAGGTATGAGTTTGCAGTTCATGAACCATTTGCAGCTTATGTTCGATGTCACGCAAGAACAGGTAGGCTTCCTCGAGAAATTTTCCGTCAGCGGCTTGCAGGAGGTTGAGAGCCTGGAGATATTGAAGCGCCGTGATCGTATTCGACTCAAGCAACTGCGGGTGGGTGACAACGTGCAGTAATTGAAGCGTCTGGGCTATGAATTCAATGTCTCGGATTCCTCCGGGGCTGAGTTTGACGTTGCGCTCATGCTCCTTTTTCCTTAGGACTTTGCGATGAATCTCCGTCCTGAGTTTATGAACCGTCTCGATAAGATTTTGGTGAGCCGGGTCTTCTCCTCCCATGACAAAGGGCCGGATTTGCCTGAGAAAAGCCTGCCCCAAGGATCGTTGCCCTGCTATGGGTCGAGCCCTTAACAATGCCAGCCGCTCCCAAGTCCTCCCCCGCGTTTGGTAGTATTGCACGGCTTGCCGGTTCGACCATGCCAACGGTCCGGCTACTCCCTCGGGCCGCAACCGCAAGTCCACGCGAAACAAACATCCTTCCGAAGTGGCAATCGACAGGACCCGCGTGAGTTCTCTCGCGACCAACTGAAAAAACTCCCCAAGGCTAATTTCGTCTTTTGCGACCCTATTTTCTTTTTGGTTCGATGCATACACATAGATGAGATCGACGTCGGAGCTGTAATTCAATTCGCGTCCGCCCAATTTCCCCATTCCCAACACCACAAATCCCGTTTCACTCGTTGCCCATCCTGGTCTTTGTTGACAGAACATGCCGTATTTTTCCCGTAGTTTCTTGTTAACAAGTTGATACGCGGCATGGATCACCAGATCCACAAGTCGGGATAGAGATTGTGCGGTTTCCGCGGCGGACGAAACCCGAAAAAGATCACGCGCGCCGATGCGTAGCATTTCACGGCGATAAAAGCGACGGAGAGCGTCGAGCTTATGTTCATAAGCTTGCACGAGGCCAAGGGTTTCGGATAACGCCCTCTGAAGGCGTTTGGGAGTGGAACGGGATTTCAGGATATGCTCGCCCTCGATCCAATAAATTAACATCGGGTCTCGAACAAGCGTTTCCGCCATTGCAGGACTGTTTCCAAACAAGACGCAAAGCAATTGCAGGACGTGCGGCACCTGTGCCAAAAACTCGAATACCTGGGCTCTGGCATTGCCGGCATCCATGTATCGCACCCATTCACGTAAGGCTTGATCCGGATCGGCCGTTCCTGAAACGGCGTGCAAAAGATCAGGCAGAATCTTGGCCAACAGTTTTCGGTCTCGAGGATTGCCGGCCATACTTTGCAAATTCGCGTCAGCTTGCTTCCAATCCTGGAATCCATACGGAGCCAACAGCTTCGCCACATCCGAAGACGCCAAATCCGGCGAAAGCAAGAGCAAATGCGGGTCGAAGCCGGGGGATGGCGTGTTTATCATGGGCATCTGAAATCCCTTCCGTTCGGGGATCAACGAGCAACCCGCCCTTCCAATCATAAAAGGTTACGGTATACTAACGTACCATGAAAAACGCATTCGACTCGATGGAATTGGAAAGGCTGTGCCCCCACATCGACGCGACGACCATCAAAGATTTTCTGGATCGCATGGATCCGGATTATTTCTTGGAATTTTCAACCCAGACCGTAGCGGAACACGTGACCCTGGCCAACACCCTGACCTTGGAAAATCCCTGCACACTCCTTGTTCAACCGGCAAACGGTGCGAATCGGTACCGGCTCACGATCGTCGCTTACGACTATTTTGCGGAATTTGCCACGATTTGCGGCCTGTTGTCCGCCTATGGCTTCGACATACGCGAAGCCCTTATTTTCACGTACCATGACGACCCCGCTTCTGCGTCGAAACCTTTACGTCGCATGCAAGCCCTCAAATGGCCGATCCGGCGTCCCCGTCAACGACCGAACCTCTTCAAAAGAAAAGTTGTGGACGTCTTTCAGGTTCACCTTCTCCAAGGGACTCTATTCGATGCGGCAATGGAGCAGAAATTGAGCCGGGACTTGTCCCGCATGATTTGTTTGCTCGAATCCCGGAAGCTCCAGGAGGTCCGCAATTACGTAAATCGCAAATTGGTGGAAACGCTTGACCAAAGAAAAGCAGCGGCTTCCGCGCTCGTGCATCCGGTGGAAATATTTTTCAACAATGCGTGTTCCACACGAGATACCGTCATCGATATCAGAGGCACGGATTCTCCGGCTTTCTTATACGCCTTTACAAATGCGTTAGCCATGAGAGGACTGTATTTTTCAAAAGCCGTGATTGATGGAGACGGTATCAGAGTCCGCAACCGATTTTTTGTCAGGGATCGACACGGCAAGAAAATTGTCTCGGCACAAGAACAACAGGAACTGACCGTTGCCGCCGCCCTCATCAAGGAATTTACCCATTTCCTCACGTGGGCACCGGATCCCGGCAAGGCGTTGAATCATTTCAGTCATTTCCTGGATCAGTTGCTGGAACATCGTCTCAGCAAAAAACAGATCGGCTGGCTCACGAAAAAAGATTCGTTGACCAACCTCGCCCGGTTATTCGGTACAAGCGATTTTTTATGGGAAGACTTCCTTCGCCGGCAACACGTCAACCTTCTGCCCATTGTCGAAACGTTCCACCAACCCCAGGCCCACTCATCAAAAACCGCTCTCACTAAGGCGTTGAAGACCGCACTTGGAAAGAATCGAAATCCGGAAAGCAGAAAAACGATCTTGAATCGGTTTAAAGATCAGGAATTGTTTCGTATCGACATGCATCATATTCTCAACAAAACGTCCCTCCCCTCGTTCTCCGAATCGCTCACCACCCTGGCTGAAGTGATTCTAGCACAAGCTCTCGTCGAGGCCCAATCAGTGGTCAACCGGAAACATCCGCAGCCGTTCTCCTCGGCAAAAAATCCGCTCCCGTTCAGCATCTGCGGATTGGGCAAGTTAGGTGGGCGAGAGTTGGGCTACGCTTCCGATATCGAGATCCTCTTTGTCTATGGGGCGTCACCCAGGACATCCAGGGTCCCCAGCTTTGTCACCAGCGAATACTTCGAGCGTCTTGTCCAGGAATTCCTCCATTGGATCGAAGCGAAAGAAGAAGGCATCTTTCAACTCGATATCCGACTTCGACCTTATGGAGAAAAAGGTCTGCTGGCCAATTCCTTTGACGACGTTAAACGTTATTACCAAACGGGAGGACCTGCTGCGCCCTTTGAACGACAGGCGTTAATCAAGCTGCGACACGTCGCGGGAGATATGACGCTGGGCCGTCGCATCGAGCGCTACCGTGACGAGTTCGTGTATAACCAAACTCCCTGGCCGTTGAATACCGCGCTCCATTTGCGTCGCAGGCAAATCAGGGAATTGGTTCCCAAGGGCGCCATCCACGTGAAATACAGTCCGGGCGGACTCATCGACGTTGAATACACGATTCAGTACCTTCAAATACAGCATGGACACCGCGATATTTCCCTCCATACACCCAATACTCTGGACGCACTTGAGGCCCTTCAAACGACAACGTTTCTCTCAAATCACGACGCAACCATCCTGGCGGAAGACTATCAGTTTCTGAGAAAAGTGATCGATGGATTGCGTATCGTTCGGGGAAATGCCAAGGACCTGGTCCTTCCGGAATCCGGTTCCGACGACATGACCTATCTGGCAAGAAGACTCGGGTACATGACCGATATCTGGCAAGAAGGCACACAAGCCTTTGAACGCGAGTTGCAACAACGCATGCACCGGACACACGCCATATTCATTAAACTCTTTTGTCAAACGCCTTCCGGCAAAAGAAAACGGCGTCTCCCCGATTGAAGCGGAAAGACGCCGTGATTCCAAATGGAACTCGAAGCCCCATCGCACTAAATATCATAGTACAAGAAAAATTCATGGGGATGAGGACGAATGCGAACCTCATCGGCTTCGTTTTCCCGTTTATAGCTTATCCAGGATTCCACCAGATCTTCACTAAAGACCCCGCCTTTTAACAGGAACTGATGGTCGTTCTCCAGGTTGTCGAGTGCTTCATCCAGGCTCGAAGGCACGGTTGGGATATTTGAAGCTTCCTCCGGCGCCAAATCGTAAAGATTTTTGTCCATGGCTTCGCCCGGGTCGATCTTGTTTTGAATCCCATCGAGTCCGGCCATCAGCATGGCGCTGAACGCCAGGTAAAAATTGGCCGAGGGGTCTGGAAATCTGACTTCGATCCGTTTGGCTTTCGGGCTGGTCGAATACATCGGGATTCGAATGCCCGCCGACCGGTTCCGGCTCGAATAGGCCAACAACACGGGAGCCTCAAAGCCCGGTGTCAACCGCTTATAGGAATTGGTCGTCGGATTCGTGAACGCCGCTAGGGCCGAAGCATGCTTCAGCACGCCGCCAATATAATGCAGGCACGCTTTAGACACGCCCGCGTATTCTTTGCCGGCGAACGCCGGTTTTCCGTCTTTCCAGATACTTTGATGGGTATGCATGCCCGTCCCGTTATCCTGGAACAACGGTTTCGGCATAAACGTCGCGGTTTTGCCGTGCCGCCTGGCCACGTTTTTGACGATGTATTTGTACAACATCATCTTGTCGGCCATGCTCAGCAAGGAATCAAAGCGAAGATCTATTTCGGCTTGACCTCCCGTGGCCACCTCATGGTGATGTTTTTCAACGTGAATCCCGGCCTTTTCCATTTCCCTGACCATTTCGGTACGTATGTCCTGTTGCGTATCCGTCGGAGGAACGGGGAAATAGCCCTCCTTGTGCCGGGGCCGCGACCCCAAGTTGTGACCGTCGTCGCCTGAATTCCAAATCCCTTCTTCGGAGTCAATAAAATAATAGCCCGAATTACTCGTTTGGTCGTAACTTGCATGGTCAAACACGAAAAACTCGGCTTCAGGCCCCCAATAGGAAACGTCGCCGATTCTCGTACTCTTCAAGTATTGCTCCGCCCGTTGAGCCACGCCCCGCGGGTCCCGCTCGTAGACGGCGCGCGTGATCGGATCTTGCACGTTACACACCATACTGAGAGTCGGCAATTCGGTAAACGGGTCCATCCGGGCGGAATTCGGGTCAGGAAATACCAGCATGTCGCTGTTCTGAATGGCCTTCCATCCGCGGATGGATGATCCGTCAAAGCCTGCTCCATCCTTAAACAAATCGAGGTTCAGTTCGGAAGTCGGGACGGAAAAATGCTGCCACGTCCCGACTAGGTCCACAAACTTGAGATCGACCATTTCCACTTTGTTCTTTTTCGCAAAATCCAAGACTTCACGCGGAGTCATTCCATACCTCCTTCTTCACACAATAGGTTTTGTTGTACAGCGCCAATACGAAGACTTCTTCAGGAATAGGCGCGCTCACTATGCTGGCTCAAATCGAGCCCGACTTCTTCGTCTTCAGGTGAAACTCGAAGGCCGACCAGAACGTCGACGATTTTCAAAATCACAAACGTTCCCACCAAGACAAACACGAGCGTGGAAAAGGCCAACACGACTTGCACCATGAATTGGCCCGGGTTTCCAAAAAACAACCCCTGGGCTCCGACCGAGGCAAACAGCCCGGTGGCCAGGATTCCGGTAAATCCTCCCAACCCGTGGATAGCCACCACGTCAAGCGAGTCATCGTACCCGAGTCTGATTTTCAAGACAACTCCGGCGTAACAGAGAACGCCCGCCACGAGTCCAATCAGTAACGCCGACAAGGGCGAAAGGAATCCGGCACCGGGGGTGACGGTCGCCAGGCCTGCGATAATGCCGCTGGCCACGCCAAGCATGGTGGGTTTGCCCGTGCGAAACCATTCCGCTGCCATCCAACTACACCCGCCGGCACACGCCGCAATATGGGTGGCCACAAAAGCCGTCGCCGCGCCCCCATTGGCGCCCAAGGCGCTCCCTGCGTTGAACCCAAACCACCCGAACCACAGCAGGCCCGTTCCCAGGACCGTCATGGGCAGATTGTGCGGCAACATGGATTCAACCCCGTAGCCCTTCCGCGCTCCCAACACCAACGCGCAGACGAGCGCGGCGAAGCCCGAACTGATGTGCACCACGGCGCCTCCGGCAAAGTCCAATGCGCCCATCTCTGCCAGCCACCCGCCTCCCCAGACCCAGTGGGCAAGAGGCGAATAAATCAGGACTGACCAAAGCACGGCGAACAGGAGCAACGCCGTGAACTTCATCCTCTCGGCAAAGCTGCCGGTGATCAGGGCCACGGTGATGGCCGCGAACATGAGTTGAAACACCATAAAAACCAGATGTGGGATGCCCGTACCGGGAAACGCCTCCTGTCCCACACCCATCAAGCCGAGAAATTCCAAGCTGCCGATCATCCCGCCAACGTCAGTCCCGAATGCCAGTGAATAGCCGATCAGCACCCACACGATGCTGATCAGGCACAGGATGACGGCGGTATGCGCAAGCGTCCCAAGTACGTTCTTGCTCCGGACGAGGCCGCCGTAAAACAGTGCCAGCCCCGGCAAAGTCATGCATAACACGAATGCAGACGACACCAGGATCCACGCCGTATCGCCGGTATCAATAGCTCCCGGAGTACCGTCCTGGGCCCATCCGGTCGCCGGCCCGCACGATACGCTCAGAATCACAACCAATAGCCACATCAATGAGAAGGTCGAGTGCTTCACGGTTCCACCTCAGGTTAAGAGTTATATGAACCGGCGCGGCCGGACATGCAAACCGTCACAAACAATCCGTTGCCGGGGCATTCAGAACTTGAAGCCACCCCCGGATATTTCAATAACGGCCCCTACTCCATGGCGGGGCGTTCAAATGGTTTTGAAAAACCCGGCTATATCGCGCCGTCACCCGTCTCTCCGGTACGAATGCGAATCACGTTGCTCAAATCTGAAATGAAAATCTTGCCGTCGCCGATACTGCCCGTTTTGGCGGCTTTCCCCAACGTTTCAATGACCTTTTCTTCCATGTCATCAGCAATCGCGAGTTCGAGTTTGACTTTCGGCACGAAATCGATCTGGTACTCCGTTCCACGATAGGTTTCCTTATGGCCTTTTTGTCGGCCGAACCCTTTTACTTCCGTAACGGTTATGCCTTGGATGCCTATTTCAGTGAGGGCGTCCTTTACCTCATCGAGTTTAAAAGGCTTGATTATGGCTTTCACAAATTTCATGGGCTTTCCCCTTTCAAGATTGAACGTGCCGGCGGAAACGCATGAACAACCCGGGTCGCTCATGCCTGACGTGACGCAATTTCATGAATTGATCCGGAGTCTAAGTATATGCGCGTTCGCTGTGTTCACTCAGGTCAAGTCCTATGATTTCTTCTTCCCTGCCTACGCGAAGGCCGATCACCGCATCCAACACTTTCAACAGAATAAAGGTCCCTACAAACGAAAAGACCCAAGTGGCTCCGACGCCCACGGCTTGAATAAACACTTGTCCCGGATTACCGAAAAACAGGCCGGTGGCCCCACCAACACTGGCAAAGAGTCCCGTGGCAATGGCCCCCCACGTGCCTCCGATGCCGTGAATACCCAGGACGTCGAGGGCATCATCATAGCCGAATTTGGATTTCCATACTACGGCTAAATAACAGACCACCCCGGCGACGAAACCGATCCAAATAGAGGAAATCGGGCCGACAAAACCCGCCGCGGGCGTGATCGCCACCAACCCGGCAATGGCACCACTTGCCCCACCCAGGGCCGTTGGCTTGCCGGTGTACATCCATTCCACCGCGAGCCACCCCAGGACACCGGCAGACGTGGCCACGTGGGTGGCGACAAAAGCCCCTGCGGCAACCCCATCGGCCGCCAACGCGCTCCCCGCGTTGAACCCGAACCATCCGACCCATAACAAAGCCGCCCCAACCACGGTAAAAGGCAGGTTATGGGGAGCCATCTTTTCCGTCCCATAGCCATGCCGTTTTCCAAGGACCAACGCCGCGGCCAAGGCCGCCACGCCCGAACTGATGTGGACGACGGTGCCGCCGGCAAAATCCAAGGCTCCCAATTCACCCAACCATCCGCCGCCCCAGACCCAATGGGCAAGCGGCGCATAGATCAAGGTCACCCACAGGACCGCAAAAAGGACGAACGCACCGAACTTCATACGTTCCGCAATGGCCCCGCTGATCAGAGCCACCGTAATCCCGGCGAACATGAGTTGGAACACCATGAAAGCCAGGTGCGGGACGGCCGTGCCCGGAAAGGCCTCCGGCCCGACGCCATTCGACCACAGAAACTCGAAACTGCCGACGATGCCTCCCACGTCCGTGCCAAAAGCGATGGTATAGCCCCACATGACCCAGACTACGCTGACCACGCACACCGAGATAAAACTGTACATCATGGTGCTCAGCACGTTCTTGTCGCGCACCATCCCTCCATAAAAAAGGGCCAGACCCGGAATAATCATGGCAAGCACCAACGCGGAAGAAGTCAGGAGCCAACTCGTGTCCCCTGCGCTGATCGCTGCGGTGCCTTCGTCAGCCAAAGCCGACCCGGCAATGAAACAAAGTATTAATGCTGAGAATAAAATACTTATATATTTTAATGAAATCATCTTGTCTTTCATTTTCTCCCTCCCCATCAATGTTTGAAAATTTCTCTAAATTTCTCTAAAAGAGGAAGATCATCTCTCCTGCCAAAGTTGATTGACTGTCTGTCACACCGTCACCATCACTAAAGGTGTTTCTGTCTGACCTGTCGTAACGGAATTCAGCACGGGTAATGAGATTGGGAACCGGCTTGTATTGCAGGGTCCACGTGGTCTCCCACAACGTTTGATCGGCGGCTCCGGCAGGACAAACCTGGGCATTGCTTATCGTTTCATCGCCAAAGCAAGAGAAGTAACCGGCTGGGTCCTCAAACACTTCTGCCCGGGCATGCAGTCCCCACTGGTCGTTGAAGTCATAAATAGCGTAGCCTGCCACGCCGTTCCACCGGGCATTCTGCTGACCAGGAACTGCCTGATTCCCATAGTAGCCCTCCAACACGAGTTCCAGTTGATCGGTGGCCTGCACGTCGAGGATGCCTCCGACCTGCATGCGATCCGCACTTTCTTCTCCAAAAGAGCTATCCTCAGGCCCCCAGAAGCCGAATATGGAAACCCCAACGTTATCCTGGGGTGTAAGAGAAAGAAGGGCCTCAACCGACTTGCCGTTGTTCTCATCTCTTTGCAGCCCTTTAAAGGAATTAATCGCGCTGACGGCCAACGAGGCGGATTCCGAGAAATCAATAGAGGCGCGAAGCCCCGTCACGGTAAACGGTTCCCCGATACCGAACAGGAACGAACGGGAAAAATTCGGGTTGAGCGGACTTTCGATCACTTCATATCCGATCAGCGTATTCATACGCCCCGCTTGTAGCGTGAAATTATCCGCCGGCATGTATTGGACGTAGGCTTCCTGAAAGTCAAAGTCGTCGTTGCCTGTACCACCGGTAAACTTGGCGTCTTCCCCGAAATTCAGTTTGAGCCGGAACCCTGCCCTGTCAGTCAAGGCCCCTCCGGGACTCGCGACTTTCTCCAGAACAAGTTGCGCCATGTTGGGCCGAAAGGAATTCGCGTCTCCGTCAAAACTCCGATTGTTGTTCACGCCAGTGGAAGGATTGTTGAAATTCTGCGTATACGACGTTTCCACGTAGCCGTACAGCGACAGGTTGAGTTTGTCTGCCAATTCATCGTCAGCCAGCGCGACGGAAGTCATTGGCGACATGAGAAACCACCCAACGACCGCAATACTGAAAACAAACAAAACCACATGTGTCATCATCTGTTTAGGCATTGTCGGTTCTCCTTTTGCAAATTCGTCATTGACACCTGAATTATGCGGCTCACTCCCCGCGCCATTTCTTCGTGAATAAAAAGCTTTGGCTTCTGCTCGTCCACCACGAAACCAAAAAAAAAAGCCCCCAACCCCTTTTTACGTGGCTGAGGACTTCATCGTCCTTTGAATACAAAAATTGTACTGCCGAGACGCCGATGTCTCAGCAATGTCGGTTTTTTACAACAAGTCAGGGGGACAGTCAAGACAAAATTGCTGGAATGATATGCTGAATCTCACAAGCAGGCTGTGTTATAGAATTTATCGTCATGCCTGAAGACCGCTCGTCACCTTCGGATTCCTTCCGGAATCCACCCGTACTCAGCGAACCGCCTCCGAATCCCGAGGGCGGCAAAACTTTTATTGTGGATCACGCCGACCCCGCCTGTTATCCACGCCCAAGTGCGGCCTTGAAAGATGCGGGACCGGAAGACCAGATTTTCGTTCGTCCGGGCATCTATGAAGACCGTCTCTTCGGCACGCAACACCCCATTCACTTGATCGGGGCCGGGCGGGACCACGTCCAAATCTTCAGCCGCCGAAGCGGTCCCTTGTATTTGCAACAGGTTCCCAGCGGACGCATTACCGGCATCACGTTTCGTTACGTCGGAAGTGACCAGCATTCCGCGATCAATATCTTTGACTCCACCTGTACGATTACCCAATGCCGGGCCACCGAAGGCCTTCTCTCGGGAATCGTGATTTATGGCCCAAACTGCCGGCCGTCCCTTATCGAAAACGAGGTATGCCGGAATCGTGAATCAGGCATTTTCTGTTTCGCCGGCGCACAACCCTATCTGGCCCAAAACATCTGCTTTGAAAATCACCATTTTGGCTTGGCTGTCAGGGACGATGGAACGCGGCCGGATTTTCTCAAGAACGTCTGCCGTCACAATATGCTCAGCGGCATGCTCCTGTTCCATGGAGCCCAGGCGTTGATCCTGGAAAATGCATGTTACGACAACTGCCACTGGGGACTGGTCATGACCCCCGACTCCAAGTCAACGCCGGAGCTTGACCAACTCCTGTCCTGTAACACCTTCAGTCAAAACCCAAGAGGAGCCTCTCTCGTCACGGAACAGCCCCTGGGAGAGATTGGGCGCTAGCACCACAAAAGATCGCGAGACAAACAATCCATTGCCTGAAAACGGTGAAGGGAAGGAACGCAACGTTCAAACCGGACAGGCGGGACTGACGAAACAACGGCAAAAAATCCGGTCAGGAGCATTGAAACTCGTACAGGATTCGGCGGCTATCCCTACTAGGGCGAGGTAACCGTGGGGAGGATACGGCCCCACGTGACCCATTGCCATACACGTTCATGCCCCCAGTACAGGACGATTTTAACCAGGGCGTCGAGAGAGCCGACGATAGCCGCCGCCGCCAATTCACCCGAATACAGAAACACAACGGTCGTGGTGACCATGGTCGCCAGGATCCGCCAACTGATACCTTTGACCACGCTTCGAAGATGTGTATCCATAGACCACTCCTTATTGAATCCTGCTCGGCGCGCTCCCCTTTCGATGCTTCGAGGATTTCCCGAGTCGACGACTTCGCTCCCGGTTGTAAAATGCTTTCAACGTGTACCGGTCCAACACGTTGGCAACGGCATTCCTGACTTCGAACATGACTTCTTGAATCGGACATTCCCTGTCCCCGGAATACGGACAATCCTGACACGTTTGATAAGCCGTCTGACTCACACAGGCAATCGGTGCAAGAGGACCGTCCAGGATGCGAATCACCTGTCCCAGGGACACGTCCTCCGGATGCTTAATCAACTTGTACCCCCCCTGAACGCCGGGACGACTTCCCAGGATCCCCGCCCGCTTCAATTCCAACAGAATCGTTTCCAAAAACCCCACGGGAATTTGTTGGGCTTCCGCAATGTCAGACCGTCGCAACGCCGGCTGATCGTACGCCTTGGTCAACTCAAGCAAGGCTCGCAATCCGTATTCGCTTTTTCTCGAAAGCTTCATATTCTTCTAAATGTTTAGAAACTTTGTTAAGAATTATCGAAAAAAATTTTCCTCTCTTGTCAACCAACTCCACCGCCGTGGCGGTCACACATCCGGCGCCGCGGGCAAAAACGGAATTTGGTGGAGGGCAGGGGACTTGAACCCCCGACCCCAACGTTGCGAACGTTGTGCTCTCCCAACTGAGCTAGCCCCCCACGTCTCGCACTCTACCAAAAGGGGCGGTGCCCTGCAATCAAATCAAGCATCGCTTAGCCGGACGGTCCGACCCGTCACACGCAATCGCCCCTCCGCAAACAAACGGATGGCCCTGGGGAACAGGTCATGCTCCACTTTCAGGATTCGTTCCGACAAATCCTCTTCCGTATCGCCTTCTTCCACGGGCACGGCTTGTTGCAGAATGATGGGGCCCGTATCCATGCCTTCCGTCACAAAATGAACCGTACAACCGGCGACTTTCACCCCATGGTGCAAAGCCTGCCGTTGGGCGTGCAAGCCGGGAAAACTCGGAAGCAGTGAAGGATGAATGTTCATGATTCGCAATTCATACGAATCGATGAGAATGGAAGTGATCATTTTCATGTAGCCCGCCAACACGACCAACTGGACCTGGTGACGCTGCAAGGTCTCCAGCAATATTTGATCATAGGTCTGCCGAGGGTCCGGCGTATCCGCCACGGCTTTCGGATCGAGAAAAACGGCGTTGAGCCCATGACGTTCAGCGCGATCCAAGGCCGGGACACCGTGTTTGTTACTGATGACGACCGCGATCTCGGCTTTGAGCGTTCCTGCTTCAATCTCATTAATGATGGCTTGAAGATTGGAGCCTCTCCCTGAAACAAGGACGCCGAGCCGGAGCACACTCATGACGACATCTCCATACCTAACGACTCACTGATTCAACAACCCGTCTTACGTACGAACAAGTTCGACCAGGGTTTCGATTTGCGCGGTCTGAGGGAACATATCAAATGCCTGAACTCGCCCGACGCGGTATTGGTTCGCACACAGACGGTTGAGATCTCGAGCCAAAGAGGAAGCGTCACAGGAAAGATACAGCATGCGGGGCACCCGGATACGCTCCAGGGACTCGGCGCATTGTCGACTCAACCCCGCGCGCGGCGGGTCCATCACGATCACGTCGTATTCGTCCGTGGCCACCGTCTCTAAAAAGTCCTCGACTTTGGCCGTGCGGATACGGTAACGACCGACGTGGTTGTGAGAGGCCGATCGTTTGGCATCGGCCACGGCATAAGGATTTTCCTCGATTTCCGTGACCAACGCTCCGTTTTTTGCCAAACCCAATCCCAGGCATCCGACTCCGGCATAGAGTTCAAGCACGCGAACCGGCCCATCCTCCGAATTGAGCCAATCGACGACCGTTTGGAAGATGATCGAATAAACCGCCCAATTTGCCTGCATGAAGGACCGGTCACTGATTCGAACAACCAGATCCTGGAAGCGTTCAAACAGATGCGGCTCTCCCCTGACGACTCGCCTCACGTGTCGGCTTTGAGATGCCGTCACGGACGAGGAGGTCAGGACGCAGCCAACCACGGAAGGAACGTCTTCAAACAATGCCAGCAGGCCGTGTGCCTGGTGTGGCGACGCACGAGGCACCGTGCAGAGGATCAGGTGTGTCTCGAACGCGTCGGAGGATCGAATTTCCACGTGTGAGAGAAACGCGGGAAGTTTGCGCAGATGTGCCAACCGTTCTTCGATGATTTCAATCACCAGTGCCATGGCCTTTGAAACCAACAGGCAGCCCGCTCCGTTGACCGGGCTGTGCGACCGTTCACGAACGAATCCCAGGTGAAACGTTCCGTGACGTTGAAACACCCTGAAACGAACCCTTCGCCGGTATTCATAGGGTAAGGGAGACGGAACGGGATCCTTGAAGACCGCCTGCCCGATCCGGCCGATACGCAAAAACGCTTCTTCCAACATGTCCTGCTTATACTGTAATTGTGCCTCATAGCGAACATGTTGAAATTGGCAGCCCCCACAGTCTTCATAGACGGCACATGGAGCCTGCACGCGATGGGGTGACGCTTCGTGAACTTCTTTGAGAGTGGCGAACTGGTAATCGGAACGCCGGTCGCCGGGGACAGCCGTGACCACTTCGCCCGGCAATCCACCCCGGACGAACGTCACCATGGAATCCGACCGGGAGAGGCCCCAGCCACCGGCAACCACGCGTTCAATAGTGAAAGATTGAGTCATCAATGTTCCGAACGAAGTTCCACCTTCAATAGCTTAATTTTTCGATGAAGATGACTGCGCTCAATCTTCAGGTCGTCCGCAGTCTTTGAGACGTTCCAATTGTTTCCCCGCAAACGGACGGCAATATATTCGCGTTCAAAAGCGTTACGGGCCTCACGCAGGGAATCGTACGCATCCATCGGATTGACACGGTTGAATCCTCTCGGCATAAACGGCAAGACGTCGCCGACCTCAATGGTGTTTTTCGGGACCATAATCATCAAACGCTCGACTTGATTGCGAAGTTCTCGTATATTGCCCGGCCAATCATGGCGTGCTAGGACGCCCAATGCATCTGAGGTGATGTCTTTCAACTTCACTCCCTGCTCTTCCGCGTGAATTTTCAAAAAGTGCCGGGTGAGGGCCGGAATATCCTCACGTCGTGAACGAAGCGGCGGGATTTCTATCGGCAACACGTTTAACCGGTAAAACAGATCTTCGCGAAAGTTGCCTTTTTCAATTGCCTGCTGAAAATCCTTATTGGAAGCTGCAAGCACGCGGACGTTGACCTTAATCAATTTTCCGCCTCCGACCCGCGTAAACTGTTGCTCTTCCAGGACGCGAAGCACCTTGGCTTGGGTCGCCAGACTCATATCGCCTATTTCGTCGAGAAACAGGGTGCCGCCGTTGGCAAAGTCGAATTTCCCGCGTTTTTGAGCAACGGCTCCCGTAAACGCACCGCGTTCATGCCCGAACAATTCCGTCTCAATCAGCGTCTCGGGAATCGCCGCACAATTGACTTCGACAAACGAACGATTATGGCGGGGGCTTTGCAGGTGGATGGCCCTTGCCACCAATTCCTTCCCGGTGCCGTTTTCCCCGGAAATCAGCACGCGACTGTGCGTAGGGGCCGCAGCCGCGATTTGCTGTCGCAGCTTCTCCATCACGGCCGAGGCCCCAACGAGTTGTGAATGCCGCTCAACCTTGATGCGAAGGTTGACATTTTCTTCCTCCAGTTTGCGTTGGTTTAAGGCATTCCGGACCAGAATGGTGGTTTTCTCAAGGTCCAACGGTTTTTCCAGGTAGTCATAGGCGCCCAGCTTCGTGGCCTTCACCGCGGTTTCAACGGAGCCGTGTCCTGACATCATAATGACCATCATACTGGGAAAGAGTTCACGGACCCGCGTTAACACTTCCAAACCATCCAACTCCGGCATCCAAATATCCAGAATCACGACGTCCGGCAGCTCCGTTTGAATAATTTTCAGGGCCTCGGCGCCGTTTTTCGCGAGCGTAACCTGATACCCCTCGTCTTCCAAAATACTGCTCAGGGTATTCAAGATGGATGGCTCATCATCGACGACGCAGATCGTACCGGACATGCTTATTCCTCCAAGGCGTGTAACATCATACGTTTCATGGCAATAAATTGTCTTCGCGAATAGACCGGGCCAGATTGCGTTGCGTCATGCACCATCGATAGCCGTCAGGCGATGGGAAGTTCTATCATAAACAGGGTCCCATGGGGAAAACGATTCGAGGCTTGGATCGTCCCGTTGTGATCCGTCACGATGCGATGAACAATCGCAAGCCCGAGTCCGGTTCCCGTTCGTTTCCGTGAAAAGTACGGCATAAACAATTTCTCCTGATCTTCCTGGGGAATGCCCGGCCCTTCGTCGGCTACCGTAATGTGAACCCGGTGATGTTTCCAATCCATTTTCGTGGCGACCCAAATTCGCCCTTTATGCTTCATGGCCTGAATGGCATTGTCAAACAAATTCACAAAGACGCGACGGACCTGTTCCCGGTCGAGATTGATATCCGGCAACGAAAAGTCGAACTCCTGAACAAATTCAACGTCATGATGGCCTCCACGATACAGCGCGACGACCTTTTCAATGACGTCATGCAAGGATCCTTTGGACATCTGCGGAGCAGGCAGCCTGGCAAATTTGGAAAATTCATCAACCATGCGTTTCAAACTTCCGACTTCGTTCATAATCACGTTCGTTGATTCATCAAAAATGGCTTGAAAATCCGCAGACCCCTCAGAAAACTTTTTTCGCAACCGTTGAGCCGCCAATTGAATGGGCGTCAGGGGATTTTTGATTTCATGCGCGACGCGTTGTGCCACTTCCTGCCATGCTGCGGCTTTTTGTGCCTTGATCAACTCAGTCCGGTCTTCGAAGACAAACACAAACCCCAAATTTTTGCCCGCCTCGTTTTTCATGCGGGAAAGATTCAATCCTATGGTGCGGAGTTTTTCCTGCACCTCCATTTGCCCTTCAAGGGCGAGACTGTCCAGACCGTCAAGTAAGATCCTGTCATGGGCTTCCTGAAACAACGTGAATTGATGGGATTTGAACACGTCATAGACCGAATGCCCGCGAATGGCGTCACCCTCCACTGCTAAAATCCGCTCGGCCGAATGGTTGAACGTGGTGACCGTATCATGAGCATCAATCGACATGACGCCCGAGGCAATGGTATCCACCACGGCTTCCGTGTACGCCCGGCGGCGGTCGACTTCGACGTTCGATTGCATGAGAGAATAGTTGGCCTCTTCCAGCTTGACTTTGCTGTTTGACAAATCTTCGGTCATCCGGTTGAACGAATCGACCAACGTCCCGATTTCGTCGGTGGCATTGACTTGAATTCGTACGTTGAGATCGCCGCGGGCGACGGCTTTGGTCCCTTCAGCCAATTTCTGAATCGGTACGGTAATGCTTCGCGCCACGTAAAACCCAAACCACGTCGCGCTGAACAGCAACAAGACCGTGACGACGGCGACGAAGAGATAGGCCCCGGCCTTAATGGGATTTTCCAACGCCTTCATCTGCAGGTAGTCCGTATAGTGTTTGGCTATGCCTTGCATCTTCGCCAGGATCGATTCCGAGACGTAGGTATTGACCACCACGACCCCATCGATTCCTCCGGGTTGGACGTTGGAGCCAACCGGCACCGCGGCACGAATCAGTCGACCGGCCTGGGCGACTTGTACCGACGTGACCTCGTCTTGTGAATCCAGGACCCGGCGAACGAGTTGCCCCACCGGCAATTGGAACGTCCTGTCGGTTGCCTCCGGGGCCGTCATGCGAACGAGCATTTCCAATTTCGACGAAAAGACTTCCACGCCTGCGACGTTGAATTCTTCGCGTTTTCGCGCCACGGCTGCGGTCAATAATTCACGATAGTCGGGATGCAGAAAATCTTCCCGGTAAATTTCCCTGCTGATGGCCCTTGCGCTCTGCAAGGCCAAGGACATATGTCCCTCATGATACATCCTGGATAACTCTTCGGAATCTTTCAGCACCTCTTCGATCTGGTTATTAAACCAGACTTTCATGACCTCATTGATCACTTCACTGGCCATCACCGCCAATAACAGGGTTGGGATCAATGAAAAACCAATGAATGCGGCAATCAATTTCGCACGAAACCCGGACCCCCAGCGCTGGTGTCGTTTCTCGAAATAAACTTTGATCAAATTACGCGATAAGAGAAGGGTCAGAACGACCAATCCGACAACGTCCAAATAGATGAGAAACAGAACCAAGGCATAACTGGGGCTGGGCAGAAGCGAATCGGCTGACCGTCCTCCGAATCCGCCATACTGTGCGTAATACAGCGTTAAGAGCAAACAAGGAACGAGGAAAAACAGGACGATCCAGACCGGTCTCAAATGGAGACGCCGGGCCTGGAGCGTCGGTTCATCGGCCCGCTCAAACCGCTTCTTCAATTTTGAGGAAGGAGTTAAACGTGATGACAATTTGGAAGTCGCCATAACGTGACCGGAACGTTACCTTCCAACCATGAAGGCACGCGTTGCGCATTCACGAACGGAGGGAGCCGGGGCGCTGTTTCTCATGGCCTCCGGGAATCCCACGGATTACATAGGCACGGTAATGCCCAAGTGTACGGAAAAGAAAAGGCAGGAACAACGAAAATTCGATTAAGGGGAGCCCGAAGCCAACTCAACGTACTTCATCTGCAACGTGTACAACATGTCATGAAGCACACTCGTCTCTTCTTCAGTAAGATTGCCCTTGGTTTTTTCTTCCAGGATGCGAAGAATATCGATGATTTCCTTGGCTTGCGGCAGGTTGACCGGAAGGGCGGGGTTCTCGGGCGATAATTGCTCCCCCATCAACATGAGTGCCGACGTCCCTAACGAAAGAACAAACGTCGAAAAGGAGAGCGGCGGGCCTTCGTGGGAAGATTCTGAGGGTGATGGAGAAGGCGCCGTGGCCGCAGAATAAACCGGTTCTTCAAGGGACTCCGGTTCTTCTCTCGAATGCCCGCGCTTGTCGCGGATCACGAACCCCGATTCTTGATTATCAGCCATGCCCCTCACTCATCCAGACGCCAAAACAAAATTAGCACAATCCAAACGGCCTCGCAAGATAAGAAGACGATTGAAGCCGCCGGGAAAACAGGTTATCTTGGTCACGTCACACATGCGAGGCGAGACAATGGAGAAACGAATGACTCACCCCTTTCACGAACTTGTCGAAGTGGTCACCCGGCTTCGTTCTCCCGAAGGATGTCCCTGGGACATCAAACAGACCCACGAATCCCTCAAGCCGTTTCTCTTAGAAGAAACCTATGAAGTCCTCGAGGCGCTCGATATGCAAGACCCCCAACACCTGCGAGAAGAGCTTGGGGATCTTCTGCTTCAGGTCTTGCTGCATGCCCATATCGAATCCGAAAAGCAGGCATTCACCATTGACGACGTCATCACGGATCTGACGCACAAACTCATCCGCAGGCACCCCCATGTCTTTTCGGCCAAGTCCGGTGAGGCTCGGGAGCTCGATTCCGAACAGGTCGTCACTCAATGGGAGGCGATCAAACGAGCCGAACGTTCAACACAAACCGACTCGATCCTGGCGGGCATTCCCGCTTCGCTTCCCTCCTTGTTGCGAGCCCATCAGATTCAAAAACGAGCGTCACGCGTCGGCTTTGATTGGGAAACGCCCGAACAGGTGTTTGAAAAACTGGACGAAGAACTGGAGGAACTGCAAACGGCAGCCTCCAGCCTCCCCGGCTCCGAGCCTCCCATCCGGGATACGGAAGCGAATGCGGCCGTTGAACACGAGTTGGGGGACGTGTTATTCACCATCGTCAACGTGGCGCGTTTCTTACAAATCAATCCGGAGGAAGCCCTTCGCAAGGCGAACAACCGTTTCACCGCACGTTTCCGGCACATGGAACGTCAAGGGGCCCAAGAAAGCAAAGACATGGGGGAAATGACGGCCAAGGAATGGGATGCGTTGTGGGAGGCCGCCAAACGTGCAACCGACGGACCCCAAACTGCCGTGACGCTCGAAAACCCGGAGCAGAACCATGAATGACCCGGAACCCCGGGAACAGGGCAAGCGCGCCGGACTGCATCCGGCGATCGTCCTCTTTGGGGTGATTATCGGACTCTGGCTGTTTATCCAGGCAATCATCCCAAAATCCAAAAACATTCAGCCCCCACAGGGCAATGAAGTTCGATCTGAACAACTGGCCCTGTTGCTGAAGGAAGCCGAATCGGCGCCGGTGCCTTCGATGAAAGTCACGGCTCACGTGCAAGGGATGAATGCCCTGAGCCTGCTCGTTCCGCAACAGACCACCGACAGTCAGGTCGTGGCGTTACTCAATCACCTCAGACGGTCACGAATAAACGGCTCCCTGGCTTCGCAGATTCCCGCAACCACGCCGGGAAACGACCTGGGGGAGTTTGCCGTCGCAGACGTGTATATCTTTTCCGACCCGCAATACGCGGTACCCGAAGCCATTGAAATTTTATCGGTGGGCGCCCATGCGCCGGGCGATTTCTACCAGAGCTCCATTCCTTACGAAATAGCCATGAAACACGTGCGGGGACATTACGCCGTCAATCTCAATCAGAAAAGTCAACCCGAACACGCTTCCCTGGGATTCGGAGAAAAGGCGACGGGTCTGTACTCTCGACGGTATCAACCGTTGTTCTAGCCTTCCTTCTGTCATCCTCGCATGCGTTCATTTATTCGTTGACAAGATTCGTTGTCTCTTTCCGTCATCCCCGATCCTCGATTAAAATAGCCTGTCCTTGACGTTCTTAATCGAGGATCAAGGACAGGCCCCGATCGGGGATCCAGCGTCTTTGCTTTGTCAGGCAGGGTTTCGTCCCCGCACGACGAGGTTCCTTCGACAGGCTCAGGACAGGCTCTTTTGTTTCGGCAAAAGGACCCAAAACCATTGACGCCGGGACGTGGCGCCATAAGATGGCGCAGCTACAAATACCCAAAAACGTTACAGGCCGACTTTTTCCTGAATTTCCTGCCTGAGGTTGTCGCGTTCATGGTTCATCCAGGCTTCGAGACGGGGAAAGAGGTGGGCCCACGTGCCCGTAAAGGGTTCGAGCATGACGTCCCGGCGGTCATTGAACAGGTTTTCCTCATTGGCAATTTCAAGTTTACGATCCGCAATGGCGCGTCCCAGAAGTTGATTGACGCGAAGTTGTTGGCCGACCGTTCCGCCTGAAAGCTGTAAGATCTTCGTCTTGAGCAGATACAATTCTTCTTCAAGAGCGATCTTGACTCGAACGCCCTGCGGAGTCGCCCAATGCGGGCGTTGGACGGAATAATCGAAGGACAAGGCGGATTCCCTGGGCTCGCGATACGGCCCCATCACCTTCATGATCGTATACGGATCAGCCATTACAACTGCGCCCTTTCCCGCACGACGTCATTCCGTGAAGCCATGGGTTGAATTTGCACCAGGTCCGGACTGCCCGTGCCGAGAACGGGGCCCGTCCATTTTTGAAAACCACCCCGCATGTTCACGAGCGTCGTATATCCTTCCCGGCTCAGGAAGTCACACGCGAGACGACTCCGTTCACCTTGAGAACAGTACACCAAAATATTTTTCGTCTCTTGAGGTACTTCGTGCCTGAAACGTGTTTCGAGATTTTCAAACGGAATATGTTTGGCCCCGGGGACGTGACCTTGGAGAAATTCCTTTTGACTACGAACGTCCACGACAATCAGATCTGAGTTGCCCTCTGCGTCATGATGCTCCACCAATTGCCAAGCTTCACCGGCATCGGCTTGGCGATACAGGGTTCCAGTCCGAACCAGGGTGTCGTCAAGTTTCCGGCCCGCTGCCAACTGGGCAAGTTGCAATCGCAGGACGGCCAACGCCTCCGACTGTTGCCGGGCCATCTTCCTCGACTCGTTCCGGCCGTCATACTGTTGACGCGCAAGGTCTTTGACTGTGTGTGCCAGAGATCTGAAACGCCACCACGTGAGCGCAAACCCTCCGGCCAGAATGACGAGCCCGATGATCGCCAGAAACGTCACGGGATCAAACTCCTGTTACCATCATGCATGGATGAGGATGCTGACGAAGAAGGGGCGAAAAACGGGAAGCCATGGCTGGTCGGGGCGAGAGGATTTGAACCTCCGACCCCCGCGTCCCGAACGCGGTGCGCTACCGAACTGCGCTACGCCCCGACGGCCTTGCTTTCGTTTACTTTTTACTGACCAGCGGCTCACAGGGCAATCCATGCGCCTCAGCAACTGCTGAATACGTGATCGCCCCATGAAACACGTTCACCCCCCGGGCCATACCCTGATCACGCAGAACCGCTTCCACACCCCCATTGGCCAACCGGACTATAAAAGGTAGGGTTGCGTGGGTCAAGGCATAGGTGGAGGTTTGTGGCACAATTCCGGGAATATTTGTCACGCCGTAATGCCGGACCCCGTCGATTTCAAAAATCGGGTCGGCATGCGTGGTCGGCCTCGTGGTTTCAATGCACCCTCCCTGGTCGACCGCAATATCCATGATCAACGCGCCTGTTTTCATTGTCGCAACCATGGACCCGGAGACCAGAACCGGACTTTTCGCACCCCTGACCATGACGGCTCCGATCAACAAGTCCGCGCGTTTCACGGTTTCAGCAATCACGAGTCTTTGGGAAGCCAACGTCGTCAGGTTGTTCCCAAAGCGCTCCTGCAATCTCTGCAGTTGACTGATATCGTTACCGATGACGGTGACTCGCGCCCCGATCCCAAGCGCGATTTCCACGGCAGACGAGCCGACCCCGCCGGCACCAAGAATCACGACGTGCCCTCGCGACACCCCCGGCAGACCACCGAGCAGAATCCCTTTCCCCCCGTGCGTCCGCTCGAGATAATGAGCGCCAATCTGCACCGCCAGCTTCCCGGCAATCTGACTCATGGGCTGCAACATGGGCAGGTGGCCCCTCTCGTCTTCCATGGTTTCGTACGCAATGGCCGTACACCCGGACTTCATTAAAGCCTCGGTCAAGGTCTTTGAGGACGCCAAGTGAAGAAAGGTGAACAACGTATGGCGGGGCTGCAAATAGGCGATCTCCGACGCGAGCGGTTCCTTGACCTTCAAGACCAATTCAACCAGATCAAAGAGTTCTTCCGCCGATGAGACAACTCGTGCTCCCACCGCGCGATACGCATCATCGGATAAACCTGCGCCCTCGCCGGCAGTGGCCTCAACCCATACCTCATGGCCGTTCCGGACGAGTTCATCCACTCCCTCCGGAGTCAGAGCCACCCGGAATTCATGGTCTTTGATTTCTTTGGGAATTCCAATCTTCATCTCTTCCCATTATCGCATAAAACTGGACACGAGAAAGAACGCTCCTGTACTATTTTGTGCCACGCGGCAAAATCTGCTAAGAGAGGCAAGCATGGGTGGATTCAAGCATCATATTTTCATTTGCATTAATCAACGGCCCAAGGGCGACCCGAGAGGGTGCTGTGCCGATAACCGGTCCGTGGAACTGCATGCATTCTTCAAACGGGAAGTCGACCGGCTTGGACTCAAGGGCATCGTCCGGGCCAACAAGGCCGGTTGTCTGGATCATTGCGAATATGGTCCCAGCATCGTCATTTATCCGGAAGGCGTCTGGTATTGGGTCGGGAACGAAGCCGACGTCACGGAAATTATGGAACGACACGTGATTAAGGGCGAATTGGTCGAGCGCCTGCTCATGCCAGGGCACAACGTTCCGCCGCTCCGACTGGAATCCCGCGCCACGCCCATGACCTCTTAGACGTTCAGTCCCATGGCGTGACACGAGTCACCCTCAATTTTTACGATCACAACACGCGAGACCCGCATGTCGGCAAACGAGGTCAAATGGAAAGCGAATCAGGAAAAAGTCGCGTTCCTCAAACAATTTCCCGGACTGCTCGGCTCCTGGGATGAAGCAGAGGGCCGCACCGTCACCTCCGTGACCGCAATCGAACAAAGCAAGGCCAAGGTTCTCACGTTCGACAACGGAACGTTCGCCATTGTCCCGCCGCTGGCGCCGGAACCGAAGCAACTCCGGGACGGGATAGAGGCCGCAGAAGCTCGTCTCCGCGCCCTATATCCCGAAGCCTATCGAGAATACGAAACGCTCGCCCAACGGGACCGGGAAGCGACCAGGACGGCGCGATTGGAAAATATCCTGGGCGCCATTCACAACAACATGGACGACATCCCCGAGTTAAAGGACCGGATTCGGTCGCTCGTCAAGCAATGGAATTCATAATATGCGACGTCCCGAAAACATGTTGGATATGTTCTCCGGGGGTCTGTTCGAAGGAGTGCAACCCATGATGGTATCTCGAGATCACCTGGTCCGTCACCCGGACCGCTGCACGCATAAGGCCGTGTGTATTCCCGTCTGTCCCACCGGGGCATGGCTATCCACTCCCCCATATAAGTTCGACGAATCGCGGTGCATGGACACGTGCCGGATGTGCCTCGATGCCTGTCCTTCACAAGCGATTTATGCAGTGTTTCGCAAAGGCGAAAAGTTGCTCGTTCCCCAGGCCGAGTAATCGCTTCTACCCGACGGCCTTGCGCAGGTGTCCCCAATAGGCCGTACCCGCCGACGTGGTTCCGGTCAGCGTGGATGCCGCGATGATCCGGTAGACCTCCCACCGGGAAATCTTCAATTTCCGTGTGGGGTCCAGAAGGTTGTCGCACGTGGTCAGGAGATGCAGCGTTTTCAGGGCGATGAGAATCGGCCACATACACGCCAGACGCAGACGAAGGTCGCGTCGTGGAATCGACGTAGCATACAGCCAACCCTGATCCAAATGGGCCAACGCCGTCTGCACCAATGCGTGCAGGACCGGGCTGAAGCCGGACATCGAACGCGCATCCAATAAATCCGCCGGGGTCAGGCCCGCCTGGGCCAACAACTCCAGGGGAACGTAACATCGCCCGCGACGCAGGTCCGTGGACAGATCCTTCAAAATATTGGTCAATTGCAGCCCTTTGCCGAACCGGATGCCCGTGCGGATTTTGGCTTCCCTGTCCCACGTCCGGCGGATGCGCGGCAGATGGGCATACATGATATTAGTCCAAAACTCCCCGACGCAGCCCGCAATCCTATACGTGTAATCATCAAGATCCTCCAGTGAGGGAAGCGCGGCGAGGGCCGCCCCGGATTCACCGGGGAAACGGTCCAGATCCATTTCCATGCCGCTGATGAGAATCGGCAACACGTGACGGATCTCCGCCCGGTCGTCCGGCGACAGGTCTTCGTATACGTGAAAACAGCGGTCGAGGTGTTCGAGCAAGGTCCGTTCGCCGGGATGTTCCTGCCGTGGAATCGTCAGGGCCTGAATGGTGCTGATGGTCTCCTGATTACAGGTTTCCCCCACAAATTGGAGCTTGAGTTGCCCCAACAGCGCGGCCCTGGCGCCGCGGTCCATCCGGCCCGCATCCGCAATGGTATCGGCCGCGCGCGCGAACAAATACGCCAGTCCCACTTGCTTGGCCACACACCCGGGCAACACGGCCAAGGTCAGGTAAAACGAACGCGACACCTGCTTCAACACGTCATGCAGCAAATACTGCTCGACGGAATTCTCATCCATCATCGACTTCATGGCCGCACTTCGAGGCGGCCTTCCATCCCTTCCTCGCGGTGGCTGGGGAAAAACAGCAATTGTTTGTCACAATAAAAAATATACGTCCCCGGGGTCTCTGCAATGAACCGAATCGTCACGTGATCTCCGGCGTCTACGTTGACGTTCTGTTGGAGACCCACGTCCGGATGATCCATGATGAAATTATGAGGAGTCAGGAAACTCTGGTTTTCCAGGCGAAATTCGACGGGCAAACCCGCCTGAACGCTGATATGGGCGGGGGCATACGCATAACTATCCAGCACGATGGAAGCCCGCTGGATCCCCTCCGCATCCGGTTCAAGAACCAGCACCTCCTCATTTTCGTCCCCAAACGAAACGCCGGAAAAACAGATCAATGCGGCCCAACAGTATACCACAACCAACCAGGATTGATTTCTCATCAGTGAATCCTTGTCTGTGTTCGCCCATTCGTTAACGATTCCCGCTGAAACCAGTTGATTCCCTTCGTTCAAGATGACCATTCTGGTGTGGTCAGCCCCTGCCCCGCCTTGACTCACAAAAATATGGTATTACTATATCATGGTAAACCGACTATAGGGTGGACCCCTGAGGGTTTCAAGGAACACGCCCCGAAGCGCCCATGGCGGCCGTCCATCAAGCAGAATTCGCCGGAAATCACAAACGTTTTTGTAGAGGAGGAATGCATGAAAAAGCTGAAAGGCATTGGCTTGCTGCTTTTGTCCAATATTCTGATCTTTGTCACCCTGTCCATCACCTTCACAATCCTCATGGAACTGGTCCTGCCCGCGTTCGGGATCGACCTTCGCGGCTCATTTGTGCAACAGGACCTCTTATGGGCCTTTGTCATCGGATTCGGCGGAGCGTTCATCAGCCTGGCCTTTTCCAAGCAAATGGCGCGCATGATGTTGGATTGCGCACAGATTACCCAACCCCGGAACGCGGCTGAATTACTCGTTTATGAAACGGTACAAAAGATCTCCGGCCGGCTGAACATCAAAATGCCGGAAGTGTGGATGTATGACTCACCGGACCCCAATGCCTTTGCCACGGGGCCGTCGAAGAACAATTCGATGGTGGCCGTTTCAACCGGCTTATTGAATAACCTGAACGAAGGAGAAGTCCGGGCCGTACTGGCCCATGAAATGGGGCACGTGTATAACGGCGACATGTTTACCACCACGATCCTGGCCGGCCTGATGAATACCTTCGTCTATTTCATCAGCCGAATCGTGTATCGCCAGGTTGCCGAACGCAATCCCATGTTGGGCCTCGGCGTCTACTTCTTCCTCCAGATCGTCCTGTCTATCCTCGCGATGATTCCCATCAGTTGGTGGTCACGTCGCAGGGAATTTTCCGCGGACAAGTTTGCAGCCAATACCGTCGGCAAGGAGCACATGATTTCGGCGCTGCACGCGATCAACCGGTGGGTCAATCGGGTCGAATATCAATACCAGACCGAAGACGCCCTGGCGACCATGAAAATCTCGGGGCAAACGCGCAGTTTTATGCAGATCTTCTCGACGCATCCGCCCATCAAGGACCGCGTGGCGGCCTTACAGAAACTGTAACGGTCGCAACCGTTGTACCGATTTTGCAGGCCATGACCCTGTAGGGACCAACGATCGTTGGTCCCTACACGTGCCTCTACCTCAGATCAAGTCCAGAGTGAAGAACGTTTCGCGATAACATACCCGGCCGTGGCACCCAAAATGCCACCCAGGCACCAGCCGGCGAGTACGTCCGCCGGGTAATGGGCGCCCAGATACACGCGGGAGATGCCGCCGAAAAGCAGAAAGGTGCCCGCGACCCAGCGGGTTGAAGGAAAAAGGACCCCAAGCAAGGCCACGGCCGTAGCCGCATTCACCGCATGATTGGAAGGCAAGCTGAACATTTTTCCGCATCCGGCCAGCTCCTGAACGTTCAGCAAAACGTGGCACGGCCGCGGACGGGCAATCCAAGACTTGATTAGCGTCCCGACAAAATCCCCCACCCCGATCGAGATACCCAAGGCTGAAGCAACCAGCAAACCGTGACGCCAATCGAGCCACGCGCGCCAGGAGAGAAACACCACGATCAACAGGACGAGATTCCTGGCCGATGAACATTGCAACATCAGCCAATCCAAAGGAGCCGACTGGCCGGCCCACCCGTTGACGGCGTAAAACACTGCCGTATCCCAATCCATTGACTCCCCCGTCTTCTTTGGTGACGGATGATATGCTAGGATGCCTTCTTATGACGAATACGGAGAAACGTTATGCTTATTGACAGCCACGTACATTTGGATGATCTGCGATACGATACCGATAGAAACGCCGTGCTTCAACGTGCCGAAGCCGCGGAGGTTGAAGCCATGATCACAATCGGGTGCGATTTGGCAACCAGCCGGGCTGCCGTGACCTTGGCCCAAGCCCATCCCCGGGTTTTCGCGACCATCGGCGTGCATCCGCATGAAGCCAAGGAAATCAAAGAGGGCTGGTACGAAGCGTTTCGCTCTCTCGCACGGCAACCCAAAGTCGTAGCTTACGGTGAAATCGGGTTGGACTATCATTATGACCATTCTCCACGCGAGGTCCAACGCGAACGGTTTCGTGAACAGATTCACCTGGCGCGCGAACTGGCCCTTCCCCTGGTCATCCATACGCGGGAAGCCCAGGAAGATACCGTGACGATCCTTCGGGAAGAAGGAGCGAAGGATCTGGGCGGCGTCTTCCATTGTTTTTCAGGAGACGCATGGCTCGCCAAGGACGCGCTGGACCTGGGTTTTTATCTTTCTTTTTCCGGCGTGCTGACGTTCAAGAACGCGACCATGCTACGGGACATCGCAAAGACCGTCCCCTTGGACCGCCTCATGATCGAAACGGATTGTCCCTACCTGACACCGGTTCCCTATCGCGGGAAACGGAATGAACCCGCCTACGTGCAATACGTGGCGGAAACCTTGGCGGAAGTCCGTAGAAACGGGTCCCTCGAATCCATTGCACGATCCACCATGGACAATACCAAACGGCTTTTCAGAATCCCCTGAGTTGGCGCTTCCTGCTGCGGACGGCTTTTGGTAACTTACGAGGATTCCCTTTTTTATCCAAACGCGCCGGGGGAATTTCTTCTTCAAGCTTGGCCCAAGGCTGTACAGGGGAGACACGCTCTCCCGCATGGGATGCTGCATTCCCCAAAGATTCAAGTTTTACTTGAAATTCTTGCGATTTCATTACAAAGGCCCCGTGGGATTTGGCTGTTTGGATAATCTCCAAATCCGACGACACCACGGCACAGGTCCGACCATATTCACGGGCCAACCGTTGAATGACCTGATCTGCCCGTTCTCCCCGTTTGGTAAACACCACCTGCACCCCGCTCCGGTGCTCGTGATGCTCAAACCCCGTTGGCTCACGCCAGGCATCGAACACCACGGTCACAGGATATCCTTTGCGTTGGCTGTACAACGAAAGCCGAGCAATGAGGGCTTCCCGCGCCTCGCCGGCCTCGAGTGTCCGTTCCGGTCTCCGCTTGCCGAAAACGCCCAATACATTGTATCCGTCGATAAGGATGGTAAATGGCATACGGTGAGACACGCTATCCCAGCGCTTCAATACTGTCAATGACAGGACGTGAAGAATTTGGTATTCTGAAACGACGTCATCTTCCCGTCGTCAACTCTCATGAAAAACGTCCTTGCCCTTGCCCTGATCTCTTGTGCGGTGGTCTGGTGGACTGCAACCGGATCAGGAACGTCGTTCGCGTCTCCCCCCTACCCTGTCCTGTCCAATACAGCATTGCCGGCGCAGGTTCTTTTGGTCAAAAAAAACCCCGCATCCGGTCAAATCACGGCTCCGCGTACCGTCAAGAGCATCCGGCATCACGCCCATAAAAACTATACCCGCGTCGTCCTGGATCTGACCGGCCGGGTTGCCGTCAAGAAAACAAAAAACTCTCGCAAAGAGACGATCTCCCTGGCCAACGTCCGCCTGAGCAAGCGTGCGCAGCAACGCATCAAGGGGAAAAATTTTCCACGAGCCATCTCCATAATCCCGGGAGATGCCGAGACCGTTCATATCGTTCTGGATTTACAAGCCCTTCGGACCTACCGGATCCTTACACTCGACAACCCGGACCGCGTGGCGGTCGATCTCTTCTATGGGAAAAAGACCGCTCCGGCAAAATCCAAACCCAGGACAACCAAACCCGCCGAGGCCGTTCAGCGGGATGACGCTCCCGTTTCACCGGCGCCCCCCTCCGGTTCGACCACTCACGCCGGCGTTCTGGTGATCATCGACCCCGGGCACGGTGGAAGAGACCCGGGAACCACCGGGCGAACAGGAGCCAAGGAGAAAGCCATTGTCTTGCAGATCTCGAAATATTTACGCGACCTGATTCGCAAACGTCACGAGGCCGAAGTCCTGTTAACCCGGACAAAAGACGTATTTCTCGATCTGGAAAAACGCGTGGGATTTGCCAATACCAAAAAGCAGGAATGGTGTGGGAAGGACATGGGTTCGAACGTCGACGCCACGAAAAAGTCGCGGACCTGTTTATTCATTTCCATTCACGTCAACTCTCATCCGCAACGATCAATCCATGGACTGGAAATGTACCATTTTGGAAAGGCCAATGATCCTCGCGCCCTGGAAGTGGCCGCTCGTGAAAACGGTATGAAGCTGGAAAACGACTCTCCAGCCTGGCAGTTCATTATTACCGATACTTTGACTGACCGTAAGCTCCAGGAATCCCGGACCTTTGCCAAGACCGCCAATGATACGATCATCGCCACCTTGCGCAAGCATTACACAATCAAAAATCATGGCGTCAAAACCGCGCCATTTTACGTCCTGCGCTTCACGAACATGCCGAGCATCCTGGCTGAAGTAGGATTTATCTCAAACTCAACGGAAGAGAAACGGCTGAAGACAAAAGCCTTTCAGCAAAAACTGGCGGAAGGCATTTATCAAGGCATTCAAGCGTACCTGAAGAACATGTAACCGTTTATGCATTCACAGGCAGCAATGAGAGGTTGACTGCATCAGAATTGTCATTCCGAGCAAAGCGAGGAACCTGCTTTTTCCCTTTCTGTCATCCTCGATCCCCGATTACAAACGTCGAGGACAGGCTATTTTTAATCGAGGATCCAGAATTTTTTCTTTGTCAGTAAAGAGAACGACACTGGATTCCTATAAATTGCCTGGATCCCCGATCAAGTCGGGGACAAGCGTCGGGAATGACAAGAGAAAGTTCTATGGAGCCACTCAATCCGGCACCGGGTTATGACCACCTACAAGCTGCTGATCGAGTATGACGGGACCACGTATGCCGGATGGCAACGGCAGCCCGACCGCCCGACCATTCAAGGGGTGCTTGAAGACGCATTGCGCCAAATTACCCGGCAGTCGATCTCAACCATCTCCGCCAGTCGAACGGACGCGGGCGTACACGCGCTCGGGCAAGTCGTCTGTTTTCGATCGGACCGCCCGTTCTTGCCCCATGAGTGGACTCGCGCCTTGAACGGAGTGCTGCCGCAAGCTATCAGCGTACGCCGAACGGAAACCACGACCGACGACTTCCATGCCCGCTACGACGCGCAGGCCAAAACGTATGAATACCGTATCCTCAACCAGCCGACGCGGCCGGCGCTGGACCGTCAGCGCGTGTGGCAGGTGGCCAGATCGCTTGACGTCAACGTGATGCGTGCGGCGTCACGTCACGTCCTGGGACAACACGACTGTACGTCGTTTCAAGGCCCGAATGCCGGCACCAACAATCCCGTCTGCACCATCGACCACATTGACTGGTCCCAGGATGGCCCCCTGATCCGTTTCACGATCAGGGCCGACCGTTTTTTGAAACAAATGGTCCGGGCCTTAGTCGGAACTCTCGTTGAAATCGGTCACGGCAAAAGAAACCCCGAGGCCATGGCGGCAATTCTTGAAGCCCGCGACCGCCGCCAAGCAGGGTATACGGCACCCCCTCAAGGGCTGTATCTTCTTCACGTCCATTACAAAACGTAGGGATCAACGATCGTTGATCCCTACAATTCCGTGACGCCCGTCTTTCTTTCTGTCATCCCCGACTCCGATCGGGGATCCAGGGTCGTTGTTTTTCACTTCGTCCGTGAAGAATAAAGACACTGGATCCTAATAGATTATCTGGATCCCCGATCGAGTCGGGGACAAGCGTCGAGGATGACAGAAGGAGAATGAAGAAACACCAACGACACTGAATCCCCGATCCTCGATAAGCACGTCAAGAACAGGCTACAACTCCGTGACGCCCGGGTTTTGCGCGATCCGTTTGACCTGAATGCGACCGCGCATGAACGGATGGATCTCGCAATGGTAGGAATACAGTCCAGGCGACAACCCGCTCACGCTGAATCGTTCACCGGGATGAAGGTGTTCGGAGGCAAAGGCGCATCTTCTGCCTCGTCCGCATCCGTCGTGCGTCACGGTATGAGGCTGCATCGACTGGTTGTACCACTGGACAGACTGCCCCGAAAGAATCGTCATGACCGAAGGCGTATAAAACGGCCTCCGGTCCAAAAGAAGGATGGGAGAATTCCCGGCCTGACTCAAGCCGACCGGAAGCAGGACAAACAGCATCATCCAGCCGAGAAAGGGATAAAAAAGGTTCAAGGCCATACTGCTCCTTTTTCCAGGGACGACATCCTTCGACAAGCTCAGGACGGGCTCCGGTCGTCCCCTACGGGATCATGGTTCAATCTGGTGTAGGGGCAGGCCTGTGTGCCTGCCCTTCGAACCTTCTATCGTTGGCCCTTCTTTTGTCAACGATTGAGAGGGTTCGACGTCTCCGCAGTGACATGGCCATGCTCAAAGAGTAAGATTGTATCAGGAAGAAAGCACGCCCCCCACCCTCCACATGGAACCAATCTCATGATTCCCGAACTCGATCACCCGACCTTTCGCCTGGCCGTGGCTCAATTCGACCAAGTGGCGGAAGCCATGAACCTGGATACGAATTTACGGGAACGACTGAAGACGCCGCAGCGGTCCTTGCTGGTGGCGCTCCCGATCCGGATGGATGACGGCAACGTTCGCGTCTTTCAAGGTTACCGGGTCCAGCACGACTCTGCCCGCGGGCCATCCAAGGGCGGGCTCCGGTACCATCAGGACGTCAGCTTGGGCGAAGTGGCGGCATTGGCCATGTGGATGACCTGGAAAACCGCCTTGGCCGGACTGCCCTATGGAGGGGCAAAGGGCGGCGTGACCGTTGATCCGCATACCCTGTCTCTCGCCGAACTGGAACGGCTCACCCGCCGGTACGCAGCGGAAATCTTTCCGCTGATCGGCCCGGACAAGGATATTCCGGCAACGGATATCGGCACGAACCAGCAGGTCATGGCGTGGTTCATGGACACCTACAGCCAACAGGTGGGATTCGCGGTTCCAGGCGCCGTGACCGGAAAACCTCAGTCGATCGGAGGCAGTCTGGGCCGGGAAGAAGCAACCGGACGAGGGGTGGTCAACGTCACGATCGAAGCCCTCCGCCGGAAAGGGATCAACCTGGAAGACACGAGCGTCGTCATCCAAGGCATCGGGAACGTCGGCTCACACACCGCGAAAATCTTCAACGAAGCCGGGGCCCGGGTGATCGGCATCAGTGACGTCACGGGCGGCCTCTTCAACCCGAAAGGATTGCCGATAGACGACGTCCTTCAACGCCGCCGCTCCGGTTTGCCTCTGCGCGACATCAAAGCCGGAGATCATCTGACCAACGACGAACTGCTCACCCAGGAATGTACGGTGCTGGTTCCCGCCGCACTCTCGGAACAGATTACCGGGAACAACGCCGAACGCCTCCGCTGCCGGATTCTGACGGAGGCAGCCAATGGGCCGACGACCATGGAGGCGGATGCGATTCTGAACGACCGGGACGTCTTCATCATTCCCGACATCCTGGCCAATTCAGGGGGCGTGATTGTTTCGTATTTCGAATGGGTCCAGGACGTCCAACGCTTTTTCTGGAACGAACGTGACATCCGGCAGCGACTTCATACCATCATCACTTCGGCTTTTCATCGGACGCTTCATTTTGCCGAGAAGAAGAACACCACGATGCGGACGGCCGCCCTCATGAACGGAATCGATCAGGTCGCGCAGGCCCATACCGCTCGCGGGCTCTATCCGTAAGAGAAAAGCAAAGACACTGGACCCCCGATCAGGTCGGGGATGACAGACAAAAACCGAAGGGAATACCTCTACGCCTCCTCCCCCGCATAAATTTTCATGCAGGTGTCCAAAAACGCCAGGGCCTCAGGTTTCGAGCGCTGGAACGAATTCCGGCCGATAATCGAACCGAATCCACCCCCATCGCGAATCGCCTGCACTTCGTCGAAAATGGCCTTATCCGTGCCCTTGGCGCCACCGGAGAAAATCACAATGCGCCTCCCGTTGAACGCGCTTTGGACGACGTGACGAATTCGCTCGACCGGGGTGCCAATGGGAATCTTCTCGGCTTCGTAGACTTTTTTGGCTTCAGCTTGTTCGATATGCTCCGTCGGCACCTTGACCTTGATGATATGGGCTCCCAATTGGGCGGCGATTTGGGCGGCATAACACACCACGTCAATCGCCGTTTCTCCGGCCTTGGGTAATTTCCCTCCCCGTGGATACGACCAGACCACAACGGCGAGTCCCACGGATTTGGCTTCGGCGGCAATCTCCTGCAAACTCTCGTACATGTCCTGGCTGTACGACGACCCGGGATAGATCGTGTATCCGACCGCACAACACCCCAACCGAAGCGCGTCCTGGACGCTGCCCGTGACGGCCTGACTATAGTCATCGCCACCGAACAAGGAGTCGCTGTTGTTGAGCTTGAGGATTAATGGAATATGTCCGGCATATTCCGCCGCGCCGGCCTCCAGAAACCCCAACGGAGCCGCATAGGCGTTGCAGCCGGCGTCAATCGCCAGTTCAAAGTGGTAGAGAGGATCATACCCGGAAGGGTTTGTGGCAAAGCTGCGGGCCGGACCATGTTCAAAACCCTGATCCACCGGCAGGATAAGAAGTTTGCCCGTTCCGGCCAACCGGCCGCTCATCAACAACCTGGCCAAATTCGCGCGAATGCTCGGCGCGTCGCTTTGATAATATCCGAGGATTTCCTGTACGCGTTTGGTGATTCTGGGACCTCCACTCACAAGCCGTTCCTCCTCTGATGCACGTGGTGAGAATCAGTCGTTTTCCAATTTTTTCCGCAAGTCGATCAGTTCCCGCTCCATCAGGTCAAAACGTTCGGCAATCGGGTCTGGAATATTCGCATGGTCCATGGACTCTTCCGGCATCCGGGCTCCGGTCGATTTGACAATGCGACCCGGAATGCCGGTCACCGTGGAATTGGATGGGACAGATCGTAACACCACCGAGTTGGCCCCGATTTTCACCGAATCCCCGATCCGAATGTTGCCCAGGACCTTGGCGCCCGACCCCACCACCACGTGGTTGCCCAACGTGGGATGTCGCTTCCCTTTTTCTTTTCCCGTTCCACCCAACGTCACCCCTTGAAACAACGTGACGTAATCGCCGACCTCCGCGGTCTCGCCAATCACCACCCCCATGCCGTGATCGATGAAAAACCCGTACCCGATTGACGCACCGGGATGAATTTCCACACCCGTTACCCAACGGGCGGTTTGCGAAACCAGCCGCCCCAGGAGTCGAAGCCGCATCTTCCACAACCGGTGCGCCACGCGATACGCCAACAACGCCTGAAACCCGGCATAGGTCAGAAACACTTCCAACGTGGTCCTGGCCGCGGGGTCACGATCAAAAACAGCCTGAAGATCCTGGCGAATCACGTTGAACATCGCTCAAACCGTTTTCTCGTCAGACGGCACGGAGGCAAGAAGGCAGACGGCCTGGGCGGCGATGCCTTCCTGCCGGCCGAGTGCCCCAAGAGAATCATGGCTTTTGAACTTCACGTTGACCAGCGACGGATCAGCCCGCAAAACCCCGGCCAACCGTGCGCTCATCTCAACCAAATACTTTCCCAGTCGAGGGGCTTGAGCCACGACGACCGTATCGAGGTTGACGAGACGCAACCCCCGCTCCGCGAGTTTGGCGCACACGCCTTCCAGCATGTCCAGACTGTTCATGTCCTTCCATTGCGGATCACTGCTGGGATAGTAGCGGCCCAAATCCCCTTCCCCCATGGCTCCCAACAACGCGTCGCACACCGCATGCGTGAGCACGTCCGCATCGGAATGGCCCTCCAGTCCATGCGTGTGCGGAATCCGGACCCCGCCCAGGATAAGCGGCCGTCCTTCCCTCAACTGATGAATGTCATACCCGATTCCTACCCGCATATACCAAGTCCGTCCTTTTCAATCCGGACGTTTAAACTAGTAAAGATACAGGAAAAAGGCAACCGGTGAAAAGGAGGGAAACGAGGCGTGTCCCGTCACTGGGATTCGGGAAAAGGATGGTTCTCACGGGCGGCCAGGACCGCTTCTCCCATGACCAGGTCTTCGGGGCGGGTTATTTTGATGTTGTCCGGACTTCCGTTGACGATGGCCACCCGGTGTCCGGTCCGCTCAACCAGAAACGCGTCATCCGTCGCGTCCACGCCGGCCTCTTGGCTCGACCGGTGCGCGTCCCGCAGCAACCCGGCATCAAAAGCTTGCGGAGTTTGGGCAGACCAGAGCCGCTGCCGGTTGAGTGTGGTTTCGATCAGCCCGTCCTGTGCCACTCGCTTCACCGTATCGTGAAGAGGAATCGCCGCGATCGCCGCACCATGGGTCCTGGCACCAGCAACTGCTTCTTCGATCATCGCGCCCGTCAGAAACGGCCGCACGGCATCATGGACCACGACGATCGTCGTCCGCTCATCGACGGCTTGTAATCCATTCCAAACCGAATCCTGTCTCCGGGCTCCACCGGCGATGACCACGCTGATTTTGGAAAAGGTGTATGGAGGCAGGAGTTCGTCCCGGCAGAACGTCACGGCGTCCCGGGGAACGACCACGACGATTTCCGAAATCATCCGGCTTGACTCGAACACCCGCAGGACGTGGACGAGAAGCGGAACGTCACCCAATTCAAGGAACTGTTTGGGGATCTCGCTTCCCATTCGAGCACCGCACCCCGCGGCCGGGATAACCGCCGCAACCCATTCACCCACGGGCGAAACTCACCACGTCCCGGTCGGTTTCTTCCCGCAGACGGGTAAAGATCATCCGGCCCGCACTTGTTTGCAGGATACTCGTCACGACCACGTCCACGTTCTTGCCGATGTAGCGTTTGGCATTATCGACGACGATCATCGTCCCGTCATCCAGGTACGCCACACCCTGCCCGGACTCCTTGCCCTCTTTCAACACGAAGACTCGCATTGTCTCACCGGGAAGGACGACCGGCTTGAGCGCGTTGGACAATTCGTTGATGTTCAGCACTTGCACGCCCTGCAGTTCGGCAACCTTGTTCAGGTTCAGATCGTTGGTCAGAATTTTGGCGTCCAGCTTCTTGCCCAATTCCACCAACTTGGCGTCAACTTCCTTGATGTTGGGGAAATCGTCTTCAACGATCTCCACCACCACGGCGTCGTTCTTTTGAATATGGTTGAGAATATCGAGCCCCCGCCGGCCACGCGCGCGTTTCAGCGAGTCGCCCGAATCCGAAATGTGCTGCAGTTCCTGCAAAATGAACTGAGGAATGACAAACTCACCCTCCATAAAGCCGGTTTCGCACAGGTCGGCAATACGACCGTCGATAATCACGCTCGTATCCAGAAGTTTGGGCGTACGAAATCGTCCCGCGGGGTTTAACGTGGTCGCGGCTGTCTCGTCCTCGTCATCCTCCCTGCCGTAGCGGACGCCCATCGTGAGTCCGAGATACGGAAACATCAGAAGCGCGGCGAACGCGCTCCATCGAACAACCGGATGTGGACTCAAGAAGAACGTGAAGAACGTGAACATCCCCGAGAGGAGCAGCCCCAAGCTGAAACCGGCACCGCCGTACACGAGCATACGGGCAGGAAGACGTCCCATGAACGTCGTCTCCACAAACACCAGTATCCCACTGAACAAGGCCCCGAATCCGCCGCCGGCAGCCACGTGGAACGCGCTCCCATCTGCTGCAACGTATCCGGCCATGAACCCGAGCAGGGTGCTGAAGACAACAAAACCGGCTCGCAGAGCCATGAACTCTCCTTCTGCGTGGTGCGTGCCCAGACATACATGCTACTGGTATTATTCCAGGCAACAATGGCCTAAACAATCCAAAGTGGTGCTACTCTCGACTCAGAAAACGTTCAACGACTTCGACGTCTTCTCGACTGCCAATGATCAGCGGAACGCACTGGTGGGGCGTCTTGGGATGAATGGTGGAGATCCGTTCCACGCCGGTGCTGCCCAGTCCGCCGGCCTGTTCCACAACAAAACTCAACGGAGCGGCTTCATACATCAAACGCAATTTCCCCTCAGGCTTTTGTACTTCACCGGGATACAGATAGAGCCCGCCCTTGACAAGGACCCGATGAACGTCCGCCACAAGACACCCCGTATACCGTAAAGAATACGGTCGTCCCGTGGCCTTATCGTCATTGCGAAAATACACGACAGCTTCATTCATATCTTTCGACCACTTATAGCTATTTCCTTCATTAACACTGTAAGTTTTCCCGCGCGAAGGGATCTGCACGTTCGAGGCGGACAGAAAAAATTCACCCGCCATGGGGTCAAGCGTAAACTGATGAACGCCCGCCCCGCACGTATACACAAGAATGGTGCCGGCGCCATACAACAAATACCCGGCAGCCACCTGCTCACACCCCGGCTTCAGGAAACGGCCGTTGGGGTCCAGACAATGGATGGAAAAAATCGACCCGAGCGGCGCGTTGACGTCGATATTCGAAGACCCGTCCAAAGGATCGAAAAACACGGCATATTTGCCGGCTCCTTTTGCGGCAGCCACGGGAAACGGCTCTTCCATTTCTTCGGACACGACGAGTTGCACAATCCCGCTGTCCTGAAAAGCCTCGACAAAAAACTCGTTGGCGCGGGCATCTAGGTACTGGACCTGTTCACCATGGACGTTTTTCGTATCGGTCACGCCGAGACTGCCGGTCAGGCCCGCCTCCCGCAAAGCCCGGGCAATGCGTTTCCCGCCCGAGACAATCCGGTTCATGATGGTGAAAAATTCTTCCGTCCCGTCAGGCTGCAAGCACTGTTGTTCAAAAATATGGCGGGTAAGAGAGACCATCATCGGGTTCCACGGATGGAATCATTATAGGACCTTTGGTGAAAAAGTCGAGAATCAATTCTGCGACGGAACCCATTTTTCAATTACAGCTTTGGCCGACCCGACAATCACACGGGCTTCCATCATAACGGGAACCCGCTCCGGCGTATTCGTCATCCAAATCCTGATATTGCCTTCATTTAAAAAGATCCCCCGAAACGGCATGATCGCCAACAGGCGAATGGTTTCGACCTCGCCCCAGGAACCGCTGAGCGATTCAATGGCCTCAACTTTGACCTCGACCTTGTAGTTTTTCCGGTCGTGATGAATATTCAGATAGACGGAAGAATCCGGTTCGAGGTTCGGTATCGTGCGCAAAAAATACAAACAGGACAAGGGACCATGCGTGCCGGGAGGAACGTCATGGACCGAGGAGGTGCCGTCTTTCAATACCGTGACCTGGTTCGTGACGCGATCGAACGTCACGTCAAATTGTTCATGACGATCGCCCTCTTGCCGTTGAAACAATAAATGCTGAGGGAGCAGGGTCTCCGCATCGACAAGCGAATCCACGTGGTTCTTGACCGGGAAAAAGGCAGAAATAAAATCATTCGATCGAATCGTCGTCACCAGGCGTCGGGCCGGATGCCCATCGGTATCCGTCACGTCTTCCGTTTTCATGTACGCGTGCCCGGCGGGGATGCCCCACAAGGAAACACCATAGCGATAATCTTCCTTCTCCTGGACGGCGAGCGTGTTCGATGGAAGCGCAACTGCCCACAGAAACCCCAAGAGCAGGCCGGCCACACTAATCGCAGACGACTGACGTTGATTGAATGGAGCGCGCATACGTCTCCCTCAAGATTGTACACCATGCGGGAAAAACGGCGCATGGGAAAAAGAGCCGGCGCGCTTGACAATTCCTGCCTAACGTCACATGCTTACAAAAGGAGACACACCATGAGCGATTCCGTCATCTTCGATACTCACGAATTTGTCAAAGGCGCCATCGACGCCGGATTTGAACCCACGGAAGCCGAATGCCTTGCGCGCCAAGCCTCTCGCGCTCTCAAAACCAATCTTGTCACCAAAGATGATCTTCACACTGAAATCATCACCGCGAAGTTCGACCTCTTGAAGTGGATCATCATGGCACTCATCGCCCAAGCCGGGCTAGTCGTCGCACTGGTCAAACTACTCTGAAAAATCAGCGCTCGCTTCACTGCAGGGGCTTCACGTACGAGAAGAAAAAGCACTTGGGTTTCAGTCCTCGCCCACCTCTAAAGGTGGGCGCTACGCCGACAGCGCCACACAAATCGGGTGGACCTGGCCGGTTTCAATCCTCGCCCACCTCTAAAGGTGGGCGCTACCATCGCCGCCTACGCGACGCCCATGGGGTAGCCATGTTTCAATCCTCGCCCACCTCTAAAGGTGGGCGCTACGGCGGGTGTCGGGTGAACCAAACGTAGAAGAAAGAGTTTCAATCCTCGCCCACCTCTAAAGGTGGGCGCTACGCGGCACCCGCACGGCCGTATTTGGGCGATAAAGGTTTCAATCCTCGCCCACCTCTAAAGGTGGGCGCTACCACCAGCGCCACCGTGGTCTGCCGCCGCTACACTGTTTCAATCCTCGCCCACCTCTAAAGGTGGGCGCTACATTTTAGTTTTGCTTGCTGGATAGCTTTTTTCGTAGTTTCAATCCTCGCCCACCTCTAAAGGTGGGCGCTACAGTGTCAATTGGGCCAAATTGGTTAGATTTAACTGTTTCAATCCTCGCCCACCTCTAAAGGTGGGCGCTACGAAAGCGGTTGGGTCATCACATGTACGGTTAAGTGTTTCAATCCTCGCCCACCTCTAAAGGTGGGCGCTACGTGTCTGGTAAAGCACAGGTGTGTAAGCGTAAGCTTCCCCGTCAAGGAGACAGTTCAAAAGTAGAGGATTCGGCGTTTTGGTTCATGCACTCGGCAGGGGTACGCCCTCCGAGAGCATCATGAGGGCGGCGCTCGTTGTAGTCGAGGCGCCACCAGTGGGTCATTTCT
>JAJDVY010000015.1 GCA_022825885.1 Nitrospirales bacterium | reverse complement strand
TTTGTTTCGGCAAAAGGACCCAAAACCAGTGGCGCCCGGGCGTGGCCCTCAGAAAAACCAAATGTTGTCATTCTGAACGCAGTGAAGAATCTGCTTTTTGTAAGCGGTCGGTCGCTGATTGAGAGTTCCTTCGGCTCCGCTTCCTTCGACTACGCTCAGGACAGGCAGGACAAGCAGGACAAGCAGGACAAGCAGGACAGGCAGGACAAGCAGGACAAGCAGGACAGGCAGGACAAGCAGGACAGGCGCTGCGCTCAGACAGTCCTCGCCCCTAAAATGGAAGGGACGGGACCGGGGCACAGCCCCGCCCGGAGGCGCCAGGACAACTGCAAAGAATAACGACCCTGGATCCTCGATTAAAAACGTCGAGGATGACGGAGAAAAAAGCCAAGATGACCACCCTTTCTGTCATGCCCGACTCGATCGGGCATCCAGCCTTCTGTCATCCCCGACCCTCCTGCTGTCATCCCCGACCCCGATCGGGGATCCAGGGTCGTTGCTTCACGGACGAAGAAAAACCAACGACCCTGGATCCTCGATTACAAATAGCCTGTCCTTGACATTTTTAATCGAGGATCGAGGATGACAGACAAAGGCGAAAAGCCAAGCCGTGGTTTCGGTTCAGATCAAGCCTGGGATGCTGTCAACAAATGAGTGAACATTTACAGGGATGACAGACTAGAGACAATGCAGGGAGGGTCCGGAAAATTAACGGAGGTGTAACTCTCATCATACTGGACTGCAATACGGTTTCTGTAGAGTGCATTCGTCGATTACGAGTGAACTCAGCCGTTCTGTTCGGCACTCCGGCGGAGCCGGAGCAGGGGATCGGACTTGGGCAGCCCATGTTGCTTAACACGTTCGTAACCTACTTTTGACGTTCGGGAAACATTCAGTCTTTAGAGTAGGTAACTGCCAGGGAACGGCGTATCAAATACTTCTTTCAGAGGGAGGGTTTCGACATTATGGGACAGTTCGCATTCGCAAACGTGAGAAGCCGGTTGTGTGGTAACAGGATGGTAATCCTGAGTTTCCTTTTCCTGGCGATAAGTATTGGCAGTTCAGTCCAAAGTTGGGCGGCTTCCGACTCGATGGTCGATCCGGCTTGGAAAGATTACGAGCAAGTGAGCGGGGTATCCGGGAACCTGAACAGCATCGGGTCCGACACCCTGAACAATCTTATGACGCTGTGGGCCGAAGGGTTCAGGAAAGAATATCCCAACGTGAAGATTCAGATTGAAGGGAAAGGCTCCAGCACGGCTCCTCCGGCGTTGATTGAAGGGACGGCTCAACTCGGCCCGATGTCGCGGCAAATGAAAGCGAAAGAGATGGACAAGTTCGAGGCGAAGTTCGGGTACAAAGCCACCAGTTTCCCCGTGGCCGTCGACGCACTGGCCGTGTACGTCAACAAGGACAATCCCGTGAAGTGCATGAGCATGGAAGAAGTGGATGCCGCCTTTTCAAAAACCCGTCGGCGCGGTCATTCCGTGGACGTCAATACGTGGGGGAAAGCGGGGCTTGACGGCAATTGGAAAAGCACGCGGGTAAGCCTGTACGGTCGAAATTCCGCCTCGGGAACTTACGGATTCTTCAAGAAAACGGTTTTGAAGAAAGGTGATTATAAAGATGAAGTCAAGGAGCAACCCGGCTCAGCTTCAGTCGTGCAGGGCGTGACGGAAGACCGGGGCGGTCTCGGGTACAGTGGCATCGGGTATCGTACTTCGGGGGTCCGGGCGATTCCGTTGTCGGCGAAAAGCGGTGAAGGGTGCTATGAGCCGACTTTTACCAATGCCTCCGCCGGCAAGTATCCGTTGGCGCGGTTCCTCTACCTGTACGTGAATAAAGCTCCGGGGAAACCGTTGCCGCCGTTGGTCGCGCAATTCCTGACGTACGTGTACAGCAAAGCAGGGCAGCATATCGTGATCAAGGACGGCTATTTCCCCTTGCCGCAAACCCTCATCACCAAGAAATTGGGTGAAATGTAGGAGCCGGTCAGAAACGTTCCACACGTCATGAATCAGGCCAATTCCACCGCACATCCGGTTGAGGGAACACCTCCTTCGTCGTCAGTCCTTTCAAAGAGTCGTTTGCGGGCGTTGCGGCGTTGGACCGACCATGGCGCAAGAGGGGTGATTACCCTTGGAGGATGGGCAACGATTTTCAGCATCTTTGGCATTTTTGCCTATCTGTTTATCGAAGTGGCTCCGTTGTTTTACCCCGCTTCATGGAGCCAAAAGACGACCGTAGAAATCGACACGTCCGATGAAGCAAGGCAGAACCCGCGGAACGTCGCCGTGGGTATCAATGAATACATGGAAGTTGGATACGTGCTTGGCGGCCGGGGCATGGCGTTTTATACGTTCCCCACAGGAAGCCCGATTCACCTCGAGTCTATGCCGGATTTTGAAGAAGGCGACGTGACCGCACTAGCCCGTTCTCCCGGGAAAGACGACGTCTACGGCCTCGGGACGAGAGTCGGCCGGGTCATACCTCTCTACGTGACGTTTCGAGTGACGTTCGAAGACGGCGTCCGAACAACCGAACCGGTGGTGACCGCGGGCGAGCCGTTTGAGGCCGTCCCGACCGGCGACCCCATTGCGCGACTGGCCTACCGGGAGACGGACAGCGGACCCATCGCCGCCGCCTTGACCGGGTCGGGACGATTGTTCCTCACCAAGATGCAGGAATCGGAAGCGGAGGGGCTCTTTGCCCTCGAAAAGGAATCGGAACTCCTTCGTACCGAGATCATCGATGAAGGCGTGGAGGCGCTGTCCGTGCTGTTATTGGATGACTTGGGGGAAACCCTGTTGGGAGGCACGACGGACGGCAGGTTGCTGTACTGGGATATTGAGGATGTTCAAAATCCGAGGCTGATGGGAATGTATTCAGCCGGGACGTCCATCACGGCCCTTTCCTATCTCATCGGCGACCGGTCCATCGTGGTCGGGACGGAGAAGGGGACGGTCAGCGTGTGGATGTCCGTGATCAATCCTGACGTGGGAGGTGACCCTCGTCTTCAAAAAATTCGGGACTTGGCTTCTCATGACGGGGCCGTGACCGCCGTTTCACCTTCGCTCCGTGATAAGGGGTTTCTCACGGCCGATGCCTCCGGAAGCGTTGCCGTGCATCATTCGACCTCCAGCCAGACGCTCATCCGAATACCGGGAAACGGCACAGCCATTTTGGCTGCCATGTTTGCGCCAAAGACTGACGGCGCCTTGGTGCTCGATGGTTCGGGACGCCTGATCACCTATGACATCGAGAACGAGCACCCCGAATCCACGTTTTCGTCCTTGTTCCTTCCCGTGCTTTATGAAGGGTACGAAGAACTCCTCCACATTTGGCAGTCCACCGGCGGCTCCGACGCGTTCGAGCCGAAATTCGGACTTTGGCCGATCATGTTCGGCACGCTGAAAGGGACGATTTACGCGATGTTGCTGGCCACGCCCCTCGCCGTGCTGGGGGCAATCTATACCGCGATGTTCATGCATCCGAATATTCGTGCCGTGGTCAAACCCGTCGTGGAGATCATGGAGGCGCTTCCCACGGTCGTCCTGGGATTTTTGGCCGGGTTGTGGTTCGCGCCGTTGTTGGAAAAGATTTTTCCTGCGGTGGTAGCCATGTTTCTCCTGATTCCGCTGGCGGTCGTGGTGGTCTGCGTCGGTTGGCAATTGCTTCCTTCGCGCCTCAAAGGGACCTCCGGCAACGTGACGGAATTAGCGGTGTTTCTGTTGGTCCTTGCCGGAACGGTGTGGTTGTGTCTCCAGTTGAATCACCAGATCGAATCCTGGCTTTTCAATTCCAACTATAAGGGATGGTTACAGGCTACGTTCGGGTTGGCGTACGACCAGCGAAACGCGTTGGTGATTGCCTTTGCCATGGGCATGGCCGTGATCCCCACCATTTTTAGCATCAGTGAGGATTCACTGAGTAACGTGCCGCCCCACCTGATCGCCGGATCATTGGCCCTCGGGGCCACCCCGTGGCAGACCCTGACAAAATTGGTCATCATCTCGGCGAGCCCCGGATTGTTCTCCGCGCTCATGATCGGGTTGGGGCGGGTCGTGGGAGAAACCATGATTGTGCTGATGGCAACGGGCAACACTCCGGTGATGGACATGAACCTGTTCAATGGATTTCGCACCTTATCGGCGAACATTGCCGTGGAAATGCCCGAGGCCCCGCATGGAGGAACGCTGTATCGTCTCTTGTTCCTGGCCGGTCTCCTGTTGTTTGTTTTTACGTCCATCGTCAACACCCTCGCGGAAATCGTCCGGCAGCGCCTGCGGGCGCGATACAGCCAATTTTGAGGGAACTCGATGCCTGACAAGATTAAAAAATTCCTCAGCTCAGGAACGCTGTTTGTGTGGTTTTGCGGCACGGCGGTGGCCGCCTCGTTGCTCATGGTCGGCGGCGTTCTCCTCCTGATCATGATCAACGGCCTCGGGTTTTTCTGGCCTCATGCCCTGATGGAATTGACGCTCAGAGACGGAACCCGCGTGCTCGGAGAACTGAAAGGCGAAGAAGTCATCCCCCATTCGGAGACGCCGGAATTTCCCGAAGGGAAAACGCGGGTGAGGCTGAAAGTCGGGAACCGCGACCTCTATGGCCTGGATTTCCGGTGGGTGGATACCGATCAAATCGCGTTGGCGGATTCCCCGAAGGACGTGGCGGCGTTCGAACGGAGAGAATGGGGGAATTTTTACGGCCGGATTCGAGAGATTGCGAAGGGAGAAGACGTCGTCGCCACGGGCAATCAGGAGGGATGGAAGGCGTTACAGCCCCTGATCGAGTGGGCCAATGACCTGCATGACGAGATTGAACACCTGCAAAGAGACGTCATCGGCGACATTAATTTTGACATCGAAGAAACCCGTTTGCGAATCCGGGAGTTGGAATTGCGAGCTCAACGTGAGTCCCCGGAGGTGGCCGAGTTGCAAGCCGTCACCCGACAATTGGAAGCCCACTACCAGAAGCACGTTGCGACCCTTCGGGCTTTGAGTCGTCAACTCGACGAGTATTCCGTGCTTCTCGTCGAGACAAACGGCCGGGAGAAACGCCTTCCGGTGGGTCAAATCGTGAAAGCCCTTCGTCCCAATGACATGGGCCTCTTCGAGAAAATTCTCAGATATTTCATGAATTTTTGGTCCGTGCTGAGCGAGGAACCACGAGAAGCCAATACCGAGGGGGGCATATTCCCCGCGATCTTCGGCACCGTCATGATGGTGTTGATCATGAGTGTGGCCGTGGTGCCGTTCGGCGTCCTGGCCGCATTCTACTTGAGGGAGTACGCACGACAGGGACTGATCGTGCGGGTGATCCGCATCGCCGTGAATAACCTCGCCGGTGTGCCGTCGATCGTGTTTGGCGTATTCGGGTTGGGGTTCTTTGTCTACGCGGTCGGCGGGACGATCGATACTCTGTTCTATCCTGAAGCCTTGCCGACTCCGACGTTTGGCACGGGCGGCATTCTGTGGGCGTCGTTTACCCTGGCCCTGTTGACGGTGCCGGTGGTGATTGTGTCCACGGAAGAAGGTCTTTCGGCCGTCCCCCGGGAATACCGCGAAGGGTCCCTGGCCTTGGGCGCCACCAAATTTGAAAGCATGCTTCGCGTGATCCTGCCCTGCGCCTTGCCGGGCATTTTGACGGGGCTGATCCTGGCGGTGGCCCGCGCGACGGGTGAAGTGGCTCCCTTGATGTTGACCGGCGTCGTGAAATTGGCGCCGGCGCTTCCCTTGGACCACCATTTCCCGTTTCTGCACTTTGAACGCAAATTCATGCACTTGGGTTTCCACATCTTCGACGTGGGCTTTCAGTCGCCTAACGTGGAGGCGGCGAAGCCCATGGTGTACGTCACCACCCTGATCCTGGTGATGGTTGTTATTGTGTTGAACCTCAGCGCCGTGGCCATCCGCAATCATATGAGGAAAAAATTCAAGGCGTCGGCGGTCTAAGGTTCAACGGGTTTTAGTATGATGAGTTCACGAATTGGTGTAGTATCAGAACCCGATCAGGCGGACACGCAGGTCCGCCCCTACGCGACAAACATGCAGAGGGCGGAAATGACCATGACTTCTTCCGAATCTGACACCCAACCCAAAATTACGGTCAAGGATGCCGACTTTTTTTACGGGGAAAAGCAGGCACTGTTCAAAGTCGCCTTGACCATCCCGACGAATCAGGTGACGGCCTTTATCGGCCCGTCCGGTTGCGGGAAATCAACGTTGTTGCGGTGTTTCAACCGGTTGAACGATCTGGTTGAAGGGGCCCGTATCACCGGAAGAATTTGTCTTGACGGCCAGGATATCTACGAGCCGTCAGTAGACGTGACTGACCTGCGAACCAAGGTCGGCATGGTTTTCCAGAAAGTGAATCCGTTTCCCAAGTCGATTTATCAAAACGTGGTCTATGGGCCGCAGCTCCAGGGCATACGGCGCCGTTCCGTGCTCGACGGTATTGTGGAAAAGAGCTTGCAAGGCGCGGGCCTCTGGGAAGAAGTCAAGGACCGCTTGCATCACAGTGCGCTGGGTCTTTCCGGAGGACAACAACAACGCCTCTGTATTGCCCGGGCCTTGGCCGTCAATCCCGAAGTGCTCTTGATGGATGAGCCCTGCTCGGCGCTTGATCCCATCTCGACCGCCAAGATCGAAGAGTTGTTGCATTCCCTGAAAGAGCAACTGACCGTCGTGATCGTTACGCATAACATGCAACAGGCCGCGCGCATTTCCGATCTGACGGGCTTTTTTCTCATGGGGGAATTGATTGAATACGCGGAGACCAAAACCATCTTTACCAATCCATCGGACAGCCGGACCGAAGATTACGTGACCGGAAGGTTTGGATGACGTGATCCGTTTCAAGGGGAAATGAGAAGACATGGAACGTCACTTCGAAGAAGACTTTGACAAGCTGAAAAGCAAAATTCTCATGATGGGGACGCTCGTCGAAGAGCAGATCAGGAACGCCCTGACCGCGTTGATTGAACGCGATGAAGCCCTGGCGCGGCAGGTCATCGAGAACGATCATCAGGTGAACACGTTTGACGTGGAAATCGACGAAATGGCGCTCGACGCGTTGGTCCGGTATCAGCCCGTCGCCAGAGACTTACGCTTTGTGACCACCGCCATGAAAATTTCCACCGAATTGGAGCGGATGAGCGATCTGGCGGAAAACATCTGCGAGCGGGCGATCGAACTCAACGAAGAACCCCAGTTGAAACCTTATATCGACATTCCGCACATGGCCGAGCGCGCTCGCATCATGGTCAAGGAATCGTTGGACTCCTTTGTCAAAATGGACTCGTCCTTGGCCAGGAAAGTCGTCCAGGATGATGATTTCGTCGATAATCTGACGGAACAATTGTTCCGCGAACTCTTGTCCTTCATGATCGAAAACCCCAGGACGATCAGCCGGGCCATCCGACTCTCCTTTATTTCAAAGTACATCGAACGGATTGCCGACCACGCGACGAACGTCGCGGAACTCGTGGTGTACCTGGTGGAGGGCAAAATCATCCGCCACACCATCCCCCCGCAAGAAGGCTGACCGACTTCCCCTCTGGCATCCCAGCCTAACCATCCTTCATCCTCGATCCTCGATTAAGAACGTCGAGGACAGGCTATTTTTATCGAGGATCAAGCGTCTTTATTTTTGCCTTTGTCTCCTGCTTCCGTAGCAGCGCCATCTCATGGCGCCTTTCACGCTTTCCACCAACGACGCGATTGCCAATGGTGGTGGACCCATACAACGGCTTGTATCGCGTGGCCTCATCACCTATAATCACCGGATGAACGAGGCCATTGCCTTTGATACCCATCGATTTGTCAAGAACCTGACGGCCAGCGGCTTTACAGAAAAACAGGCGGAAGCGCTGGCAAATGAACAGGTCTACCTCCTCAACGCCAATCTCGCCACCAAGGCTGACCTTCTGGCCGTCAAAGCCGATCTGTTGAAGTGGATGGTGATGGCCATGATTGCCCAGGGTGGGTTGATTGTGGCGCTGGTGAAAGTCCTTTAGCGCCCATCTCGATTCGTGCGGTGTCTGTCATGGCATGCGGCCAAGGCCGTCAGGTTACGCTACGCTAACCTGTATATGGTCTCCTCCCGTCTTGCAAGACCGTGATTGAGTCTGACAGGGACAGGCTTGCGCTCGTATATCCGGCCTGTTGGCGAAGGGCCACGCCCTTCGGGCCTTGATGAAATACGCGCGTATCGTCCTTATCGACCTATCGG
>JAJDVY010000025.1 GCA_022825885.1 Nitrospirales bacterium | reverse complement strand
AGCGCTACCTTGGCCGTAAACGCCGGGCTATGGTTTCGGCGTGGCGTCTCATCATGATTCCTCCTCATTGACGGCAAGGATGCCGCTTGTGAGCAGAAATGTCACTTATCTCCCTTGTTCAGATTTCCCAAACCACCTCTTAGACACAGACACGCAAGCAATAATTTTATTTAACCCATCATTCTGAGGCAGTAAGCTGGTCGCATTCTCCTGCCGGTTGACGGTTTCGGGAATTCCTGAATAAGATGAAATTCGGCTGGCAGACGTGTCCGTGCGAGAAACAGGCCCGTTCAGTGTATGATAGAGAGTTGGGTAACGGTGACTGCCTGGATCAACACTGTGGATAAAAAAGGGATGCGCTCCCGGAAACAGGTCGTAATCTGCTGCCTGGTGTTGTGGCTTGTTGTATCGGGAACGGCCTGTGATTCAGGGTATTCGGACCAAGAAGAATCCTCGGGGAACGCGGTTGCCGTTCGTCAGGCCCCACCGTCCATGGGGTCCCAAGCCCCTGATTTTCAACTCATTGACTTGCAGGGCAATTGGCAGGCGCTTCCGGACTATCGCGGCAAGGTAGTGTTGTTGAACTTTTGGGCGACGTGGTGTGGCCCGTGCCGGGTCGAAATGCCGAGTATGGAGCGCGTCTATCAGGATCTCAAGGACGACGGCTTTGCCATCCTGGCGGTCTCTTCCGACCCGCAAGGGAGTATCGTGACTCGACCGTTTGTCGTCTCTCAAGGCCTGACCTTTCCCATTTTGCATGATTCGGATTACCGGGTGAGCGGGCGTTACGGCGTCCGCACGTTGCCCATGAGCTTCTTGATCGATCGAAACGGCGCTTTGATTGAACGAGTGTTCGGAGCGCGGGACTGGAACAGTCCTGAGGCGCGCGAACTGCTTCACGGCCTTCTCCGGGAGTCGTAATGCGATGATCGACGCGATGAACCCTGTTTCCCTGTTTGCGGCCTTCAGCGCGGGCTTCCTGTCCTTCATCTCGCCGTGCGTGTTGCCGTTGGTGCCGTCCTATGTCTCCTATATTACGGGGCTCTCCCTGGAGCAGTTGGTCGATGCGTCCGAGCGGCAGCGTTTTCGCAAAGCGATTATCCTGAATTCACTTTTGTTTGTGGCGGGCTTTTCTTCCGTGTTCATTGCGTTTGGGGCCTCCGCCAGTTTCGTGGGGCAAGTGCTGTATGAATATCAGGATCTCATCCGGAAAATCGGAGCCGTGGTCATTATTGTGTTCGGGCTCTACTTGTTGGGTCTGATCAAGTGGAACGTGATGATGACCGAGCGCCGCCTCTTCTCGTTCGGCAATCGGCCCGTGGGATACGTGGGATCGTTTCTGATCGGGACGGCGTTTGCCGCCGCGTGGACGCCCTGTGTCGGGCCGATTCTGGGTGCGATTCTGGCCTATGCCAGCACGACGGAATCGATGCAATTTGGAGTGCTGCTGCTGGCATCCTATTCCCTGGGGTTGGGGTTGCCGTTTTTTGTCACGGCTTTCAGCGTCGATCGCTTTCTCAGCTATTTCCAGAAGGCCCGGTTCTACCTCCGCGGCGTTTCCCTCGCCAGCGGCGTCTGCATGGTTCTGGTCGGTGTCATGATTTACGTCGATTCCCTGGCACGTCTGACCAGTTTTCTCGAACGCAACGGAATTGGGTGGTATATCGGACAGTAGTCCGCGCGTAACGGGAAGCGAGATCCTGGAAAACCGGAAACGTCTGATCCCCGATTAGATCCTCGATTAAAAATGTCGAGGACAGGCGTCGAGGACACCACGCCGCCCTGCGCCCGATCGTGCAATACATCAGTTATTGGCACCAGGTGCCGGGGCGACACGTCACTGAAGGGGACACGGAAGGATTCGGCGCCAAGGTGCTGGAAAGTGACGTGCCCGTTGCTCCACACCAGGTACCCAGCGGGCAGTCGGTCATGCTTGAAGCGGGTTGCTGTGGGCTCCGGAGAGACGGGTTGATGGAAGCCCTTGTGGTTGATCTCGGGAAGAATTCGGGTCTCGATACGGTTGGATTGACGGACCCACGCGGTTGGGCTGCCATCATAATATTGGGGTTTTCGTTTTGAAGCTCTGCCAGCAACTTGAGTCCGTCCTCCCGCAATTGATGTCGAGAATGTTGTTGAACCAAGGCCACGGCCCAATCGCGCGCCCATTCCAGTGCCCCTAACTCCCGATACGTTTGGGCCAATTGCAGCTTGGCCTCGACGGCCTCCTCCATGGAAGGATAGCGGTTGATTATTTTTTCGAACCGTTTGGCCGCGGCCAAGTACTGCCCTCTTTTATAATAGAACGTTCCCACGAAGAAATGGTTTTTGGCCAGGAGGCTTTCACATTCTCTGATCTTGACTCGTGCCTCCGCTTCGTATTGGCTCGCGGGGAAGTCGTCAATCAGTTCCCGAAATTTTTCCCGAGCCTGTTTGACGGGAGTCATATCCCGGTCAATCGTTTGAATCATTTTGAAATGACTGAGGGCCAACCGGTATTGCGCGTACGAGGCGAGGACGTGATTGCGATGCAGGTCCAGAAAATGTTGATATTCGACGATCGCTTCCGCGTATCCTTCTTTCTCATGAAATGATTCCGCTCGTTTCAAAATGACGTTGGGGTCATAGTTCATTTCGATGGTATCCCCGACAAAAATCTGGGCATCGGTTCTCTCGGCACCGGCGGTCGGGGCGGACGTCTCATTGTCCGAGAACATCGAACAGCCCAAGGTGAGGCAACTGGTCAGGGCCACGACCAGCGTCGTGACCGGATGGCGAAACACGTGTGGCACCTCTGTTGCGGTCCTTGCAAGATTCACGTCAACGCTCGAGTATAGCAGCGTTCCAAACGTTAAAACAAGATTGGCGGATTGAGACGCGGGGTTGCGCATTCTCCTCGCGCGAACCTGAATGCATCGGTTACCTGAACGTGTAGGGACCAACGATCGTTGGTCCCTACGGTCTCTGACCTGAAGATGAGGGGTAGGTCATAGTCAATGTCCCATGCCTATACCAGTCGAATTCGTGGGACCGGTTCGTACGTGCCGGAACGTCGAGTCACGAACCAGGAAGTGGCGACGCAATTTGCTCTTCACGGCCACGACGTCTTTAGGGTCACCGGGATACGGGCCCGGCATTGGAGTCCGGCCGGGGAAACCTGTTCGCACTTGGCCGAGCGTGCGGCTCGACAAGCCTTGGAGTCCTCGGGGCTGTCGAGTGATGCGATAGAGGCCATCCTGGTTTCGACCACTTCTCCGGATACCCCTTTCCCCTCCACGGCATGTGTGCTTCAGGAGCGGCTGGGCACGCGTCGCGTCGCGGCCTTTGATCTTGCGGCATCGTGCAGTGGATTTCTCTATGGCTTATCCATGGCCGATGCCTTCATCCGGTCAGGACAGTTTCGAACTTGTCTGGTGATTGCGGCTGAGGTTAAATCCCGCTCGCTCCACGTTTCCCAGCCTGCGAGTGGGGTCCTCTTTGGCGATGGCGCCGGGGCGGCGGTGGTCACCCGCGAAGAATCGCCGGATTGCCATCCGGTTGCCGGGATCATGACCATTCGACTCTATTCAGAGGGAGCCCACCATGACCTGATTACGATTCCGGCGGGCGGATCAAGGCACCCCATGAGCCGAGACACGATTCTCAGTCATCAACACAGCATTCGACTGCACGGAGGGGCGGTCTATCGCGTGGCCGTCAAACGGTTGACGGAAGCGATCGGGGAGATTCTCCATGAGACCGGCACGAACTTGTCCGACGTAAAACAGGTGATTACGCACCAGGCCAATGGCCGGATGCTTCACGCCATAGCGAAACGGTTGGGCGTGCATGATGATCAAATGGTCTCAATTGTTGACCGGGTCGGGAATACGTCGTCGGCCTCTTTGCCGATGGCCTTGGATTGGGCGCGCCGGCAGGGGAAGTTTCGGGAAGGCGACCTTATTCTGCTTGGAGCGTTTGGCGGAGGATTAACGTGGGGGACAGCCTTGATTCGCTGGTAAGGAGTGTCGACGGGCGGCGCATTCCCGAGTTGACGAATTATCAATTTATGTCATAATGTCAACACCTGTTTGTGGGCGTGTCGTTTGGGGCGACACGTATCCCAGCCTGTTTTTCCATGGACCTGAGGAGGTCGGAGTGAAGAAGATCTATTTGGCCAATCCACGTGGATTTTGCGCCGGCGTTGACCGGGCCATTGAGATCGTCGAAATGTCGCTGAAGCGCTACGGCGCGCCGATTTACGTGCGACATGAAATCGTGCACAGCCGGCACGTCGTCAACTCACTTCGCAAACGAGGTGCGGTGTTTGTAGAGGAACTGAACGAAGTCCCGGACGGCGCGCTGGTGATTTTTAGTGCTCATGGGGTGGCCCAGCAGGTGTGGGAGGAGTCGCGGCGTCGCAATCTGAAAGTCATCGATGCGACGTGTCCTTTGGTGATCAAAGTTCACAATGAAGTCCATCGCGATTACAGCAATGATTACGAACTCATTCTCATCGGTCATGCGGACCATCCCGAGGTGGTCGGAACGTTAGGGCAGGTTCCGGATAAGTTTCATCTGGTGTCTTCGGTCGAGGACGTGGAAGCGCTTGAGGTTGAAAACAGCGAACACCTGTCCTACGTGACCCAAACGACGCTGAGTGTGGATGAGTGCCGTGAAATCGTCGAAGCGCTTAACCGGCGATTTCCGGGCATCAAGGGTCCGCATCAGGAAGATATTTGTTATGCCACCCAAAACCGGCAAAATGCCGTGAAAGAACTGGCCAAATTCGTTGATTTGATCCTGGTCATCGGGTCTCCCAACAGTTCAAACTCCAATAGACTGCGTGAATTAGCCGAACGATTTGAGGTTCCCGCCTATCTCATTGATTCCTATCAAGACATTCAGCTTGAGTGGATGAAGGACGTGGAAGCCATTGGGGTCACGGCCGGAGCGTCAGCACCGGAAATTCTCGTCAATGAAGTGGTGGCGTACCTCAAAGGAGTCGGAGCCACGGAGGTCGAAGAACTCACGGTCGTTGAGGAAGACATCGAGTTTCTGCTTCCCAAAGAACTCATGATGCCCGGACAAAACCGGAAACAGAAAGCCCTCGTTTAGCGGGCTTAGCCCGCACTCCGGCTGTTTCTCGTATCTACAGGTAACTCACAGCATATACACCGAAAACCACAACATATACACAGCACTTCACCAATCCACACAGCATTTAGTGTAAAAGCCTTGATTTTTTTCTCTTCTGTGGTACAGTTGCGGCACGAGTCCGTTTGCCCCATCACCCACTTCCCACTGAGAGTTTCCCATGAAGTTGAAATCCCTCCTGGTATCCGGATTCAAATCCTTTCCCGAAGCTCGACTCGACTTCCCTCAAGGTATTACCGCGGTGGTGGGGCCTAACGGAGTAGGGAAAAGCAACGTCGTGGATGCCATTTTATGGGTTCTGGGTGAGCAAAGTGCCAAAACGTTGCGTAGCGAACGCATGGAAGACGTCATCTTCAATGGGACGGAATCGCGTAAGCCATTGGGGATGGCGGAAGTTTCGCTGGTCCTCAGCGACGTGACGAGTCAGGAGCTTGAGGCCGTGGCCGGCGTGATGGAGTCCTTGCCGGGGAACAAAGAGCTTATGGTCACGCGCCGGTTGTACCGTGACGGGGAAAGCGAATATTCCATCAACAAAATCCCCTGCCGGCTGAAAGATATCCGCAGTCTCTTTTTGGAAGCGAGGGCCGGCGCCAAGGGGCATACGGTGATCGAACAGGGCAATATCGATCATATCCTCTCCGGGTCTCCCCAGGACCGGCGCGCGTTTATAGAAGAAACCGCGGGAATCGGCCGGTTCAAAAAACAAAAGACGGAAGCGCTGAACAAACTCAGGACCACGCAGCAGAACCTGGCTCGCGTCCGGGATATTATTGCCGAGGTGGAAAAACAACTGCGGACCTTGAAACGTCAGGCGCAGCAGGCCGAACAGTATCGGAAGCTGAAAGAAGAATCCCGTGCCCTCGAAATCCGGCTCCTGAAACACGATTTTGAAAACCTGCATCGACAGCGGACGAGCGTGGAATCCGAACTGGCCCGGTTGGAATTGCGTGAGGCCCAACTCATGGCCGAGGAAGCTCGCCTGACGGCGTCGTATGAGGAGGCCAAGTCGGCGTTGCTCCGTGACGGGGAACGCGTCGGACATCTGCAGGAGGAACTTCGGCAATTGGAGCACGACATCGGGCAGGCCCTCACGACCATGGAAGTCGAGCGGAATCGAGCCGACTTGTTTGACCAGCAGCGAACGCAGGCATTGGAAGAACAGATTCGTCTCTGTGCGGTGTCCGAGGAAGCCTCGGTGAGCATCAATAGCCTTCAGGAGCAGGTGCAACGCGCGGAAGGCGACACGGCTCGGGTGACCGGACAATTGACGGAATTGGAAACGGAAGATCAACGGCACGGCGAACAGCGGACGGCGTTGCAGACCCGGACCGGGCAAAGCCGGCAACGCCTGTTCGACCTTGCGGTCGAACGTTCGCAAACCGAAGCGCAGCTTGCTAATTTCGACACCAGGCAACGGGAACTGGGGGCCCGCCTCCGTGACGTGCAGGATGATCAGGCCCATTGCGGGCAGGAACGAGCGAACGCCGAATCGACCTTGGCCGAGCAAGCCGTTCTCTTGGAACAGGTGACCCGGCAATTGGTCGCCGACCGCGAGAAGCACGAAACCCTGTCGGCCGGGACGTTGGAACTCGAAGAGCGGATTCGGGAGATCGATCAACAACGGATTCGGGAGCAAACCGGCCGGGCGGCCGCCGAATCGCGGTTGCAGGCGCTGCAAGCCGTGCTTCAGGAAGAGTTGGGGTATCGGCAAGGCCGGGAGGGGAACGACCTTTCCTTGCGACAAGTGTGCCAGGGGGTCAGGGAAGCGTTCGCTGAACGGTTGAAGGTTCCGCAAGAATATGAAGTCGCCATCGAGGCGGCCTTGGGAGAGCATATTCGCGCCTGGGTTGTCCGCGGGGTCGATGACGTGATGCAAGCACTCGAGGTCCTCACGGAACAGGGTTGGGGCCGTGGGACCTTTGTTGCCGCTCAACCCCCTGTTTCCTCCGCGCTTCCGGAGTCGTGGCCTGATTTGCAGCAGGCGAGCGGGGTGTTGGGCCGGGCGGTCGACCTGGTTGCCGTCCCCGACGACCTTCAGGGCGTGTTGCAGAGTCTTTTGGGGCGGGTGGTCTTGATTGATACGCTCGAACATGGTCTGTCGGCGATGACGCGCGTTTCTGAAGCCGACGCCGGGCACCTGCTATTGGTGACGAAAAACGGGGAAGTCATTGATCCCCGGGGCATCGTGACCGGCGGGTCCTCCGATGAGGCAAGCGGGCTGCTTCAACGGCGGCGCGAAGTGCAGGCGTTGGAACAGGAACTGTCCTCGATGGACCAACGCATCGCCGGATTTGACGGCCAACGCCGGACGGAACAGGAACGGCTGGAGACAAACAAGCAACAACTCCAAACCCTTGAAGCTGCCATAAAAGAGTCCGAAATGCGGCAACTCGTGGTCGAGCAGGAACGCTCCGCCTTAACGGGTCGCCTCCAGGATTTGGAGCAGCGGTTGAATGCGAACCGGACGGAATTGGAAGCCTGTCAAGCAGAACTCGCTCGGGTCCAAGAGCACGAACGTCTGGCTCGAACGCGGCTCGAAGAGATTGGGCAACAACACGGCGAAGAAGAAGCACGGCTGGAGGGATCCACCACGCACCTCCAGGAGGTGGACGAAGCCATACGCGCGCTCTATGACCGGTTGACCGAGACGCGGTTGACCCTCACCACCTATCGGGAACGTCACGAACGCGCCCGTGCGGATTTGGACCGGTTACAGGAAGAGGACCGCAACCGGCGGACACGTATCGAGAGTCTTGCCGGACGGATCGAATCCCTGCAGCTTCAAGCCGGGCAGAGCCAGGAAGAACGCCGTCGCGCGGATGAGACGTTTCAGGCATTGGAGGCCAGGAAGACGACGTTGCAGGGCGAGCTGCGTGAGGTCGAAGAGCGTCATACGGACGGCCTGCAACGGGCACGGGAACATGAACACGGTCTTCATGAGAATCGAAAACAGTGTTCTGCGACCAAGGAAACGCGACGGGAATCGGACGTCCACCTTGCTGAGATCCGGACGCGGATGCAGACCATCGAGGAAACCCTGACCGGCACCTATGGAGAGTCCATGGAGGTCAGTGAAACGCAAACGCCGCAGTCCGACGATTCGCACGACGCCGAGGGTGAAGGGCCCGAGACCTGGAGGGAACGGGTGCAGACCATCCGGACCAGGATGGACCGCATGGGGGCGTTGAATTTGGCCGCAATCGACGAGCACCGGGAATTGGAAGAGCGATACCGGTTTCTCCATGAACAGGAAGAGGATTTGTCGGAATCGATCCGCTCGCTGCAGGAAATCATCGAACGCCTCAATCGAACGACGAATCGAATGTTCCAGCAGACGTTTGAGGCTGTCCAGGAAAAGTTCGGGGAAGTTTTTTCGGCCTTTTTTGCCGGCGGACAGGCGGAACTGGTATTGGTGCAGCCGGATGCGGAAGAGAATGAAGAAGCGCCCGGACAGGAGCCCGGGGTCGATATTATCGCTCAGCCGCCCGGGAAACGCCTCAAGAATCTGACGATGTTATCCGGCGGGGAAAAAACCTTGACCGTGTTGGCCTTGCTGTTCGCCAGTTTTCTGACGAAGCCGTCGCCCTTTTGTATTTTGGACGAGGTCGACGCCCCGTTGGATGAACCGAACGTGGTCCGGTTCGCTCGATTCCTGCCCCAGTTAACCCCGCTGTCGCAGTTTCTCGTGATCACCCACAATAAACGCACCATGGAAGTCGCCGATTCCCTGTTCGGGGTCACCATGGAAGAACCCGGCGTGTCGAAGTTCGTTTCCGTGCGAGTCGCGGATTTCCAGAACGTGTAACGGCGAGAGGCCGGAAGAGTGGCCAGGGGGAGAAACACGACGCCCCGTCTTCATACGAGGACGGGGCGTTTCAGCATGAGGTTCCTTAGTTGCGTACGCCGCTCCACACCTTCTCGGGATCGATTTCCTTGTCAGGGTTCAGCGTTCTGGCTTTCTCCAGCAGGACATCGGTGGTCTCGGGGACATCCGGGTCGGAGATGCAACAGTCATCGACCGGACAGACGGCCGCGCATTGTGGTTCATCAAAATGCCCGACGCATTCGGTACAACGTTCATGGGTGATGACGTATACCGTATCACCTTCGCCTTGTCCTTCACCGACCGCATACCCTTTTTCTTCCGCGGCACTCCGAGTTTCGAAGATCGCCTCATTCGGGCATTCCGGGAGACATGCTCCGCAATTAATACATTCTTCCGTAATCAATAACGACATACGTCCCTCCTTGTATCAAACCAGCGAGAATCTCGGGTGCCCCCAAGCAATAGAAAATACATTCTAGGCCCCCCGTGAATAGCGAGTCAACGGGACAGAAGGCCTAGACCACTAAGCCATTTGGACGGTCACCTTTCTGACGGCGTCGAGAGCAACGCGTGTAGATGGCCCGTTACGCTTCGAAATGATAGTCCCAGCCCCGGATCAGGGAGGGCCTCCCTGCAACCGCCAAGGCTCCCCAGAATCCTTGCCCCAGGGGGAGGTTAAACAGGCACCAATCCTTGGGGGATAAGTCTGTCTCCGAAAGACTGAGCCGGGGATTGAGGATCCGGGGCGGGTCATCGGGAGTGAAGGACACGGTCACGTGTTGCAGGGGAAAGGAGAATCCGTGGCCCAGAGCTTTGACAAAGGCCTCTTTGCGGGTCCAGCAACGGAAGAATGCCGCCCGTTGTTCGGCCTCGGGGAGGTTCTGAAAAATCGTGAATTCCTCAGGGCTGCAAATGCGCTCGGCCAGCCCCGCGTAATCGAGGGAATCCCGGTCTTTCTCAAGATCGATGCCGACTTCAAGGTCGCGGGAAATGGCATAGACGGCCCACTGATGGGAATGAGACAGGTTAAAATGGAGTTGCCGCCCCGCGGAATTCGGCAATATCGGTTTCCCGAAGGGACCCGATTCAAGGCGGATCTCCCGGGGTGACGTCTCGAGATAACGAGCGAGAATATGGCGCAGGATGCCTCGTGCCGCGGTAAAGCGTCGCCGGTGTTGGGAGCCTTTCAAGCGTTGCCCGCGTTCCTGCTCGTCGGGACTCAGGGTTTCCTGGTACACTTGAAGACGTGTCAAGGGTACGTCTACAATCGCCCGCCACACGTGGATATGGCCCGCCGGAAGCCGTTGCCCGCCCTCGGGACAGTTCTCAAAGAAAGACAATGGAGAGGATGATGAGGTCAGGAAATGATCGTGATTCATATCTGATTCGGAGAAAGTGTACGGGACCCATGGCCGGCCCTTCGACAAGCTCAGGGCAGGCTCTCTTGCCTGTGCGACCGGTGCCCGCCGGGTCGTATTGTACAGAGAAACGCATTCGGGAGGCGAGCGTTGAGTAGCCCTTCCAAATCAGCGGCCTATGCCGCATTGCTCACGGCTTCGGTCGTGTGGGGCGGGTCGGTGGTGGCCCAGAAGGTGGCGTTGGGCGCCTTTTCCGCGGTGGAAGTGTCCGTATTTCGCGGCCTCGGCGCGTTGTGCATTCTTGTTCCGTTGTGGTGGTGGCAGGAGCAGTCCGGAACGCGATTGACCATGCGGGACCTCGGGGTCCTCACGGCTCTGGGACTTGGCGTGCTCGGGAATCACCTGCTGATCTTGTATGGGCTCAAGCACATCGGGGCCGGGGCCGCCGGCGTCATTATCGGGGCCAGCCCGGCCATTACCGCCTTTCTGTCGTCATTACTATTGCGGGATATCCCCTTTAGCCGGGTCTGGGTCGGGTGTGCGGTGTCGTTCATCGGTGTGGCACTGGTATCGGGTAGTCATGCCGCGGCGGATAGCGGAGCGGACCCTGTGCTGGGCGGCGGGTTGGTCGTTCTGGCCCTGGTAAGCTGGGCCTTGTACACCATCGGCAGCCGCTGGATGATGGAAGGGTTGTCGCCGCTGACGGTGAATTGGACGACGCTTCTCATCTCCATCGTGTTTCAAATTCCGTTGCTGTGGATAGATCCCCAGGTGTTGGAGGCAGGCGTCGGCAGTGTTCCTCCCTCCGGTTGGGCGGCGTTGGTCTATGTCATCGTGTTTGCCACCGCGCTTGGCCAGCAAGCCTGGCTTTACGGAGTATCCGGTATCGGTCCCTCACGGGCCGGGATCTTTACCAATCTGATTCCGGTGTCCGCCTTGTTGTTGTCGTTCGTCATTCTGGGGGAATCGTTGGACCTGATCAAAATGCTTGGCATCGGATTCGTCCTGGGCGGGGTCTGGTTGGTCAACCGCACTGCAGGGACCTAGGAAGTTGCTCAACCGTTGCTCGCATGGGATGATGACTGTGTTATGACTCCCCCCTTGAGGGGGAGTCGCGGAAGCCGAGCCGAT